>JAFXQV010000015.1 GCA_017526785.1 Oscillibacter sp. | reverse complement strand
TGACGGCAGGTTGCGCGTATAGGAATCTTTCTTGTATGGTTGAATCTCTTATAAGGTTTCAGCATGACCGAAAAAAAGCTACTAAAAGTAATTACCGCCTGAAAGGCGGTGGTTTTAGACCACTGGTTTGGAAAATAAATCCCACCTCAAAGCGCATTCTCATGCTTTGAGGTGGGAAAAGTCCCATTACGTAACCATATAACGGTATTGGGTTTTTTCGTTGCGCTCACAACTGACGTTATCGACTTCACGCCAGTCAGTTGTCCATTCTGAGCGTGAACTTTCTACCCAGCGTTCGTAGGAGTAAATCACTGATACGGGGCGACTGCGATACTGTGTCTTATAGGTGGTGTCTACCCAGCGCGTTTCTTCCCAGAAAAATTCAGAGTCTGAAAATCCTTGGTCATTGACAAGGTACTTTCGCCATCCGGGGTATCCTCTACTGTCAAGACGGTAGGCGGGATGAAGGCTATGAGACGGATGCTGACTGTCCGTAGAACCGCAGAGCCAGAGATTATTAGGCGACTCGTCGCAATACGCACGGGTTGTAGACCAGTTTGTATATTGTTCCGTATAAGTGCCGCCGTGTAACGCCTCGCCGTACTCTTTGCACCAATTGTTGCTGACTGCCCCTTGCCACCTTCCGTAGCGGTATTCCGTGTGGCTCTCCACATCCGTCACCTGTTGCGTCTCCACCTGAAGGGAATCGGACGGATAAATTACGCTGTCAGTCCAATAGTCGCGTTTTCCGGCAGAACCGTTGCGCTTAATTGCAATGGCTCTCCGCCGCTTTTGATTTCAGCGGAATTGCGATTTAATCTGACTTCCGTCACCTCAATGACCTTTGGGGGAATTGGAGAAACTTTTACGTTGCAAGTTGCCTGATGAGCGCCGCTTTTGGCGGTAATGATTGCGTCGCCTTCTCCATTGGCTTTCACCAGTCCGCCGCTTACGGACGCCACGGAAGGTTCGCTACTGCTCCATGAAATTTCCTGATTGGTCGCGTTTTCGGGCGAAACCGTTGCGCTTATCCGCTGTTCCTCTCCGACTATCATTCCGAGGGAAGCCGGATTCACGCGAACTCCCGTCACCTCAATTGGAGCGATTGTCACCGTACAAGTCGCTGTACAATCGCCGCTTTTCGCGGTAATAGTCGCTTTACCCGTCCCATTGGCCTTCACCAGTCCGTCGCCCAATAATCACGTGTTCCCGCGAATGCGGTCATGGTTCGCTCCCCTGTTGCAATATGAGCAATGCCAAAGTCGCCTAATTTATAATCGCCCGTTTCCGTCACAAGGATATTGGCGGGCTTAATATCTCGATGGATAATTCCGCTTTCATGGCACGCTTCCAAGGCCGAACAGATGTCGCAACCCAATTTCGCCACTTCTCTCGCGTTCATAGGATTTGCCTTGATATGTTCCCTTAGCGACGTCAGTTTTTCCATGCGGATAATCAGATAAAAGCCCTTTTCGGGTTCTTCATCAACGAAAGGAAGTCGGAAAAGTTCTCATATCTTACAATATGAGGAAGATTTTCCACTTTTTTAAAACCGATTCAATACGTTCGGCGCGCCGTTCATTTTCCGCCAGCTTCTCTAAATCTCCATCATGATTTAGAAAAGAAGTGACTACCTTAATTGCTGATGCTTCGGCACCGTCAGCGCGAACGGCACTATATACTGCGCCGGCTCCGCCTCTTCCCAGTTCCTCCTCCAATACCCACTCGTCCGTTTTCCCCGGTTCGCGCAAGCGCGAACCTTTAGCAGAATCTTGCATATTACCCCCCCTTTTTGAAACGAGATAGCACCAAATTAACCGCATAGAATGCCGACAATGGTTTGTTCGGTCAGATGGTATTTTTTCGCGGCGCTTTCCAAGCCTTCCCCTAAGCGGTTCAAAGCCGTCCGGGAGCGGTCAATGTCTTGACAAGCGGTCTGTATCGCTTTTGTGAGATAGGGAGCACCAAGCGGTGTATATTGGAAACTGGCTCTGTCAGCTTGAATTTCCAAGACAGTTTCCCGGTTTTGTGCCAGCGCGACAGACAAATCACGCAATTTCGTTGCCAGCGTAATCATATCATCGCATTTTACGCAAAGACTGCATGAATGTAAGTCAGTGTATCCCTGCCCTTTTCCATCATTAATGCGGAGGTCGTATCCCTCATCTTTAATTTCAATATTTTCCATATGGTTATGGACTTTTCCTATCACGCTCAGGAGATTTTTCAGCCGTTCACGAGGCAAATCGAGTCCGTATTTGGACTTCAAAAAATCGCTAATGCGATCCAGCACCCAGTCAGGGATATGGTCGGATAAAAAACTTGCGCCGCCAAGGATAGAGTTCAGATTCAGTTCTCCGAAAATCGTATCCTTTTTGAAATTCAGTATCTCGTCTGCCATATCCACATATTGAACGAAATCTTCCATCCCAAATTCCGTCAAAACGCTGTTAATCCCTTCGACAAATTCAGGATTTTCTTGCTCATATCTAATAAGATACGCCAAAAGATAGGAAAAACGGTCAACATAGTCAGGGTTATCGACCATTTCCAAAAAGATGTTCGCCGCTTCAGAAGCGGAAACTTCCTTATCGGAGTCGGTAACGGCAAAAGCGTTATTCAAAATCGCGTTCACCATGTCTAATGCGCCCGCTTTTTCTTCCGGCGACATGGAGCGAAGATAGTTGTTAAGAAATTTATCAAGCATCTTCATCTCTTCGGCCTGACCGTTAGGATTGACTTCCATAGTAAAAGAGCCGCTGTCTTGAAACTTCATCAACGTATTCGGACAGTGATTTTCCAGAAAGCCACCCTCTCCAATATCCTGCCCATGATAGTAAGTAATTTCTCCGACTTCGTTCAGTAGAAGATTCACATAATCATAATCAACATTGTGATTATGAATCTTATGCTGGCGCATGGCAATTTCATCGCCATATTGTTGCACAAACTCGTCAGAAAAGCCCTGTCCATCGAAAGAAACGCATTTGAGAGACGGAATCATCCATTAGAGTAATGTACTTGCTCTTATTTCCGCCTTTAGAATGACCAGTTACTGTCACTTCATAGCGTTCCAATCCGAGTTTCTGATAGGTGTCCTGATACCACGCCAAGGCGTTTTTTTGTTGCGCGGTA
Organism: Oscillibacter sp.; assembly: GCA_017526785.1. Taxonomy (GTDB): domain Bacteria; phylum Bacillota; class Clostridia; order Oscillospirales; family Oscillospiraceae; genus Oscillibacter. The sequence continues at coordinate 169,722 of JAFXQV010000015.1, read as the reverse complement.
TCAGTCACCGCGCCGCCTGTAAAATTGTCAGCCCATTCGCCGCCTTCCGTTCCTTATAAAGACGACGGCCGCGTCTCCAGTCGTCTCGCTAATGAAGACCGCACTGCGTCCACCGCCGCCAGATTCGCCATAATCTCTGTGCGTGGTTGCGATGGTCATATTCATTAAGTCGTCATCCTGTCGAATCGCTTGAAAAATATCCCGCCAGTCCTTATTGGTCATGAACGAGCCGCAAGTTGTATCTTCGCCCATTTGCGAAGCGGCCTCAATAAATTCCGCAACGGTTTTCCCTTCAAAATTATCGACTTTCTGACACGGCTCTTGCAGATACATGAGATTATTCAGCAAAAGCAGTTGTTCGTTTGAAAGCGCCACGTCCCTTCCTCCTTATCAATCCACATGAAAGCTGATACGGGGCCATTGTGTGCGATGTTCCTCCAGAAACGCTACGTCTTTCCGCGATTCTGAAACAAAATAGAGCGAATAAAAGCCATAAATCCCATTCGCAGACAAGGCGGCTTGCAATGCCTGAGCAGTTATTTCCGAGAATGTTTCGGCATTTTCGCACTCTTGCCTTACGGAAAAATGACGTGTTTTTGCTTTTGAATACAGCTTCTAAGACACATCAACCCAATCAGTTATTTTTGTACCAAGCGGAGACCCTGATTGTTCTACGTATCGTATCCCCAGTGGGCGTAGAGTGTATGCGGGCTGGATTTGGTTACTTTTGTAGAAGTTGTAACCTCCGTGCCGCCTTCTTTTTCAGTGTACCAGCCCAGAAAGTCATATCCGTCACGCACAAGAAAACGATTTGACAAATCAGGATAATTTTCTCCCTGCGTGACTTCATAAACCACTGTACTATACACTTTGCTTTTATCATGCATGACATCGCTGAAATCAAACTTGCCGCCGTTCGCGTCCAGCGTAATATTATAAGCGCCATTGTTGGGAACCCAGTGGGCGTAGAGCATGTGCGGGTCGGATTTGGTTACTTTTGTGGAAGCTGTAACCTCCGTGCCGCCTTCTTTTTCAGTGTACCAGCCCAGAAAGTCATATCCGTCACGCACAGCCACAAGATAGGCAAGCGCTTCATAGGTTGTTCCCTTTGCGACAGTGACCGTGACAGTTTGCCCCGGACTGACGTAGTCACTTTTAGGAGACGTTGTCACCTTACCGCCATTGGCATTTAATGTAACAGTATATTCCTGAGCGGCCGACAACACGCCCGCCTGATTTGCCCGATAAAGGAAAGTCACAATCTGCGCGCGCGTACAGGTATCGTTAGGAGAAAACGTGGTTGCGCTTGTCCCCTTGGTAATGCCTTTTTCGACGGCCCACGAGACCGCCTCCGCAATGGCGGTGTTTGGTGGCACATCATTAAAGGGATGAGACGGCGTTTCAGGGCGTCCGTTCAAAATCCACATAAAGAGTGCCACAACATAACGGAGACAATTCCCGTTTCCCGCGAATCGGTTCGCGTCAATCACGCCGTCAGTAATTTTTGAGAGTGTAATGCCATTCTCATAAGCCCACAGCGCCGCTTGATAAGAATAATGGGATTCCGAAAGGTCGCTGAATGGATTCTCGCTGACACCCGCTTCGGGGGAACCGCAGGCTCGCCACAGAAACGTAGTAATCTGCGCGATAGTACATGTGTTGTTCGGTGAAAACGTAGTCGCTGTGGTGCCGTGGGTGATGTCCTTCGAGACCGCCCACGCCACGGAATCGGCGTAATAAGTGGCGTCGGAAACATCAGAGAAGGCAGTCTTGGCGGCCTGCGCCGGAAGTGACGCCAGCGTTAGCGCCATGCACAGAGCCAGACAAACCGAAAGGATACACTTTTTCATAAAATTCCTCCTTCACAAAAACGCTTACTTTCCTGTAAGCGTTTTTGTAATCAAATTGTAATAAAAGAAACGTTGAAATTTCCAATATCCTACGTTATAATCTCTGTGTATTAAATTGTGCCTTGGTCTTACAGGAAAGTAAAGGTTTCTGCAATAGCAAATTTTGTTTTACCTCCGCCATCCTTTTCCAAACATTCGCCCGCCGCCGCGTACAACTTCGGTTCGTACTTTTTCGCCGCCTCCAGTTCCGCCTCAAAGTTCCGTCCGAACGGACAGCAGGCGCAACCCGTGCGCGTCAGACCGTAAACGGAGTAGCAGTCGGAATGCGCGACGCCGAACGCTCGGCCGTAGGCGTCCCTGTCCGAGTCCTTCAGCCAGAATATCGGGCGGAAACGGTCCGGCCTTCCGCTGTCCCCGTCAAAACACGAACGGTAGGCCGACGCCCTCGCGCCTCCTTCCGCTTTCCGCACTCCGGTAACGGCCAAATCCGGACGAATCTCCTTTTCCGCCCGCTTTGCCGTCGCCTTTTTCGCGCCTTCGCAACATCTGTCCGAGATGGGGAAGTCCGGAGGGTTCTCCGACATGAACTCCCGCAACCAGCGACGGCGTCGAATGTTCATCCGGCTGTTCTCGCCCCATTCGTTACACCACCAGCGCAACGCCGATTCGCAACGGGGATATTTGAGCCGCAGTTTCTCAAACGGCTTAATTTCCCATTGGAAGCCGTGCAATCTCAAACGATAGAGATAATCGCTGACCTTTTTACTTAAAAAGGGAACGCCGAAGCGCTTCACGCCCAGCGGAACGGGGACTTTCGCCTTCCTCCGCTCAATGCTGACGCCGTACTTTTCTTCCAGAAAGTCCAGATGGCGTTTCGTCGCCTCGAATTCCAGCCCGGAGTCGTAGAACGCGTAATGAACCTCACTGAGCGGATGCCCGATTCGTTCGAGCATATCCAGCGTAACGTCGCTGTCCGCGCCTCCGCTGATGGCCGTCAAGATGACCAATTGTCCAGGGCTTTCCGTCGCCGTTCCAGCCGTGGATTTTATTCCACGCTTTCAGGAACGCGCTTTGAATTTGAAAGTTGACGCCGTTATCCGGACAGCTTCGCAGAAAACTGTCCAAAGTGTCGTAAAGCTCCATTTTTCACTCCTTTATAACGCAAAAAGCCCGGTCGGGCGTCCTTTTCGGATACCCGACCGGGTCGTACTGTCCGTTTCCTCTTGTTCGCTTCCTCACGGCGCGTTCAGTTCCATTCCGCAGACCGGACGCCGTCTCCGCTGTCCGCGTCCTCTCCGGCTTCTGCGGGGGCGTTTTCCGCACTCTCCGCGCTGTCAGCCTCCTCCGCCTCTTCGGCTTCCGGCTCCCCGTCCGGCGCTTCCGCGCCGGGTTCCGACCGGGTGTCAGCCCCATTGGACTGTCCCGCCGCCGTTTCCTCCGTCCGGGCGGCTTCCCGCTCCGCTTCCTCCAGCGCCTGTTCGATAAGCCCCAGCACGAAGTCGCGTTGCGCCGATTTTCCGGGGATGACCTCTCGGTTTTTCCCAAATTTGGGCGTTGTCATTTTGCATGAAATTTGCCTTCTCTTTCTGCGCCGCATTCATCAAAAAGACGGACTTTTCCTTGAAAAGGCATGGGATTCAAATCTATCACAGCGTGTCTCAGGGAGTTTTGGGGAGGGCTTTATGGAATTTTTACCGACAACATCTTTTTGTCACCCAACTTTTTTGCAAAACCAGTTTGCAACTTTTTCGGGTCAAAAAGGCCACTTTCCCAAAAAAACGTTTTTTCCCCGGCAAAACCGGGGAAAAAACGTCGCATTGTGGCACGCCATGAGGGATTCGAACCCCCGGCCTTCTGGTCCGTAGCCAGACGCTCTATCCAGCTGAGCTAATGGCGCTTATCGCTCCTCGACGGAACGTAGAGCATTATAGCACATTCAAAATCAAAATGCAAGGGCAAATTTCGGCCGACAGCGCTGGCGAGAGAAAAAGAGAACAGAAAAACCTCCCCGTCACCAGAACGTCACCGGAAGCCGTAAGCGCGCTTTCCGGTTGCTTTTTGCGCTCTCCATCTGCGCGTGACGCCCGGAGCGGAACTGTTCCGCGTTTCCGCGAAAAAAAGTCCGAAACCCTCTTGCATTCCGCGGAATCATCTGGTACAATGTCTTTCCATGTAACGCGACATTCGGGAAGGAGGGAAAAACGTTGCCGAATATCAAGTCCGCGAAGAAGCGTGACCTCATCGGAAAAGCCCGGAACATCCGCAACCGCGCCCGGAAATCCGATATGAAAACCGCCGTGAAGAAGTTCGAGGCCGCCGTAGCCGAGAATGACCGCGCCGTAGCCGAGTCGACGTACCGCGTGGCGGTCAAGAAGGTCGACCAAGCCGTAGCGCGTGGCGTACTCCACAGAAACGCCGCCGCGCACAAAAAAAGCGCCATGACCTTGAAACTCAATCAGGTTGGCTGACATGTGACCCCCCAAGCCGCGCTGTGATGTTGTGGTTCGGGGGGATGTTCTTTTATGGGAGGCGTGACGTTATGCCGCTGTTCGATACCCACGCGCACTATGATTCGACACGCTTTGACGCCGACCGTGACGCGGTGCTGTCGGCGCTTCCGGCCGCCGGGGTGGAACTGGTCGTGAACCCCGGCTGTGACATTCCGTCGTCACGCGCGGCCGTGGAACTGGCCGGGCGTTTCCCGCACGTCCGCGCGGCCGTGGGGCTTCACCCCGAGGACTGTGCCGGGGCGGGCGACGCCGAATTTGACGAACTCCGGCGGTTATGCGCGGCACCGGGCGTCGTGGCCGTCGGGGAAATCGGGCTGGACTACTACTGGAAGGAGAACCCGCCCAAAGAGTTCCAGCAGACGATTTTCCGGCGGCAACTGGAATTGTCCATTGAGCTGGGACTTCCCGTGATTGTACACGACCGCGAGGCGCACGGGGACTGCATGGCGATAGTCCGGGAGTACCCGGAGGCGCGGGGCGTGTTCCACTGCTTTTCGGGGAGCGCGGAAATGGCGTCGGAACTGGTGCGGCGGGGCTGGTATCTGGGGTTCGACGGCCCGGTGACGTACCCGAACGCCCGCCGCGCCGCCGAAGTCGTCGCCGTGACGCCGCTGGACAGAATCGTGGTCGAGACGGATTCGCCGTACCTGTCCCCGGTGCCGAACAGGGGTAAGCGCAACGACAGCCGGAACTTGCCGTATATTGTCCGGAAACTGGCGGAGTGGAAGGGCGTCACGGCCGAGGAGATGTCCCGGGCGACTTGGGAAAACGGCATGCGCCTTTACGGCATCCCATAATCTTTCCACAATTTCCCGAATTTTTGTTGAAAATTTCAGAAAGAATCCTATTTTCTTGTGGCGTTCGCGCCGGGACTGTGCTATAATAAGTCGGATGATGTCAAAGCACGTCCCCGGCGCGCGCCGGGAAATGATACAACCGAGAGGAGTATTTGCCATGAGCAACAGCGTAACCGTGAAAATCTGCGGCGAGGAGTTCAAGCTGATTACCGAAAATTCCATAGAGTACACACAGGCGGTCGGCATGCACGTCAACGCCGAAATGCAAAAAATGCTGACCACGCGCATGGGGCGCATGGACGCCGCGATTATGGCCGCGCTGAATATCGCCGACGACCTCTTCAAGGTTCGCCTGACCGACGAACAGCTCCGGGCGCAGATTAAGAGCGCCCTTGACGCCGAGGCCAGCGCGAAAGCCGAGGCCAACGCGTTCAAGCGCGAGAATCTCAGCCTGCAAAAGAAGCTCGAAAAGGCCGAAAAGGCGTTGAGCAAGGCCGAAAAGAGCCTGCAGAAGTCGCAGAAGGCCGACGCGGACGCCGCCGCGTTCCCGCTGGACGAATCCGCCATGGCGGATATCGTGGAGAAGTCGAAGCGCCCCCGCAAGACGCGCAAGACCAAGGCCGAGGCCGTGAAGGTTGAGACCGTGGAGGAAGTCGAGGCCGACGCCGCGCCGGAAGTCGACGCCGCGCCGGAAGCCGAACCCGCGCCGGAAGTCGAAGCCGCCCCGGAAGTCGAAGCCCAACCCGCCCCCGAAGCCGGGAGCGCCGCCGAGGGTGAATGAACCGCCCGGAACTCTTAGCGCCCGCCGGGTCGCCGGAGGCCTTACGCGCCGCCGTGCAGAACGGCGCGGACGCCGTATATCTGGGTTACGGACAGTTTCACGCGCGCGTCCGGGCGTCCGGGTTCTCCGAAATTGAGTTCCGCGACGCCCTGCGCTACTGCCACCTCTACGGTGTGCGGGTCTACCTGACACTCAACACGCTTTTGACCGACCGCGAACTCCCCGCCGCACTCGAACAGGCGCGTATGGCCTCACGCTTGGGCGTCGACGCCGTACTTGTGCAGGACTGGGGCTTGTTGTCGCTGCTGCGCGACTGCCTGCCGGATTTGCCGCTACACGCAAGCACACAAATGAGCGTGTTTACGTCGGGCGGCGTCCGGGTACTGCGCGACGCGGGTTGTACGCGCGTCGTGGCGGCGCGGGAGTGTTCGCGGGAGGATGTCGCGGCGCTCTGCGCCAATGGCGGCGCGGAAATCGAGACGTTCGTCCACGGCGCGCTGTGCATGTGCTATTCGGGACAGTGCGAGATGAGCGCGGTTATCGGCGGACGTTCGGGGAATCGCGGCCGTTGCGCCCAGCCCTGCCGACTGCCGTGCAGTGTGACAACGCTTAGAGCGGGTGACGATACGCCCCCCTCTGTCGCCTTACGGCGACATCTCCCCCCAGAGGTGGGAGACAAGAGCGCCGCGAACGCCCACGCGCTGAGCCTCAAAGACATGAACATGAGCGCACATCTTCAAGAACTGTGTGACATGGGCGTGGCGTGTCTGAAAATCGAGGGACGCCTGAAGCGCCCGGAGTACGTCGCGGCGGTCACGTCGGTTTACGCGGACTTACTGCGCGAGCGCCGCAAGCCCACGGCGGCGGAGGCCGCGCTGTTAGAGCGCGCTTTTTCGCGCTCCGGCTTCACGGACGGCTACTGGAACGGCCGCCCCGGGGCACACATGTTCGGGACGCGTTCCGGCGACGGCGACGACGCGGAAGCGCGGGGGACATACGAAAACGGCCGCAAGCGGAAAATTACGGTTTCCTGTCACTGCGCCATACAAAACGGCGCGGAATCGCGCTTGACGGTCTCGGACGCGGACGGACACCGCGTCAGCGTGTCGGGACAGGTGCCGGAGGCGGCGCGGAATCGCCCGCTGACGCCGGAGGCGGTGTCGGAACAGCTCCGCAAGACGGGCGCGACGCCGTATGTCTGCGACACGGTACGGGTCGAGGTCGGCGACGGGTTATCGTTGCCCGTCAGCGCGTTGAACGCGCTACGGCGCGACGCCTTGGACGCGTTGACGGCGTGCCGCGTGGCGGTTCCCGAACGCCGGGAACGCCCCGCGCCGCAGTTGCCCGACAACGATTTTACGGCCGACGCGTCACGCTTGCCCGATTCCACGCCGGACGCGCCGCGCTTGGCCGATTCCGCAGACGCCCCCCGCTATACGGTCTCCGTATGCGACCCCGGACAGCTTGTGCCGGAACTGCTGGAACTGTCCCCGGCGCGGGTTGCCGTCCCGCTGGAATGGTTCGGGCATGGCTTCGCCGCCCCGGACTGGCTCCGCGACGTGGAACTCTGCGCAATCCTGCCGCGCGTCTGGCGCGACCGCGACGAGGACGCCTTGCGGGAACTGTTGCGCCGCGCCCCGGTGTCGGGCGTCGTCGCCGGGAATATCGGACACCTGCCGCTCATCGAACATGCCGCCGCTTACGGCGACTTCGGCCTGAACGTCACCAACGCGTATTCCGCCGCTTGGTTAGCCCGGCACGGCTTGCAATCTGTGTGCGTCTCCTTTGAACTGCGTACGGGGCAAATCCGCGACATGAAAAAGCCCCTGCCGTTCGAGGCGATTGTCTACGGACGCCTCCCGCTCATGATTACGGAGAACCGCCCCGGCGGCACGCGTTCCGGCGACACGCTGACAGACCGCGCGGGCGCGGCGTTCCCGTTGCTCGACGCCTTCGGCGGGCGTACCGAAATCGAAAACAGTTGCCCGCTCTGGCTCGCCGACCGCGACGCGTGGCGGAAAATCGGGCTTTCGTTCGCGCGTCTGCGCTTCACGACCGAATCCCCCGCCGAATGCGTCCGCGTAATACGAGGCTACCGTGACGGGCTTCCGGCCGACGGCGCGTTTACGCGCGGGCTGTACGGGCGCGGCGTGGAGTGACAGGAGAATCTATCTATGGAAACAATTTATGTCCGCTATCTGGCGGACGGCCTGCCGGAACTCGGCTATGTCGGCGGGAAGTCCGACTGGGTCGACCTCTACACCGCCGAAACCGTCACGATGTCCGCCGGGGACTTCCGCCTGATTCCGCTGGGCGTGGCGATTGCCCTGCCCGACGGCTTCGAGGCGCATATTGTCCCGCGCAGTTCCACCTTTCCAAACTACGGCATTCTACAGACAAACTCCATGGGCGTCATTGACAACGCCTATCGCGGCGACGGCGACGAGTGGAAGTTCCCGGCGTACGCGACGCGGGATGTCACCATTGAAAAGGGTTCGAGAATCTGCCAGTTCCGGATTGTGCGCAATCAACCTGCGTTGCGCTTCGAGACCGTGGGACGCCTGTCCGCGCCCGACCGGGGCGGATTCGGTTCCACCGGAAAGTGAGGGTCAACGTGAAACTGGTATTAGGTTCGGGTTCGCCGCGGCGGCGCGACCTGCTCCGGCAAGTCGGCGTGACAGATTTCGTCGTCCGGGTTCCCGACGTGGCCGAAGAGTTGCCGGACGGCCTCTCCCCGCGTGAGACCGTGGAGGCGGTATCGTTACAAAAGGCGCAAGCCGTCCCCGCCGCGCCGGACGAAATTGTAATCACCGCCGACACCATGGTGTTTTTAGACGGACTGCGCCTCGGCAAGCCCCACGACGAAGCCGACGCCTTGCGCATGCTGACCGCTCTGCAGGGGCGGCGGCACATCGTTTGCACGGGCGTCACCGTCCGGCAGGGCTTAGCGTTTCTGACCCGCTCGGAAGCCACAGACGTTACTTTCCGCCCGGCGTCGCGTGAAACGCTTCTGCGCTATATCGCCACCGGGGAACCCATGGACAAGGCCGGGGCGTACGGCTTACAGGCACGCGGGATTCTGCTTGTGGAACGCGTGGACGGCGACGTGTCCAACGTTATCGGACTGCCGCTCCCGCTTTTAGACGGCATGCTGTCCGAGTTTGGCCTGCGCCTGCTCTAATCTAACAATTCCGCACGGGAGGGAACTGGGATTTATGAATGACTTTTTCAGAAACAACGGGCTTTGGCTTCTACTGGTCGCGGCGGTTCTGTCGGCACTGCTGGCGGCGGCGTCCCTGACGGGCGCGGCGTCGTCCCTGCCGGAAAACGCCGTCAATATACTGGCCACGCCCTTCCGTGCGGCCGGCAGTAAGTTCGCGCTCTGGTTCAATGACCGGGAAATCCACCGCCGCGACGTGACGCAACTGGAAGAGGAAAACGCCGCGCTCCGCAAACAAATTGCCGACATGGAAGCGGCTATCCGTCAGGCCGAGAACGACAGCGAGGAAAACCGCCGCCTCCGGGAATGGCTGGGCTTGCGCCAACAGCGCCGCGATTTGTCCGACTTGGAAACCGCCCTCATCACGGAGTATACGGTCTCCAACTGGACTTCCGCCGTCACGCTCGACAAGGGTACCGACCACGGCGTGAACGTCGGCAACTGCGTCATTGACCCGACGGGCGCTCTGGTGGGCGTGATTGAGCGCGCCGGGTCGAACTGGTCAACCATGCGGACGCTGATTGACACCGACACGTCCATTGGGGCGCAGGTGTTCCGCACAAAGGAATTAGGCGTGCTGAAAGGGGAATTCGCCCTCATGGAAAAGGGGCAGGTTCGCCTCGACTACCTCCCGGCGGACAGTCGTCTGCTGGCCGGGGACCTCGTCGTAACGTCGGGCGTGGGCGGCTACTACCCGTCCGGGCTGGTCATCGGCACTGTCGACGAAGTGCGCCTGAACGATTCCGGCTCCGCGCCGTACGCCATTCTGACGCCCCAATCGGATGTGAACGGGCTGACGCAGGTCGCCATTATTAAGTCGTTCGACATCGTCACTTGAGAGGGGAGGCCGCGACATGTTCCGATACGCCGTCATTTTCAAGTGGACGCTCTATCTGCTTGCGGCTCTGCTCTGCCTGACGGTGCAGAGTGCCGCGCAACATATTCACTTTCTGGGCGTGATTCCGTTTTTGTACCCGCTTCTGGCCGTGATTCCCGCCACGATGGATTCCCCGGGATTCGGCGGGGCGTTCGCGCTTCTCATGGGCGTGTTCTGTGACCTGCTCCTGCCGGAGAGCCTGCCCTGCTTCTACACACTCTCGTTTCCCGTCGCGGCGATGATAGCCTCTCTTCTCTCGCGGGAACTGCTTCCTGCGGGCTTGCTGTGTTCGTACGCCGTCTCGGCGCTCGCGTTCGCAATCAACGGCTTCTTCCACTGCTTCCTGCTCTGGACTTGGGGCGACCCCTCCCCGTGGATGACGGGGCTACATCTCACACTCCGGGAATTTCTCGTGACGGTTCCCATCATGTCGCCCCTCATGACGCTTCTTTTCCGGCTCGTCGCCGACAGGACGCGCTACGAGGAAATGCACAAGGGTACGGCCTGAATTTCCGCTTGTGTTATTGCGCAAAAGATGTTACACTGTTCTTGACTTGAAAGGGGGCATGTCCATTGAACTATCACCGCGACAATGAATCTCCTGTGCGGCTGGGACGCCTGTTTCTGCTGGCGGGCGGTATCGCCACGGTCATGCTGTTGTTTTTCGGCGTCCTCTACAACACGCAGATAATCCACCACGAGGAGTATCTGAGCCAGTCGACGCGCTCGATTGTGCGTACGGAGACTATCAAGGCCTCCCGGGGCATTGTCACCGACCGCAACGGAACGACGCTGATTTCCAACGCGTCGGCCTACGACCTCACCTTTGACCCGGCGTTACTCAAAAAGGACGAAGACCAGAACGCCGCCATTCTGCGTCTGCTGAACCTGTTTGAAGAGCAGGGACGCCCGTGGGCGGATACGCTTCCCGTCACGAAAGAGGAGCCGTTTTCGTTCACCGTGGACGAGGTCTCGAACGCACAGCGGCGGCGGCTCTTGCGGTACTTGACCAACTTCAAGGCCAGCCGCGAACTCATCGGCGAATACCTGCTGAACCACCGCGCCCTTGTGGACACCGCCGACTTGGAGCAGGCCGCTGCGGAGGCCGCGGAGGCCGCCGCGCAGGAACCCGAAGATTTCAAGGGCAGGGTCAAGAAGCTACTGAAAGGCAGTCCGGACACGTCCGGGGTATACGTCCCCGACAAAAAGACGCTTATGGAGCGCCTGTCGCCGGACTTGCTGACTTCCGAACTCTTGGCGGACGCCGGGGTTACGCCGGAAATGGTCTTGGGCTGGATGCGGGAGGACATGGAAATCCCGGAGGACTACTCCCCCGCCGACGCCCGAAAAGTCGTCGGCATCCGCTACGAACTCAAACAGCGTCAGACGCTCGGCGACAACAGTTCCTATATCCTCACGGAGAACATCGACACGCCGTTTATCTCCATGCTGTCGGACGGCAACTTTGTCGGCGTGAAAGTCGTCAATTCGTCCGTTCGCAAGTACGAGACCAAACGCGCCGCGCATATTCTGGGCAACGTCAGCAGTCTGTTTCAGGAGGACTTGGAGAACCCGCTTTACAAGGATTACCCGCTTGACGCGATAATCGGCCGAAGCGGCGTCGAGGCGGCGTTTGAGCAGTACCTGCAGGGCAAGAACGGCCGCCGCGTGCTGTCCGTCAGCGAGGAGGGCAAGGTCACGGGCGAATACTACTCGCGCACTCCACAACCCGGCGCGACGGTCGAACTGACCATTGACCTTGATTTTCAGGCCAAAGTGGAGGACGCGCTCCGCGACGGCGTGGAGGCCATGAACGCGCAGGACGGAAGCAATAAGCGCGGCGCGGGCGTCGCCGTCGTGAAGGTCGGCACGGGCGAAATACTCGCCATGGCGTCCTACCCCACTTTCGAGCCCACCGACTACTACGACGCCCAGAAATACAAGGCTCTCAGCGACAACCCCGCAAAGCCGCTAATCAACCGCGTGACCATGAGCGCGTATCCGCCCGGGTCGACGCTCAAGCCCGCCACGGCTATCGCCGCACTCCAGTCCGGGAAAATCGGCCTGAACGAGCGCTACTACGACGGCGGCCGCTGGACGTACCCCGGCACCAACGCCTACGCCAACTGCTGGCACCTCTCCGGCCACGGGCGGCAGAACATCACGCAGGCAATCACGAATTCCTGCAACGTCTTTTTCGCGGAAATGGGCTACCGCATGGGGCTGAACACCCTGAATTTCTGGTTACAGCAGTTCGGCCTCGGCGAGCATACCGGAATCGAGACGGGCGACACCACCGGACAGCGCGCCACGAATCCCGTTGGCCAAGACCAAGCGCCGTGGGCGGCGTTCGGGCAGTCGAACCAGATTTACACGCCCCTGCAACTGGCCAACTACATGGCAACCCTCGTTTCCGGCGGCAAGCACTGCAAGGCGCACTTGCTCAAATGCGTCAAGGCCTACGACAACAGCGAAGTGTTGGCCGTCGGCGACACGACCCCTGTCAACGTGATTGACATCTCCACGGCGAATCTGAAAGCCGTCAAAACGGGCATGCGGAACCTCGTGCTGACCTCGCTTGACCGCTACTTCCAAAACTGCGTCGTGGACGCCGCCGCGAAAACGGGTACCGCGCAACTGGGCGCGGGGCGTACCAATAACGGCGTTTTCGTCTGCTTCGCCCCGTACTATGAGCCGGAAATCGCCATCGGCATGGTCATCGAGCAGGGCGCGGCGGGCGCGCACTTGGCACCAACCGCCGTCAACATTATCAACGCGTACTTCGAGAAGGAACCCACGTACGCCGTTATTACCGGTGAAAATCAACTGCTTCCGTAATACCACGCCGGTTCACATAGCGCTTTGACACAGGGAGCCGGATACAGTCCGGTTCCCTGTCGCACTAAGAAAGGAGAGTTTTCCATGAGTGAGCCTTTCGTGTTTGATTCCCGTAGCATTCACTGCAAGGAGCCGTTCGGCGCGGTCGAGTGCGGGCAAAATATCATCTTGCGCTGTCGGCCTCTACGGAGTGAGGGCTTCACCCATTGCGCCGTCATGATGAAAAACGACTACACCGGGGAGAAGTTCAAGACCGAACTATACCCGCAGGCCATGGACGGCGACCGCGTACGTTTTTACGCGAGTTTCCCCGCGCCGTCGGAGCCGCAACTGGTCTGGTACTACTTCAAGCTCTGGCGCGACGACGGTTCGGGGTGCGACCTCGACCGCACCGGATACCGCAGCGACAACAAAATAGAGCCGTGGCAGATGACCGTTTACCAGAAAAGCCATACCCCCTTTTGGTTTGGCGCTGGCGTGACGTATCAGATTTTCCCGGACAGGTTCTGCCGTCTGGACGTTCCGAACCCGGAGGGCATGATTGGGAACCGCTGGGTTCACGAGAACTGGGAAGACCAGCCCGTGTACAATCCGCCCGACGGCGTTTGGAACCGTGATTTTTTCGGCGGTTCCCTGAAAGGCATTACATCCAAGCTGGACTATCTGGCGGAGCTGGGCGTGTCGACGCTGTACCTGAACCCTATTTTTGAATCGGCGTCGAACCACCGCTACAACACGGCCGACTACATGCACATTGACCCCATGCTCGGCACGGAGGACGATTTCCGGGAAATGTGCATAGAGGCGAACCGCCGCGGCATGCGCGTCATACTCGACGGCGTTTTCAGCCACACGGGGTCGCAGAGCCGCTACTTCAACGCGGATGGGTGGTACCCGGAGCCGGGCGCGTACCAGAGCAAGGACAGCCCTTATTATGAGTGGTACAAGTTCCAGAAGTGGCCGGACGAGTACACGGCGTGGTGGGGCATTCACACCCTGCCCGACACCATAGAAGAGAACCAGAGCTACCAGAATTATATTATCTGGGGCAAAGATTCCGTTGTCCGGCACTGGTTGCGGGCGGGGGCGTCGGGGTGGCGTCTGGACGTGGCCGACGAACTCCCGGACAGCTTCATAGAGCATATCCGGACAGTCATGCACGAAACGGCGTCCTACGCGGTGCTGATAGGCGAAGTCTGGGAGGACGCGAGTAATAAGATTGCCTACTCACAGCGGCGGCGTTACTTCTTGGGCAGTGAGTTACACGGCGTGATGAATTACCCGTTTCGGAGCGCGGTTTTGGACTATCTGCGGGGCGGCGACGCCGACCGCTTCCGGGAGAGCTTGGAGACGTTGCGGGAAAACTATCCCCCGGCGGCGTTCAACTCGGCTATGAACTTCTTAGGCACGCACGACACGGCGCGCATACTGACGGAGTTAGGCGCGAAACACAGACCCGGCGACAAAGACGCTTGTGCCAAATTCCGTCTGTCTCCCGAAGAACGGCGGCGCGGGCTGGCGCTGGTGCGTCTGGCGGCGATGATACTGTACGCGTTTCCGGGTTCGCCGACGGTCTACTATGGCGACGAATGCGGAATGGAGGGATGGGAGGACCCCTTCAACCGGGGGACGTATCCTTGGGGACATCAGGAGAACGACCTTCAGCGGCATTTCGCGGCGTTAGGGCGTCTGCGTCACGAGCGGGTTTCACTGCAACGGGGAGACCTGCACTGGCTCTACACGTCGGGGGCGATACTGGCCTTTGCACGGAAGAAGCACGCCGAATATACGGCGCTTGTCGTCAACGCGGGAGACCGCGAACAGGAAATTATGATTGACTGGTTAGGCGGTTCTGAGGCGTGCGACCTTCTGTCCGGGCAAAAGTTCTACGTGGTGCAAGACCAGCGGCTTTCGCTAAAAGTCCCGCCTCTGACTGGATACATCCTCGGGTAACGGCGCAAGGCTTTGAATGTTTCACATGAAACATTGAAGCGGCGGCATTCCGCAAGGCTTCCCTTTGTTTCTCACGAAGCATTGGGAGCCTTGATTTTTTGCGAATCCGCCCTTGCAAGAATGTGCCTGCGTTGTTATAATAGAACGGCTATCACGAAAGCGGGTGATTTTTGTGTGTAAAACAATCGCGGTCGTCAATCAGAAAGGCGGCGTCGGGAAAACAACGACTTGTGTCAACCTCACCGCCGCGTTAGTCGAAACCGGAAAGCGCGTGCTGTTGTGTGACTTCGACCCGCAGGCTAATTCAACATCCGGCATGGGGGTCGACAAAGACGCCTCTACAGGCGTCTACGGCGTCCTGACCGACATCCCCTCCATTGCGGACGTGATTTCCCGTACCGCTTGCGGCGACGTGTTGCCGTCTAACAATGCCCTCGCCGGGGCGGCTATTGAGTTAATCGGCATGGAACATCGGGAATTTCTCCTGAAAACCGCTCTCTCGCAGGTCGCCGAACAGTACGATTTCATTTTCATTGACTGTCCGCCGTCTCTCGAATTGCTGACGCTGAATGCTCTGTGCGCCGCCGACAGTATCCTTGTACCCGTGCAGGCCGAGTATTTCGCGCTGGAGGGGCTTTCCGACTTGATGAACACCGTTCGGTTAGTGCGGCGTTCCCTGAATCCGCGTCTGGAACTGGAAGGCGTCCTTATGACCATGTACGACACGCGTACCAATCTCGCCATGCAGGTGGCGCAGGAAGTCAAGCGCTATTTCCCCGGCAAGGTGTACGCCACGGTCATTCCCCGGAACGTGCGTCTGTCGGAGGCTCCCAGCCACGGCGAACCCATTACCGTCTATGACCCCCTCTGTCGCGGGACCATCGCCTATCGGGCGCTGGCAGAGGAATTTTTGCGGAAGCAGGGAAGGAGTGAGATGTAATGCTGAAAAAACCGTCGGGCTTAGGCCGGGGATTGGGGGCGCTGTTGGGGGAAAGCGCTTTCATGTCGGACAGCGAACCCGAAAACGGCAAAATGACCATGTTGCCGCTCACGGACGTGGAGACCAACGCCGGACAGCCCCGTAAAAATTTCGACCCCGAGGCGCTGGCGGAGTTGGCCGACTCCATCCGGGAACACGGCATTTTACAGCCGCTGACCGTCCGGAAGCTGGATTCCGGCTACTATCAGATTATCGCCGGGGAACGCCGCTGGCGCGCCGCCCGTATGGCCGGACTGGACAAAGTCCCGGTCATCGTCGTGGAGGCCGACGACCAGACCGCCGCCGAACTCGCCATGATTGAGAATCTACAGCGGGAAGATTTGAACCCCATGGAGGAGGCCGCCGGATACCGGACACTCATGGACTTGTATCACATGACACAGGAGGAAGTATCGAAGCGGGTGGGGAAGTCCCGAAGCGCGGTGGCGAACGCGTTGCGCTTGCTCGACCTGTCGGAGTCGGTACGCGTATTCGTCGAGGAGGGGAAGCTGACGGCCGGACACGCCCGGGCGTTAATCCCGTTGCCGTCCGACTTGCAGGAGGAGGCCGCGAAAGAGGTCATGGACGGCGGCTTATCCGTCCGGCAGACGGAACAACTCGCGAAGATGAAAACGGCACAGCGCAAAAAGCCGGAAATCGTCGTCAAGAAGGAAATGCTCGACGACCCGAAGGACATCGACTACACGACCGAGGCGCAAAAGGAACTGTCGGCGAAATTAGGGCGCGGCGTCCGGATTGTCAACGGGCGCAAGAAGGGGCGCATTGAGCTGGACTATTACGGCCTTGACGACTTAAACGCGCTCTTGGAGGCGTTGTCACTGGTGAACATTCGTCGGTTCCGGGAGGAGTACACGGAATGAGCAACGAAGAAAACAAAGAGGAAGTCACGGAGCGGAACGCGTCGGCCTTGCGGACAGGAAACATGAGCGTGTTTCTGTATATCCTGTTACTGTTCAGCGCGGCCATGCTGTTAATGTGCCTGTCGTCGCTGATTCACCAGCGCAACAACACCGAGGCGTTGGGGGAATTGCAAAGTTCCGTGTCGGTCATGCGGGAAGTGCAGAACTTGCAGGAGAAAATCATAGACCTGCAGGAAGCCCGGCAGACGCTCCAAAACCAGTTGAAAGAAGCCCGTGCCGAACAGGAGGAGGCGTCCGGCCGCGCGGACGCCGAACACAGACGCGCCGAAGCTCTGCGGCGGCTCTATCTGATACAAATGCAGTATCAGGCGGGGCTATACCGGGCATGTGAGGCGAGTATTGAGGCGTTCGAGGCCGAGGGGCTGTCAGACAGTCTCCCGACTGAATCTCCCGGGAACGGCGTCATTTCCCCGCTGGACTGCTACCGGCAACTTCAAGAAGCCGTCCCTGCACGTATCGCGGAGGCGTCCGCGACGCCGCCAGTTACTGAAAACACTTAACACGCCGCCGGAGTGTTTCACGTGAAACAATTCCCGGCGCGACAGAACCGAAAGGAAGATACAATATGCTTGACATTCGCTTTATCCGGGAGAACCCCGACGCCGTGCGCGAGAATATCCGCAAGAAGTTTCAGGAGCAGAAACTTCCGCTCGTTGACGAAGTGCTTGCTCTCGACGCCGAACGCAGAGCCGTTATTTCCGAAGCCGACACTCTCCGCTCCGACAGAAACCGCCTGAGTAAAGAAATCGGGAAACTCATGGGACAGGCCAAGAAAGACCCGTCCAAACTCCAAGAGGCCGAAGCCGTCAAACAGCAGGTCACGGCCAACGCCGAACGCCTCAAAGCCCTTGAACAGCGCGAACCCGAATTAGAGCGCGAACTTCACCAGAAAATGCTCCTCATCCCCCAGATGATTGACCCGTCCGTGCCGATTGGCGCTGACGACAGTCAAAACGTGGAAGTGGAACGCTTTGGAGAGGCCGTCACGCCCGATTTCCCGATACCGTACCATACCGACATTATGGACACGTTCAACGGAATTGACCTCGACGCCGCCGGACGCGTGTCCGGTAACGGCTTCTACTATCTGCTCGGCGACATCGCCCGTCTGCATGAGGCCGTCCTTGCTCTCGGACGTGATTTCATGATTGGCAAGGGCTTCACGTACTGTATCCCGCCGTTCATGATTCACGGCGCGGTCGTGGAGGGCGTCATGAGCCAGACCGACATGGACGGCATGATGTACAAAATTGAAGGGGAGGACTTGTATCTAATCGGCACGTCCGAACACTCCATGATAGGCCGCTTTATTGACCAGATTCTCCCCGGCGACACCCTCCCGCAGACACTCACATCTTACTCGCCCTGTTTCCGCAAGGAGAAGGGCGCGCACGGTATCGAAGAGCGCGGCGTCTACCGTATCCACCAGTTTGAGAAACAGGAAATGATAGTCGTATGCAAGCCGGAGGATTCCGCCGCGTGGTATGAAAAACTGTGGCGCTACTCCGTGGAACTCTTCCGGGCACTCGAAATCCCCGTCCGGCAACTTGAATGCTGTTCGGGCGACCTCGCCGACCTGAAAGTGAAGTCTTGCGACATCGAAGCGTGGTCTCCGCGCCAGCAGAAATATTTTGAGGTCTGTTCGTGTTCCAATTTAGGCGACGCGCAGGCGCGGCGGCTCCGTATCCGCTACCGCGACGAAACAGGCAAAATACAGCTCTGCCACACACTCAATAATACTTGCGTCGCCCCGCCGCGCATGCTGATAGCGTTTCTGGAAAATCATCTGCAGGCCGACGGCTCCGTGACAATTCCGGAGATTCTCCGCCCCTACATGGGCGGTACGGAAATCCTGATTCCGAAAAAGCGCGCCGTATGAGTGCCGACATGCAAACCCTGTTACGCGACGGCCTGACGGCGTTGCAACTCCCGCCCGACGCCGCCGAACCTATGCGGCGATACGCGGAAATGCTTCTGGAACGGAACCGCGTCATGAACCTGACCGCCATCACGTCGGAATCGGACGTTGCACGACTGCACTTTCTGGACAGTTGCGCGTTGACGATGTTCGCGGACTTCCACGGGAAAAGCGTCATTGACGTTGGCACGGGTGCCGGATTTCCCGGCCTGCCGTTGCGGCTCGCGGAACCGTCCCTGAAGCTGACACTCCTTGACGCGCAACGGAAACGCGTGGACTTTCTGCGGGAAGTCTGCGACGCGCTGAAACTGTCCGGCGTGGACTGTGTGCAGGGACGCGCCGAAGAGTACGCCGCGCAAAATCGGGAACGGTTCGATTTCGCGGTATCCCGCGCCGTGGCGGCTCTGCCCGTACTCGCCGAATTATGTTTGCCGCTGGTGCGCGTGGGCGGGGCGTTTCTGGCCATGAAGTCCGTGAACTGCGACGCCGAATTAGCGTCGGCGGCACGCGCAATCCGGACGCTGGGCGGATACGTCAAGCGGGTGTCGGACTACACAATACCCGGCTCCGATATCCCGCGCCGCGTGGTTGTCATCGAGAAGCGACACGCCACGCCGTCCGGGTATCCGCGGACGTTTGGGAAAATCAAGAAGAATCCGCTTTGAACGTTTCCCCATCTTCCTTGCCGTCCACGCCGGACGGGGCAAAACAGCGTAAAAAGACCGCGTACAGTGTTTGACTGTACGCGGTTCGCTTTCAGTTCATGCAGTAGGCGCGGTACAACAAAGTATGGTCGGAAATCACGCCCCACTGTCCGGCTCCCTTGCCTGTCACACAGATAAACGTTTTGCCGTCCTGCCGCGCCGCGAAACTCACGGCGCAGTTGCCGGACTGCCGGACATAGCCCGTTTTCGCGCCGCGAAAGTCAAGCGCGGCTTTGTCGAAACGGTCTTCAATGCGCCGGAGGAACAGGTTTGACAGGGAAATGCCCTTCGGGTGTTCGGCCGTCGAGGACGTGCGGAACGTCCGGGCGTTGAGAACCACGCGGCAAATCGAGTGGCTCATAGCCGCTTTCATGATAACCGCCATGTCCCTCATGGTGCAGTAGTGTTCGGGATTGTAGAGGCCGATACAGTTTGTGAAATGCGCGGTCTTGGAAATGCCCAACTGTTCCAGCTTCTGATTCATCAGCTTTACGAATTCCTCTTGGGAGCCGGAGATGTGCCGCGCCAGCGCCAGACAGGCGTCAGCGCCAGAGGGAAGTATACAGCCGTAGAGCAAATCCCGTACCGTGACGGTCTCCCATCTCGCGAACCCCGCGATACTGCAATTGTTCGCGTAGCAGTAATCGGTGACGGGCTTTGTAATGGTCACTTTGGTGTCCATGCCCTTGACGCCCTCGGGGGTGACTTTAATCAGCTTTTCCGTGGCGACAAGGAGTGTCAAAACTTTGGTCATGGACGCAGGCGGAACCTTCACGTCAGAGTTGCGTTCCGCGTAGATGTACCCGGTATCGGCGTCCATCAGCACGGCGTACTGACTGCCGATTTCGGCGGACTGGCCTAATGTAATGGTTTTCGCGCCGCGCGTGGGGGTGAACCTCTGGGCGGTCTTGGCGTACGCGTCAGTCTGCGCGGGAGGGAGATTTTCCGGGTTTTCCGTGAGGTCGTCCACGGCGCGGGAGGCGGCCGCCGACTGGGACTGTGCGGGCTGTGTTTGCCCGGGGAGCAGGTTTTCGGGGTTCTCGACGCCCGGCGCGGGAGCGGATTTCGCGTAGCCTTTCGGGAGCAGGTTTTCGGGGTTCTCATAGGAGTATGTTTCGGTCTCCGACGCCGATTGCCCCGTCTGGTCGCCGACGTATATTTCCCCGTTAGCATAGGAGTATGTTTCGGTCTCCGCCACGCCGGAAGCCGTCATATCGTCGACTGCTGATTTCTCCGTCTGGTCGCCGACGTATATTTCCCCGTTTTCGAGCGGTTCGTCCAAGAGGCCGGAGGCGGAAGCAATTAATTGTTCGGCGCGGGGCGCGTGGAAGCCACGGAAACGCGCGGAGACCGCCGAGAACACCGGGAAAGCCATCAGTCCGCAGAGGAGCAGGCACAGAAGCGCGAACTGTTTGCGTTGCCGTTTCTTGCGGCGCTGTCTCACCGCGCGCCAGCGCCGCGCCCGGGCGCGTTCACGTTCCCGCGCTCTGTCGTCGGCCTCCATCTTGTCGAGTTCGTCTAAGATTGTTTGAAAGTCGTCCATAAAGCCTCCATTCACGCGTCCGGGGCGGGATAGGGAATGTGATAAGGTTCCGCGCCCCGTTCGCGTACCTTTGTTTCGAGCCACGCCCGGAGAGCCTGCACGCCGTCCGGGTTCCATGCGAAGGACTCCGTTTCGATATGCTGTGCCTGCTCAAAGCAGACGTTTTCGTAGACCCATGCCTGAATACGGGCGTCGTCTTTCCCCGGCCACGAAAAGCGCTCGAAGCGGTACCGGAACGTCCCCAGACTGCCCGGGTAAACTTTCGCCTTGGTGAAGAAGGACACGGACAGAAAATCAAAATCAGGTTCCACGAAATTTCACCTGCCAGTTTCAGGAAATTGTAACATATCGGCGTTGTTTCCCAAAAAACGTGTACATCATACCAGATTTGGGCGTGTATGTCAAATAAAAGATTCTTTACAAATTTGTGTTTCGGTGCTATGATACGCCCATCCGGAAAGGAAAGGGATTGCCATGGACGAACAGGAATTGAAAGCGGCGTACGGGCGTCTTGGGATAGCGCCCGCGACGTACGACTACGGGGCGCGGGTTCTCGACGGCCTGCGCGGACGCTTCGCGGACATTGACCGCACAGCCGAATACAATCAGGCGAAAGTGCTGGACGCCATGCGGCGGAACCGCGTCAGCGCGGCGCACTTCGCCGCCACGACCGGGTATGGCTACAACGACGACGGCCGCGACACGTTAGAGCGCGTCTATGCCGACGTGTTCCGCACGGAGGCGGCGCTTGTGCGGCCGCAAATCACCTGCGGCACGCATGCCTTGACCGTGGCGCTGTCGGCGAACCTCCTGCCGGGTGACGAACTGCTTTCGCCCGTCGGTGCGCCGTACGACACGCTGGAAGAGGTGATAGGAATCCGGGATAGCCGCTGTTCGCTGAAAGAGTACGGCGTCAGCTACGCGCAAGCGAATTTAAACCCCGACGGCACGTTTAATTACCCGGCAATCCGCGCCGCAATCGGAGAGCGTACAAAGCTGATTACCATCCAGCGTTCCAAGGGCTACGACACCCGCCCGTCGTTCTCGGTGGCGCAAATCGGCGAATTAATTACTTTCTGCCGTTCGGTCAAGCCGGATGTAAAAATCATGGTCGATAACTGCTATGGCGAATTTGTGGAGCCGCTGGAGCCGTCCGACGTGGGCGCGGACATGGTCGTGGGAAGTCTGATTAAGAATCCCGGCGGCGGCCTCGCGCCGATTGGCGGCTATATCTGCGGAACGGCGGAATGTGTGGAGCGTTGCGCGTACCGATTATCCGCGCCGGGTCTCGGGCAGGAAGTCGGCGCGAATTTAGGCCTAATGCCCGCGTTTTATCAAGGACTGTTTTTAGCCCCCACTGTCACGGCGGGAGCGCTGAAAGGCGCGGTGTTCGCGGCGTCGCTCTATGAGCCGCTGGGGTTCCGGTGCGTCCCGGCCGCCGCCGAACCCCGCCACGATATCATACAGGCCGTGACGCTGGGGAGCGCGGCGGCCATGTCGGCGTTCTGCGCGGGAATCCAGTCCGCCGCGCCCGTGGACAGCTACGTGACCCCCGTCCCCGGCGACATGCCCGGCTATGACGCCCCCGTGATTATGGCCGCCGGGGCGTTCGTGCAGGGAAGTTCCATTGAACTTTCCGCCGACGGCCCCATGCGGCCGCCGTACGCCGTCTACTTCCAAGGCGGCCTGACGTGGTACCACGCGAAAACGGGTATTTTGCTCAGTTTGCAAAAACTCCTCGACGCGGGTTTGGCACAGTTGCCGTAAGCGTAACAAGCGAAGCGCATTTGACATAGCGTAACAAGCGGACAGGCCGTGCCTGTCCGTTTGCGTTACTGTTCGCCGCTCTGTAACCAAAGTTCTTCTTGCGTTTCCTGTTCGGCCTGCGTTTCGGCGGCCTGTACGGCGTCCGCCCACGGGAGTTCCTCCGCCTCTTCGGTGTCCGCTGACGCTTCCTCCGCGTCCGGCGTCTGCTGGACTATCATTTCATTTTCCAGCTTGCTCTTGACGGCCAGCGCCAGTAAACGATTCTGCGTACACTCTTTCAGCACACTGTTAATCGCCTGCTGCATGGCGTACTGTGCGGCGGCGCGGTCCTGCTCAATCGCCGTCCGGAGGCGCTCGTTTTTCCCCGTGACGAGATTCCACAGCCGCCGGAATACGCTTTGCTCCGAAAGTCCGGTAGCCTTCGCCTGCGCACTTGTCAGCGCCGACGAACACTCCAGCGCCAGTTCCTCAATCTGCGCGTAGTTGTCGCGGCTCTGCCGCAACATCTCCGAGATAACCTTGTCAATCTCCCCGGCGTAAGCCGCCGACAAATGTTCGGACGGTGCCGCGTCCGGCGTGGTAATCAGTTCTTCCATGCTCTCACTCCTTATTACGTCATTGCGTCGTCATGGCGTCTTCCTCAATGGGGAGGCCGTCCCAGAGGGCGTCGACATCCATGCCGGGGGCTTCGGCCGCGCCGCCCGCCGCCGCGAACTCCGAAAACAGTTCCTCGTAATCCTCGCGGACATCGCGTGTCAAAACGCATGACTGTTGCGCCCGCAACATGCCGACTTTCTCCTGATAGCGCCGCTCCGACTGCTCGAACGCGTGGAAAATCAACTCGTTCTGCTGGTGGATTACAGCGGCGTCGACGAACCCGCCCAAGGCCTTTTGGGTGTCGGCGTAGCCCTGCTCAATACGGCGCTCCGCGCCGTCGGCGCTGAAATCCAAGGTGCCGTCCATGAGGCCGCCGAGGTCGGACTGCGGCGTAATCTCGATGAGTTTCGAGTTCGGGTAACGCCTGTGGTTGATGAGAACGTCCTGCGTTAAATGTACGACGATAATGTACTTGACATCCATGGCGGCAATCGGGGCGACGGGGGTATTGTCGCCGAGGAACGGCACCCCGCCGTCACAGTAGGTCTCGTCGCGGAACGGCACATTGTCGAACACGACCGGAATCGCCGACGAGGCCAAAAGGATTGTTTGCGCCTCCTCCGGCTCGTACTCCCGGAGGTCGAAACGGCGTATCTTGACTTTCGGCACCCGCAGACAGGTGGCGAAACAGGGTATCTCCGCGTGGCGAATCGCGTCGAAGTCGACGCCCTCCCGCATAAGGTACAGCAGGCCTTCCCGCGAGAACGGCGCGGACTGCCGTATTCTCTTGGTGATAACGGGAGCCAGTGCCGGCATGGGCGGTATCGGGCGCGCCGATTCGTTGCGCTCGATACCGGATTCCGTCAGCCAGCGGACGACATCCTCTTCCGAGTAGGAGGCGGGAGAAAGAATCAATTCCGGTTTCATATTGCGCCATATTTTGTCGGCGCGTTCGAGGTCGCCCGTGACGAACAGCGCCGCGTTGAGCGCCCCGACGGACGTTCCCGACACCGCGCACACACTTTTGTCAAGGCCGACTTCGCGGAGATATTTCCAGACGCCGATTTGATACGCGCCCTTGCCGCCGCCTCCGGCAAATACTAATCCGATTCCGTTCAACGAAAGTCCCCCCATTACAAGCGGTTTCGAGCTATTGTACACCACGGCGCGGAAATCCGCAACAGGAATTTTGGAAAAGATTCCCATGCCGTGTCAACAAAACAAGTCCCGTCAGCCGTCGCGGCTGGCGGGACTGCCTCTCATCCTCCCCCGCGAACGGGAGAGGGTGCCTTGCCCTGTTTACTTGGACAGTTGCGGAGAGGGTGCGTTGTTGTTTACTTGGAGAGTTGCGCGGGGTCGCACAGAACACGGAACGTGTCGGCGTCCAGCGCGAAAATACGGAACTTGACGGCGTTGCCGGGTACTTGCGCCGTGTAGGTGCCGCCGCTGAGCGCCGCCGGAACCGTGGAGACCATCTGCCCGTCTTTCAGGTAGCACGACACGAACGCCGACACATTCCCGTTGACGTTCTCCGTGCGGAACGTGACAAGGTTGTTTTCGAGCGTGGCACCCGTCACGGCGGGGGCGTTGCCCGGGTCGCGGATACTCGCTAACAGGCCTTTCCAGTTGTCGCCGAACACGCGCCAGTCTCCGCGCTGGTCTTGGTAGAAGAGCGTATAGCGGTCACTGTCCGCGCCCGCAGTGTGTACAAGCACCTGTTTGAGTTCGGGCGTGGTCTCGGCCTTGGCCTTGTAGGGGTCGTAGGCGCTCTGGCGTACGACGACCGTCACGGGGGTGTCGGGCGTGTAGTTGTTGGCGGGCGTCGCGCCTTTCAGGTAGGCGTTTCCGATATAGCGGTACTTGTCATTCTGGAGCATGCGGTCTTTCAGGAACGATATCCACGGCGTGTACTCCGAGAACGGGTAGCACAACTGTTTCCCGTTGGCGTCCTTGGAGCCGGGTTTTTCTGTGGCGGTGTTCGTGAGGTAGTCCAGCATTTGCAGACAGGTTTCGGGGTGTTCGGGCGTCCACGTACGGAGCGCGAGGAACAACAGCGCCATAGTTTTGTAAGGGCTGTCGAGTTTATACTGCACAATGTCATCGTAGGACGCGGGAACCGTCGAGAAGGTGAACGTATACTGGTCGAGTTCAATGTCAATGGGGTTGTCGTGTTCGTCGACGGCCTTGCCGGGAATCTTGTCAATTTTCAAAGTCGGTTCCGTCTGCGGATTGGCGGGTGAGGCGGGTTTCACGACCTCCGGCGGGAGCGGGATATCTCCGCTGGGCGTCTTGACATCGGTCAGGAGGCCTTTCCAGTTGTCGGAGAACACGCGGTAATCTCCGCGCTCGTCCCTGTAGAAAATCGAATAGCGGTCGTTGTCCGCGCCGGGAATCGTCGTGAGGACTTGGTAGAGCGTGGGGTCTGTGAGGTGTCCGCCGTCGGGCTTGTAGGGGTTGTAGACGCTCTCGCGTACGGTGACGGTATAGGGTTCGGTGGGGGTGTAGTCGTTGGAGGGCATAGCGCCGTCAAGATAGGCGTTGCCGATATAGCGGTACTTGTTGTTCTGGGTCATGCGGTCGCGTACGAAGTCCGTCCAGAACTGGTACTCGGAAAACTTGCGGCTCAACTTGCGCCCGTTGGCGTCCTTTTTGCCGGAATCCACGTTGGGGTTGGTGAGGTAGTCCATCATTTCCAGACAGTTTTTCCGGTTCTCGGGCGTCCACGTCCGGAAAGCCATTATCATAAGCGCCATGGTCTTGTAGGGGCTGTCCAACTTGTATTGCACGATGTCCTCGTAGCAGGTCGGAATCGTGGAGAAAGTGAAAGTATGCTGTTTGACGGTGACATCCATAATCACGGGTTCGCCGTTGTCGTCGACGCCGGGAGCCTTGGCGGGAATGTCAAAAACGGTTTCCACGGGTTCCTGCTGCGGGTTGGCGGGATTCGCCGGGCGGGTGTACTCCGGCGGCATGATGATGTCACACAAGGGCGTCTGCACGTCGGCCAGCAGTCCCTTCCAGTGGTCGGAGAACACGCGCCAGTCCCCGCGCTGGTCTTGGTAGAAAAGCCCGTAGCGGTCGTTATCGGCTCCGGCGATGTGAATGAGAACCTGCTTCAACTCGGGGCTTTGCCCCTCTGCGGCCTTGTAGGGGTCGTAGACGCTCTGGCGTACGGTGACGGTAACGGGCGTCGCGGGGGTGTAGTCGTTGGAGGGTGTCGCGCCGCCCAAGTACGCGTTGCCGATGTAGCGGTACTTGTTGTTCTGGGTCATGCGGTCTTTGACGAAGGACTTCCAGTAATTGTACTCCGAACACGGGGCGGCGAGTTTATGCCCCCCGGCGTCGGTTTTCCCGGAATCATACCCTGTGTTGGTGAGGTAGTCCATCATTTTCAGGCAGTCGTCGGGGTTATCGGGCGTCCAAGTCCGGTAGGCCATGAAGAGTAAGGCCATGGTCTTGTAGGGGCTGTCCAACTTGTACTGCACAATATCCTCGTAGGTTTCCGGCACGGTCGAGAACGTAAAAGTATACTGCTCTACCGTGGTGTCAATGACAATGGGGTTTCCGTCCTCGTCGATTCCGGCGGCCTTGGCCGGGAGGATTTCCTTTTTGACGGTCGGCTCTTTCTGGGGGTTGGCGGGGTTTGCGGCGCGCACGACCTCCGGCGGGTAGAGAATGTCCTGCTCGGCGGTCTTGATATCCGATAACAGGTTTATCCAACTGCGGCGGGAGACTTTCCAGTTTCCGTTATCGTCCTGCGAGAACAGGCAGTAACGCTCGTTGTCCGCGCCCGCGAAGAAAATCAGTACCTGCTTCTGCAAGGGTCCCCATTCGTCGGCCTGCTTGTAGGGGTCGTAGACGCTCTGGCGTACGGTGACGGTGACGGGCGTGGTGGGCGTGTAGTTGTTGTCGGGGGTCGCGCCGCCCAAGTACGCGTTGCCGATGTACTTGTACTTGTCGTTCTGCGTCATGCGGTCGTTGAGGGCGGAAATCCACGGCTTGTACTGCGAGAACGGGCACTTTTCATTGGTGCCGGAAATGGTGCTTTCGGTGTCGGTGAGGTAGTCGAGCATGCCCAGACAGTCCTTTTGATTGTCGGGCGTCCAAGTCCGGTAAGCCATAATCAAAAGCGCCATGGTCTTGTAGGGGCTGTCGAGTTTGTAGTTACGGATTTCCTCGGCGGTGGTGGGGACGCTGGAAAAGGTGTAGGTGTACTCCTTGACGGTGACATCAATGGGTTTTCCGCTGGTGTCCAGCGCCTTAGCCGGGACATCCTTGACGGTCTCGACGGGTTCGGCCTGCGCGGCCGTGAGTTCCGCCGCAGAAACTGCCCCCGAAAGTGTCTGCGCGCTCAGAAGCACGCAGAGGGCAAGTGTCAGAATACGCCTGCCCGCCGTTTTCAGGGAATGCTTCATGATGATTCATCCTCCTTTTCAGGGTCAAAAATGGGATTTTTTTCCATTTTTGGCGCGTTTACCATACGGCACGGGGTCGCGTGGCGGATTTATTATAAGCCCGCGCGGCGGGAATTGCAAGCCCTTTCCGGTTAGCGGTCGTTGCGCGCCCGCGCCCTCTGTGGCGGGGCGAAATTTTTTTGATTTTCCGTCAAATTTCCTCTTGCATTCGGCGGCGGACTGTGGTATAGTAGGGAAAGTGCAGGGTTCGTATATCGGTATTACACCAGCTTCCCAAGCTGGTCAGGCGGGTTCGACTCCCGTACCCTGCTCCAGAACGCGACGCCGGACAGTTCCAGACTGTCCGGCGTCGTTCCGTCATGCGGTTACTTGATTACCAAATTCTCCACGACGATTCCCAAAGCCTCAAGTTGCGCCTTGGTCTCGCAAATCTGGTTTTCAATTTCCGTGTCCTTGTCCTGCGCGGCCTTAATACGCAGCAAGTCCATATACCGGGAAATTACGCTAATGGCCTGTTCCTTATCGTTCATGCCGATTTCCTTTCTTTTATCTCGTTCCGTATGGGGCATTATTTCGCGGGCATATAGACCATACGGAGCGGAATCATGGCGCGGTAGCGTTCGTCCAAGCCGCAGTAATATTTGAGCGTCAGGGCGGCGAGTTCGCCGCCGTCGACGGCGCGGAGGTACGGCGTACGCTTCAGGCTCTGCCGTACGCGTTCCGTGAAGTCGCCGGAGGTGATGACAAGGCCGTACTGGCCGGGTTGGAGTGCGTCCTGCAGGCGCGTGATGTCGGATTCCCGGAGTTCCCCGGCGCGGAGCTGTACGAAAATCGGCGGGGAGAGTTCGTCATGCGTGGCGGTCAGCTCAAACTCGTTGAGGCCGCTGTCGGGCGGCAGGGAGATAGTGTAGCCCATGGCGCGGAGCAGTCCGGCGGCGAACTGCCGGAAGTTCGCCCGGGTCAGGTAGCGCCGGAGCGTGGCCAGCACAAATTTCGCGGTCTCGGTGCCGGTATAGTCGGCGGCGCGGAGTACGCAAGCCCGGCCGCCGGGGGCGTCCGGCGCGGTACCCGTACGGGGCGCGGCCGACGCGGTACCCGCAGGGGGTACGGCGGAGACTGTACTTGTGACGGCGGCGGCGGGTACCGTATCGGCGGCGGCGGCGGGACGCGCCGGGCGTTCGGGTTCCGTCCACGCCACGCCCAGCGGTGCCAGAAACTCCCCCGCGAAGCGTTTCACGGCGAACAGCCGCACGGGGGAACAGGTGATTTCCCGCATGGCGTCGCGCGAAAATTCGGACTGTTCAATATGCTTTAGCCAGCGGACGGGGCGGGTCTGGGCGTTGTCGCGGAACTGGTACGCCCCGTCGACCGTGCCAAGGCTGACCGTTTCGCCGTGGAGGCAGGCGACGTAATCGCCGGGTTCGACCTCGTAGACGAGCCGATACAGCGCGCCCGCCACGGCGGCCTTATTGGCGGCATTGGCGTCGGGGTAGACGGCGTCGAATTTTTTGCGGAACGCGTCCCGGTCGGGTTCCAGCCTGCTCAAATCGCCCATGTCAGGCCAGTCGAAGGCAATGGTTCCCTGTCCGGTGGAGAAGGCGTCCCCGAGACTGTGAACCGCCCAAAGTTTCAAGGTCTTGTTCGTGTCCATCATGTGTCAGCTCACCCTTTCCGTATTGCGATGATTCCTGTGTGTGACTGACTGCCGGAGGCGGGCGGCCTCCGCGGTTGTGGTATTGTATGGGCGGAGGGTGGCTTTGTCAACCGTCAAGTTGCACAATTTTGAGCGCCGTTTCCGTGATAATCAACAAACAAGAGGCGCAAAAGCCGGGACAAACTCCGGTTTTGCGCCTCACGGCGGGACGGAAGCGGTATTTACAGGTAATGCTTCATGCCGTCGGTGGCGGTGGAGCGGTCGGCGCTGACGGTGACCGTGAACTTAATGCCGTGGCGCTCTCCGAACAGGTCGAGCCAGTCGAGGAAGGCTTCCATATTGCTGTCCACGTCCAGACCCACGATTTTGCGCAGGTCGTCTATAAAGATATGGGAAATGTCATAGTTTCCGGCGTAAAGGCCGATGATGAATCCCCGGAAGATGTCGTAGCTGTGGAGGTCGTATTCCTGCGCGTCGATGAGGCGGATTTGGTAGTGGATGTTAAAGGTCATGTTGCGCGTGGCCTCGATACACACCACACTGCCTTCCTCGTCCTTGGCGGCGTTGTTGAGCATGTCAATGAGCTGTTTCGTCTTGCCTTCGCCCTTGCCGCCCATAATCAGCCGAACCATGTCAATCACTCCTTCTCTGAGAGTCGTTAGGATAAGCATACCATATCCGGAACAAAAAAACAATAGAGAATTTCACAAGGTCGGTATCACTTTGTTTTAGGGATTTTCTGAAAGGGGCTGAAAACGGGGAATTTGAAGATTCAAAAATCCCCGAAATCGCCGAAAACAGGCGAAATCGGGGATAAAAACCGTATAAAGCGGGAAATCAGCGCTTCGAGAACTGGGGAGCGCGGCGGGCGGCTTTGAGGCCGTACTTCTTGCGCTCTTTCATGCGCGGGTCACGCGTGAGCAGTCCGGCGCGTTTGAGAATGGGGCGGTTGTCCTCACTGGCGAGGAGCAGGGCGCGGGAAATGCCGTGACGGAGCGCCCCGGCCTGTCCGGAGACGCCGCCGCCCGTGACCGTGGCCACGATGTCGACGCGTCCGGTGTTCCCGGTGAGTTCCAGCGGCTGGCGGACGACCATTTTCAGCGTGTCGAGGCCGAAATACTCGTCAATGTCGCGTCCGTTGATGGTAATCGCGCCGGAGCCGCCCGGGAAGAGGTGTACCCGCGCCACGGAGGATTTACGGCGGCCAGTGCCGTAGAGATAGGGCTTCTTAGACTGGTACATACTTCCATCCTCCTCAATTCAGGACTTCGGGCTTTTGCGCCTGTTGCTGGTGGTTTTCGTCGGCGTAGATGTGCAGACGCTTCAGGGAATCTTTGCTAAGGGTGTTCCGGGGCATCATGCCGCGCACGGCCACGCGCATGGCGAGTTCGGGCTTCTGTTGCATGAGAATACGGTAGGGGGTCTCTTTGAGGCCGCCGACCCATCCGGAGTGGGTGCGATAGAATTTCTGCTGGGGCTTCTTGCCCGTCAGCACGGCCTTCGCGGCGTTGATGATGATGACGTAGTCCCCGCAATCGGCGTGGGGGGTGTAGGTGGGCTTTCCTTTGCCGCGAAGCAGGTCAGCGGCGCGCACGGCGGTTTTGCCGAGGGGCTGTCCGGCGGCGTCAAGGATGTACCACTTGCGCTGGATATTGGCTTTGTTGGCCATGAAAGTGGACATTTGGATTTCCTCCGATATGATGTGATTTTGCTTTACAAACGGCGGGTTTGCGGCTATAATGCGTAGCGTAACGCTATTTATACCACGCGGCCGGGCGGTTTGTCAACAGGAATTTCGCGTTGTGCCGCGAATACTCACGTATGCTTTGATTTTCGCGTGTTTTCTCGTAAATGCTCGATTCGCAATTGAAAAGTCAGAGTTCTTTTTCACAAAAGCGCGTTTTGCGGTGTTATTGCAAGAATCGAACTTTTTCACATGAACAGGTCTGGAAATCCGCGTTATATTCGGTTTCTGTTGCTTTTCGCGGCGGAGGCGGAAACTTTTGGTTATGGAGGGGACACCGTGCGGGGAGTCAAGCGTTATCTGCTTTTGCTTGCGCTGAACGTGATTTTCATAGCGTGGAACGTCCGGACGGGGAGCGTAGCGGCGGACGGGGCATTGTTTCTCGAAATCGCGTTGCGTATCCGGCTGCCCCGCGCCGTCGCGGCGTGTCTGCTGGGCGGCGCGCTGGCGCTGTCCGGCTTCCTGTTGCAGACCTTCTTCGCCAACCCCATTGCGGGGCCGTTCACGCTGGGCATTTCCTCCGGCGCGAAACTCACCGTTGCAATCGCCATGATATGCGCCCTCGAACGCGGTTTTGTCCTCAGCAACGCCGTTATGATTCTGACGGCCTTCGCGGGTTCCACGCTCTCCATGAGCTTCGTTCTGCTGGCCGCCGGGAAAACGCGGCGGCGGTCACTGCTGATTGTCTGCGGCGTCATGGTCGGCTACCTCTGCGCCGCCGTGACCGATTTTCTTGTCACGTTCGCCGACGACGCCAACATTGTGAATCTGCACCACTGGTCGCGGGGGAGCTTCGCCGGAATCGGCTGGAACGCCGTCCGGTCTATGGCGGGCGTCGTGATATTCTGCGCGGCGCTTTCCGTGCTTCTCTCCAAGCCCATGGGCGCGTATCAACTGGGCGAGGCTTACGCCCGAAACATGGGCGTCAACCTGCGCCGTTTCCGTCTGGCGCTGATACTGCTTTCCAGCCTGCTTTCCGCCTGCGTGACCGCCTACGCCGGGCCCGTGTCGTTCGTCGGCGTGGCCGTCCCGCACCTCATGAAACGCCTTTTCGGCACGGCGCGGCCGCTGTGCATGATTCCGGCGTGCTTTCTGGGCGGCGGGGCGTTCTGCCTGCTCTGCGACCTGATTGCCCGCAACGCCTTCGCGCCCGCCGAGTTGAGCGTCAGTTCCGTGACGGCCGTTTTCGGCGCGCCGATTGTCATTTCCATGATGCTTTCCCGCAAGAACGAACGGGGGTGACGACATGGAATACATTTTGCGTACGGAGAAGCTGTCGGCGGGGTACGGCGGAAAGCCGATACTGCGTGACGTCACGCTGTCCGTACGCCCCGGCGAGATTTTGACATTGTTGGGCGCGAACGGCGCGGGGAAGTCCACGCTCCTAAAGACGCTCTCCGGAGAGTTGCCGCCGATAAGCGGCGCGGCGTTTCTGTGCGGGAAGCCACTGCACACCATGCGCGGCGGCGAAATCGCCCGCACACTCGCCATCGTGCTGACGAACCGCGTCGACGGCGAACTGCTGACCGTGGAGGACGTGGCGGCGTCGGGGCGGTACCCGTACACGGGACGCCTCGGCGTACTGTCCGCGCACGATAAGGAGATTGTCGCCGACGCCATGCGGCGCTTACGCGTCGCCGAACTCCGTACGCGCTACTTTCAACAGCTCAGCGACGGCCAGCGCCAGCGCGTGTTACTCGCCCGGGCGCTGTGCCAAGAACCGAAAATTCTGCTCATGGACGAGCCGACTTCGTTTCTGGACTTGCGCTGTCAACTGGACTTGCTTTCCCTTCTGCGCGACATGGCGTCAAAGCGGAAAATCGCCGTGATTCTGTCCACGCACGAATTGGACTTTGCCCGGCGCGTGTCCGATACCGTCGCCTGTGTGCGCGGGGGCGTCGTGGAGCGTACGGGGACGCCCAACGAAATTCTAACGCCCGATTACATCGAGCGCCTTTACGACATCCCGCCGGGGCGTTACGACGCCGCGCCGCGCTACAGCTTCACGCAAAACCGCCAGTGTGAGATGTTCCCGTGTCACACGGGCGTCGACGCCGCCGACTTCAACTGCCTGTTCTGCTACTGCCCCCTGTACGCGCTGGGGACGCGTTGCGGCGGCAACTTCTCCTACACCGGAAAGGGCGTCAAGAACTGCAAAGACTGTAACTTTCCCCACGTCCGGGAACACTACAAGGCCGTTCTCGACCGTTTCCCGGAACTGGCCGCGCTTGCGAAACCAGAGGCGCAACGGGAATTTGTGAAACCGGAGGCGCGGCATGACGTTTGAACACTCCATTAGAAGCGGACAAAAGCGCCTGCGTTGCGGCTACACGACCGGAACCTGCGCGGCGCTGGCGGCGTCGGGCGCGGCGCGCCTGCTCTTGACGGGCGAAACGCCCCAAACGCTTTCCGTCGTCACGCCCAAGGGCTGGACGGTGGAAGTTGTCCCGGCGTTCGGCGTACTGGAACGCGGCGCGGCGCGTTGCGGCGTCGTCAAGGACGCCGGAGACGACCCCGACACTACAAATGGCTGTACCGTCGTCGCCGAAGCCCGCCGAATTGACGCCGGAATCACGGTCGACGGCGGCGCGGGCGTCGGACGCGTCACCAAGCCCGGACTTGACCAGCCCGTGGGCGCGGCGGCGATAAACCGCGTCCCGCGCCGCATGATTGCCGACGCCGTGCAAGAAGTTTGTGACGCGGCCGGGTATACGGGCGGCGTCGCCGTGACTATCTCCGTACCCGGCGGGGAGCAAATCGCCGCAAGGACGTTTAACCCAAATCTGGGCATTGTCGGCGGCGTCTCAATTTTAGGCACGTCCGGCATTGTGGAGCCGATGAGCGAACAGGCCGTGATAGATTCTATCGCGCTGGAAATCCGTCAGGCCGCGCTTTCCGGAAAGCGTCTGATTCTCACGCCCGGGAATTACGGCCTCGACTTCCTGAGACAGCACGGCTTGGACGCTCTCGGCGTCCCCGTCGTACGCTTCTCGAACTATGTCGGCGACGCGCTCGACGCCGCCGCCTCGGAGGGCGTGGAGCAAATTCTGATTGTCGGGCATGCCGGAAAGCTCGTCAAACTCGCCGGGGGAATCATGAATACTCATTCACGCGTGGCCGACTGCCGCAACGCCTTATTTTGCGCGTACGCGGCGGTACGCGGCGCGGATACCGCGCTATGCCGCGCCCTCATGGACGCCGTTTCGGCCGACGCCTGCATAGCCTTGCTGGACGCCGCCGGAATGCGTCCGGCGGTCGTGGAAGCGTTGCTGGACGCCGTACAGCGCCGCTTGGAACGGCGCGTAAGCTGTCGCGTGGGGGCGGTCATGTTCTCGAACGCCTACGGGCTTCTGGGGCGGACAAACGCGGCGGCCGAACTCATCGCGGAATGGAGAGGTAACGGGAAATGATACATTTTATCGGAGCCGGACCCGGCGCGGCGGATTTAATCACCGTCCGGGGCGCGGAACTCCTGCGCCATGCCGACGTTGTGATTTACGCCGGAAGCCTCGTGAATCCGGCGTTACTCGAAAACCTGAAACCCCGTTGCGAAGTCCGCAACAGTGCCTTTATGACGCTGGAGGACGTTTTGAGCGTCATGGAGGCCGCACACCGCGCCGGGAAAGACGTTGCGCGTCTGCACAGCGGCGACCCGTGTTTGTACGGCGCTGTCCGGGAACAAATGGACGCCCTCGACGCGCGCGGCGTTCCGTGGGACGTGACCCCGGGCGTGTCGAGTTTCTGCGGCGCGGCGGCGGCGCTCGGCGCGGAGTACACGCTTCCCGGCGTCAGCCAGAGCGTGATTCTGACGCGCATGCCCGGCAAAACCGACGCCGAACACTTGCGGACAATCGCCGCGTCGGGCGTGTCGCTGGTGCTGTTCCTGTCGGGCGGCATGGCCGACGCCGTGCAAACGGAACTGATGCAAAGCGGCGCTTACGTCCCCGCCACGCCCGCCGCCATTGTCTACAAGGCCACTTGGCCGGACGAAAGAATCATCCGCTGTACAGTCGGGACACTCGCCGACGCCGCGAAATCCGCCGGAATCCGGAAGCACGCCCTGATTTTGGTGGGCGACTTTCTGGGCGCGTCCTATGAGAGAAGCAGGCTTTATGACCCGTCCTTTACCACGGAGTACCGGAAAGGCGCGTCATGAACACATTACCGGAAAGGCGCGTCATGAACACATTACCGGAAAATTCCGTCACGGAGACGGAAAACAGGCCGCCGGAACGGCACGGAATCGCGTATCTATCCTTCACGGCGCGGGGGAAAGCGCTGTCGGAACGGCTTTGCGCGGCGCTGGGCGGGGCGGCCTCGTGTACCCGCGACGCCCCCGCCCCGACGCTCTCCGGCTGGACGGCGGAAAACTTCCCGTGCCGCCGCGCCCTTGTGTACGTCGGCGCGGCGGGAATCGCGGTCAGAGCGGTCGCGCCGTATCTGCGCGGCAAGGCCGTCGACCCCGCCGTGATTGCCGTCGACGAGTGCGGGCGTTTCGCCGTCCCGCTGGTCTCCGGACACCTCGGCGGCGCGAACGAACTGGCGCGGCGTATCGCGTCCGTCACGGGCGGGGCGGCGGCCGTCACGACCGCCACGGATGTAAACGGCGTCTTTGCCGTCGACGAGTGGGCGCGGCGGCACAACTGCGCCGTGGTTCCGGTGTCCGGGATTAAGGCTGTTTCCGCGAAGATTCTCAACGGGGAGACGGTACGCGTTTACACGGCGTTCCCAATGGCCGGAGACCCCCCGGAGGGCGTGGAACTTGTGCGGACGGCACCGGAGGGCGTGGAACTTGTTCAAACAATGCCCGACGTATGGGTAGGCGTACGCCGCCGCCCGCCGCTGTCACTGGTGCCGCGTATTCTGACACTCGGCGTCGGGTGCCGCCGCGGCACGGACGCCGACGCACTTAAAAGGCGTTTTTCCGCGCTGTGTGACAAATACGAACTGTTCCCGGAGGCGTTCCGCGCCGCCGCCACGATTGACATCAAAGCCCATGAACCCGGGCTTTTGACGTTTTGCGCCGCCCACGGCTGGAAACTTCACGTTTACCGCGCCGACGAACTGCGCCGCGTCCCCGGCACGTTCACGGCCTCGGCGTTCGTGGAGCGCCGGACGGGCGTCGATAATGTCTGTGAACGCGCCGCCGTGCTGTCAAGCGGCGGAAAGCTGATTGTCACAAAGTGCGCCGGAGACGGCGTGACATTCGCCGTCGCGCAAGACCCGTTTTCCATGGATTGGAGCTGATAGCGTGGGAACCTTGTATGTAATCGGTATCGGTTCGGGCGGCGCGGCGTCCATGACCGCCGAAGCCCGTGCCGCCCTCGACGCCTCGGAAATCCTCTGCGGCTATCCGGTCTATCTCGACTTAATCGCGCCGCTCTACCCGGACAAACCAACGTTCACAACGCCCATGACAAAAGAAGTCGAACGCTGTCGACTGGCACTCGACGCCGCGCGGAACTGTTCCGCCGCCGCGCTGGTCTGTAGCGGGGACGCCGGGGTGTACGGCCTCGCGGGTCTCACGCTCGAACTCGCCCCGGAGTACCCCGGCGTCGACGTGCAAATTGTCCCCGGCGTGACGGCCGCACTGTCGGGCGCGGCACGTCTGGGCGCGCCGCTGGGTCATGATTTCTGTGTCATTTCGCTGTCCGACCTGCTCACGCCGTGGGAAATTATCGAAAAGCGCTTACAATGCGCGGCGGAGGGCGATTTCGCGCTATGCCTCTATAATCCGGCGTCCAAGCGCCGGAAAGACTATCTCCGCCGCGCCTGTGACATCCTGCTACGGTACCGCGCCCCGGAGACCGTCTGCGGCCGGGTGCGCAATATCGGGCGCGACGGAGAATCGGCGCAAATTCTGACGCTCTCCGAACTCCGCGACGCCGAAGCGGATATGTTTACCACGGTCTTTGTCGGCGCGTCGACCACAAAACTTGTCGCCGGGCGCGTGGTCACGCCGAGAGGCTACCGCATAGCAACGGCACCCGACGCCGGGGGGTGCCGGGTATGAAGATTATCATTTTCAGCGGCACAACGGAAGGCCGCGAACTGTCGCGGCGCTTGGCCGGACGCGGCGCGGAAATCACGGTCTGCGTCGCCACGGACTACGGCCGCGAGGTACAGGGAACCGCCGACGGCGTAACGGTTCTGACGGGGCGCAAGAGCCGCGCCCAAATGGCGGATATCGTGCGCGGCGCGGCATTATGCGTGGACGCCACCCACCCCTACGCCACGGAGGCCACGGAAAATATTTCGGCGGCCTGCCGCGACACGGCGACGCCTTACCGCCGCTTACTGCGCGGGGCAAGCGCGGTCGACGCGGATATTGTGACGGTGCAAGACGCGTCCGGCGCGGCGGCGTACCTCGAACATACACAAGGAAACATCCTGCTGACGACCGGGGCGAAAGAATTGTCTTGCTATTCCGCGCTGAATCCGTCGCGGCTGTACCCGCGCATTCTGCCGACATATGACGGGCTTGCCGCCTGTGAACGGCTCGGAATCCCGCGCCGGAATGTGATTGCCATGCAGGGGGCGTTTTCGCGGGAACTGAATGAGGCCTTGATTCGTCAATACAAAATCGCGTATCTGGTCACGAAAGACGGCGGCGCGGCCGGCGGCTTCCCGGAGAAGTTACAGGCGGCACGAAATACCGGCGTCACATTGGTTTTGTTACGGCGTCCGGACGAGACCGGGGAGAGTTTCGCGGAAATCGCCGCGTACTGTGAGGGTTTGCTATGTCAAGACAGGTAACGCTTATCGGCATGGGCGGCGGCCGGGGAAGCGTCACGCGGGAGGCCTCGGACGCGTTACGCCGCGCTGACGCGCTCCTCGGCGCGGCGCGGCTTCTGGACGTGTTGCCCGACGGCTGTACAACAGTCCGCGTCGCGGAGACCTCGCCCGGAAAAATCATGCGGCTGTTACAGGAAAGCGCGTGGGAAAATCCGTGCGTCCTCTACGGCGGCGACACGGGCTTTTACTCCGGGGCGCGGCTCTTAATTCCGCTCTTGGAGGCCGATAAAATACAATACCGTGTTCTCCCGGGCGTGTCGAGTGTGCAACTGCTGTCGGCGCGGCTGGGGCGTCCGTGGCAGAACTGGCGGCTGTGTTCCGCCCACGGCGCGGACGTTGACGCGGTCGCGGCGGTCTCACGCGGAAAGGCCGCGTTCTTCCTGACGGGTACGCAGTCCCCGGCGGCACTGTGCGGACAGCTTGCGGCCGCCGGACTTGGAAATCTGCCCGTTGTCGTCGGCGAAAATCTCGGCGGCGTCGACGAAAGAATTGTCCGTACCACGGCGCGGGCGGCCGCGGACAGCGTATTTTCTCCGCTGTCGGTACTGCTGGCCGACCCCGCCCCAGTGCCGTATCCCCAACGCGCCCCCGGAATCCCCGACGCCGACTTCCTGCGCGGCGACGTTCCCATGACAAAACAGGAAGTGCGGGCGGCGATTCTGGCGAAACTGGCGGTTTGCCCCGCCGATACCGTCTGGGACGTGGGCGCGGGTACGGGTGCCGTATCCGTGGAACTGTCGCGGGCGGCGCGGCGCGTGTACGCCGTGGAGTGCGGCGCGGAGGCCTGCGGCCTGATACGGCGCAATCGTGAAAAATTCGGCGCGTGGAACCTGACCCTGATTCCCGGCCACGCCCCCGAAGTGTTGCAATCTCTGCCCGCGCCGGACGCCGTTTTCATCGGCGGAAGCGGCGGCGCACTGGAAAGCGTTATCGAAACCGTGTTGCAGAAAAACGCGTCGGCGCGGCTTTGTATTTCCGCCGTGACGCTGGAAACGCTCTCCGACGCCGTGACCGCGTGCGGCCTCGACGCCGAAGTGTGCCAAATCGCCGTCAGCCGTACGCGCAAAGCCGGGGACTTCCATTTGCTCACGGCGCAAAATCCGGTGTTCCTGATTACGTCGAAAGGCGGCGGCGTATCGGACGCGTCGAAAGGCGGCGGCGTATGATTCGCGTACTTGTGGCCGCGCCCGCGTCCGGAAGCGGCAAAACCGTCGTGACGTGCGCATTATTAACGGCGTTCCGGCGTCGCGGCCTGAACCCGTGCGCGTTCAAGTGCGGCTGTGACTACATCGACCCCATGTTTCACCGTTCCGCGCTGGGCGCGGAGAGCCACAACTTAGACCTGTTCCTGTCGGACGCCGGACGGGCGCGGGAACTGTTCGCCCGTGCCGCCTGCGGCCACGGCGCGGCCGTGTGCGAAAGCGCTATGGGCTTCTACGACGGCCTCGGCGGCCTCACCGACGCCGCCAGCGCGTGGGACACGGCGCGGGCGCTGGGTCTGCCCGTCCTGCTGGTCGTGCGCGCAAGGGGCGCGGCACTGTCGCTGGCGGCGGTCGTGCGCGGTATGCGCGGCTTCCGGCCGGACAGTCACATTGTCGGCCTACTGCTCAACGACTGTCCGCCCGCGCTCTTTCGTACGCTCTCCGTGACATTGGAACGGGAGACGGGGCTTCCGGTACTGGGCTGTCTGCCGCGCATGCCGGAGGCGGAGCTTCCAAGCCGTCATTTGGGACTGTACACGGCGGCGGAAATCACGGATTTGCGGCAACGTTTCGGCGTACTCGCCGACGCGCTGGAAACTAACGTCGACATGGAACGCCTGCTGAAACTGTACGGCGCGGCGGAACCGGAAACGTGTCCGCGCCGGGAGTGCCAAGCGTCGGGCGTACGGATTGCCGTTGCCCGCGACGGGGCGTTTTGCTTCCTGTACGCCGAGACGCTCGAAACGCTGGAGGCCTGCGGCGCGGAAATCGTCTTTTTCAGTCCCACGCGGGACGCCGCGCTACCGGAAAATGTCGGCGGGCTGTATCTCCCCGGCGGATACCCGGAATTGTACGCGCAAGGCCTTTCCGGAAATGTCCCCATGCGCCGCGCCATTGCCGACACGGTGCGCGGCGGCCTGCCCACGGTCGCCGAATGCGGCGGCTTCCTGTACCTGTGTCAGACGTTGCGCGACGCCGACGGCGTACCGTACCCGATGGCGGGCGTACTCCCCGGCGACGGCTTCCCGTGCGGAAAACTTGTCCGTTTCGGCTACGCCACGGTCTACGCCGACACGGACAGTCTGCTGTTCCGCGCCGGGGAGGCGTTCCCCGTCCACGAGTTCCACCACTGGGACAGTACCGAAAACGGCCGCGCCCTGCGCGTCGAAAAGCCCGTCACCGGACGCCGCTGGCGTTGCGGGTTCGTCAGCGATACGCTGTACGCCGGATTCCCGCACTTGTACTTTTACGGGCGTCCGGAACTCGCGGAGCGGTTCGTCGGCGCGGCGCGGCGATATCTCGAAAGGACGGCGAAAGCGTGAACTTACAGGAAATTTTGCGACAAATTACGCCCCCGGACGAATCGGCGCGGACACGCGCTCAGCGCCGCTGGGACAGTCTCGCGAAACCGCTGGGAAGTCTCGGACTGCTCGAGGCCGCGCTTTGCGACGTTGCCGCGCTGACCGGGAGCGACGTTATCGAACTCCGCCCCCGCGCCGTCGTCGTGTTCTGCGCCGACAACGGCGTGACGGCGCGGGGCGTCACGCAAACGGACAGCACAGTAACGGGCGTTGTGGCGCGGGAACTCGCGGCCGGACGGACTGCCGTGTGCCGCATGGCGGCGGCCGCCGACTGCCGCGTGATTCCCGTGGACATGGGTATCAGAGATTTCACGCCGTGTCCGGGCGTACTCTCGCGGCGCGTCGGGAACGGTACGGCGGACTTCACGCGTGGCGCGGCGATGTCGCGGGGGGACGCAGAACGCGCCATTCTGACGGGCGTCGAACTTGCCCGGGAGGCGCGCCGACGCGGGACGCGCCTGTTAGCCGCCGGGGAAATGGGTATCGGCAACACGACGACCGCAAGCGCCGTGACAAGCGTGTTACTGAACCTTGACCCGGCGGCGGTCACGGGGCGCGGCGCGGGGCTGTCCGGTGCCGGACTGCGGCGGAAAATTTCCGCAGTCCGTGACGGAATCGCACAAAACAAGCCCGACGCGTCCGACGTGCCGGACGTTCTCTCGAAAGTCGGCGGCTTCGACTTGGCGGGGATGTGCGGCTTGTATCTGGGCGGGGCGCTGTACGGCGTTCCGGTGCTGATGGACGGTTTCCCGAGCGCGGCGGCGGCGTTATGCGCGGCGCGGCTGTGTGCGGCGTCGGCCAAGGCCATGCTTGCAAGCCACGTCTCCGCCGAACCCGCCGGACAACGTGTCCTTGACGCGCTGGGAAAGCGCCCGCTCATCACGGCGGGAATGCGGCTGGGCGAGGGTACGGGCGCGGTCTGCGCCATGCCCCTGTTAGATTTGGCGCTTGCCGTGTACCGCGAGGCCTACACGTTCGAGGAGGGCGGCATCCCCGCCTACACGCCGCAATGATGATTCTTGTTATCGGCGGGGCGGCGTCCGGGAAGAGCGAGTACGCCGAAAATCTGCTCTGCCGCCTCTCCGGCGACGCGCCGAAAATTTACGTTGCCGCCATGGAACCGCGCGGCGCGGAAGCCGCGGCGCGCATTGCCAAGCACCGTCGGGCGCGGACGGGAAAGGGCTTTACCACACTCGAACGCTTCACGAATCTGTCCGGCCT
The DNA here is from genome assembly GCA_017526785.1 of Oscillibacter sp. Lineage (GTDB taxonomy): Bacteria > Bacillota > Clostridia > Oscillospirales > Oscillospiraceae > Oscillibacter. The sequence goes on along the minus strand of JAFXQV010000015.1, from coordinate 128,055 downwards.
GCGCGTCCCGGACGGAAGCGCGGTACTGTTAGAGGACTTGGGGAACCTGTGCGCCAACGAGATGTTTTCCCCGGGCGGAAGCCGCGACGGCGCGGAAATCCTGCGGGGTCTGGAAGCCCTGCGCGGACAGTGCGCCCATGTCGTGATTGTCTCCAACGAAATCTTTCGCGGCGGCGCGGCGTATCCCGGCGAAACGCTTCAATATCTGCGCACACTGGCGCGGCTTCACCGCGAAATCGCCGCGACCGCCGACGGCGTTTGTGAGGTCGTCTGCGGAATCCCCGTGTATCACAAGGGGCGTCTGTCCCTATGAAAAGCCCTCCCCGCGCGGGGAGGGTACTTTTACTTACGTCCGCACATCCGGAAACGTCTTGTCAATGGCGGTGTCGCAGTAGGCACAGCGGTACGTCCGCCGTACGGGGTCGCTGAGCAGGAAAATCGCGTCTAACTGTTCCTCCGCCATTGTAATACAGCGCGGATTCCGGCACCGTATCACGTTGACTAACTTCTGTGGTAGTTCGACATGTTTCTTTTCGACCAGTTCCCCGCCCCGGATGATGTTCACCGTGATGTTGGAGTCAAAGTAGCCCAGCACGTCCAAGTCAAGCTCCATGGGCGTGTCAATTTTGATGATGTCCTTCTTGCCCAAGTGGGCGCTCCGGGCGTTCTGGATGATGGCCACCGAACAGTCCAGCGCGTCGAGGTGGAGATAGTGGTAAATGACCATGCTTTTCCCGGCGCGGATGTGGTCGAGTACAACCCCGTCCTGTATGCTGTCAATGTTCATACGCAGTAACTCCTTTTCACGGCGTCAGCCCCAGCAGAAACATGATAAGCGCCATACGGATATATTTCCCGTACCGAACCTGTTTCCAGTAGACGGCGCGGGGGTCGCGGTCGACCGTCGCCGAAATCTCGTTGACACGCGGCAACGGGTGCAAAATCGACAAGTCCGGCTTCGCGCCGCAGAGCTTCGCGGGCGTCAGAATATAGCTGTCTTTCAGGCGCAAATACTCCTCTTCGTTGAAAAAGCGCTCCTTCTGTACACGCGTCATATACAAAATATCGAGTTCCGGCATGACCTCCGACAGTTCCTCCGTCTGCTCGTACGGAATGTTCCGGTTTTTCAACGAGTGTTCCTTGACATAGCGCGGCAGTTTTAACTCCGTCGGCGAAATGAACACGTACCGGATATCCGGGTAGCGCGACAGCGCGTTTACGAGAGAATGCACGGTACGCCCAAATTTCAGGTCTCCGCAAAAGCCGATTGTGAAGCCGTGCAATTTCCCGCGCTCGCGGTGAATCGTTAATAGGTCTGTCAGCGTCTGCGTGGGGTGGTTGTGGCCGCCGTCGCCTGCGTTGATAATCGGCACTTCCGACACCTGCGCGGCCGCGAACGGCGCGCCCTCCTTCGGGTGCCGCATGGCGATAATGTCGGCGTAACAACTGACTGTGTGGACGGTGTCCGTGACAGTTTCTCCCTTCGCGGTAGAACTGCAATCGGCGGATGAAAAGCCGAGAACTTGTCCGCCAAGCGCCAGCATGGCCGACTCAAACGAAAGCCGCGTCCGCGTGGACGGCTCAAAAAAGAGCGTCGCCAACTGTCTACAGGCGCATACGGACTGATACTTGTCCGGGTGGTCGAAAATGTCTTCCGCCGTGGCAATCAAGGAATCAATCTCTGCTACGGACAGGTCGGTAATGTCGATAAGGTGTCTGGGCATAGCTTCTCCTTTTCGCGTCAGGACATCCAGCTTTCGTCGGACGGATTGTCGCGGAACCGCCGTAAACGCGCGATGTCCTCCGGCTTGATTTTCCCCTCTTCGGCGGCCACTTCACACACCGCGTCAAAGTCGCACAGACTTTCGTTCCGCACCCCGGCGGCGGCGAGACGCTCCAAGCCTTTCCGCATGCCGTATGTGAAAATGGACACAATGCCCAGCACGTCCGCCCCGGCGTCGCGCAAGGCTCCCACCACGTCGAGACAGCTTCCGGCGGTCGATATCAAGTCCTCCACGACGACGACGCGCTGTCCGGCGTCCAGACGGCCTTCGATACGGTTTCCGCGCCCGTGGTCTTTGTTCCCGGAACGCACGTAGCCCATGGGCAGTCCGGTCAGGTGTCCGACAATCGCCGCGTGGGCAATGCCCGCCGTGGACGTTCCCATGAGGACTTCCGCCGCCGGGTACTGTTCCCGCACGAGTGCCGCAAGCCCGTTCTCAATGCGCGTCCGCACGTCCGGCGCGGTCAGCGTCAGACGGTTGTCGCAGTAAATCGGGCTTTTGATTCCCGACGCCCAGACGAACGGATTTTCCGGGCGCAGAAATACCGCCCCGATAGACAATAAGTCGTGGGCAATCGCCCGTTTGCTTTCGGTCATACGCTCCTCCTGTCAATTCCGCACAAATGCCAGATACTGTGACCCGCGAAGTGTCAACTGTCCGCTGTCGCCCGTCGCTAACAGTCCGTACGTCGCGGCGTCCACGACAAGTTCCGCCCGTTCGCCGCCGTCGACCTCGAACGTGACATAGTACGTTTCCGAGACGTTGCCTTTCCGCTGGTACGTCTCCCGACGCTTGCCCGTCACAACGGCGTCGAGCGTCAGTCGCGGCGCGTTGCCGCCGTTCCGCTGTCCAAGCCCCCGAATGAGCAGAATTACAATGAGCGTCGCGACAAAGGCCGCCCCGAACACGCCCAGCATTATCAGCACCACTTGAAGCGGGGAAAACGCTATCACATTATCCATTGAGGAACTCCCGCACACAGCGGCGGTACGCCTCCACGGGGTTTTTCGCTTGCGTCACGGGACGCCCCACCACGATACAGTCACAACCCGCCTGCGCGGCCTTCTCCGGCGTCATGACGCGCTTTTGGTCGCCCGTGTCGCCGTCCGCGAAACGTATGCCGGGCGTCACGGTCAGAAACGTGCCGCCACAGCGCCGCTTCACGGCGGCGGCCTCCAGCGGCGAACACACTACCCCGTCCAGACCGCAACGCGCCGCGTTTTCCGCGTACCATAATACCGTGTAGTCCATGGGCGCGTCAATCAGCAGTTCCTCTTTCAAGGTTCTGGCGTCGGTGCTGGTCAACTGCGTGACGGCAATCAGCAGAGGCCGGGAACCGTCCGGGCGCGTGAGACCTTCCAGCGCCGCCCTCATCATCGCCGAACCCCCGGACGCGTGCAAGTTCACCATGTCCACGTCCAGCCGCGAGAGTACCGACATCGTACGCCTAACCGTGTTCGGAATGTCGTGCAGTTTCAGGTCAAGGAAAATCGGGTGTCCGCGCCGCCGGATTTCGCGTACCATCGACGCCCCCTCGGAATAATACAGCTCCATGCCGATTTTCACAAACGGCTTTTCGCCGTCCGGGAAGCAGTCCAGAAAGTCCAGCGTCGTTTGACGGTCGGGGAAGTCCAGCGCTACAATGACCTCTTTTTTGTTCACGTCTCCGCCTCCTTAGTTATGCGCCGCGCCTGTCAGTTCCGCGACGTTCGCCACGCCCAAGCGCTTACATACGTCCGGCAAGGCCTCGACGACCTCTTTGCACAGGTACGGGTTCCGCAAGTTCGCCGCGCCGATTTCCACGGCCGACGCCCCCGCTAACATCATCTCGGCCACGTCCTCCGCCGACGACACGCCCCCACAGCCGATTATCGGCAGTCGGACAGCCTCGTAAACGTCCCAGACCATGCGCAGCGCCACCGGGAACACCGCCGCGCCGGACAGCCCGCCCGTACGGTTCGCCAGCACCGGGCGGCGCGTTCTCAGGTCAATGCGCATGCCTAACAGCGTATTTATCAGACACAGCCCGTCCGCGCCCGCGTCGGCGCAGGCACGCGCAATCTCCGTAATGTCGGAGACGTTCGGCGTCAGCTTCATGAAAACGGGTTTCCGCGTCGCGCGCCGTACGGCTTTCGTGACCTCGGCGGCGGCTTTCGGGTCTGTGCCGAAGTTCCGCCCGCCCGCGTGGACGTTCGGACACGAAATGTTAATTTCCAGTATCCGGCACTGTTCCACGTCGTCCAGCTTGCGGCAGTTCTCGGCGTACTCGTCGACGCTGAACCCGCCCACGTTCGCAACGACGACGCCTTGAAAGATACGCGCAATGTTCGGGACTTCCTCTTTGATTACGGCGTCAATACCCGGATTCTGTAGCCCAATGGCGTTGAGCATGCCGCCGGGGGTCTCGGCGATACGCGGCGGCGGGTTGCCGTCACGCGCTTGCGCGGTCGTGCCTTTCCACGCGAACGCGCCCAATACGTTTAAGTCGTAGAGTTCGGCGGCCTCGCGCCCATAGCCAAATGTGCCGGACGCCGGAATCACCGGGTTTTTGAGCGTCACCCCCGCCAGCGTCACGGACAGATTCACGTCTCCCATGCGATTTCCTCCCGCGTGAAAATGGGTCCCTCCTTGCAGACGCGCTTCCAGCCGCCTTTGAACGGCATGGAACAGCCCATACACGCCCCGAAGCCGCAACCCATGCGCGCCTCAAAGCTGTACTGTCCCCCGGTCAGGTGCGGCAACGCGTACACCGCCCGCAACATCGGCAACGGTCCGCAACAGTACACGTAGCGCCGGGACGCCTGTTGCCGCAGAATATCCGTGACAAGCCCGCTTTCGTCCTCCGTGGCGACAAGCACCGTGTCGCAGACGGCGCGGAACTCGTCCAGATAGAACACGTCGGCGCGGTTGCGGAAGCCCAGCGCCGCGACGGGCGCCACGCCTCGACGCCGCAACGCTTTCGCCAGTCCGAACAGCGGCGCGACGCCGATTCCGCCTCCCGCCAAGACGACGCTTTCCGGGTCAACGCCCGACAGCGTGAAGCCGTTGCCCAGTCCGGTTAATACGTCGAACGCGGTACCCGGCGCGGCGTCGGCAAGTTCCCGCGTCCCCGCGCCGACAACGCGAAGCAGAAGCGTCAAGGTGTCGCCGTCCCGGTCGCAGACCGACACCGGACGCCGGAGAAAGTGTCCGGGCAGGGCGACATTCACGAACTGCCCCGGCGCGGTAATCGCGGACGTGTCGCCGGAAAGCGTCAACTCCACGGTGTCGGCGGTCAGACGCCGGACGCGTCGGAGCGTAAAGACGGACTGTTTCACGAAATCCCCTCCCGGTACGGCAGATTGTGGTACACGATTTTCCCGCCGCATACCGTCATAGCAATAGCCGCCGACACGCCCCAGCCGTCAAACGGCGTCGCCCGTCCCAGTGAGTGGAAGCGCGTACTGTTGACAGTGTGCGGGCGGTTCAAGTCCAAAATCGCGAAGTCCGCCGCCTCCCCCGGCGACAGCGTACACGACGCGAAGCCGAATATCTCCCGCGGACGCGCACATAGGGCGCGTAACAGCGTTTCAAGCGCCATAAGCCCCGTTTCGACAAGGGTCGTGTAGAGTACCGGGAAGGCCGTTTCGAGTCCCACAACGCCGTTGAGACTGCCGCGCAGTCCCCGCGACTTCTCCTCGGCGCTGTGCGGCGCGTGGTCGGTTGCGATACAGTCTACAGTTCCGTCCAAAAGTCCCGCTAAGAGCGCGTCGCGGTCGTCGGCGCTCCGGATGGGCGGATTCATCTTGAAGCGCCCGTCGTCGGAAAGTTCCTCGTCCGTGAGCGCTAAGTAGTGCGGGGCGGTCTCGCAACTGACCGGAAGCCCCTCCCGCTTGGCGTCGCGAATCAGCGCCACACTCTCCTTTGTCGAGACGTGGCAGACATGGTACTGACAGCCCGTTTCCCGGACAAGTTCCAAATCGCGTTCGACCTGCCGCCACTCGCTCTCGGACGCGTTGCCCGGAAAGCCGTTGCGCCGCGCAAACGCGCCGTCGTGAATCGCCCAATCCTTGCGCAACAGCGATTCGTCCTCGCAGTGCGCGACAATCGGCTTTTTGACGGCTTTCGCGTGTTCCATGGCCTCCCGCATGACCTCCCGCGACTGTACGCCCTTTCCGTCGTCGGAGAAGCCCGCCACGTACGGCGCGAGCGCCGCGAAATCCGACAACTCCGCACCCCGTTCCCCCCGCGTGATGGAACCGTAAGGGCGAACACGGATAAGCGCGTCACGCTTTATCAAGTCCAGTTGCGTTTGCAGGTGTTCCAGCGTGTCCGGGACGGGGTTCAGGTTCGGCATGGCACAGACGGTCGTATAGCCTCCGGCGGCGGCGGCGAACGTGCCGGAATAGATGGTTTCCTTGTACGCGAAACCCGGCTGGCGGAAATGCACATGCACGTCCGTGAAGCCCGGCACTATCAAACAGCCCGGCACCCGTATCACCGACGCGCCGTCCGTATTTGCCGGACACGGCACGATGTTCGCGCCGGACACGGCCAGCGGTTCTTCCCGGAACTGTCCGCCACGGTACACGGTTCCGCCCGTAAACAGAAGCATGATAAAAGTTCCCTCCCGTCCGTTTTCGCCTATCTTACCACAGCGCGTCCCGATACGCAAGCGCGAAAAGCCCTCCCCCGGTTCCGGGAGAGGGGAACTTGTCACGAAAATATGTCACTGTGTGTTCCGGTACGGGTCAAATACAATATCAATTCCAGTTCGCGGATTTGGTACACCAAAAGCCAGTCCGGGGTGATATGGCATTCCCGACAGCCGACAAAGCCCTTCCCAATCAAGGGATGGTCATGGTAGGATTCCGGCAACGGATAGCCGCACGACAGCAGGTGAATCGTATCATCTAACGCTGTCATGTCATATTTGCGCTTTTGCAGGCGCTTGTAGTCCTTTTTGAACATGTTACTAAACTTCGTCGTCAGCATTGAGCGCCTCCAAAAGTTCCTCCATAGAGGTGTAGCCCTTACTGACGTTCACACCGCGCCGGGCGTCCTCAATGACTTTCAGTGTCTCCTCGTTGTAAACGGGAATGCGTACGCGGAACGGCATTGCCTGTTCCCGCACCGCCTGACGCAGAAACATATTGACCGCCGCGCTTAAACTCAGTCCCAGGTTGTCAAACAGTTCCTGCGCGTCCCGTTTGAGTTCCGGGTCAATTTTGATATTGGTGCTTACGGGTGCCATACGCCCACTTCCTTTCCCCCACAGTATACACCCGTTATTTGCCTGTTGTCAATATACGGCGTTTGCTAACGATTCTGTTACAAATCTATTTTTCGGTTGCGGATTTGCGCGTGACGTGGTATAATTGGCACACTTTGAGAGCGGCGGGGGCGTGGACATGCTTGTGACGCGGGGTGTCGTCCTGCGGGAGACCGTCACGCGGGAGACCGACAAAATTTTGACACTCTTGACGGAGCGCCACGGGAAAACTCCCGTCATCGTCCGGGGAGCCAGACGGAAAAACAGCCGCTTCGCGGCCTCGGCGCAAGCCCTCGCGTACTCGGAGTGGACGTTGTACCGTCGCGGAGACTGGTACTTCGCCAAAGAGGCCGACGCGCTGGAACTGTTCCCCGGCCTGCGGGGCAATCTGGAAACGCTCGCGCTTGGGTTCTACTTCGCGGAACTGGCGGAGGCCGTGGCCGTGGAGGAAGTCCCGGCGGAGGCTCTGCTTCGGCACCTGCTGAACGGCCTGCACGCCCTGTCGGCGCTGGCGCGGCCTCCGGCACTCGTCAAGGCCGCCTTCGAGCTGAAATTTCTGTGCGTGGCGGGCTTCGCGCCGCTGGCGGATTCCTGCGCGTACTGCGGCCGCGCCGACCCGTCCCCGCCCATGCTGGACACCGTCCAAGGCGTCCTGCACTGCCGCGACTGCGCCCCCGGCAACGCCGGAAACTCCGTGCCGCTGTGCGCGGCGTCGCTGGCGGCACTGCGCCACGTCGTCTACGGCGACGACAAGCGCCTGTACTCGTTCCGCCTCGGCGCGGACGCGCTGAAACGCCTGTCCGACGCGGCGGAGCGGTTCCTGTGCGTGCAGATGGAGCGCCGTTTCAGGACGCTGGAATTTTACAAGAGCCTTTCGCCGGAGGGGATGTCATGACGGACTTTGTTTTGGGGGCGTGCCGGGCGCGCGTGAACCCCGAACGGACACGCGCCTATTACGACGCGCACCCGTGGGAAATGTGCGACTGCGCCGGGTGCCGGAACTTTGTCAAGGCCGCCGCCAACCTGCCGGAAGCCGTCGCGGACGCGTTCCGCACCCTCGGCCTTGACCCGCTGAAACCCGCCGAAGCCTGCCATTATTACGCCCCCACCCCCGACAGCGTGTTTTCAAGCGCTTGGTACCATGTCCACGGCGAATTTGTCGGCGGCGAGCCGGAACCCGGCTGTTTGCCCCGGGAACTCACGGACGGCGTTTCCGTGTCCTGTAAGGCCGACTGCGATTTGCTGCCCGACGACTTCCCGCGCCCCTGCTTTCAGGTCGAATTCTGGTTTGACCGTCTGCCGTGGGTACTCGACGAGCCGAACCCGTATTGAACAGGTGATGTTATGAGTGAACTAACCGAAAAATCCGTCCGCACTCTGGAACTCCCCCGCGTGCTGGAACTGCTTTCGGAACAGGCCGTAAGCGCGGAGGCCAAGGCACGCTCTCTCCGTCTGCGCCCCGAAACCGAACGCGAGGACGTGGAGCGCCTCCTGAACGAGACCGACGCCGCCCGCGCCATGATTGGACTGCACGGAAGCCCGTCCTTTTCGGGCGTGAAGCCCATCGCCGAAGCGCTCGACCGCGCCGAACGCGGCGGGGCGCTCAATCTCCACGAACTCCTGACCGTCGCGGGCGTGCTGACCGCCGCGCGGCGTACGCGGGAGTATTTCCCCGAACAGCAACAGGAACGGACGGCGCTTGACCAGTTCTTTTTGTCGCTGCGCGGGAACCGCTTTCTGGAAGAGAAAATACGCCGCTGTATCCCCGACGAAGATACCGTCTCCGACGCCGCAAGCCCCGAATTAGCCGACATCCGGCGTCACATGCGGGCGGCGCAGTCCAAAAGCCGCCAGATTCTGCAGAAAATCATCTCGTCGCCCAGTTACGCGAAGATTTTACAGGAATCCATCATCACCCAGCGCGACGGGCGCTTTGTCGTACCCGTCAAGGCCGAACAGCGCTCGGCGCTCCCCGGACTTGTCCACGACATTTCGTCGTCCGGCGCGACGGTGTTCGTAGAGCCAATGGGCGTCGTACAGGCCAACAATGAACTTATCGAACTACAGGCCAAAGAGCAAAAGGAGATTGACCGCATTTTGGCGGAACTCTCCAACGACGCCGCCGCCCACAAGCGCGACTTGGAGGACGATTACAATACCCTTGTCCGGCTTGACCTGATTTTCGCGCGCGGCCAGCTTTCGTATAAAATGGACGCCGTGCGGCCAGCCCTGCGGCGTGACGGGGCAATCCACTTGCGCAAGGCGCGCCACCCCCTGCTCGACCCCAAAAACGCCGTCCCGATTGACCTTTCCCTCGGAGAGGATTTCGACACGCTTGTGATTACGGGTCCCAATACCGGCGGCAAAACCGTCAGCCTGAAAACGTTAGGCCTCTTAACGCTTATGGCACAATGCGGCCTGCACATCCCCGCCGGGGACGGGAGTACGCTTTCGGTCTATGAGCGCGTCCTTGCCGACATCGGCGACGAACAAAGTATAGAGCAAAGCCTTTCCACGTTCTCCGCGCACATGACAAATATTGTCGCTATCCTGAAAGAGGCCGATTCACAAAGCCTGTTACTGTTCGACGAACTCGGCGCGGGTACCGACCCCGTGGAGGGTGCCGCGCTTGCGATAGCGGTTATCCAGCACGTACGCGCCCTCGGGGCGAAGTCCGCCGCCACGACCCACTACGCGGAGCTGAAAACGTTCGCCATGACAACGGCGGGCGTGGAAAACGCGTCTTGCGAATTTGACGTGGAGACGCTCGCGCCGACGTACCGCTTAATTATCGGCATTCCGGGGAAGTCGAACGCGTTCGCAATCTCGCGGCGTCTCGGACTGCCGGAGGAAATCATAGCCGACGCCCAGTCGCAGATGAGCGGCGACAGTGTGCGCTTTGAGGACATTCTGACGCGTCTGGAAGAAAAGCGGCAGGCGCTCGAACGCCGCGACACGGAATCGGAACGCCTGTTCCGCCAGCGGGAGGAGGACGCAAAGAAAGCCCGTGAGTTCCGCGAACAGATGGAGCGAGCCAAGGAACACGCCCGGAGCCGTGGGGAGGCCGAAGCGAAGCGCATTCTCAAAGACGCCCGGAGCGCCGCCGACGGCGTTTTCTCCGAACTCGACGCGTTACGGAAAGCGTACGAAAAGGCCATTCTGGAACGTGGCACCGTGGAGGATTCCAACGAAGCCCGCGCCGCTCTGCGCCGGAAACTCAACGAGGCGGAGGACGCGCTTTCACATCCCGACATGAGACAGGAACCGATTCCGAAGCCAAGCCGCCCTATCCGCGCCGGAGACCTTGTGGAGATTCCCGGCGTACGCACCCCGGCGGAGGTCATCGGCGTGGACGGGCAGACGTTGCGCCTGAAAGCCGGTGCCATTAACATGAAGGTCAACGCGGCGGAGGTGCGCCTCATCGAAGGCGCGGAGCGTGTCGCGCTGGAACAGCCCGCCACGAAGAAAAAGCGCGGCATGTCCGCCCACGCCGCGCCGAAAGGCGGCGTGTCGCTTCCACTGCGTTCCGCCGCGCAGCGGGAACTCGACATACGCGGCATGGAGACCATAGAGGCCGAAAGCGTCGTGGAAAACTTCCTGTCCGGCGCGGTCATGGGACATCTGGAAACCGTGGTCATCATCCACGGCAAGGGTACCGGAGCCTTGCGGAAAGCCGTACACGCTATCCTGAAACGCCATAAGGCCGTGAAGAGTTACCGCTTGGGCGTCTACGGCGAGGGCGAGGACGGCGTGACCGTCGTCACACTCAAAAAGTAACCGGAAGTCTGTAACGAAACAGGAGATTATTATGCAAGAACTTGAAAAGCAGTTTCACATTCACTGCACCCCGGAGGACGTGGGGCGCTACTGCATTCTGCCCGGAGACCCCGGACGCGTACCCGCTATCGCGGCGTTGTTCGACGACGCGAAGGAAGTCGCCTGCAACCGTGAGTTTCGCGTCTGGACGGGGTATCTGCTCGGCGAAAAAGTGACCGCCTGTTCCACGGGTATCGGGGGTCCCTCGGCCGCTATCGCCATGGAGGAACTCCACAAGTGCGGCGCGGACACCTTTTTGAGAACCGGAACCTGTGGCGGCATTGATTTAAGCGTCCAGTCGGGCGACATCGTGGTAGCCACGGGCGCGGTACGCTTTGAGCACACCAGTTTGGAGTACGCGCCGCCGGAGTTCCCGGCCGTGGGGAATCTGGACGCCGTCAACGCGCTTGTGGACGCCGCGAAATCGCTCGGCCTGCCCGTACACGCCGGGGTCGTGCAGAGCAAGGACAGCTTCTACGGACAGCACAGCCCCGACGCGTCGCCTGTCGGCTACGAACTCCGCGCAAAGTGGGAGGCGTGGAAGCGTCTGGGCGTCAAGGCCAGCGAGATGGAGACCGCCGCGCTTTACGTCGTCGCCGCCGCGCTGGGCGTACGTTGCGGAGCCTGTTTTCACGTCATCTGGAATCAGGAGCGCGAAAAGGCCGGGCTTGACCAGAAAATGAGTACCGACACGTCCGCCGCCGTACGCGTCGCCGTGGAGGCGCTCAAAGCCATGATTTCCGCCGACCGCGACGGATAAAATATGGAGGAATCGCGTATGAAAAAACGGATTTTGTCTCTACTCTGCGCGTTGTGCTTACTGCTCGCGTGCGCCCCGTCCGCCCCCGCGCTGGAAGGCGAAGCCCAACGCGCCGCAGACACCCTCATCACGCTTGGACTGCTGGACGATACCAAGTACGACCTCTCCGCGCCCGTGGACAAAGTGACCGCCACGACCATGCTTGTACTCCTGTCCGGGGGCGTGACGAACGGCGGCAAGAGCGAACGTCTGCGCGACGTGCCGCAGGCGTCCAGCGACGCGGTGTCCTACGCGGTGCGTCAGGGCTGGGTCAAGGCCGCCTCGGACGCCGCTTTCGGCGCGGGGCAAAACGTCATGGCCAACGACTGGTTTTCCATGCTCCTGAGCATGCTGGGCTACAAGGACTTCACGGCCTCGGAGGCCGCGACGTACGCCCGGCGCGTCGGGCTGATTTCCCGCGCCTACACGGGGCTGGTCACGTTCGGCGACCTCTGCGAGTCGGCGCTTGACGTTCTGCGCTTCCGCTACCCCGACGGCGACGCCGTGGTAGAGCGTCTGGTCAAGCGCGAACTCTGCAAGGCCTCGGCCGTCAACGCGTTAGGCCTGAACCGTCAGAGCCTGACCGCCCGGGAAATCGCCGACCGCTATATGTCCGCCGTGTTCAGTCTGGCGCTCTACGACACGGAGGACGCCATTCTCGCCGACGAAATTTCGGCCGACGCAAGCGGGTTCTTCATCTCGGCCGACGGGCTTGCCGTCACGAATTACCACTCTATCGACGGCTCCATACAGGCCGTGGCGACGCTTGTCACCGGGGAATCGTTCCCCGTGGAGCGGGTCGTGTGGTACGACGTGGGCAAGGACCTTGCCGTAATCCGCGTATCCCGGACAACGCTCGACAACCGCCAGATTTCGCGCTTCGCCACGCTGGAACTCGTCGGGACAGCCGACTTGCGCCCCGGCGATATCGCCTACACGTTGAGTAACCCGCTGGGGCTGGGGCTGGCCGTCAGTGAGGGCGTCATCAGCGCCACGGCGCGCAAAGTCGAACGCTACGAACTCCCGTGCGTGATGAGTACGGCCGACATCTCGCAGGGCAGTTCGGGCGGGGCGCTGCTTAACGCGTTCGGGCGCGTGGTGGCCGTGACCTCGGGCGCGTACCGCGTCGGCAACAGTATGTATCTGGCCGTCCCGGTGGACATCTTCAAAACGCTTAATCTCAGCGGAACCGGGCTGACGCTCGCGCAAGTCGCCGCCAAGGAGGCCGAAGCCCAAACACAGCAGAAACCGTCCGCCCCGGAGGAAGAAGAACCCGAAGCCATTCGGAGCGGGTTCTGAAATCCGGCGAAAGTCACAAAAACGCCGCCTGAAAACAGTGATATTGACAGGCCGGATTGTCTGTCAATTCGCGGCCGGATTTGCTATAATGGAAGCAATTACTTCTGGGAGGAAATCACGATGTACGAGACAATCCGTTATGAGAAGCAAGAGGGAATCGGCGTGTTGACCATCAGCCGCCCGAAGGCCTTAAACGCCCTGAACGCCGCCGTCGTCGGCGAACTGGAAGCCGCGCTGACGGAAATCGAGCGGGATACCGAACTCCGGGCGCTGATTATCACAGGGGAAGGCCGCGCGTTCGTCGCCGGGGCGGATATCGCGGAACAGTGTCCCATGGACATCGCGCAGGGTCGGAAATGGGGTCAGCGCGGAAGCGCCGTTATGCGCCGTATCGAAAAACTCGAAATCCCCACTATCGCGGCCGTGAACGGATTCGCGCTCGGCGGCGGGTGTGAGCTGGCCATGTCGTGCGACATCATCCTTGCGGCGCTCCCGAACGCCGAAGGCAAGGGCGGCGCGAAGTTCGGACAGCCCGAAGTCGGCTTGGGCATCACGCCGGGTTTCTCCGGCACACAGCGCCTCCCGCGCCGCGTGGGCGCGTCCAAGGCCAAGGAGCTGATTTTCTCCGGCAGGATGATTGGCCCCGAGGAGGCCATGCGGATTGGCCTTGTGAACGCGGTCTGCGCCCCGGAATCCCTCATGGACGGCGCCATGGATATGGCGAAGTCGTTCGCGGCCAACGCCCCCATTGCCGTCAAGTACAGCAAGGCATGTATCGACCGCGGCATGCAGATGGACATTGACGACGGTATCGCCCTTGAAAATGAGCTGTTCGCCATGTGCTTTGCCACGGAGGACCAGAAAGAGGGAATGGGCGCGTTCCTCGAGAAGCGCAAAGAAAAGCACTTCCAGAACCGCTAAAAGCAAGTGCCGGAACCGCCCGTAACGGTTCCGGCGCTTTGTGTTTCACGCGAAGGCTTTCGCGGTTTCGAGCGCGATTTTCATCATGTCGTTGAAAGACAGTTGCCGCTCCTCCGCCGAGAGCGATTCCCCGGTGAAGACGTGGTCGGATACCGTCAGAATGCCCAGCGCCTGCTTATGGAGAGATTGCGCCGTCCAGTACAGTCCGGCCGTCTCCATTTCGACGCCCGCGATATCGAACGCCCGGCAGGCGTTTTTCACGTCGTCGCCCTCGCCGTAGAAGGCGTCGGAGGTGTAGACCTGCCCCACCTGCACCGGAATGCCCAGCTTCTCGGCGCTCTCGGCGGCCTTGCGGAGCAGCGGCCACGACGCCGACGGCGTGAGCTGTCCGGGGAAGTGGTACTGGCTGGCATAGTTGGAGTTTGTCGACGCCGCCAGCGCAAGAATTACGTCGCGCAAATGCGTATTTTCGCCGACGCCGCCCGCCGAACCAATCCGGATGATAGATTCCACGCCGTAAAAGGCATACAGTTCGTAGGCGTACAGCCCCACGGACGGCACGCCCATGCCGTGTCCCATGATGGACACCCGCTTGCCCTCGTAGGTTCCCGTAAAGCCCAGCATGTTCCGCACATGGTTGAAACAGACCGGGCTTTCCAGATACGTTTCCGCGATGTACTTCGCCCGGAGGGGGTCGCCGGGCATGAGTACGACTTTTGCGATGTCGCCTGATTTGGCCTCGTTATGGGGAGTCGGTACCGCCATTGAAAAACACTCCTTTCTTGTCAAACGCGTACGATACAGCAACTTTTCTGTAGCGCCGTGTCAAACGCGTACGATATAGTCAGCCTTGCGCGCCTTGGGCGCGGGAGGCTCGACGGCCGGATAGCCTAACGCGCAGATACCCACGCCGCGATACTTCGCCGGAACGTTCCACTTTTCGAGCATGGCCTTCCCCTCGGGGCTGTCAAAGTATTCCATAGCCCGGTTAATCCAGCAGGAACCCGCCCCGACGGCGTGCGCCGCCAGCATGAGATTCCCCATGACAAGGGAACCGTCCTGTAACCAGTTCGGGGTATCGCCGTCGGCCAGAACCACCACAATGTCCGGCGCGGCGTAGAACGGGTCAACGTCCGGCCGCCCCCAGATTGCGGCGTTGGCCTTGCGGAGTGCCTCCACGTCGCCGGGGTTGTCCACCACGACCATTAACGCGCTCTGCAAGCCTTTCGCGGACGCCGCCCACTTGCCCGCTTCCAGAATCGCTTCCATGTCCTGCCGCTTCAAGCGTTCCGGGCGGAAGTTCCGGATACTCCGGCGCTCCCGAATCGCCCGCAGAACCGCGTTTTCGTTCTCCATGAGAACCGCCCCTTTCTCTGAATCATGGTATCAGTTTACACAATTTCCGGCGTCCTGTCAAGCCGCTAACGCTGGCGGTCGGCGTCAAGTTTTTGCAGGGCTTTTCGGAACCGCCGTAAGGCTCCTGTTTTGACAACGACGCCGCGCAATTTTCGGCGCGGATGCAAGGCGTGTTTTCGGGTGCAAACGCCCGTTTCGCGTCCGCTCAGAAATTCCATGATACGGAAGATGAAAGTCCTGCCATTATTTTACACCGACCGCCGGGGAAACGGATTGACTTTCCGTGTCAATAACGTATAATGTAGATAATCAATCACGGGGAAGCGTATGGCAGAGGGCAGGGATTACGGAACGCTTCCCAACCAAGAGACGCCGGAAGCAATGGGGGATGACGCGGGCTTTCGGGGCGTACCGCACGGACAGCGCTTGACGACAACTACGGACAGAATAGAGAGGGGCGCGTATGCTGACACTGGACTTCATCAACGTGGGCAACGGGGACGCGACACTGGTTCGGGACACCGACGCCGAGTTTGCGATTCTGGTCGACTGCGGCCACTACGCCTTACAGCGCGACGACCACCCGGGCGAACTCGACCCCCGGTCACGGCGCATTTTCGCGGGCGACTTCCTGCGGGAGGCGGGCGTCACGCACTTGGACATACTTCTATTGACGCACTTCCACCGCGACCACGTCGGCGGCTTGGGGCGCGTACTGGACGCGGCGAGCGTCGGGAAACTTGTCACGACGTACGTACCGCCGGAGGGCTTCGGCGACTTGGAACCCGACGCCGACAACGGCCTGAACCCGACCGCCCGGAACGTGCTTCGATGTATGAACATTTACGCGTCGGCACTCCGTACACACCCCGGACGCGTCCGGGAACTCGTGGAACTGCCCGGGACGCGTACGGAGTTCCTGCAACTGACGGACGAACTGTCCATGGAAATCTACTGTTCGGAGGCCGGACTGTACCAGCACCAGAAGCGGATTTTCGACGACGCTTTCCGGGGCGTCCGCGACCGCTATACGCTCATGCGCTGGGGAAAGTTCATGAACGCCAGCAGCCTGCGGCAGCGGCTCTATTACCACGGAAAGCAGGTCGTCCTCGGCGGAGACCTGTACGGCGCGCTCTGGGACAGGGATACGACCGCGCCCTGTGACGTTCTCAAATTGCCGCACCACGGCTCTTTGTCGTCGGTGAACCGGAAATTTCTGTCACAGATTCGGCCGAAAACCGTAATCGTATCGGTGGCGGGGGGGCGTCCCGACGAACGCCCCCACCCGTACATTGTCGGGCTACTGCGGGAGTTCACAGACGACATACGCTTCACGGACGCCGTAGCGATTCCCGGACTGGTCGAGCCTGTGTTTCAGAAGTCCGTACATTTGGAAATCACGAAAGAGGCGGCGCAATGAAGCGGGAACTTTCGGCTGTGCGGTGAATATGTGCCAAGGAATCGTTTTGCCCCGCCGCCTTGCGGGGCGAATCTCGTACGCATACCGCTCTCGTCTTGACAGCGGCGGTTAGCTGTGTTAAACTTCCCCCGTTGAAAGGAGGAGTGACAATGTCTCCGATTTTGGGAAGCGCGATAGCCCTGCTCGCCGTGGCGTTACTGGTGGCGGGATGTGTCCGGACGCTTTGGAGGGACGCCAGACGCGGCGGCTGTGGCGGCTGTAACGGGCAGTGCGGCCACTGCCCCGGCTGTGCCGCCAGACGCGACGCGTGAGCGGACTTTTCCGCTTGCGCCGCGCCGGAAAGCATGCTATACTGTGACCGTGAATATCAGGAAAGGGGCGGCGCGATATGGGCAGAATCATCTTTCTGGACGTGGACGGGACACTGGTGGACTACGAAAACCGGATACCGGAATCCGCCGCCCGCGCCATACGCCGGGCGCGGGAGAACGGACACAGGGTCTATATCTGCACGGGGCGGAGCCGCGCGGAGGTCTACCCGCCCCTCTGGGACATCGGCCTTGACGGCATGATTGGCGGCAACGGCAGTTATGTCGAAGACCACGGCGCGGTCGTCATGCACCGCCTGATTACGGCGGAGCGGTGCCGGGACATCGTGGACTGGCTGCACGGGCGCGGGCTGGAATTCTATCTGGAGAGCAACAACGGGCTTTTCGCCAGCGAACACTTCGCCTCGGCGGCGCTCGACGCCATACGCCTTTACTGCAAGCGCAAGGAAGCCCCCGGCGCGGAACAAATGACCGTCCGCGACGCGTTCCCGGACATGATTTTCGGCGGCGAACTCTACCGCGACGACCTTAATAAAGTCAGTTTTCTGTTGTCCGGCTATCAAGACTATCTGGACGCGAAAGCGGCCTTTCCGGACTTGAAGGCCGGGACGTGGGGCGGCAAGGGGGAAGAAGCCCTCTTCGGCGATTTGGGCGTCGGGGACGTTGACAAGGGCGTGGCCATTCACGCGCTTGTGGACTATCTCCGCGCCGACATGCGGGATACCATCGCGTTCGGTGACGCGAAAGTGGACATTCCCATGTTGCAATGTTGCGCGTTCGGGGTCGCCATGGGCAACGGCGGCGCGGAAATCAAAGCCGTCGCGGACTACGTGACCGGGGACGTGGAGCGCGACGGGCTTTATCAGGCGTTCGACAAACTCGGCCTGCTGGAACATCCCTAACGCCGCCTGTTGAAGCGTTTCCGTCAAACGAACCGCGCCCGTTTCGGAAAATGTTTCTCCATCCATCGCTACGCCGCCTCCCGGCGCGGAACGTAAGCAAGCGCGGCGGCGAATGGAAGCCGACATCATTTCATGATTCCGCGCCGTCCTTTCAAAAAGCCGCCTCCCGCGAATCCGGCGGGAGGCGGCGCGTATGCTTTGTCAGCCTAAAGCGTCCTTGAAAAACGTCTCAATCTTATCAAACGGAACAATATCCGTCCGGTCGTACAGGTCGGTATGAACCGCGCCGGGAATAATCATCAGTTCCTTTGTCATCTACGGCGACAGAGAGGGCGCGGGACTGCCGACAGGGAAAACGCAACACGCGACAATTCTACTGGAAATGCCGGACTTTCCGCCTCTCCCGCGCGGCGCATAGGCGTTAAGTTGAGCGGAAGATTATCCGAAATCGCCCCACCCGGCGCGTTGCGCCACCCTCCCCGCGCGGCGGGGAGGGCTTCGCGGGACTGCCGACAGAGAAAACGTGAAATGTCGGGCTTTCCGCCTCTCCCGCGCGGCGGACGGAGGGGGCAAAACAGACTTTGCCCACAAATCCTTAAGCATACTTCGCCGCACAGGCCGACTTTCCACTGTCCAGTCTCAATCAACAGTCGCCTTTTCGCGCTTGCGCACGGGGAAATATACTTCCGTCTCCCAGTCCTCCGGTTTGAGATTGTGCCACGCGCCGCGGGTATAGATGTCGCAGGGCGTGCCGTCCCACTGGTATCCGTTCTCCTCAATCCACGACACGAGCGCGGCGTAGGCCTCGTTCAGCGTGGAATAGCCGCCTCTGTGGACGGTCATGGCGCACGGACAGGCGTCCATGACCTTTTCGGCGCAGTCGCGCTCCCGTACGCTGACGAAAAGCTCAATGTCCGATGATTCATGGTGGAACTCCTCATCGTGGTACATCGCGCCGACAACGCCGCCGGGCGTCAGACCCTCCTTGGAAATGCGCTCATAGAGGGTGCCGAAGTATTTGCCGAACTCGTCAACGCCCATGCGCTGGCGGCACGAGAACACAGCCATAGACGGTCGTTCCGTCAGCTTGATTTCGTATCCGTTGGGAATGTTCATTTTGTCATCCGTCCTTTCCAGACCGCCCAAATGCAGCGTCAATTCCCGCAAAACCGCCTCTAATTCCGTCAGTCGGTCTTGGAGTTTGTCGCGCTGTCGGCGCAGTTCGCTATAGAAGGCGTCGTGTCCGCAGGACAGGAGCGGTTGAATCTCATCCAGCGAGAAGCCGTACCGTTTTAACTTCTGAATCAGGAGCATTTTTTCGAGCTGGGCGCGGTCGTAGTAACGGTATCCCGTGAAGCGGTCGACTTCCGACGGCCGCAGGACGCCGATTTTGTCATAGTAGCGCAGTGTCTTGACGCTGACTTGACAAATTTTTGAAAATTCGCCGATTTGGTACATTTTCCGCCTCCTGTCCTTGTGCAATCCGGATTACGCGTACAGTATAAGCCCTGCCCCAAGGGGAGAGTCAAGGGGATTTTTGAATTTTTGTGCGAAAATCTTCAAGGGAGCGACACGGCGCAAAATTACCCCGCGTCTCGAAACCCCGCCGAATAACGTCGCTTGTTTTTTTGTCGGCGGTGTGGTATGATAGCGGCACTTTTACGTCACGGCGGGAGGCGATGTTAAGCAATCAAAAATAGGAACAAATGCAGGCATAACTATTCAGGCGTACTCACGAATGAAAGAGGTGAAAGCCTTGTTAAAGAGTCTGAAAACGGAGATGAAGCCCACGCCGGAACAGCGCGTTACTCTGTTAAAGGCAATCGGGACTTGCAGGTTTGTTTACAACCTGTTTTTAGCGGAAGCGGATAAGCGGTATCGGGACGGACAGCGGTATATGTCGGCCTACGACTTCTCCGTATGGCTGAACCATGATTATCTGTCCGAAAACCCGGATAAGATTTGGATTAAGGAAACGTACGCCAAAGCGGTAAAACAGGCGATAATTAACGCAAATTCAGCATATCAGCGCTTCTTTAAGGGGCTTGCCGCTCATCCGAACTTCAAGAAAAAAGGCGTCAATGAGCCGTCTTATTACTTTGTACGAAACAGCGCGAAACAGTCGGTTGTCTGCGAACGGCACAGAATCAAAGTACCCGGTCTTGGATGGGTCGCGCTGAAAGAGTACGGATACTTTCCAACGGAAGCGAATGTCATTCATTCCGGCAGTATCTCTTATCATGCCGGACGGTTTTTCTGTTCCGTGCTGGCGGAAATCCCCGACCCGGAACCCGTGAAACCTGAAACAGAGGGAATCGGCGTGGATTTGGGAATCAAGTCTTTCGCGGTTGTCAGCGACGGGCGCGAGTTTCCCAACATCAATCACACACGCAAAGTCCGAAAACTGGAAAAGAAGCTAAAACGGGAACAGCGGCGGCTTTCGAGAAAACGCGAAAGTCAGAAGAAAAATTCAAAGAAAGGAAAAGATTCAAGCAAACGGTATCAAAAACAACGTCTGAAAGTTCAAAAACTTCACTATCGCCTTGACTGTATCCGCAAGGATTATTTGCGGCAAACGGTCGCTTCTCTGGTGAAAGCCAAGCCGGAGTTCGTGGCGATTGAGAATTTGAACGTATCGGGTATGATGAAAAACCGCCATTTGTCAAAAGCCGTGGCGCAACAGAATTTCTATGGATTCCGCGATTTTCTCACATGGAAATGCAAAATCCACGGGATTCCGCTCCACATGGTTGACAGATGGTATCCAAGCTCGAAAACCTGTCATTTTTGCGGAACGCTGAAAGCGGACTTGAAGCTCTCTGACCGTTCCTATGTCTGCGAAGGTTGCGGAAAGCGGATTGACAGGGACTTAAACGCGGCTTTGAACATACGCGATACGACGGAGTACGTTTTGGCTTAGTACCGATGGATTGTCGGGAATTTACGCTCGTGGACTGTTACGCAAACCGGATTACTGTAAAGGCGACTTTCAGGAAACGGGACAGGTTTGAAACGAGAAAAAGCAAAAACGTATTCATTGGATATGTTTTATATCGTTTGACTACGTTTTTTGAATCAGGCTGGAACATGAACGGAACAAGACAAATCACGCAAGCGGAGTTATCCCGTCAGAGGGAATACGAAGACGCCGTCCGGCGGCTGTTCGCGGAGTGGGAGGCGCACCCCGTGGCGCTGGTGGACACGTTCGGCTGTCAGCAGAACGTCGCCGACGGCGAACGGCTGGCGGGCATGCTGAAAAATATGGGCTTCTCGTTCACGGACGACCCCCGCGAGGCCGACCTTGTGGTACTCAACACTTGCGCGGTACGCGAACACGCCGAGCAACGCGTGTTCGGGAACTTGGGCGCGCTGACGCATACGAAGCGCGAGAACCCCGCGCAAATTATCGCGCTGTGCGGCTGTATGGCGCAGGAGCCGCGTGTCAGCGAACGCGTGAAGCGGTCGTATTCCCACGTAGACCTTGTGTTTGGCCCCCACGCGCTCTGGCGGTTCCCGGAACTGCTGTGGGAGGTCTGCGCGCGCCGGAAGCGCGTCTTTGCCGTGGAGCAGGAGGCGGGGGTCATCGCGGAGGGCATGCCCGTCGAACGCGGCGCGGGCGTCCGGGCGTGGGTGTCGATTATGTACGGCTGTGACAATTTCTGTTCCTACTGCATCGTGCCGTATGTGCGGGGGCGGGAGCGTTCCCGGACGCCGGAGGCCGTCGAGGCCGAAGTCCGCGAACTCGTCGAGGCCGGATACAGGGACATTACGCTGTTGGGGCAGAACGTCAACTCGTACGGGCGCGGCACGGACTGCGACTTTGCGGCGCTCTTGGCGCGTCTGAACAGAATCCCCGGGCAATACTGGATACGCTTCATGTCGAGCCACCCCCGCGACGCGTCGGAGAGGCTCTTTCGCGCAATGGCCGACAGCGAACACGTCGCCCGACAACTGCACCTGCCGTTTCAGTCGGGCAATGACCGCGTGTTACAGGCGATGAACCGCCGCTACACCCGGGAGCGCTACCTGTCCCTGATAGCGTCGGCGCGGGAGGCCATGCCCGGACTGGTTTTAACGTCTGACGTGATAATCGGCTTCCCCGGCGAGACCGAGGCCGAGGCCGACGACACCATATCGTTAGTGGACGAAGTGGGCTTCCACGCGCTCTTTACGTTCCTGTACTCCCCGCGCCCGGGTACGAAAGCGGCGTCCATGCCCGACCCCGTGCCGCGCGACGAGAAACAGCGCTGGTTTGATAAACTCCTTGCCGTACAAAATGCGCGTTCCACGGCGTTACACGCGGCCTGTATCGGGAAAACGTTCCGCGTACTCGTGGACGGCCTCAGCGACGACCCCGCCTACACGTTGACCGGGCGTACAGAGGGAAACCGTCTCGTCCGCTTCACCGGAAGCCCGGCGCTGGTTGGCGGCTTCACAAATGTTACGATTACCGGAAACACCACATGGTCTCTGTACGGCCAAGCCGCCGCGCCGGAGACAAAATAGAATCGGAGGGAACGCATGGCGGACTTAACCCCCATGATGAAACAGTATCTGGAAATCAAGAAGGCCAACCCGGACTGCCTGTTATTTTTCCGTCTGGGCGACTTCTACGAGATGTTCAACGATGACGCGAAAATCGCCTCACGGGAACTCGACCTCACCCTGACAAGCCGCAACCACGGCAAGTATAAAAAGTCGGCGGAGGAAACTATCCCCATGTGCGGCGTACCCTACCACGCCTGTGACGCCTACATCGCCCGCCTGATTGCCAAGGGCTACAAGGTCGCAATCTGCGAACAGATGGAGAACCCCGCCACGGCAAAAGGCTTAGTCAAGCGCGACATTCTGCGCGTCGTGACGCCGGGGACGGTCATGGACGCCGCCTCACTCGACGAACGCCACAGTAACTATATTTGCGCGCTGTATCTGGACAACCCGATTTCCGACGAAAAGCTGTCGCGGCACGTCAAGGCCGGACGGAAGTTAGCCGAAAATCCGGTCATGGGAAAGGAGGACGCCGGACTGTACCCGGAGTTCTTCCCGAAGGCGTCCGCCCCGGTTCCCGCGCCCGACGCCGATACCGATTCCGACGCCGATACCGCGCCGAAAGTCGGCGTACTGGCACCGATTCCGGCGTCAGCGGGCGCGGCGTTCTGCGACCTGTCCACCGGAGAGGTACACGTCGCGTCCTTCCACGGCACCGACCGCGTACAGCACCTGACAAACGAATTAGGCCGCTATTCCCCCGTGGAGGCGATTTTGAGCGCGGGCGCGTCCTCGTGCCTGCCGCTGGTCGTGACGCTCCGCGACCGCTACAACTGCCACATGGAGAACGCTTTCCAGCGCTTCGACCCCGCCGCCGCGAAAGCCTTGATTCAGCGCCAGTTCGGCGAGAACGGCGCGGCAGTGCTGACAGGCAAGGACGCCGCCGCGTTAGCGCTCGGCGCGCTGTTAAGTTACCTCTACGACACGCAGAAAACAGACCTGTCCCACATCAACCGCATTTCGTACGATGAGCAAAGCCGTTTCATGGAACTTGACCTCAACGCCCGGCGTCACTTGGAGTTGACCCGGACGTACCGCGAACGCGAACGGCGCGGAAGCCTGCTTTGGGTACTCGACCGGACGCGTACGCCGATGGGGGCGCGGCTGTTGCGCGGCTGGCTGGAACGCCCGCTCTTGCGCGTGACGGATATCCGCCGCCGCAACGAGGCCGTGTCGGCGCTGGTCTCGGACACGATAGCCCGCGAGGAACTCGTTTCGGCGCTGTCCGGGCTGGGCGACATGGAGCGCCTGACGGGGCGCATCGTGTACGGCACGGCGGGGGCGCGGGAAATCGTGCAACTCCGCGCCGCCATGGAGAAAGTGCCGGAAATCCGCCGCTGTCTGTCGGCGTTCCGGAACCGCTTACTGCAAGAGGTCATGGAGGCCATGGACACGTTAGAGGACTTGTCGACCCGAATCGCGGCGACACTCGACGATGAGCCGCCCGTGTCCGTGCGGGAGGGCGGCATTATCCGCGACGGCTACCACCCCGAAGTAGACCGACTGCGGCACATCCTCACGGGCGGCAAGGACATTATCGCCGAAATGGAGGCCAGAGAACGCGAGGCAACCGGAATCCGCTCTTTGAAAATCCGCTACAATAAAGTGTTCGGCTACTATATCGAGGTCTCCAACGCCTTCAAAGACCAAGTGCCGGAACACTATGTACGCAAACAGACGGTCACCACCGGGGAGCGCTTCATTACTTCGGAGTTGAAAGAGCTGGAAGAATCCATTTTAACGGCGTCGGAGCGGGTGTCGTCGCTGGAATACGAACTCTTCGAGGAACTCCGCAAGGAGCTGGTGTCGGGCGTGGCGCGTATCACGCAGACCGCGCAGGCAATCGCGGGCGCGGACGCGTTAGCGTCACTGGCGGCCGTCGCCGTGGCAAATCGTTACTGTTGCCCCGAAGTCGACGAATCCAGCGTGATTGAGATTCACGACGGGCGTCACCCCGTCGTCGAACAGATGTTGAAAGACGCGCTTTTCGTCCCCAACGACACCTTCATGGGCGAGACCGAACAGCGCGTGGACATCATCACGGGGCCGAATATGGCGGGCAAGTCCACCTATATGCGGCAGGTGGCGTTAATCGTGTTAATGGCGCAAATCGGGAGCTTTATCCCGGCGTCGTCGGCGCGTATCGGCATTGTTGACCGTATCTTTACCCGTGTCGGCGCGAGTGACGACCTGTCGGCGGGGCAGTCCACGTTTATGGTAGAGATGACCGAAGTCGCGGAAATTCTGCGCTGTGCCACCTCCCGTTCCCTGCTGATACTGGACGAAATCGGGCGCGGCACGTCCACCTACGACGGCATGAGCATTGCCCGCGCCGTTCTCGAACACTGCGCGAAAAAGATTAAGGCAAAGACCCTGTTCGCCACGCACTATCACGAGTTGACCGAACTGGAACGCACTTTACCCGGCGCGGCGAATTACACGATAGCGGTCAAGGCCAAGGGGGAGGATATCGTATTTCTGCGGAAAATCATCCCCGGCGGCGCGGACAGAAGCTACGGCATTGAGGTCGCCAAACTGGCCGGGCTTCCGGCGCAAGTGCTGAGCCGCGCCCGCGTGATTCTGAAAGAGCTGGAGGACGAGGCCGGGAAGCCGCGTCCGGCGTCGGACGCTTCCGCCAAGGAGGACGCACAGGTTTCTATGGCGTCGATGGCGGAACAGTCCGTGATAGACGCGTTACGGCGCTGTCAGCCCGATTCCCTGACGCCCATGGAGGCCATGAACCTGCTGTATGAGTGGAAAAAGGCGCTGACATAAATCCTGAAATTGTTCTTGCCCGAATTATGGTCAATTCCACGAATATTCCATGCTCTTTTTATGCAAATTCACGTTCACGGAACGCCGTGGAAAAGGTTGACACAAAAGGATATTTATTATAAAATACGACAACATTATTGGGATTGGACGAAAGCCAACGCCCGGAATAAAGCCCGCCGCCTCGCGGGGACAGACACAACGAACGTTTAGAAAAGGGGAACTCTCAAATGTTGAAAAACATGAAAATCAGTCGGCGTATGATTTTATCCTACATGGTGGTAACGGCATTCATGGCCATTCCGTTAATCGTCTCCCTCGCGATGCTCTCCAAGGTGGGCGACGCTCTGCAGGAGTTCTCCACCACTTCCTATCTGACTGTCCAGAACTCGTGGAAGGGAAAGCGTTCTCTGGCCGTTCTGCGCGCCGATTTGCTCCAAGCCGCCCTCGACACGGACGAGACCAAAACCAGCTCGTATGTCAATCAGGCTCGTACGGAGTTTGACACCCTGAACGATGCCATTGAGGACTTGGCAAATACCTATGTAGGCGAAAAGTCCAACATCAAGACCCTGAACAATTACGCAGCCGACGCCATGCCCATGATTGAGCAACTCTATACCTATGCACATCAGGGCGACGCGGCGCAGAGCTACGCCTACATGCGGGATAATTATCTGCCTCTGTCCGACAATATGCAGAATTTGTTCGACTCCATGGGACTGGACGCCGACCAAGCCGCGCAGGACAAGGTCGACGCCGCCAACAAACTGGCCTCTACCGCCTACATCGTCGTGGTGATTCTGTTTATCGTCAGCGCCGGACTGTCCATCATCCTCGCCATTACCCTTTCTCGCGGCATTACGGAACCCGCCAGCGAAATGCAGGAGGTTACCCTTGCCGTCTCCCACGGCGACTTTACGTCCAACATCAGATACGAATCCAAGGACGACATCGGACAGCTCGCCGACAACATGCGCCGCATGACACAGACTTTCAAGGATATCATTGAGGATATCGAGTATCAGCTTTCCGAGTTGGGCAAGGGTAACTTAAACGTCCGTTCCCGTGACGTGTCCATGTACGTCGGCTCCTTCTCCCGGATTTCCGACGCCATGACCACCCTGTCCAACACCTTCAAGGGTATCATTGAGGACATCGAATACCAGCTTTCCGAAATGGGCGCGGGTAATCTGAACGTCCGTTCACGCGATACCTCCATGTACGTCGGCGCATTCTCCCGGATTTCCGCCGCCACGACCAACCTTTCCACTGCCCTGAGCGAGACCATGGCACAAATCGACGTGGCCGCGGAAGAGGTGAATTCCGGCGGCGAACAGATTTCATCCAACGCGCAGGCTATGGCGCAGGGTGCCACACAGCAGGCCGCCTCCGTGGAGGAACTGGCCAACGCCATCGGCGAAATCTCCCACGCCGTGGAGGACACCGCCGGACATGCCCTGAGCGCCAAAGAGGATAACTTGCAGTCTCACGACCAGATTACCGTCTGCTCCACCCACATGACCGACCTGATGAAGGCCATGAAAGCCATTGAGGAGAAGTCCGTCGAAATCAGCAAAGTCATTAAAACCATTGAAGATATCGCTTTCCAGACCAACATTCTCGCCCTGAACGCCGCCGTGGAAGCCGCCCGGGCGGGTTCCGCCGGAAAGGGCTTCGCCGTCGTCGCCGACGAGGTGCGCAACCTTGCCACCAAGTCGCAGGAGGCCTCCGCCTCCACGGCCGCCCTGATTGCGGATACTGTCAAGGCCGTCAACGAGGGTACGCGGCTGTCCGTCGAGACCGACGAGGCGCTGAAAGAAGTCGTCGTCCGCGCCCAGAAGGTCATGGACTCCGTGACCCGGATTTCCGCCGCCACCGACGCGCAGGCACATGACGTAAATCAAGTGTCCAGCGGTATCGACCAGATTTCCAGCGTGGTGCAGACGAACTCCGCCAACGCCGAGGAATCCGCCGCCGCGTCCGTGCAACTCTCCCGGCAGGCCAACTCCCTGAAAGAGCTGGTGTCCCGCTTCACTCTGCGGCGCGAGACCAGAAGCGGCGACGACCGCCGCGCCTCCGCTTCCGCCAACGCTGACTTTAACAGCAACTACGACAGCTTCGCCTACGGCGGCAAGTATTGATTCCCGTCACAGGTTTTTCCCGGAGAGCGGTACGGCTCTCCGGGATTTTTCACGCGGCGGCACAGACAATTTCTAAAAAAACAGTGCCACGGCACAAAATTTCCTCTTGACTTTATCCATGTAAAGGTTTATAGTAACAAAGCAACAATCCCAGTCAACGGAAAGGAATGGTTTCTTATGGTTTTAAAGGCGCTCATGCTGGTGGTGTTCTTCGGGCTGATGATTGGAATTGGCCTCTACTGCCGCCGCAACGCCACCGACGTGGACGGTTTTGTACTCGGCGGGCGCTCCGTCGGACCGTGGCTGACCGCCTTCGCCTACGGTACGTCCTACTTCTCCGCCGTCGTATTCGTCGGCTACGCCGGGCAGTTCGGCTGGCGCTACGGTATCGCCGCCACATGGGCGGGTATCGGGAATGCGCTCATCGGCTCCCTGCTGGCGTGGGCTGTCCTCGGACGCCGTACCCGTATCATGACACAGCACCTGTCAAGCGCCACCATGCCCGAATTTTTCGGGAAGCGCTTCGGCAGTCACTCCCTCAAAATCGCCGCGTCCGTGATTATCTTCATTTTCCTGATTCCCTACACCGCAAGCCTTTATAACGGCCTCTCCCGGCTCTTCGGCATGGCCTTTCATATTGATTATTCCGTGTGCGTGGTCGTCATGGCCGTGCTGACCGGTATCTATGTCATCGCGGGCGGGTACATGGCGACGGCTATTAACGACTTCATACAGGGTATTATCATGCTGTTCGGCATTTGCGCCGTGATTGCGGCGGTACTCCAGAGCCGGGGCGGCTTCCTCGCCGCGCTCGACGGCCTGTCGCGTGTCAGTGACCCGTTGGTGTCCGACGCCCCCGGCGTGTTCAACTCCTTCTTCGGCCCCGACCCCGTGAACCTGCTGGGCGTCGTCATCCTCACGTCCCTTGGCACTTGGGGACTGCCCCAAATGGTTCAGAAATTCTACGCCATCAAAAGTGAAGAGGCCGTCAATAAAGGTACCGTTATTTCCACGCTGTTCGCGTTCGTCGTCGCGGGCGGGTGCTACTTCTTGGGCGGCTTCGGGCGGCTGTTCTCGGACGTGATTCCCGTGTCCGAAAGCGGCGTCCCCGTCGGCGGCTATGACGCCGTCATTCCCTCCATGCTCTCCGGCCTGCCCGATATCCTCATTGCCGTGGTCGTCATACTCGTGCTGTCCGCGTCCATGTCGACGCTCTCCTCTCTGGTGCTGGCGTCGTCCTCCACGCTGACGCTCGACTTTATCAAAGACCTGTTTTTCCCCGACATGAACCAGAAGCGCCAAGTCTCGATTATGCGCGCGCTGATTGTCGTGTTCATCACGATTTCCGTCATACTGGCGATTATCCAGTACCGTTCCAGCGTGACCTTTATCGCGCAACTGATGGGCGTCAGTTGGGGCGCGCTCGCGGGGGCGTTCCTCGCGCCGTTCCTGTACGGCCTCTACTGGCGCGGTACGACCAAAATCGCCTGCTGGGCAAGTTTCGTATTCTCGACCGTGGTCATGCTGGCTAACATCTTTGTCCGTTCGAGTTTCCCGGCGCTGATTCAGTCCCCGATTAACGCGGGCGCGTTCTGCATGCTCGCCGGACTGGTCATTGTCCCCGTCGTCAGCGCGTTCACGTCCGCGCCGGACAAGAACCTTGTAGACGGCGCTTTCTCCTGCTATGACCGCAAAGTGACCGTGCGCCAGAGCGAAGCCCTCGGAGACCCGGAATGATAGTCGACATCCACGCCCACACTTTTCCGGACGCTATCGCGGCGGCGACCGTGGACAAGCTACAGGCCGCCGCGCACATCCGCCCGTTCACAGACGGCACGATTTCCGCTTTGAGCGCGTCCATGCGCGCGGCGGGTATCGCGTACGCGGTCAATCTGCCCGTGGCCACGTCCCCGCGGCAGGTGACGCAAATCAACGACACCGCCGCGCGTATCAACGCGCACACCCACGAGACCGGGGTACTGTCCTTCGGAGCCATGCACCCCGATTTCGACGGCTGGCACGACGAATTAGCACGCGTCGCCGCGCTGGGCATACGCGGTATCAAGCTACATCCGCCGTATCAGGGCGCGGACTTCGACGACATCCGCTATTTGCGTATTCTGAACCGCGCCGGGGAACTCGGCCTCGTCGTGCTGACCCACGCCGGGCTTGACATCGGCCTCCCGGACGCCGACCGCGCCACGCCCCGCATGATACGCCGGGCGATTGACGCGACGGGCTTCGCGCCGCTGATTTGCGCCCACATGGGCGGCTGGCGGCAGTGGGACGCCGTGGCGGAACTGTTGCCCGACACGGGCGTGTATCTGGACACGTCCTTTTCGCTCGGACGCGTCACGCCGAACGGCGACGGCTACCCGTGGACGGAAACGGGGCTGTCACTCATGGGAGAAGCGCAATTTTTGCGGCTGGTGCGGACATTCGGCGCGGCGCGTATCCTGTTCGGGACGGATTCGCCGTGGGGCGCACAGCCCGACGCCGTGGAACGGTTCCAACGGTTGCCGTTGACAGACGC
Source organism: Oscillibacter sp. (assembly GCA_017526785.1). Taxonomy (GTDB): domain Bacteria; phylum Bacillota; class Clostridia; order Oscillospirales; family Oscillospiraceae; genus Oscillibacter. The sequence goes on along the minus strand of JAFXQV010000015.1, from coordinate 98,181 downwards.
CGAACAAGCCGCGATATTCGGCGGCAACGCCGCGCAGATATTGGGATTATAGTTATGAGGCTAACGCGCCGCCTTTTACTTCGCCGTCCCGCCCAACAGACTTTGGTCAAACGCAAACAGCGTTTCGTTAATCTCAAAGATGTTGTAATTCCCGGAGACAAGGAAATACTCAATGATAATGTCGAACTTGTTGCTGTGTGAAAGGGCGTATCCCGCTTTCATCAGCATATCCTTCGCCTCGTCCAGCGGCAGTTCCAGCGCGACGGCAAAGGCGACGGCGGTCGGCTTGCTGGGGCGGTAGCGGACATCGGAACGAATTTTGGAGAACAGCTTCCGGTCAATATTGGCCTTTTTGTAGCACTGCGCGTCGGTCATGCCGCGCTCGTCAATCTTGCGCAGCAGCATTTGGGAAAAGCTCTCGTCCATCCGTTCCAGCATTTCCGCCAAGGACGGCGGCGCGCTCTCCGCCCTGTCCTCCATGGGAACGGCTTCCGTAAGGGGAACGCTTCCGGACAGGGAACGCCGCTCTTTAGGAGCGGACGCGGTGCCGGACTGGAAAACGCCGAACATTTTAGCCTCGCGGCGGGCGCGTTCCGTATCCGTATGCGTTTCAACGTAATGGTCGTCGATGTAGCTTTGCACGTCGGCGTAGAGCTTTTTGCTGATTTGGTAGCCGGACTTGTCAAAAATCGTCAGATAGACGCTCATATCATGCTCTTGCAGGAACGCGGCGATGGTGTCTGCGGCCACCCGCAGCGCCTCCGCCTTGGGATAGCCGAAAATCCCCGACGAAATCAGCGGAAACGCCACGCTTTCGCACTGGTACTCCGCCGCCAGACATAGCGCGCTACGGTAACAGCTTTCCAGCAGTTCCTTTTCCCCATAGCCGCCGCCGCGCCAGACGGGGCCGACCGTGTGAATGACGTACTTGCACGGCAGGCGGTAGCCCTTCGTAATTTTGGCCTGTCCCGTGGGACAGCCGCCGAGCGTCCGGCACTCTTTGAGCAGTCCCGAACCGGCGGCGCGGTGAATCGCTCCGTCAACGCCTCCCCCGCCCAAAAGCGTCTCCTTGGCGGCGTTGACAATCGCGTCGCAGTGAAATTTCGTGATGTCCTGACGGATGATTTGTAACGGCATAGCCAGCCCTCCCACGTATCACGCAAGCCGTCAACGCCGTTGCGGGAAACGCCTCAGCGGCGCGAACGCTTGCGCTTTTTGAAGTCCTCCCGGACGGATTTGCTCCAACTTTCATCCAGCGGCGCGGCACCCCGGATACAGCGCACAGCCTCCGCGACCGCTCCATATACGACCGCCGTGCCTTCCGCGTCGGCGTGGTAGTCCACCGCCCTGTCCGGCGCGATTCCGTACCGCGCCGCCGTCTCCACGGCGTCAATATTCGCGGCAAGGAACAGAAATTCCCAACCGTAGCGCTCCTTCTGACGCTCAATCATCGCCTTGACCCGTCCGGCGTCGTAACGGCGGCTCGCGTTCTCCATGCCGTCCGTTGTGACGACGAAAAGCGTATGTTCCGGCACGTCCTCCGGGCGGGCGTACTTGTGGATATTCCCGATATGGCGGATGGCACCGCCCAGCGCGTCCAGCAGGGCGGTACAGCCCCCGACGGTGTAGTCCGCTTCCGTCATGGGCGCGACGCGCTCCAGCGGAATCCGGTCGTGCAGGACTTCGCTTTCGGTGTCGAAAAGCACGGTGGAGACGAAAACCTGTCCGTCCTGTTTGCGTTGCTTCTCAATCAGCGCGTTGAAGCCGCCGATAGTGTCGGCCTCCAGCCCGTTCATGGAGCCGCTGCGGTCAAGAATGAATACCAGTTCCGTGACGTTGTTTTTCATGGGAACGGCCTCCTTTTTCTGTGATGGCCACAGTATAGAAGATTTTCCGTTCCGTGCGGTCGCTTGTCAGGCGACATATGATACCATGTTTATGGCGTCGGCGCAAGGCGGCGTGACATAGGGACATCCCTCACCGCCATAGAGTTTTGGGCGGGAGGGATGTTTGTATGCTGTCACTGTTACTGTTTGCTAATACGCTGTTGCTGTCTTTGCGGCTCTCCAACGGCGGTTCGTTCCCGAAGCCGCTTTCCGCGTCCGAGGAACGCCTGTGGCTGGAACGTCTGCGCGACGGCGTACCCGAAGCCCGGAACGTGCTCATTGAGCGGAATTTGCGCCTTGTCGCCCACATCGTCAAGAAGTATTACACGCAGAGCGGCGAACAGGAGGATTTAATCTCCATCGGCACTATCGGACTGATAAAGGCCATTTCGACGTTTAACCCGGACAAGGGCGTACGCCTCGCCACGTACGCCGCCCGCTGTATTGAGAACGAAATACTGATGTACTTTCGGGGACAGCGGAAGCTACAAAATGAAGTGTCGCTGTCGGAGACCATCGACGCCGACGGGCAGGAGGACAGTTTACAGTTACTGGACGTGGTGGGCGTGGAGGACACCATGTTAGAGGACTTGCACGACCGTGACAACGCGTTTCGTGTGCGGCAACTGGTGCGGGAATGTCTGTCGGAGCGGGAAGCGGAGGTTATCCGGCTGCGGTACGGCTTGGACGGCACCATACCCTTGACCCAGCGGGAAGTGGCGGCGAAATTCGGGATTTCCCGCTCGTACGTTTCCAGAATTGAGACAAGAGCGTTAAAAAGTCTCCGCGCCGGACTGGAAGGCAAAAACGCGGCGTCGTGATTTGCCGCTTGACAAAGGCTTTGGAGCGTGTTACACTGTCTCACGTAAAATGGCACAGACGGAGAAGAAACCGCAGACGCGACGTTTCCAGAGAGGGACACAGATTGCTGTGAGTGTTCCAACGGTACGCGGCGGCAGTACCACTCCCGAGCCGCCCGCGAATCCAAACGGGACGGGTCCTCCCGTTACAGGGGACACAAGCGGCGGACTTTCCGCAAGCAGGGTGGAACCGTGGGAATAACATCTCACCCCTGAACAATTCGGGGGTGGGATTTTTGCCGCCCCGGGGAGGCTTTCTTTATGAGTGAAGTAAACAAAGACGCGTTTTCGTTCGAGAACCCCGACTACCGCCGCATGTACTGGCACACCTGCTCCCATGTGCTGGCGCAGGCCGTCAAGCGGCTGTATCCGGAAGTGAAACTGGCCATCGGCCCCGCCATTGAGAACGGTTTCTACTACGACCTTGATTCCCCGTTTGCGTTCACGCCGGAGATTATGGAGAAAATCGAGGCCGAAATGCGGAAAATCTGCAAGGAGAAACTCAAACTCGAACGCTTTGAACTCCCCCGCGAGGAAGCGCTGAAGTTCATGTCGGAGCGGAACGAGCCGTATAAAGTGGAACTGATTCAGGACTTGCCCGAGGACGTGGCCATCAGCTTTTACCGTCAGGGGGAGTTTACGGACTTGTGCGCGGGGCCGCACCTTGATTCGACGGGGCGCATTAAGGGCAACGCCATCAAGCTGACGGCGTGCAACGCGGCCTACTGGCGCGGGGACTCCAGCAAGGCCACGTTACAGCGTATTTACGGCGTCGCGTTTCCGAAGAAGGACGAGCTGGACGCCTATTTGGAGCGTCTGGAAGAGGCCAAGCGCCGCGACCACCGGAAACTGGGACGCGAACTGGAACTTTTCATGACGGACGAACTGGTAGGACGCGGCCTGCCCATGTTCCTCCCGAAGGGCTACACGCTCTGGCGGATTCTGGAAAACTACATCCGCGACAAGGAGCTCAAATCGGGCTATCAGCACGTCCTCACACCCTGCGTCGGCACCGTGAACCTCTACCGCACGTCCGGACACTGGGACCACTACAAGGAGAACATGTTCCCGGCGATGGAAGTCGAGGACGAGGCCTATGTCCTGCGCCCCATGAACTGCCCCCACCATATGCGCATTTACGCCAACCGCCCGCATTCCTACCGGGATTTGCCCGTCCGTATCGGCGAGATTGCGCACGACTTCCGCTTTGAGGCCTCCGGCGTGCTGAAGGGTATCGAGCGGGGTCGCCACTTCTGCCAGAACGACGCACATCTTTTTGTGCGCCCGGAACAGATTAAGGAGGAGTTTTCCAAGGTCTGTGACCTGATTTTCGACACCTACCGCGATTTCGGAATCACGGACTACCGCTGTGTGCTGTCCCTGCGCGACCCCGCTGACAAGGTCAAGTACCACGACGACGACGCGATGTGGAATCAGGCCGAGAACGCCCTGCGGGAAGTGCTGACGGATTTGGGCATTACGTTCACGGAGGAAATCGGGGAGGCGGCTTTCTATGGCCCCAAACTCGATGTGAACGTCCGACCCGCCGTCGGCGCGGAGTACACCCTCTCTACCTGCCAGCTTGATTTCTGCCTGCCGATGAAGTTCCACCTCACCTACGTCGACAGCGACGGCACCGAAAAGACCCCTGTTGTACTCCACCGGGCGATTCTGGGCTCTCTCGACCGGTTCATGGCCTATCTGATTGAGGAGACCATGGGGGCGTTCCCGACGTGGCTTGCTCCTGTACAGGCGAAGATTCTGCCCGTCACCGACCGGGCGCAGACGTACGCCGAGGACGTTCGGAATCGTCTGGAAGCGCTGGGATTCCGCGCCGAGGTCGACGGCCGCAATGAGAAAATCGGCCGGAAAATCCGTGACGCCCAAATGGAGAAAGTCCCCTATATGCTCATCGTCGGAGACCGCGACATGGAAAACAGTACCGTCTCCCCGCGCCACCGCGCAGACGGCGACTTGGGCGCGATGTCGTTTGACCAGTTCGCGGAACTGCTCCGGGATACCGTATCGAACCGCCGTCTGGATGTCGGCAAGGCCAAGGCGGCCGACTGAAAATGCCGTGTTCGCCACCTCAAATCGCCCCTACCCGCTGACGCGCCACTCCATAAGCAAGAAACTTGTTAGACAAGTTTGTTATCACGGGGCGCGAACCGCCCCGCAATCATAAAAAAGGAAGTGTGTTTTCCCGTCATGGAAAAGAAAGAATTCAAGGCCGAATCCAAACGCCTGCTCGACCTGATGATTCATTCCATCTACACCCACAAGGAAATTTTCCTCCGCGAGTTGATTTCCAACGCCAGCGACGCTTGCGACAAGCTCTGTTACCGCGCCCTCACGGACAGCAGTATCGGCATGGACAGAAAAGACTTTCAAATCCGCCTCTCCATCGACGCCGACAAGCGCCTCCTGACCGTCTCTGACAACGGAATCGGCATGAACCGCGCCGACTTGGAGGACAATCTGGGCATGATTGCCTCGTCCGGCTCGTTCAAGTTCAAGCAGGAACTCGGCGACGACGCCAAGGACACGGACGTTATCGGACAGTTCGGCGTGGGCTTCTACTCGGCGTTCATGGTCGCCGACCACATCACGGTCGTGACCCGCAAGTACGGCGACGACACCGCGTGGCGCTGGGAATCCGACGGCTCCGACGGCTACACCATCGACGAGGCCGCCCGTGACGCCGCCGGTACCGATATCATCCTGCATATCAAGCCCGATACCGACGAAGAACAGTACGGCGAGTTCCTGCAAAGCTGGAAAGTACAGTCTCTGGTGCGGAAATACTCGGACTATATCCGCTTCCCGATTCGCATGGAGGTCAGCAAGACCCGCAAGAAAGAGGGTTCCCCCGACGATAACCCGGAGTACGAAACCTATCAGGAGGAGGACACCCTGAACTCCATGGTTCCGCTCTGGCAGCGCAACAAAAGCGAAGTCACCGACGACGACTACAACAAATTCTACCGCGACAAGTTCCACGACTACGGCGACCCGTTGCGCGTGATTACCGTGTCCGTGGAGGGTGCCGTCACGTACAAGGCGCTGTTGTTTATCCCGTCCGCCGCGCCCTACGACTTCTATACCAAGGACTATCAGGCCGGGTTACAGCTCTACTCCAGCGGCGTACTCATTATGGACAAGTGCGCGGACTTACTGCCGGAATACTTCCGCTTTGTGCGCGGCGTCGTCGACTCCCCCGACCTCTCCCTCAACATCTCCCGCGAACTCCTACAGCACGACAGACAGTTAAAGGTCATCGGCGGCAATCTCGAAAAGAAGGTCAAGAGTGACCTCCTGAAACTCCGCGAGGACGACCGCGAAAAGTACGAGACGTTCTGGAAACAGTTTGGGCGTCAAATCAAGTACGGCCTTGTCAGCGACTACGGCGCGCATAAGGAGGCCTTGCAAGACCTCTTGATGTTCTACTCGTCGACGGAGAAAAAGCCCGTGACGCTGGCCGAGTACGCCGACCGCATGCCCGGAGAGCAGAAGTATATCTACTACGCCGCCGGGGAGACCCCCGAGAAAGTCGACCGCCTGCCCCAAACGGAACTGCTCAAAGACAAAGGCACCGAAATTCTGTACTTCACAGAGGAAGTCGACGAATTTTGTGCGCAGACGCTCCGGAGTTACCGTGAAAAAGAGTTCCGTTCGGTTCTCGACCAAGAGTTAGAGGAAGGCGACGCCGACAAGGCCAAGGAATCCGCCGAAGCCCACAAGGCCGCGTTCGACTTCATCAAGGACGCCCTCGGCGACAAGGTGAAAGAGGTTCGGGCGTCCACGCGCCTGAAGTCTCACCCCGTCTGCCTCGCGGCGGAGGGCATGAGTTTTGAAATGGAGAAGTATTTCCACGCGATACAGCCCGATATCGGCATGCAGGCCGGGCGCGTGCTGGAACTCAACGTGGAACACCCCGCTTTCACGGCGCTGGAAGCGGCCGTCTCCGCCGACCCCGACAAGGCCAAAAAGTACGCTTCCCTGCTCTACGCGCAAGCCCTGTTAATCGCCGGACTGCCCCTCGACGACCCCTCCGCATACACAGACCTTGTCTGTGAACTGATGAAATAATCCGCTGTGACGCCCTCCCCCGCCGATACGGGAGAGGGCGTCGTATTATTCGTCCAGAAACGCCATACGAAGGACGCGGAAAAACATCTGACCGAAAGTCACGCGCGGCACGTCGTACGCCGTTAGCAACGGAATTTCGGCTAAGAGTTCGTCCCCGGCGTACGCCGTCAGCGTGCCGACACGCGTACCCTTTTCGACGGGGGCTTTCAGACTTTCTTCCAGTTCGACTTCCTGCCGCAGTGACGCCGCCTTGTTTTTGTCCAGTAGGAGTAAACTGCTCCCGTCCGCCTCGACTTCCACGCTCTCGACGGTACCCATCTCCACGGGGATACCCGGTAGCGGCGTCTCCGGTTCCACGGAACGTAAGGCGTAATTGGAGAAGCCGTAACTCAACAGGGTTTTCGCGTCCTGAAAGCGCTTGGCGGACGTTTCGCCCTTCAGGATAACGGCGATAAGCTCCATGCCGTCGCGCTCCGCAGTCGCCGAGAGACAGTACCGCGCCGCGCCCGTCGAACCCGTTTTTAAGCCCGTCGCGCCGTCGAACGTGCGCAACAGTTTATTTGTGTTGACGAGTACGGAAGTCCCGCCCCGGAGACTGTCCATCCAGATTGTCGTAAAGCGCCGGATGTCGGGGTGCTTCAAAATCAGTTCCCGGCTCATCAGCGCGATATCGTAGGCGGAAGTGACGTGTCCGACGGCCGGAAGCCCGGTGGCGTTCCGGAAAACCGTGTCGTTCATGCCAAGTTCCTTTGCGCGGCGGTTCATGCGCTCGACGAACGCCTCCTCACTGCCCGCCAAGTGTTCGCCCAGCGCTACCGCGCAGTCGTTCGCCGACACCACACACACCGCTTTCAGCATTTCCTCGACGGTCATTTGTTCGTGTTCGCGCAACCAGATTTGGCTCCCGCCCATCGAACTGGCGTGCGCCGACGCCGTTACCATGCTGTCATAGGAGAGTGTGCCGCTGTCAATGGCCTCCATGGTCAGCAGGATTGTCATAATTTTGGTGACGCTGGCGGGTTCGCGTTGGGTGTGTTCGTCCCGCGCAAAGAGTACGGTTCCGGTCTCCTTCTCCATCAGCACGACCGACGGCGCGTTAATATCCAGTTGTGCGGCGCGCGCCACGCCGCAGAGCGTCAGCGTTATCACAAATACGGCAAGCGCTTTCTTCATGGTGATTCCCCCCGCATTTAACATTCTGGGACAGTTTGTGAAAAATTGTCCACATTATGCGCGGGATTGTGGAAAGTTTCGCCCCTCCCGCGTGACACGGGAGAGGGCGGTTTTGCTATGCGGCTTTCATAATCATGGCGACCTGAGCGCCGCGTTTGTCGCCCATTTTCCGGTGAGACCAGAACAGCTCCGGGTGACAGGCCGTGCAAAGACGCAAGGCGTCAATGTTCGCCGCCGGAAGCCCGGCGCGTAAGAGCCATTCCCGGTTCAGTCCGGCAAGGTCGACCTGCCATTTGTTCCGGGCGTCATTGTAGACAAAATAGGGTTTGGCGTCGCGCCCGAGCGCCTCGCGCATGGCGTCGGGTACGTCGCTGTCCGTCTCGAAACAGCACTGCCCGATACAGGGTCCGACGGCCGCGCACAGCCGCGACGCCTCCGCGCCCGAAAGTTTGCATAACGCCACGACGGCCTTTTCCACGATACCCGCCGCACACCCGCGCCACCCGGCGTGTACCGCGCCGACAGCGCCCGTCACGGGGTCGCGCAACAGCAAAATTCCGCAGTCGGCGGAGAACACCACAAGCGGCAAATCCGGCTCCATGGTAATCAGCGCGTCGGCGGTGTAGTCGCGGGGGACGTGAAGCCCCTTTCCGGCGTCGGCGGCGGTGACGGCGCGGACGGTGGTTTCGTGAACCTGTTTCGCCAGCACGACGCGCTCCGGGTTCGCGCCAACGACCGCGCAGAAGCGGCGGTAATTCTCCGCGACATGCGCGTGAACGTCCCCGCGCCCGGTGCCGAGGTTGAGTGTGTCCCACGGCGAACCGGACACGCCCCCCAGCCGCGTGGAAAATCCGTGCGGCACGCCCCCGAACAGGGAGGACGTGTACCAGACAATTTCACTTTCACAGTGGGTGACAAACGACACGGCGGAGTTGCTCCTTTCAAACGGACGATTTCAAATCGGGGTGGTACTCCGGACAGGTACACTTCTTCCACTTCTTGCCGCTCCCGCAGGGACAGGGGTCATTGCGGCCGATTTTCACAACTTTCTTGGGCTGTTTCTTGGGCGCGGAACCGTCCCCGCCGACATTCTCGGACGTCGCCTTGGCCACGCGCTCCCGGCGTACCTCCTGATTCTGCCGCACCTGCACGGAGTACAGACGCCGGACGGTTTCATCCTGAATCGCCGATATCATCTCCTCGAACATCTGCAGCGACTCGCGCTTGTAGGCGTCCACGGGGTCATTGTTGCCGTAGGCCTGCAGACGGATACCCTGCTTCAGGTCGTCCATCGCGTCGATATGGTCCATCCAGTATTCGTCGACGACGCGCAGCATGATAACGCGCTCGATTTCGCGCATCATCGGCGGCGTGATTTCCTGTTCCTTGCGCTGGTAGGTCGCAAGCGCCGCCGCCTCGCAAGCGTCCGTCAGCGCGGCCTCGTCCATGTCCTCCGATACCTGTACCGCCCCCGGCAAGAAGTACATGCCTTCCAGACCCTTTAAGGCCTCTTTGATGTCGTCCTCGCTGAGTACGGTCTTCCCGCCGAACGCAAGCGACAGGTGATTTTCAATGGACGTTCTCATCATATTCAGGACGGTATCTTTCAGGTCGCGGCCGTCGAGAACCTGCCGCCGCTGGTCGTAGATGATTTCGCGCTGTTTGTTCATCACGTCGTCGTATTCGAGTACCGACTTCCGGGACTGGAAGTTTCTGGATTCGACGGTGGTCTGCGCGTTCTCAATGGCCTTTGTCAGCATGCGGTTTTCAATGGGGGTGTCCTCGTCGAGGTCAAGTCTGTCCATCAGATTCGTGATACGGTCGCCGCCGAAGAGGCGCATTAAATCGTCTTCCAGCGAAATGTAAAACCGTGTCTCGCCGGGGTCGCCCTGCCGCCCCGCGCGTCCGCGTAACTGGTTGTCAATGCGGCGGGACTCGTGGCGCTCCGTGCCGATGATGAACAGGCCGCCCGCCTCCCGCACTTTGTCGGCCTCCGCGGAAATGATACTCTTATGGTACGCCATGCGCTCGGCAAAGAGTTTCCGCGCCTCTAAAATCTGCTCGTTGTCGGTGTCGGCGTAGCCCGTGGCGTCGACAATAATTTCCTCGTCGTACCCGGCGCGCACCAAGTCCGCCCGCGCCAGATACTCCGCGTTGCCGCCTAACATGATGTCGGTACCGCGTCCGGCCATGTTCGTGGAGACCGTGACCGCGCCGTACTTGCCCGCCTGCGCCACGATTTCCGCTTCCTTCTCGTGGTTCTTGGCGTTCAGGAGATTATGCTTGATTCCCTCTTTGGCAAGCAGTTTCGAGAGGAGTTCGTTCTTCTCAATCGAGACCGTACCCACGAGTACGGGCTGACCCCGGTCGTGACACGCGCGAATCTGCTCAATGACGGCGCGGAATTTCCCGGCCTCGGTCTTGTAGACCACGTCGTGATGGTCTTTCCGGGCGTTGGGGCGGTTCGTCGGAATCTCGATGATGTCCAGATTGTAGATTGTGCCGAATTCCTCCTGCTCGGTCATGGCCGTTCCGGTCATGCCGGAGAGCTTCTTGTAGAGCCGGAAATAGTTCTGGAACGTAATGGTAGCCAGCGTCTTGTTCTCCTTCTGGACTTTGACATGCTCCTTGGCCTCAATCGCCTGATGAAGCCCGTTGGAGTAGCGCCGCCCGAACATCAGCCGCCCCGTGAACTCGTCCACAATGATGATTTCCCCGTCCTTGACGACGTAATCGACATCGCGTTTCATGGTGCCGTGGGCGCGCAACGCCTGATTAATGTGGTGGGATATCGTCGCGTTCGACGGGTCGGCCAGATTCTCCAAATGGAAGAACTCCTCGGCCTTGGCAATGCCGTCGGCGGTCAAGGTCGCGGTCTTGGCCTTCTCGTCCACGACGTAATCCGCGTCAATGCCTAACTCCTCTTCTTCCTCCTTGTTGTCGACCTGCACGACCACGCGTTTCCGCAGTCCGGCGACGAACCTCTCCGCCATGTCGTATAACTGCGTGGAGTTCTCGCCCTGCCCGGAGATTATCAGCGGCGTACGCGCTTCGTCAATCAGAATCGAGTCCACTTCGTCCACGATTGCGAACGCGTGGCCGCGCTGTACCAACTCCGTTTCGTAAATGCACATGTTGTCCCGGAGGTAGTCAAAGCCCATTTCGTTGTTGGTGCCGTAGGTAATGTCGGCGTTGTAGGCGTCCTGCCGCTGCGCGGTCGTGAGGCCGTGGACAATCAAGCCGACGCGCAGTCCCAGAAAGCGGTGTACTTTGCCCATCCACTCGCTGTCACGCGTGGCAAGGTAGTCGTTGACGGTCACGATGTGGACGCCGTTCCCGGTCAGCGCGTTCAGATAAGAGGGAAGCGTGGCGACAAGCGTTTTGCCCTCGCCCGTCTTCATCTCGGCGATACGCCCCTGATGAAGCACCACGCCGCCGATGAGCTGTACCCGGTAGGGGCGCAGTCCCAGCACGCGGTCGGCGGCCTCCCGGACGGTGGCGAACGCCTCCGGGAGAATGTCGTCGAGCGTCTCGCCCTCGGCCAGACGCCGCTTGAACTCGGCGGTCTTGGCCTGTAAGGCGCTGTCGGGCATGGCCTTGTACTCGTCGGCCATTGCCTCGATTTTGTCCACAATGGGGTTAATGCTCCGCAATTCGCGGGTGCTGTAGTCCCCGAACAGCTTTTTGAAAAGTCCCATGTAAAAAACTCCTTAGTCATCCGCCCCCGGCGGTTGTATGCCCGTATAGCATACCACATTCCCGCCCCGATTGCAAAGAAAATCCGCCGCACGGAAAAAATTTTAGCGGGAGAGCCTGCTTCCAAACTCTCCCGCCCGTATCAGACGCCTTTTCCGAGATAGGCTTTCAGACCGTTTTGTAGAATCAGCGAAAAATTCGCCCCCGCCGCTTCCGCCTCCCGGTTCAGCCACGCCGGGATTGTCACAGTTTTCTTGACGGCCTTCCGGTTGATTCTGTCCCGCACCGTGGGCATGAAAACCTCTATCATACTCACGACGCCGCCTTCCTCCGGGCGCAGGTCGCGTACGGGCGTTGGCGCGGGAATGGAATCCCCGTCAAGTTCCATGCTGTAGAGGTGCAGTCCGAGAGCCTCTTTGGCGTTGCGGAAAGCCTCCTCTTCGGTGTCGGCGCAGGACAGACAGCCCGGTAAATCGGGAAACTCAATGGAAATTCCGTCCGCGTCAAAATAGAAAAAGGCCGGGAAACAGTATGTTTTTTTCAAATTTGATTGATTCATTGTCATTTCCTCGAAATTAATCAAATGTTATACTCGCCTGTTTGGCGATACTGTTGAGTGTTCGTCGCGGGATATCTTTCCGGGGGTGTGGCACTGTCACTTTACCGGGTTTTGTGGGATGTTTAAAATTGCGGTGGTCTCCGTCTCCGGCTACTTCATACCATCCATCGTCATAGAGTTTCCGGATGACCTCTCTTGAGGAGTAAGATTTCAATGGTTCTGCCCCTCTCTGTAAAAGTACGCACATTATAACACGTATTATAATACGTGTCAACGGCTTTTGAAGCGGTTATCCCGCTCACTGGCAAAATTCGGCACAGTCCACGAAAACGGCGGTGCTTTCTATGGAAAGCGCCGGAAAAACGCGCCCAAAAGGGGCATTTCTGGCAATGGAAACCCCTTGACAACGGCCTTTTTACACATTCCGGCACGGATTCCTGAAAATCATCTGTTGCGCGGCGGCGGAAAATGTGGTAAAATACGCGTGTCGGTCAAGCCGGGCGCATACACTGTTGAAAACGTCCGGCCTGTCGGACAAGGAGGGGTTTTCAGTGAAAGAGTATCCAAATCAGGTTCCGACCCAGCGTGTACGGAACATCCCGGCCAATCCGCCGCGCCGCCGCGCCGTGGCGGACACCCCGCCGCGCCCTGCCACCGATACCGACACGCTACCCCGCGCCGATACCCCGCGCCGTGACACGTCCCGCCGCGTACGCCGCCGCGCGCGTACGCTCCCGCGCCCATTCCATACGATTATGACCGCCTCCGCCGGACTGGTCGTGGCGCTCTTTCTCATGCCGTTTCTGCTCACGGGTGACGGCCGTACCAACGCCGTGACCGTCTCCGACCTGCTCAACGGAGCCGAAGTCGTCCGGACGGGCGTGGAAATACCGCGTGACCCCGAAGCCGAACCCGTTACGGAAGCCCAGCCCGAAGCCGCCCCGGAAGCGCAACCCGAACCCCAACCCGTCCCGGAGGCGTTCGCCGGACAGCCGGACGAGGACTGTATGCTGAAAGTCCTTGACAAGAAAAGCGGCGAAGTGTCGGTCATGTCCATGCAGGAGTATTTGGTCTGCGTACTGCGCGGGGAAATGCCCGGCTACTTCCAGTTGGAAGCCCTCAAAGCGCAGGCCGTCGCCGCCCGTACCTATACCCGTTACATGCTACACTCCGGAAGCAAGCACGGCGACAAGGCCGATATCTGTACAAGTCCCGCCTGCTGTCAGGCGTATTTGAGCGCCGCCGCCGCCAAGAAGAAGTGGGGCTATCTCCCCGAGGACGAGGAACAGAAATTACGCTCCGCCGTCGAGGACACCAACGGCGAAACCATGCTCTATGACGGCGAACCCATTTTAGCGGTCTTCCACGCGTCGTCTGCGGGGCTGACCCGCACATCCGGCGATGTCTGGTCGGGCGACAAGCCCTACTTACAGCCCGTCACGTCCCCCGAGAACGCCGACAACACACCAAACTATTACAGCAGCGTCACCTTCACCATCAACGAATACCGCGACAAGCTACAGTCCGCCTTCCCGAAAGCGAATCTCTCCGGCGACCCCTACGACTGGCTCTCCGGCGCGGAACGCGACAGCGCCGGAAGTATTATTACGGCGTATGTCGGCGGAATCAAGACGCAGGGAAGCCGTATCCGTTCGGCGTTGGGCTTGCGTTCGGCCTGCTTTACGTGGGAAATGGCCGACGGCAAGGTGTCGTTCTACGTCACCGGGTACGGACACGGCGTCGGACTCAGCCAGTACGGCGCGAACCAAATGGCGCGCGACGGCGCGGATTACCGCGAAATTTTGACCCATTACTATACCGGCGTCCAAATCGGCGGCTATAACCCCTGACGCGCCCTTCGCCTCTCCCGATAACCGGGAGGGCGCTTTTTTTTGAATCCTTGCCTTTTCCCACGATTTTTCCACACATGTTTTCGCGAATTCGTCACAAAGTGTCTATTGTAAAGTCCCCCCGGAAAGCGTATACTCTTTCGCAATTCGAGAGGAGGGAATCAACATGAAGCGTATTTTGACCATGCAGGACATTTCCTGCCTCGGCAAGTGTTCGATTACGATTGCCCTGCCCGTGCTGTCGGCCATGGGCGTGGAAACGGTCATTCTCCCGACGGCGGTACTGTCCACGCACACCATGTTCAAGAACTTCACCGTCAAGGACTTGACAGACCAGCTCATCCCCATTGCCCGGCACTGGAAAAGCGAAAACGTACACTTCGACGCCATTTACACGGGCTATCTGGGAAGCGCGGAGGAAATCGAAATCGCAAAGCGCGTTTTCGACATGTTCCGCGCCGACGATACGCTTCTGTTCGTCGACCCCGTCATGGGCGACAACGGCAGGCTGTACCCCGCCTTCGATATGGACTACGCCGCACTCAACGCCGGACTGTGCAACGGCGTCGACATCATCGTGCCGAACATCACGGAGGCCTGCTTCATGACCGGGACGGAGTACCGGGAGGCGTACGGCCGGGACTATATCGTGTCCCTGCTGGGCAGGCTGTCCGGGCTGGGCGCGGGGGTGTCGATACTCACGGGGGTTTCGCTGTCGCCGGGGAAAACGGGCGTCATGGGCTACGACCGCCGCGACGGAACCTTTTTCGAGTACCAGAACGACCGCGTGGACGCCGCCTATCACGGCACCGGGGACTTGTTTTCGAGTGCCTGCGTGGGCGCTGTCCTGCGCGGGAAAACGCTCCAAGAGGCCGTCAAAATCGCCGCCGACTACACCGCCCACACCATCCGCGTCACCCTCGAAAACCCCGATAAACCGTGGTACGGCGTCGACTTTGAAAAGACGCTCCCCGACTTAATCGAATCACTCCGCCCGGAGGCGGAGTGACGGCGCGGGGTTCAGTTTTCCGCAAACTCCCAGTCAATGTCGAGAAGTATCGCGTTGTGGAACTCGATATACTCCGTTTTGAGCGTGTAGTCCTTGCGCCCGATGCGGATTTCCTGCTCGTCGACCTTGCTGAGCAGTACGTCCCCGGCGGTCGTGTGGTGCCGGACGGTGAAGTACAGGTTGACGTGTTGCGGGTCGGGCGACCACTCCCCGTCGGAGCCAAGCACGTAGTACGGCCCCTGCTCCACGGACACAATTTCGCCGTCCAGCAGTTTCCCCGACGCCATGAGCTGGGACGGAATGTGCTTCTGCACGCTCTCGTAAAGGTCACTGGACACGCCCTCGGCCAGTACGCGGTAGGTCATGGTCACGTCCCTGTCCTCTCCGCCTCTGTCGGACAGGACAACCTTCCAGACCACAAAGACCATCGCGACCGCAATCAGCACGACCGCGGCAATGTCCACGACGTTGAACTTTCCGAGTTTCGCCGCCTTTTCTTTCATGATTCATGCCTCCAATATCAAATGGGTTCGCCGCCGTCGCGCGGCGAGCCTTTGTCTGTACGGAACCTATGGACAAAGGACGCCCCCTATTGTATAATAATTCGCGGCGTTTCACAAGTGTTTTCTTGCCGTCCCACAGATGTTTCGGCTTTGAGGGGGTTCTATATGAAACAAATTGCTATCTTTCAATCGGATTTGCGCGTCGGCGGAATCCAAAAGGCGCTAATCAACATCCTGCGGGAAATCGACTACAACGAGTGTCAAGTGGACTTGTATTTGTACGACGAGGGCAGTTTCTTCGACATGCCCTCCCACGAACATCTACGGATTATCCGCCTGAACCCCCGCGCCGCCGCCGTCAAACGCTTTATCTACTTCGATTTGCTCTACGCGCTCTCCGGCGACATTACCCGCGGGCGGGAGTACGATGTGGCCATTGACTTTAACAGCTACCAGAACGAGTGCGCCGTAGGCGCGCTGAAATCCCGCGCCCGCAAGAAAATTATGTGGATTCACAACGACATGGAAATTAAGCTCCGCAACGAGCCGAAATACCGCGTACTCTGGCACTTCTTCAAGGGCAAACTGCGCCGCTATGACGAATTTGCGGCCGTGTCGCCCGGCATTGTCGACGGGTTCCGCCGCGCCTCCGGCATTCGCGACAAGGCCATTACCCCCATCCCAAACCACATCGACACCGGGGAAATTTTCCGTAAAAAGGACTTGCCCGTGGATTTCCGCCCGAACCCGCACAAACTAAATTTGTGTTCCGTGGGGCGAATCTGTCATCAAAAGGGGTATGACCTGCTCATGGGCTATCTGGCGGAAGTCCGGAAGCGCCGCGACGACTTCCACTTCTATCTGATTGGCGACGGCCCCGGCCGCGCCGCGCTCGAACGCCAGATTTCCGCCCTTGGCCTCCGCGACTTCGTGACGCTCTTGGGCAACCAGCAAAACCCGTTTTGTTACATGGACAAAATGGACGCGTTCACACTCACGTCCCGCTACGAGGGACAGGGCATGGTCATTCGCGAGGCGCAGGCGCTCGGACTGCCGCTCTACATCTCGAAAAATCTGGAACCCTACAACCCCGGCATTCAGGGCTACGCCGACATGGTGGAGGCGCTGTCGAACGCCCAAAAGCCCGCCCAAAAGCGCTACAACGACTTGGCGGACTACAACGCGGCGATTACGCGTGACCTGAAACGCCTTTTAGGGCTTTCCTGACGACGGGGGGTGTCTCGTACGGCTAAGAAGGTTAGGAACGGAATTTTAATCTGTGGAGCCTACGGACTCGGCAACGCCGGGGACGAGGCCATTTTGAGCGCGATTCTGCGGGAGGTGCGCACCGCCGCGCCCGACGCCGATATTACGGTCTTGTCGCGTGACCCCGCCGAGACCGCCGCCCGGAACGGCGTCAAGGCGCTGTACTTCTTCGACCTGCCCGGCATGCACCGGGTACTCAGCCAGACGCGCCTCTATATCAACGGCGGCGGAAGCCTGATACAGGACGCCACCAGCCGCCGGAGTTTGTGGTACTACCTCTATACACTCCACGCCGCCAAACGCCACGGCTGCCGGGTGCTGATGTACGGCTGTGGAATCGGCCCCGTGACGTATCCGGGCGACCGCGCCATGACACGGCGCGTCCTGAACCGTTGCGCCGACATGATTACGTTACGCGAATCCGATTCTTTGCGCGAACTGGAAGCCTTGCGCGTCAAGAAACCGGAAATCATCCTGTCCGCCGACCCGGCCTTGACGCTGACCCCCGCGCCGGAAGCGGAAGTTGACGCCGTGCTGGAACGCGCCGGAATCCCGCCGCACGGGAAATATCTGTGTCTGGCTCTGCGGAACTGGAAGGGCTACGACAAAAAAGCCCCCGTGTTCGGCGCGGCGGCGCGCTACGCGTGGGAGAAGTACGGCCTCACGCCCGTTTTCACCGCCATTGAGAAGCGCCAAGACCCGTCGGCACACCGTCCGGCCGCGGCGGCGCTCGACGGTATCCCGCATTATTTCCTTGACGACGCCGGGGACACGGGTACCATTATCGGGGCGTTGTCGCGTATGGACGTGATAGTGTCCATGCGCCTGCACGCGCTGATTTTCGCGGCGGGGCAGGGGATACCGCTTGTCGGGGCGGTCTACGACCCGAAAGTGTCGGCGTTTCTGCGCTACATGGACGAGGACTTGTTCACGGACTTGGACACGCTCACGGAGCCGATACTGTGCGGACTGCTGGACAAGGCGGTGTCCCGCGCCGGACACCCCGAGGCGCAGGCGCGTGCCGTCGCACATCTCCGCGACATCGAGAGCCGCAATATGGACGCCGTCCGGCGTCTCTGGGAACGCTGACGGCGAAAGCGCCCCGTCCGGCGGAACCGGGCGGGGCGTCATAGAATGTTTGTTCTATGACGCCCCGGAAAAAGTCGGTCGGTCTTTGGGACACATTTTTTCGGCAAAAGCCTTGACAAGCCGCCGGAAAGCGGCTATAATGGCGTCACACGACAGGAAGCCTTTACCGCTGTAAACGGATTTTCGCCGGAAATCGGCGGAAAAGTCGGTCGATGTCAATTCCAGTTTCCGGGATTGACAGGAATGCCCTCCCCAAGCGGGTTTGAGAGGTTTTTCCGTTCCGGCACCGACCGACTTTTTGACCCTGAAAGCCGCTGACCGCGCAAGTTTTCGCCTTTACACCCACTATAACTACTGTTGTCATACCTTCCCTATGAGGGATTAAAACTCATTATTCACAACTAACTCAACAACTTGACTAAGGTCATACCTTCCCTATGAGGGATTAAAACGATTCTCCTTGACCGTCGCCACCGCTTTGCCGTCGGCGTCCGTAACTGTCATACCTTCCCTATGAGGGATTAAAACAGATGGCAATAGCCAAACAGAACACCACAAATGTCAAAAAAAAGTCATACCTTCCCTATGAGGGATTAAAACGGAAGTCGTAGTGGTGAAATACTCGCCGTCTTCAGAAAGTCATACCTTCCCTATGAGGGATTAAAACTGAGTTTGCACCCTTGTTTTCCAGCCAAACGCCCGGCAAATCCGCTGAGGTCATGCCTTCCCTATGAGGGATTAAAACTAAAACACGCGGGCATTAGCCCTTCTGTAGTGGTATGTGTCATACCTTCCCTATGAGGGATTTGCCGCGAGGCGCGACCGCTTCCACGAAAGGAGGCGCAACCATATGAAGCGCGTTTTGGAACTGCGCGAAATCCGCGACGCCGTGACGGCGTTAGGCGTACAATATGGCATTGGTTCGGCGTGGCTGTTCGGTTCCTACGCGCGCGGCGACGCCACCCCGGAAAGTGATGTCGATTTGAGAATTGAACAGGGTAACTTGCGGGGGTTTTTCGCGCTGTCCGCTCTGCGTCTGGACTTGCGGGAGCAGTTGGGCGCGGACGTTGACCTGTTGACTTCGGACAGTCTCGATGAGCGTTTCCTGAACCATATCCGCCGGGAGGAAATTCTGCTGTATGCCGGAGCGTCAACGTGATAATTCCATTCTCGAACATATGCTATCCTACTGCGTCGACATTGAGGATACCGTTCAACGTTTCGGCGACAGTTACGAGGCGTTTTCACACGACAAGGCATACCGCAACGCCTGCGCGATGTGTATTCTGCAAATCGGGGAACTCGCCGGACATTTGAGCGCGGACTTTCGCGCCGCCCACGCCGATATGCCGTGGAAAGCGATTCGCGGTATGCGGAATGTCGTTGCCCACGCTTACGCGGATATCAGCTTTCAAACAACGTGGGATACTATCAAAAACGATATTCCAGCCTTGAAAAACTTCTGCGTGGGTTTGCTGTCATAAACAAAAAGCGTCCCGTCCCCGGTGAGAGGACAGGACGCTTTCCTATTCGTTTGTCACCGTCACGCGCCGAGCATAACGCGTAACGCGTCTTGCAAGACCTGTGAACAATTGATGTTTCGTTTCTCCGCCTGATTCGCCATCCATGCGGGCAGTGACACGTTCTTTCGGACGGCTCTTGTATCCGTTTCGGCGCGGTAGCGCATGGTGTCCACGGTAATTACGGAGAGAATCGCGTTCGGTTCGCGTACAATGTCTTTTTGGTCGGAGGGCGCGGCAATCGGCATGCCCTCGTCCTCGGCGACGGTCAGCCAGC
This sequence comes from Oscillibacter sp., assembly GCA_017526785.1. Lineage (GTDB taxonomy): Bacteria > Bacillota > Clostridia > Oscillospirales > Oscillospiraceae > Oscillibacter. The sequence goes on along the minus strand of JAFXQV010000015.1, from coordinate 78,404 downwards.
CGCTGGCGGCGTCGGCAATCATGTCGAGCGCGTCGGACAAGTCCCGCCCGCTTGTGGCGCAACCGGGGAGGTCGGGAACACGGGCAAAGTATTTGGTGCCGTCCTCGTTCGGCGTGATAACCGCTGTATAGGCGTATTTCATACGGTCTCCTTGCAAATTTACGCAAATATCAAGCAAAATAAGCCGGAAACGCGTTGCCACGTTTCCGGCCTGTTTGCGTGTTCAGGATGGCGTCAGACGCGCCGTCACGCCGTTGGAGAAGTTCAGATAAAGGCCTTGTGGTCACAGCCCAGAACGTCAACCAGCTTGTGGGCGACAAGTTCCTTGATAGCCTGACGGGCGGGCTTCAGGTACTGGCGCGGGTCGAAGTGGTCGGGATGGTCGGCGAAATACTTCCGAATAGTTCCGGTCATGGCCAGACGGAGGTCAGAGTCGATGTTAATCTTGCAGACGGCCATACTGGCGGCCTTGCGGAGCTGTTCTTCGGGAATGCCGACGGCGTCGGGCATTTTGCCGCCATTCTCGTTGACCATTTTCACGAACTGCTGAGGCACGGAGGAGGAGCCGTGGAGGACAATGGGGAAGCCCGGCAGACGCTTGGAGACCTCTTCCAGCACGTCGAAACGGAGCGGGGGCGGCACGAGTTCGCCCTTCTCGTTGCGGGTGCACTGCGCGGCGGTGAACTTGTAAGCGCCGTGGGAGGTGCCGATAGCGATTGCCAGAGAGTCGCAGCCGGTGCGCTGTACGAACTCCTCGACTTCCTCGGGGCGGGTGTAGGAGGCGGCTTCGGCGGAGACGTTGACCTCGTCCTCAATGCCGGAGAGCGTGCCAAGTTCGGCCTCGACAACCACGCCGTGGTCGTGGGCGTACTCTACGACCTGCTTCGTGATTTTGATGTTCTCGTCGAACGGGAGGCCGCTCTTGTCAATCATGACAGAGGTGAAGCCGCCGTCGATGCAGTCCTTGCAGAGTTCAAAGCTGTCGCCGTGGTCAAGGTGGAGTACGATGGGCAGTCCAGTCTCGATGATGGCGGCTTCCACGAGCTTGACCAGATAGGTGTGGTTGGCATAGGCGCGGGCGCCCTTGGAGACCTGAAGAATCAGGGGGGCTTCCAAGTCCTTGGCGGCTTCGGTAATGCCCTGCACGATTTCCATGTTATTCACATTGAAAGCGCCGATGGCGTAGCCTCCGCTGTATGCCTTCTTGAACATCTCCGTAGTAGTGACGGGCGCGGTGAACTTGGGCATAAGAATCTCCTCCTGTACACATTTTTGCTGTTCGGGGAATCCGCCTGACAGGGGCGGCGGGGCGGGACTTGCGGGCGTTCCGCGTCCGGGCGTCTCCGACAGGGACAGGATACCCCGGAGCAACAATCTTTGGCAATTATACCACAAAAAAAAATGAAAAGCAAGTATTTACTTTTCAAATTTTGGATGTTATGATAGGGGCGTATCAATTCAAGAGGAGGCGTTCCCATGAGTACACTGAAAGGTGCCTGTATCATCGGCCAGTCCGGCGGCCCCACGTCCGTCATTAACGCCAGCGCGTACGGCGTCATTGACGCGGCGCTCAAGGACCCCAACATCACCCGCGTTTTCGGCGCGGAACACGGTATTAAGGGCGTCCTGAATGACCGCCTGTTTGACATGGGCGAGGAGGACCCCAAGGAACTCGAACTGCTCAAGTACACTCCTTCCTCGGCGCTCGGCTCCTGCCGCTACAAAATCGCCGACCCCGACAAGGACGACACCGACTACAAGCGCATTCTGGAAATCTTCAAAAAGTACGATGTCCGCTACTTCTTCTACAACGGCGGCAACGACTCCATGGACACCTGCAATAAGATTTCCAAGTATATGCAGAAAGTCGGCTACGAGTGCCGCGTGATGGGCGTTCCCAAGACGATTGACAATGACCTGTTCGGCACTGACCACTGCCCGGGCTTCGCCTCCGCCGCCAAGTATATTGCAACGTCCTGCATGGAAGTCTACAAGGACGCCCGCGTGTACGACACGGGTCTTGTCGCCGTGGTGGAAATCATGGGGCGTCACGCCGGATGGCTGACCGCCGCCTCCGCGCTGGCCACGTACAAGGGCGCGGGTCCCGACCTGATTTACCTGCCGGAAGTCGACTTCGACATGGACAAGTTCCTCGCCGACGTTGACCGCGTTTACGCCGCTAACAAAAACTGCATGGTGGCTGTCTCCGAGGGCGTACACTATGCCGACGGCTCCTTTGTCTCCGAGGCGAAAACGTCCGCAACCGACGGCTTCGGCCACGCGCAACTGGGCGGACTGGCCGCCATGCTGGCGAACGTCGTCAAAGAGCGTACGGGCGCGAAAGTGCGCGGCATTGAGCTTAGCCTGTTACAGCGCTGCGGCGCGCATTTGGCCTCCAAGCGCGACATTGAAGAGTCGTACATGTCCGGCGCGGAGGCGGTCAAGAACGCCGTCGCGGGCATGACAGACAAGATGGTGGGCTTCGAGTGTACGCGTGACGGCGGCGTGTACACCTGCAAGCCCAAGCTCCTGAACCTGACCGACGTCGCCAACACCGAGAAGAAAGTGCCGCTGGAGTGGATTAACGCCGACCACAACGGCATTGAACAGGGATTCATCGACTACGCCCTGCCGCTGATTCAGGGCGAACCCGACCTCCCGAAAGAGGATTCCCTGCCGCGCTTCGCCCGCCTGAAAAAGGTTCTGGCGAAATAATCTCCACAGAACGGCCGCCCTTCTCCCGCGGGAGAGGGGCGGCTTCCTTTAATCTGTGACGACTTCGCCCGTCCAGTCCACGATACCGCCGAATTCATAGGCGTTCGTGTAGCCCATGGCGGAGAGGAGTTGCGCGGCCTCGACGGCGCGGCGTCCGGTGTAGCAGTAGATGAGCAAGACCTGATGTTTGTCCGGTAAGGTGGCCTGTACCGACGCCGCGTTTTCGCGGATATCGTCAATGGGGAGGCAGACCGCGCCGGGGATGTGGCCGTCTCCGTACTCGGTCTGTGTGCGGACATCCAGAACAACACAGCCACGGTCGCTTTCCATGATTTTCGCGGCCTCGTTCGGCGTGAGTGACTTGTAGCGCTGCCCGCCGCCGAACATGAAAAAGAGCGCCACAAGCGACACAACCACGCCGGCCGCCATAATAACCTTTGTCCAGATACCCTTCATGATTCGCGCACGCCCTTTCACCGTCAGCGGAGGATTTCTTTTAACGTGGCCAGCATTTGCGGAACGTCAATCGGTTTGGAGATATGGCTGTCCATTCCGGCGTCCTTGGCGGCCTGAATGTCTTCCGAAAACGCGTTGGCGGTCATGGCGACAATGGGGATGTCGGAGAGGCCGGGGTTGGAGAGCTTGCGGATTGCCTTGGTCGCCTCATAGCCGTTCATGACGGGCATTTGCACGTCCATCAAAATGACTTGGTAATCGCCGGGACGGGACGCCGCGATTTTGTCCACAGCAATTTTTCCGTTTTCGGCGGTGTCTAACTGGAATCCGGCTTCTTCCAAGACAATGGTAGCAATTTCGCGGTTGATTTCGTTGTCCTCGACGAGCAGGACTTTGACCTTGCTGAAATCAATGTCGGCGTCGGACGCTTCGCCGTCCTGCGCGCTCCCGGCGTCCTCCCCGGCGTCCTCGACAATCGGGAAGCTGACCTGAATGATAAATTCGGTGCCTTTGCCCTTTTGGGTCTCCACGTCAATCGTACCGCCCATCAGGTCAACGATGCTTTTGGTAATGGACATGCCCAAACCGGTGCCTTGGATGTGGTCGACGGCGGTCGTACGTTCGCGCTCGTAGGCTTCGAATACTTTCGCGGCGAATTCCGGGCTCATGCCCATTCCGGTGTCACGCACGCGGATTTCGTAAGAGGCGATACCGTTGGCCGCGCCCGTCTGCGTCAGCGAGACGGAGACGCTCCCGCCCTCGGGCGTGAACTTGTAGGCGTTGCTGATGAGGTTCAGCAGAACGCGGTTCAGGCGGTTCATGTCGCACAGAACCCATTGATTTTCCACGTTGTCCGCCGTGACGGTGTAGGTCAGGCGTTTTGTCTCCATCTGCGTGGCGAACAGGTCGCGCACATCGTCCATGCCCTGCACGATGTTATTTTTGACGGGTTCGAGTTCCATTTTGCCGCTCTCAATGCGGCTCATCTCCAACACGTCGTTGATGAGCGCCAGCAGGTGATGACTGGACGCGTCAATTTTTTTGAGGTAGTCGGAGACGCGCGGGGGAATGCCCGGCTCTTTCTGTGACAGCGTGGTGTAGCCGATAATGGCGTTCATGGGCGTTCGGATATCGTGGCTCATGTTGGATAGGAAGGTACTTTTGGCGCGGTTGCTCTGTTCGGCCTGAATTTTCTGCACCTCCATGTCCTTTTCCCGCTTCTGCATGAGGGTGTAGAGGTGGAACATGATATAGAGAGACACGGCGATGAGTGCCATTTGCGCCACGCTGTTTTTCAGGAGGGAGTTGCTGACGCTGTTCATCTGGCTTTGGATGTAGAAAGCGGTGTCTTTCTGCTCCGTCGGCGACAGGGATATGCCGTGTTCGCCCAGTTCCTGATAGTTGTAGTCGCTCAGATTGTTGAGAACCGTACGCATAGTGTCCTGCATGGCCTCGCGTACCCAGAGTGTGGAAATGAACAGAATCAAAAACAGAAGCGTAAGCCAGACAATGGTCGACTTCCCGAAACGCTGTTCTGTGTCGCGCTGGAAGATGTAGCGGAAGAACACGAACCCGGCCACGCTCCACGCGACCAGAATCAGATAAGATTCCGTGGTCAGTGCGCTGACCGTCCAGAAGTTCGGCACGAGGAAGTAGAGGAAAAACAGCAGGGACGTAACAATGCCAATCATGCCCGTGAACTGCACGGCGAGATTGCCGTTATCCTTGGCGACCTTGTAGGCGACGGCGGAGGTGTAGGCGTAGGCGACAGTCGCGCCGATGGTGTTTACGTCGACAATCCAGCCAATGGCGGTGCGGCCAAAAAAGGGAATCGGAATGGAAATCGCCATGACAAAGAGAATCGCGTTTTCGGGAGCCTTATTTTTATTGAGCTTGGCGAACCACGCCGGGAGCAGGTTGTCCCGCGCCATGGAGTAAATCAGGCGGCTTGCGGCGATGGAGTTGCCGACCAGACCCGTAATCACGGCCGCCAGAATCGTGAAAAACAGTATCATCAGACCCGTGCCGCCCATGAGTTCGCGGACGGCGTGGAACGTCGGCAGGCCTTTCAGGCCGCTGAACTTGCCGATATCGGCGATGTACGCGTCCCAGTGGCTGTAACCCGCCGGGAGGACGGATACCGCAAGCGCAGACAGAACCGTGTAGGCAAGCACGCCCGTTATGACCGCCGCCACCAGAACCGAAAAGGACTTTTTCGGCGAGAAATTGAACTCCTCCGCCGAGTGCGACACCGACTCGAACCCCACGAACGCCCACGGCGCGAGCGCCACGATGTTGAACACCTCCGCCGCCGGATTGTGACCCGGCGCGAAGGCGGGCTTGAAGTGGGTGAGACTGCCTTGTAGAAAACAGCCGAAATGCCGGACGGCCACCGCGCCGCCGCCTATCAGGATTCCGCCGAACAGGACACAGGCCATGATGGTCTGTATCCGCGCCGCGAACCTGCCGCCCCGCATGCAGGCCAAGCCGGACAGTTCCAGCGCCGCCAAAGACAGTATGACCTCCCCAAAGTACACGTCGTAACCGGCAATCTGGTAGTGGAAGCCCACCTGAAACACCCCGCCGAAGAGGTTGCGGAACACCAGCGGCAAGGCCGTCGCGTTCGCCCATGTGATGGCGATGTAGACGAGTACCAGAAACCACGCGCTCAGGAAGCCGTGGTCATAGCCGAAGGTCTTTTTGGTATATGTGAACGTGCCGCCCGCGTCGGGGTAGCGCCTCATCATGTAGTGGTAGTTGACGCCGATGATGAGCATAATCGCGCCGCCGATAAGCATGCCGAGGGCGGTTCCGGCGGGGCCGGCAATCGGCAGAAAGGTCGTGCCGGGCATGACGAACGCGCCCCAGCCGACCGCGCACCCGAACGACAGCGCCCAGACGTTCAACGGCGAGAGGCATCGGAGCAGATGCCCCTCCTCATTTTTTGCGACGGTCGTATGATTGGAAGCATCCACGCGAAATCACATCCTTTGCACATTCCACGGAAATCAATCCGGCGAAAGCGGGAGGCCTCAACAGAAATTTTTATGTTTTTTCATTATACCATAGGCAAAAATGGAAAGCAAGTAAAATTTTCGGGGGGGGGGATTTTAAACTTTTGACATATATAATCATTTGGAAAACGTTAAAAAATATATATAATTGCAACTTTTTACAGATTTTAATATTTTTGCCGCCCTTTTTCTGTAGGGACGGCGTAAAAAACGCTCCCCCGTTTCCGGGGGAGTGTTTTTAGTTGGGTGTCAGTTCCCGCCGAGATAGCGGTAGAGGAACATAACCATTTGGGCGCGCGTGCAGGCCTGATACGGAGAGAACGTGGTCGCGGTCGTGCCGTTGGTGATACCCTTCTCCAAAGCCCACAACATCGGCTCATAGTAGTTTTCGCCTACGGTGATGTCCGTGAACGGGCAAGACCATTGTGTGGGGCGGGGGCGTCCCGCGACGCGGTTCAGGAACATGACCATTTGGGCGCGCGTGCAGGCCGCGTACGGGTCAAAGGTCGTGGGCGTGGTGCCGTTTGTGATACCGCGCTCTACCGCCCACATCATGGCCGTGTAGTAGTTGGCGCTGGGGTCAACGTCCACGAAGGGGCTGTTATAGTTCGACGGCATGGGCATTCCCTGAGAGCGCCACAGGAACATGACCATTTGGGCGCGTGTGCAGGCCTGATTCGGGGAGAACGTCGTCGCCGTGGTGCCGTTGGTGATACCGCGCTCTACCGCCCACTGCACGGCCGTGTAGAAGAAGTTGTCCGGCTGCATGTCCACGAACGACACGGACGTGTAGGACGGCGTGGGGTTCACGGGCGTGGGGTCGTACGGCGTGGGGTTGATGTCCCCGGTGTCGCCGCTGTTGGTGTTGGCGGGTTGGGCGGTGGCTCTTTTGAACGTCGCCTTGGCCGTGACGTTGCCTTTCGGCATTTCAAACGTATAGGTTCCGTTGTTCTCGGTGAGGGCGACTTCCTTCTTGCCGGAGGTCGTCACGACGGAAATCGTGTCGAGTTCATAGCCGCTCCTTGGCGTGGGGGTAAGGGTAACGATGTCCTCGGCCTTGGGTCTCTTGTCGCTGGCGGTCAGAGTGCCTCCGGTTCCGGCGGACGTGGTGACTCTGTAGGTGCTGGAAGAGGAACTGCTGGACGAACTGCCGCCGGAGGAAGAACCGCCTCCTCCGCCGCCGCCTCCGCCGCCATTGCTGGCGACCGTCCACTGCGCGACGAGCGTCGAATCTTGGTCAAATGTGGTCGAGGTCGTGACTTGCGTATTGTTCAGGAACCAGCCGCTGAAATTGTAGCCGCTGCGGGAAGTCGCGGGAAGCGTCGAGAGCGTGCCGCCCTTGGCAATAGACCTGTCAGCGATTGCAATGCCGCCTTGGGCGTCAAACTTAATCGTTACCACGTCCTTGGTCAGTTCCACGTCGCTGAAATACTTCTGCGTCCAGCCCGCGACGCGTTCGGAGCCGCTTCCAGTGTAGGTAATGGGTTCCAGATAGGTGGTGTTGTTGTGCGTGTGCTTGGCGAAAGTGGCGTCAAAACTGGCGGGGACGTTCAGTGTGACCTTGACCGCCTCGGGCAGTTCGCTCAATGTGCCGCCGGGTGTGGTGGTCGTCTGCCCGTTGGCCGTCTTGACAATGTCGTAGCGCGGCGTGACGGACAGTTTCATGGACGGCTTGTCGGGGTCGTAGCTCTGCAATTGGATGTCCACGGAGACGACGACTTCCGTTTTGGTGTCGGCGGTCTGCTCGGAGACGGCCTTTTTCACGTCGTCCTTGGCAAGCGCGGCGCTCATCATGCTGGCCTGATGTTCCACGGACTTCACGCCGGTATCGGCGTAGTTGACCGACGCGAGCGCCGTATTGGCGACGGCGGTCTTGTCGACGGCCTTTTCCTCGTAGACGATATCCGCGTAACTGGCCACGGTCAGCGTCGCGGAGGCGACCGCCGACTGGTAATGGGCGCTGATGAGGTACTCGCCGCTGACGGCGGTTGCCAGAATCGTAATTTTGCCGCTGGTGTCAATCGTGACGCCGCCATCGGTGGGCGTGACCGTCCATGTGACGCCCGTGGTCAGGGTCGTGTTGCCCGAACCAATGGCCGTGGCCGTGGAGGAGGCCGCGTCCCTGCCGTTGAGTTCGACGGCGGCCGGGGTCAGCGCGACACTGGTCAATTTCGCGGTCGTGACCATGTTCGTGACTTTCAGGGTATCGGAGCGGGTTTCCGTGTCCCTCGTGGCGATGATTTGGTAGTCCCCGCTCATGGCGGCTTTGTCCACGGTCACTTTTCCGGTAACCGCGTCCACGGTGACGCCGTTCCCGAGGGGCGAGACACTCCACGTTACGCCGCTGGTGATACTCTCATTCGTACTGGTCAACGCGTTCGCGTCGGCGGTTTTGCTCTCCGTGCCGTTGACCTCCACCGACGCGGGGAATACTTTCACGCTGGAAAGGAACGATTCCGCCGGAACCGTGACCGTTAAAGTCGCGCTTCTGGTAGTGTCGCCGAGTGCGGCCGTGACGCCGTACGTGCCGGGCTTGGTGTCGGCGGCGACGGTAATCTGGACACTCGCGCCGCTGTTACTGTTGAGTGTGACGCCCGCGCCCACGGGGGAGACTGTCCATGTAACGCCGTCTGTCGCGGTTCCCTGCGCGGTGGCCGTGACGGTCTGCGCGTTCGTGCCGTCCAGCGTGACCGCCGCCGGGTTCAGGCTGACGCCCGTCAGAGATTGCGTCGTCTCCGACCCCTTTTCGATGACGTACAAAGTTTTGGACTGCGTTCCGGTTTCCGTGGAGGCCGTGACGGTGTACTCTCCCAGTACGGCGCTCGCGGCCACGGTGATAGCGCCGCTGGCGGCGTCAATGCTCACGCCCTGCCCTTGGGGGGAGAGGCTCCATGTGACGCCGGAAAGGGGCTGGTTCGAGGCGTCCGCAGCGCTGGCGGTCGCGGAAGCGGGGCTTACGCCGTCCGCTATGACCGTGTCCGGCGTCAGGGTGACTTGGAAGCTCACGACGGGAGGGGGAGTTTCATTGGAAACGGTCAGCTTGCTTTCTTTGCTGACAGCGCCTTTCGTGGCGGTGATGGTGTAGTCCCCGGGCGTGGCGCTCTTGAAGATGTGAATCGTGCCGTTGCTGTCAATGCTCACGCCACCATTGGCGGGGGAAATCGCCCACGTTACGCCGCTCACGTCGTTATTGTCCCTATCGAGAGCGCGCGCGACGGACGTTTCACTCGCGGTGCCGTCGACCGTGACGCTGGATTTCGTCAGCGCGACGTGGTCGAGTTCGCCGACGGCCGCCGAAATGTTCTGCACAATCAGGTCGGCGGACTGCGGGTTGCCGGATACTATGCCGAAGGTGGTGTCCGGTGTGGCGGTGATGACGTACGGCCGCGAGGAGGCGTTGGAGGAGATGGTAATCTTGCCGTCTCTGGCAATGCCGACGCCCGCGCCGGACGGGAAGACAGACCAGAGAATCCCGACCGTAATGGGGTTGTCGTTGCCGTCGTAGGCGGTGGCCTGCGAAAGCGCCGTACTGCTGTTACTGACGGTCACGCTCGCCGGGTCGACGACAACTCTGCTGATGGAGGAAGCGGAGCTTGAGGTCTTTCTGATGACGAACGGCGCGGAGACCCTCTTTCCGCCAGCGGAGGCAACCACGGTATAGGCGGCGCTGACAGCGCCACGGGAAATCGTAATCACGCCGCTGGAATCAATGCTGACGCCGATTTCGTCGGTATCCGACTCGATATCCCAAGAAGCCCCGGAGAATGCGCTGCCGTACTGGTCAAGCGCGCTCGCCGTGATACGCTTCGTTTCGCCGTCGGTGTAGTCCACGGAGAAACGCTGTCCGTTGGCGTCGGGGGAGTCGGTGTTGTCCAGACGCACCTTGCTGAGTTCCGGGGACTGCCGCATGATGATGAGCTTGAAGGGAGTCGCGGCGCTGGAACCGCTGGAGGCGTGGACGTACATCTCTTTGAAGTTCGGGGAAGAGCCGACCTGCGCCTTGGCCTCGTTGGCCACGCTGACAACGCCGTTGCTGTCAATGGTGATGCCCTGCACGGTCGTGCCGCCCTCTGCGGCGTCGGTAATCGTCCATGTGACGGCGGGCTGATTGGATATGGGCTCGCCGAACTGGTCATACACGGTGGCGCTGAAATGCCGGGTTTCCGCTGTCTCCTGCCCGTCGGGCGGAATGGTCACAACGATGTCTTCCTTGGTGGAAATCACGATTGCATTGGTGTAGGAGGATTCCCGGGAGACCAGCAGCGTTTTCGGCCCCACGCTGGAGTTGGCGTACACGTTGTACGGACCCGGGGTGGCGTCCTTGGAGACGGTGATAAGCCCGCTGGCGTCGACCGTCACGCCGCCGCTGCCGCTGATACCGCCATACGGCGCGACAGACCACGTTACGTCACCGCTGAACGGCTCCTCGTACTGGTCGAGCGCGATACACTGCGCCTCTCCGCCGTGTTCGCCGTTGATGTCGATTTGTTCCTTGCTCAAACTCAGGTCGTTGAGGTAGGGCGCGGAGCGGACAATATACAGGTCTCTGGACTGCTGCACGTCCCCGGACTTGGCCGTTACCCGGAAAATCGGGTGTGCGCCCGCCGGGACAACGCTCTTGGCCTCGTAGGTTATGGAAACCACGCCGCCCTGAATGGTGATACCGGGGCATTCAGCGCCGGAACTGTCCGTGATACTCCACTGCACGTCCGAATCGGACATGGTGCTGCCGTGCTGGTTGAGTACCTGCGCAACAAACGGATTTTCCGCGTTGTTGTTGATGTCGTCGCCCTTGCCGGGGACTTCCATTTGTGTCGGCCCGTTGAGCAGGGCGATGGATTCCGCCCTCTCGGCTTCCTGCGAAATTTTCAATTCCGCGCTGGCGGGCTGCGTGGTGCCTTTTACGGTGCGCGTGGCCTGCACGGTGTACGTTTCGGGGGTGGCGTTGTAGCGCACTGTGACCGTACCCGTGGCCGGGTCAATCGTGACGGCGCTACTGGTGGAAGGCTGGATTGACCATGTAATGGGTTCCGTGTCGGTACTGGCCAGAAATTCGCCGTACTGGTCAAAGGCGGCGGCCGTTACGGTCTGGTTCTCTCCGCTTAACGTCACGGTATCCGGACTCAGCGTGACCGTGGTCAGCACGGGGTCGGCGCGGCGGATAACAATGGTAGCGGAGGCGGAAGGGGAATCTTCGGCCTTGAAATTTGTTGCGGTGACAAGGAGCGTCGTACCGTAAACGGGGGAACCCGCAAGGATATCGTTGGCGATTTCGTCCTTGGCGCCCGGCTTCACCGTCAGAATAAGCCTGCCGTCCTGCGCTGTGTCCTTGAACCACTCCACGCTGTTGGAGTTCAGCGTCTCGGGGGGCGGGTTCAGCACCTCGACACTCCATCTTAAGTCGTCGTTGCTGATAGGCTTTTTATTTTTGTCCGTGGCTGTGAAATACGCTTTGAAGTCTTCGGAGGACGCGTCGTCCGTGACGCCGGGAATCTGAATGCTGGACTTATCCACGGTGACGGTCATTTGCGCGTCCTCCGCGTCTGCGGATATCGTAAAGGCCTTCTTTCCGAGTTGCTGGCCGTTGACGAGCGCCACCGTGTAATACGTTCCGGCTTTCGCCTGCGGCGTTATCCTGACTTCGCCCGTCTGGGGGTTTATGGATATCTCGTCCGGGTTGACCGAATGGCCGTCTTTGTCTTCAAGGTACCATATCGCGTTCGGAACATTGCTGGACGCCTTGAAGTAGGTCTCTGTTCCAAGCGGATAGGCGGTCTTTTGCGGGGTGAACGTAATGCCGGAATCGTCGACTTCCTTCTTGACGGTCAGTGTCGCGGTACCTGTCTTGTCGTCGGCGCTTGTCGCCGTGACGGTGAATCTCCCGGCGGCGGCCTCCGGCGTCACGGTGACGATACCGCTTGCCGGGTCAATACTCACGCCTGTAGCGTTATCCGGCGTAATGCTCCATGTCACGCCGTCTACGCTCGCCGTGGCGGTCGCGGTGGCTTCGCCTGTCGACGGCACGTCCAATTCAGACGGGTTGAGCGTCACTGTGAAATCGCCCGGCGGGGTCTCGCTCTTCTTGACGGTCAGCGTCGCGGAGCCTGTCGTGTCGTCGGAAGCCGTCGCCGTGACGGTAAACGTACCCGCAGAGGCCGCAGAGGTCACGGTGACGATACCGCTTTCCGGGTCAATGCTCACGCCCGTGGCCGTCGGCGCAATGCTCCACGTCACGCCGGACACGCCCTCGGCCGTGGCGGTCGCGGTGGCTTCGCCTGTCGACGGCACGTCCAATTCAGACGGGTTGAGCGTCACTGTGAAATCGCCCGGCGGGGTCTCGCTCTTCTTGACGGTCAGCGTCGCGGAGCCTGTCTGGGCGTCGTCGCCCTCGCCGACGGTCGCCGTGACGGTGAACGTACCCGCAGAGGCCGCAGAGGTCACGGTGACGACACCGCTTTCCGGGTCAATGTCCACGCCCGTGGCCGTCGGCGTAATGCTCCACGTCGCGCCGTCCACGCCCTCGGCCGTGGCGGTCGCGGTGGCTTCGCCTGTCGACGGCACGTCCAATTCGGCCGGGTCGAGCGTCACTGTGAAGTCGCCCGGCGGCGGGGTCTCGCTCTCCTTGACGGTCAAAGTCGCGGTTCCGGTACTCTCGCCGACAGTCGCCGTAACGGTATACTCCCCGGCGGTGGCGTCCGACGCCACGCTAACGGTCAATGTACCGTCTGTTTCGCTGGTCGTTATGCCCGTGACATTGTCTATGTCTTCCTTCGGGGCAATGCTCCACTTCACCTCCGGGTTTTCGACGGCGTTTCCGTCCTTGTCCTTGACTTCGGCGGTAAAGGTCTTTTCTGCGGGGTCTGCCCCTTCCGCCGGGATGGTCACTTCGTCACTCTCCGGGGATACGGTCACGGTGAATTCGTCTGTGTCGCCGGAACCATTCCCGATAATCAGTCTCCGGGGTTCGTAGTCCTCCAAAGGGAGCGATTTTCGGCTGTTGTCAATCACGTCGCCCGCGTCGGCGTCAAAGCGGAAATAAACATCCGCGTCTCCGGCGTCGTCCTTGACCTGAAAGGCGTAGCGGGAGAAAATCAGTTGCTCGCCATTCGCCAAATTATACGCATCGCCGACGCCGTTCGTGGAAACAAAGTCCTTAGCGGGGTCGCCGTCGCCCGCCATATTCCACGCGTACAGTCCTTCAGCGTCGAGCAGTTCCTGAGAGTTCTGGAACGGATTTCTTAGAAATGGGCGCTTCCCTGTAAACACGCTGATTTTATCCGTGTCATAAAAGACTTTCGACTGGAAGCCGCCAACCGACACCGTGGAACCGCTGGTATTTTCAAAGCCAACCGTCAGAACTACAACGTCCCCGGCGTTTACATGGTCAGTCTCCTGAATTTCCGTCGCGGTATCGGGGTCGAATGTGTCACCCTCGAATATCTGTACTTTCAGAATTGCCAGCTTATAGCCGCTGTCCGCCGCGTCCGCCGGCAGGGACATCATGCCAAGCAGCATGGCCAGCACGAGGAACACGGACAACAGCCGTTTTACTTTTTGCATTGTGAAGTTGATACCTCCTTAACAGTCTCTTAGGACTGGTTGCGCAGTTCTTCAAAGGACGCAATCTTGCCATTGAGGAAGTCCAGAAGGCTCCCAACGTCGGCGATTGCAGGGACTCCGTTCCCGTCCACGTCGGCGGCGGCGGTCTGTTTGTCGTCGAGTGTCTCCTTTTCATTGAGTGCGTCCAAGAGCAGCGAAACGTCCGCAATCGTAACACTTCCGTTGCCGTCCACGTCGCCGAGCAGGACATCCGGCGCGGTCGAGTAGTATTCAAAGGAGCCGACCTTTTCGTATTGCGTGATACCCGTGCTGGTGTCGGCGTTGCTGGACATGTAGACGGTATACTGGACGCTTTCCGCCGTGGGGCTTGGCTTTTTGGGGTAGATGACGAAGAAATTCGTCTGGGTGCCGTCACTCGTGGGGGCTTTCTGGTCGATGAATACCATATCGTCGACATTGGGGGTGTTGTTGTCGCCGCTCTGGACAATGAGCAGATATTCTTTTCCGCTCTGCATATTCGTGCAGGTCACGCCGATTTTGACGGCACCGGGGAACATGGCCTCGTCCTCAGTGGAAGCCGTGACTGACTGCTCGCTGTCGTCCAGCGCGGTCAATGTTACGAAACTGGATTCCGCTTTGATATTCATGAACCCGAAAGTGGGTTCCGCTTCCGGGTCTGATTCGGCCGCCCACGCCGTGACACAAGCCAGCGTCATAAGGCCGAGAATCAAAGCCAGTTGCATGAAACTTTTTTTCAAAGTAATCCCTCCTTATGAAAAGTAAAGGTGACAATCATCGTGGGAACCGCTCCACGTAGCGAACCATCATGGCGGCGAGTTGCGCTCTGGTGACGGTGCCGCCGGGTTCGAGTGTGGAAGGGCTGGTGCCGGAGATGATTTTCTGATAGACCGCCCAGTACATGGCGTCTTTCGCCCACGCGGAGATACGCCCGCTGTCGGAGAAAATGTCGTCGTAGACGCTGGTTATCATGACTTCCGTGCCGCGCGCGGAACCGTTGTAGGCGAATAGAATCTTTACGGTGGCCTGCCGGGTGAGGGGTTCGCCGGGGGAGAAGGTGTCGGGCGAGGTGCCGTTGACATAGCCCTTGGCGTACGCCCACGCGACGGCGTGGCGGAAGTTCTGAATCTGCCCACCCATGTCCTTGAACGGGGTCTCGTCCGGCACGGCGGGACGCCCCGCCAGATTCCAAAGCACCATCATGAACTGCACCCGGGTCAAGTGATTATCGGGGCGAAATGTGCCGTCCGGGTAACCTTGAAAAAGGTTCTGTTCGGCGGCCGCGCGGATATAGCTTTCCGCCCACGTTCCGGCGATATCGGTAAAGAGGGGCTGGGCGTCGCCGCCGCTGACGGCCGCGGAAGTTTCGGATTTTCCACTTGCGGCGTCGGTGTCCGGTTTGGCGCTTGCGGTATCGGTGCCAGATTTGACGCTTGCGGCGTCGGTGTCCGGTTTGTCGTCGTCACGGCTTGCGGTGTCGGTGCCAGATTTGACGCTTGCGGTGTCGGTGCCAGATTTGACGCTTGCGGTGTCAGTGTCCGGTTTGCCGCTTGCGGTATCGGTGTCCGGTTTGTCGTCGTCACGGCTTGCGGTATCGGTGCCGCCGCCCGTCACAATTACGTCAATGTTTTCCCGGCTCTGGTTTCCGAGGTCGATTTTCTCCAGCGAAAAGTGAAAGTCCGAGAGCTTTTCCTTCGCCCGGAAATGGTACACGGCTACCTGTCCGTCCCCTTCTATGATATCCGTCGCCACCGCCGCCAACATCGCGCCGGATTTCGCGTCGGGATTGACGGAATTTACCGTTTCCTGTGTCGCGAGCAAGGTTCCGATTTTCATGCCCGCGCACTCCATGCGCTTCCGGTCGAACGAGAGGGCAAAGCGTATGCCGCGAATGCCCGGGTTTCCGGTCAAGTCGACGGTCACCGTGAAATCCTCCCCGGCCTCAACGGGTTTCTCCGGCAGGTGTACCACGAAACACGGTTCGGCGGCGTACGCCGTCACGCAGAACAGAAGCGTAAGCGACAGTATCAGCGCGGGGAATCGTTTTTTCAATACATGTTCCTCCTTTCCCGCGTTGTGATGTTTCAGCCGCCGCGCGGGCGGCATTGGGAGTCCTGTCCAGAATTTTGGAGAGGTTCCGGAGATGGAAAAACGGTTACAGGGATATTTTTCCAGCGCTGTCCGCCCCTCCGGACAGGTGACATTATATCAAACAGTTTTGGAAATTGCAATCATTTCCGCACAATTCCTCCATAATTTTTTCAGTCATAAGCCGGAAAAAACCGGAAAAATTTACAATTTTATCTTTCCCAAACGCGGAAACTGTGATAAAATAGTCCGGCGAAAGGAGGCGGATTTTCGTATGCTGGACATGGATGGACTGCGGCTCGCGCCGGGTGAGGCGTTGTCGGCGCTACGCGGACAGGCCGCACGGCGTTTGCGCGTTCCGGAATCGGACATTGTGTCGGTCAAGGTTCTGCGGCGCAGTCTGGACGCGCGGGAAAGTCCCGTGTACCTCTGCCGCGCCGCCGTGGAGGTGCGCGGCGAACGCGAAATTTTACACCGGAACCGCCGCAAAGTCAAGCGCTATGCCGCGGAGCCGCCGTATCGTCCCCCGGAACGCCTCCCGGAACCGGAGCGCGTGCCAATCGTCGTCGGCGCGGGGCCGGCCGGACTGTTCGCGGCTCTCGTTCTCGCGCGCGCCGGACTGCGGCCGCTTCTGCTCGAACGCGGCCAGCCCGTCGAACAGCGCCGCGAGGACGTGGAACGTTTCCGGCGTCACGGAATCCTGAACCCCGACAGCAACGCCCAATTCGGCGAGGGCGGAGCCGGGACGTTTTCCGACGGCAAACTGCACACCGGAACCCGTGACCCGCGCCACCGCTTCATTTTGGAGACGCTCGCGACCCACGGCGCGCCGCCCGATATCCTCATTGACGCCCGGCCGCATGTCGGGACGGACATGCTTTTTCATGTGTTGCGGTCTCTCCGGGCGGAACTGCTGTCACTGGGCGCGGATGTCCGTTTCGGACACACCGTGACCGGGTTCCGCCGCGACGGAAAGCGCCTCTCCGCGCTGGAAGTCCGTACGCCGTACGGTACGGAAATCCTGAACTGTAGCCACGCCGTCCTTGCCGTGGGGCATTCCGCCCGCGACACCTTCGACGCGCTGTCGCGTTCCGGCGTCCCCATTGAGCCGAAACCGTTTGCCGTGGGTGTGCGCATCGAACACCGTCAAGCCGACTGTGACGCCGCGCAATACCGCCAATACGCCGGACGCCCCGGACTTCCCGCCGCGTCCTACAAGCTGTCCTGCCACCTGCCCGACGGGCGCGGGGTGTTCTCGTTCTGCGTCTGTCCGGGCGGGGAGGTCATCGCGGCGGCGTCGGAACCCGGCCGCGTCGTCACCAACGGTATGAGCGCCTACGCCCGCGACCGCGAGAACATCAACGGCGGATTACTCGTCGGCGTCGCGCCGCCCGACTTCGGCGGCACGGGGGCGCTTGCCGGAATCGCCTTTCAGCGACGCTTGGAGGAGGCCGCGTACAGGCTGGGCGGCGGCGACTTCTCCGCGCCCGTCCAGCGCGTGGAGGATTTCCTGTCGCGGCGGGCGTCCGACGCCCCCGGACGCGTCATGCCTTCCTACAAGCCGGGTGTCAAGTGGACTGACTTGCATGACTGTCTCCCGCCGTTCCTCTCGGACGCGCTCGAACAGGCCATTCCCATACTCGGCCGCAAACTACGCGGCTTCGACGACCCCGACGCCGTCTTAACGGCCGTGGAAAGCAGAAGCTCTTCCCCCGTGCGGATTCTGCGGGACGGTGCATGTGAATCCGCTTTACGGGGCTTGTACCCTTGCGGGGAGGGCGCGGGATACGCGGGCGGCATTATGTCCGCCGCCGCCGACGGCATGCGCTGTGCCGAACAGATTTGTAAACAGTACGCAACAGATAGAGTTTCCAAATAAACAGGAGGTATCCCATTATGAGCCGTATTCTTTGTGTCGTGCAGGACTTTCTCTCCGGGGAACACCGCGACAAAATCCGGCAGGCCGCCGACAGAGCCGGGTTTACACCGTACTTTTTCACGCCCGACCAGAAAGACGCCGCGAAAGAGTATTTGCAAACTTGCGAAGTGCTGTACGCCAACAGCCCCGACATTCTGCGCGAAACGTCCGCCGCCCTCAAATGGTACGTCTGCGCGTCCGCCGGGGCTGATGTGTACTGCGCCGACCCGTCCCTGTTCAAGAACCCGGACTGCATTCTCAGCGCGTCCAACGTCTACGGCGCGACCATCGCCGAACACGTCATTATGGTCACGCTCGAACTCCTGCGCCAAATGCCGTACTTCAAGGAACCTCTGCGCCGCCATGAATGGTTACTTTCCCCGCCCATCCGCTCTATCAAGGACGGCGACTTCACGATTTTGGGTACGGGCAATCTCGGCCACACCATCGCGGCGCGTCTGCGGAGCATGGAGGCGCGGCGTATTCTCGGCGTCAGCCACAGCGGGCGCAAGGTCGATATCTTCGACGAGGTTCTCCCCGTGTCGCAACTTGACGACGTTCTGCCCAAAACGTCCTTCCTGATTATGGCACTCCCCGGCACGCCCGAAACCGTGCAAATTCTGAACCGCGAACGAATCGCGCTCTTGCCGTCCAATGCGTACGTTGTCAACGTCGGGCGCGGCAACGCCGTCGAACAGGACGCGCTTATGGACGCGCTCAACCGTGGCGCAATCGCGGGCGCGGCGCTGGATGTCGTGACGCCGGAACCGTTGCCCGCCGACCATCCCCTCTGGGAGACGAAAAACCTCATTCTCACGCCGCACATCTCCGGGAATATGGCGCTCGGCTTCACCAGAGATGAGAACGTCCGGCTGTTCTGCAAGAACCTCCTGCGTTACGCCAACGGCGACACGCCCTCCGGCGTCGTTGACCGCTCCCGCGGGTATTGACGCGTTCCGGGCGGAAAATGTTCCCGCGCGGGAAAACTCATCTCCCCCGTTTCTATATCGGCAGATTTTCGCTTTCCTGTAAGAGACAGTTTCGTAAAAAATATCCGGTATTTTTTGGGACGGGACACCGCACCCCGCCCCGTCATTGTGAAGGAGTTGCAAATTTATGAACGCGTTCACATTCTATTCCCCAACGCTGTTTGCGTTCGGCGAGGGTGCCGAACAGCAGACCGGAGAACTTGTCCGGCGCTTCGGCGGACATCGCGTGCTGTTGGTCTACGGCGGCGGCTCCGTCAAGCGCAACGGCGCCTATGACGCCGTGACGGAATCGCTCCGCGCGTCCGGTATTCCGTGGGACGAACTCGGCGGCGTACAGCCCAACCCCAAAAGCGGCCTTGTGTACGAGGGTATCGAACTGTTCCGCAAGACCAACGCCGACTTCCTGCTTGCAATCGGCGGCGGGAGTTCCATCGACACCGCAAAGGCAATCGGATTCGGCGCGCCCTACGGCGGCGACTTCTGGGACATTTTCACAGGTAAGGCACCGTTAAGCGCCTGTATGCCCGTGGGCGTCGTGCTGACGATTGCCGCCGCCGGAAGCGAGGGCAGTAACAGTTGTGTCATTACGCAGGAAGCCGGAAATATGAAGTGGGGCAGTCCGAAATCAGACCTCATCCGCCCGCGCTTCGCGGTATTGAACCCCCGCTACACCTGCACGCTTCCCGCCTTCCAGACCGCTTGCGGCGCGGTCGACATGTTCAGCCACATTTGTGAGCGCTACTTCAGCAACACGCCCGATGTCGCACTGACTGACCGCCTCTGTGAAGCCCTGCTAAAGACCGTGCTGGACGCCGCGCCCCGCGCCATTGCCAGTCCCGGCGACATGGCCGCCCGTTCCGACTTGATGTGGACTTCCACGCTTGCCCACAATAACTCCGTGGGCGTCGGGCGCGACCAAGACTGGGCAAGCCACCAAATTGAACACGAGTTATCCGCGTTCTACGACTGCGCCCACGGCGCGGGGCTGGCCGTCGTGACCCCCGCGTGGATGGAATATGTCATGGGACACGACGTGGCGCGGTTCGCCCGGTTCGCGGTCAACGTGTTCGGCGCGGAAATGGACTACGCTAACCCCGAACGTACCGCAAGAGAGGGCGTCCGGCGTCTGCGGACATTCTTCCACGCGTTAGGCATGCCCGCGACGCTCGCCGAACTCGGCGGCGACGAAAAGGATATCCCCGACATGATAGCGCACCGTCGGGAGAAACCCAACGGTTTCCCGTTCGGAAACTTCGTGAAAATCGACCCCGACGGCATGGAGGCCATTCTTCGGCTCTGCGTGAAGTGACAGCAACAAGGGACGCCCGGTAACTGTTGCCGGGTGTCCCTTGAATGTTATTCGCTTTCGTCGTCGCACTGTGCGGCTTCGTCAACGCCCAACTCCCGGAAGACATCCTCAAACGGGATATATCCTTCTTCCTCGCCGGAACGGCGACCCTTTTCGAGTTCGCCCATGAGCCATTGCATGGCCTTCATGCGCTCGTACTCTTGATACTCCTCTATGTCGAGAATGGCGTAACGTCCGTGGCCGTTGCGGGTCAGAAACACCGGACGGCCTATCGCCACATCCCGCAGGACTTCGGCGTAATTGCGCAAGTCGGACACAGGTTTGATATTCGGCATAATGTATCCCTCCTCGTGGGGATATTGTAGCATGGTTTCACATAAAAATCAACGATGAATTTTATGTAAACGTCAAAAAACGCGGTTGCGTCATGGGGGAAAATGTGGTAAACTGTCGGCGTGACGCGAAAGGGGGCAGCGGCATGTCGAAACTGTGGGAACCGAATCCGGATTATGACCCGTCAGAGCCGCAATCGTGGGATAATAAGCCATATAAGCGGCTGTATGACGAACTCACGCCGGAAGAACTGGCGGAACTGCTCCGAGACGCCGAGGAACAACAATGGAAAACGCTGGATTTGAGCAACACCCAAATTCAGGAAGTGCCGGATTCCATTGGAAACCTGACAAGTCTGGAAAAGCTGGGTTTGTACGACACCCAAATTCGAGAAGTGCCGGAAACCATCACGCGCCTGTCCAGTCTGCAAACGCTGGATTTGTGCGGCACCCAAATTTGGGAAGTGCCGGAAACCATCACGCGCCTGTCCAGTCTGCAAACGCTGGATTTGAGCTTCACCAAAATTAACGAAGTACCGGAAACCATCACGCGCCTGTCCAGTCTGCAAGTGCTGTCTTTGAACAACACCCAAATTCAGGAAGTGCCGGAAACCATCACGCGCCTGTCCAGTCTGCAGACGCTGTATTTGAGCAACACTGACATTAGCGAAGTGCCGGAAACCATCACGCGCCTGTCCAGTCTGCAATCGCTGGATTTGAGTTACACCCAAATTCGGGAAGTGCCGGAAACCATCACGCGCCTGTCCAGTCTGCAAACGCTGTATTTGCGCGGCACCCAAATTCAGGAAGTGCCGGAAACCATCACGCGCCTGTCCAGTCTGCAAACGCTGTATTTGAGTTACACCAAAATTCGGGAAGTGCCGGAAACCATCACGCGCCTGTCCAGTCTGCAATTGCTGGATTTGAGCGACTGTCACCTGAAAGCGATTCCGTACGCTCTGGTAAAACTGGGACTTCCGTTTGTCATAGATAATGATACCGCTTATAACTGTATCAACCTGACGGGCGTCGAACTGGACGAAGGCGACCTGCAACTGTTCGCGCAACCGCGGGACGTGATAGAGGCGGCGTATCTGGAACAAGTACGCGTCCGCGAATGCAAGGTGATTTTCCTTGGCGACGGTGCCGCCGGAAAAAGCTCCCTCATTCAGCGCATGGTTCACGGCGACTTTGACCCGGCCAAACTGCCCACGGACGGCGTAAAGACCACAAAATGGGAAACTCCGTTATTGAATCTGCCGTTTATGCTGCGCATACTCGACTTTGGCGGACAGGAAATCATGCACTCCATGCACCGCTGTTTCCTGACCGCGCATACGGTCTATGTCGTGGTCTGCGAGAGCCGCGACGACGCGGACATTGACAACGAGGCGGCGCGCTGGCTCGAAACCGTCAAGGCGTTCGCGCCCGACTGCCCCGTGATTCTGGCCTTGAACAAGTGCGACCTCAACGCGAATGTGTCCGTAAACGAGCGCGACTTGAAAGAACGCAATCCGAAATTAAAATGCGTCCTGAAAACGTCCGCGAAAGAGAAGCCAGAGGACAGGAAATACGGCGTCAATCGTCTGATGTCGGCTATTCTTGACGAAATCCCCGGCGCGCTCAACCGCTACAAGGTCAACGCGGATATGCTGGGAATCAAGCAGACCTTGGAGGATATGAAAGACGATTACATTTCCTCCGAACGCTACCGCGAAATCTGCGCGGAACATCACATTACGGACGCGGCGTTACAATACTCCCTGCTGGGCTTTTTCCGTGACTTGGGCGTGGCGTACTATTACGAGAGCAACGCCTTTGACACGCGTCTGGAAAGCGTCCGCGTACTCAATCCCCAATGGCTGACGAACGGTATCTACCGCCTGATTCTCCGCACCCCCGAAAGCGGCTTCCTGTCGCACAAGACCATTAAGGACACCTTGCGCGACGGCTACGCCGGGGACGTTCACAGTGAAATCACGTACACTCCCGAAGAAACGGAGTACATTTTGCATGTCATGCGCTACTTTGAGATTTCGCATGACATGGGCAACGGCGTCGAGATGATACCGCTGAAAATGCCCAAGACGCCCCCGCCGACTTTGGACAACTTCAACAGGCAAAACGCGTTACATCTGCGCTGGGAGGGCGCGTATCTGCCCAATAACCTGATACACCGTCTCTTAATCCGCAAGTTTCCGGAACTGGACAGAGATTGTGTCTGGCGCACGGGCGGGCATTTCGTGCAGGAGGGCGGCGGCTGTGAGGCGCTGGCCGAGATGAACGAAAAAGCGCTAAATGTCTATGTCAACGGGGAGCGCGACTGTCGGCAGTATCTGGAAACGTTCCGGCGCGTGATACAGGCGATTTTGACTATCTTAAACCTGAAAGTGTCGGAAGTCATCTGCTGTACGGTGGACGGACAGGAGGGTGCCGTACCCTATGAGGACGTGGTACAGCAGTATTACGACAAGCGGGACGAAATTTATATTCCGGGCATTCACAAGTATGTCAACCCGGCGGCACTGTTGCGGGACACGTACTACAACTGGGAACAGGAGGCGGCGCGTTACTGTCAGCGTGACATGTTCCGCGCCCCGGAGCCGCCGGAGAAATCGGAACTCGACGACGAAAAGACACGCGCCGAAATTGCGCAAATTAACGCCGACACCGAAAAGAGCAAATCGGAGACGAAGAAAAACAACGTGGAAGCGGACAAAACGAAAGTGGAAATCACAAAAATGAATCTGGGCATAAAGGCGGCTGTCGCGGCCGTGTTGTTGCTCGCGTTTTTGATTTGGGCGTTCCCGGACGTACGCCACGAGTTTGTGGAGGCGTTGATATCCCTGCTCACGGGGCTGTTGTGACACGGAAAGACCCGCGCATAGACTGGTATTTTACGGCAATTCGCTTGCAAAAGCCGACACGGCGTGATACAATGAAGCGCGTCCGGCGGAGACGCCGGAACATCACAACGAAGGGATTGGATGACATGAAAAAATGGCTTGCGCTTGCCTTGGCCTTTGCGCTGACGTTAAGCCTCGCGGCCTGCGGCAAACAGGACACCAGCGAACCCGCCGCCGACGATGAGACGAACGCCGCCGCGACAACTCCCGACGATACCGCCGCACCCGACGACGCCGCGACACCCGACGATACCGCCACACCCGACGCCGCCGCGACAACTCCCGATGATACCGCCGCCCCCGACGCCGCGACAACTCCCGATGATACCGCCGCCCCCGACGCCGCCGCGACAACTCCCGACGATACCGCCGCGCCCGAAGTCCCGGACATGGGGCTTGCGAACCCCTTCAAGGACTACGCCACGTATGCCGAAGCCGAGACGGCGGCGGGCTTCAAGTTCGGCGTGCCGGAGGAAATCGGCGGCTATGACAAAGTCGCCTACCGCGTCGCCGAAAACAGCGCTCTGTTTGAGGTCATCTACTCCAACGACGCCGACGCGTCCCTGACCGCCCGCAAGGCTCCCGGAGACTGGAACATCAGCGGAGACTACAGCCAGTACACGCAGGAAGTCGCGCAGTCGCTTCAAGGCGTCAACGTGACCTGTCTGGGCGACGGAGATTCCCTGTTTCTGGCCATGTGGACGGTCGACGATTACTCCTACTCCCTCGGCGCGAGTGCCAGCATGGACAGGCTGGACTTCCTCGGCATAGTCGAAACAATAATTTCCCTCAACACCTGATGAAAGTCCCTCCCGGAAACGGGAGGGGATTTTTTATATTGCGCTCTCCGGATTGCTTTTGTAGCGCTTCTGTATGTCCACGGCGGAATCCTCGGTTCTGACTTCATAGCGCTTTTCGGGGACTTCGTACACGTTGACGCTTTGGTGACTGGTCGAAAATGTGTTTTCCTCTATAAAGCGCTCGTTCCCGAACATCAGCTTTTCCAGCGCGGCGGAATGGTACTCTGTCCACGCCGCCTGCTCCCGGATAAGCCCCTCGACCGTAAGCACAATCTTAAGGTTTCCCACGTTCTCGGTACGTTCGTCGGGCATGAGCAGAAACAGGTAGTCCCGCGCCCTGCTGATGGAGACATTGACAATATTCCGCCTGTTCAGGAACATTTCCTTGGAGGCGGAAATGTACGGCGGGGGATTGAACAGAGCAAGCAGAATGTCGCATTCGTCCCCCTGAAACGTGTGGATGGTTCCCGCTATGACCTCCACGCCGTCCGGCGTCGCGGAGGAGAGCAGTAACTTTTCGATTAAATCCGCCTGCGCCTTGTAGGGCGTGATAATGCCGATTTGGAAACGTTCGTCTTTTTTGGCCTCGTGGATGCGCGCCGCCAGAAACGACGCGAACTCGTAGGCGAACAGGGCGGAGTATATCTGATACGGACTGTTTTCCAGCCTTTTCGCCCGGTAGACGCTCTCGTACTGGCTGACGGGAAATTTTACGATATTGACGGCCTCTATATCCAGTATGTCACGAAGGCCGAGGTCTCTGCGTTCTGCCGAAGTCCTGTTATGTTTCAGGATTCCGCCGTAGGTAAGGCGGCTGAACAGTTCGCCTATCTCCGGGACGCTCCGGTACTGCGTCGTCAGCGTCTCCACGGGGTAGTTGTGGGGAATCGTACTGGGCGCGTCGAAAGACGCCAGTCTCACCATGCTGTAAATGTTCTCGTCCTGCCAGATGGACACGGACGCCACGGGGCCAATCTGAAACGGGTCGCCCGCTATGATGAACTCGCGGGGCGTTTTTCTGTGCAGGGGGTAGATTATCTTGAACAGCGGAATCATGGACGCCTCGTCAAAGACAATGTAATCCCACCGCAAGCCGTCCAGCGTCTGACGCTCTCCCGAACCCGGCATGAAGTAGTCGTACGGGAAGCGGTCGATTGTCGTAATGGTCACGCTATGGGACAATTTCCTGATATCAAACGTCTTTTCCCTATACGCGCCGCTCCGCTCGATGTTCTCGTCCTGCGTGGCTCCGAAGCGCACAAGCCATTCACGCCACGACAAATCGTCCCCCATGACTTCCATAATCCGCGCCGTCAGAACGTCCGCCGCCTTGTTGGTCGGCGTCAGAACCAAAACGCGGACACGTCCCTTTTCGCGCATGAGCGGGCGGAGAACCGCGCTCGCAAGATACGTGGTCTTGCCCGTCCCCGGGGGGCCAAAGATGAAGCGGATATTTTCACATAACTTGTCCCGGAGGTTCTCCGTGTCCGGCACGGGAAGCCTCTCGAAAGCCGTCCGCCACTCTTTCAGCAGGAAAGAGGGGTTTCTGGCGTCGATGGACGCCTCTTTCACGGCGGAAAGGTCGATGTCGTCCAGTTCCGCGCCGGATTTCAGCTTCACGCGCAGAGAGTAGCCCCGGATACTCACGACCTCAATGCCCAAAGTCTTATTCCCGGAATCCATGCGCAGAACCAGCGGAATATTGGACAAGTCCTCCATGAAGCGCGGTATTCCCCGGCTGGGCTGGCTCAAAATCAGCGTCCGCACCGTCCCCGGCTCCAACTCCACCCGCCCAAAGCGTATGGAAATTTCCCGGCTGTCAAGGCTGTCCTCCTCGCCGCTTAACTCTTCCAGTTCCAGCAGGACTTTGAACCACCCCAAAGCGTATTGTTCCATTTCCAGCGCCCTGTCTTGGAGTTCCCGCAGATACGCGATACGGTCAAGTTCTCTGGCGCTTTTTTCTTCCTCACGTTCCAGCTTTTGCGCGTAATCCACGGGCGGGCGGGTATACTCGTCCCAGTCCCCCGCGTCCTGACGCGCTTTCGGCTCCGGCGGGTACGTCGGGACGCTGTGCGTACGGCTGATAATCTCCCGTCTCGTACGCCGCACGGACGGGGCAATGGTCTGTCCTTCGTCCGGACTGTCCGTGTCGCTTTCATATGCGTCATTTTCGCGCCGCGCCTCCGGATTACGTTCCCGGTTGCGCCTGCGTTCGTCCGCTTTTTTGCCCGCCTCGATAAGCCTTAACGCCTCCGCGCTGTCGGTCACGCCCGCCTTTTTCAGCGCTTCCGCCAACGCAAGTGACGCCTTCTGCTCTTTGCTTAAAAAACGGTTCGGGTCGACGGGCGGCGCGGCGGGCTTGAACTGTAGAAAATCAAGCAGTTCCTTCGCGCAAGCGTGTTTACGGTCATAAATCGGCGACAAGGAATCCAGCGTCATTTTACAGGGCGGCAGAAACTGTCCGTCTTTGTCCAGAAGCCACGGCTCCTGTCGCAGACCGGACATGTCTTGTGAGTCAAATGTCCCCGTTCTGTGCGCGTGATTGCCTTTCCCCTGCGGCCAGTGCTCAAAAGTCCCGGTCAGCGACGCCGCAAGCGTTTTGCCCTTGGGAAGCGATTCCATGAACCCCAACAGGACATTCCAGAGTGTCACGGACTGCCCCTTCGATTTTGTGCTTGTTATCGCCCGCAATGCCTCCTGTAAGCCGTCAATACGGGGTT
This sequence comes from Oscillibacter sp., assembly GCA_017526785.1. GTDB lineage: Bacteria > Bacillota > Clostridia > Oscillospirales > Oscillospiraceae > Oscillibacter. The sequence goes on along the minus strand of JAFXQV010000015.1, from coordinate 51,579 downwards.
CCCGCCAAATATCGCTGTAACGGTGTCCCGAAAACCAGTCGTAACGGCGCGTAACCCCAATGTTAGAGGGAATCGATTCAACGCTGACGGATACGGTTTTCTTCACGCCCAGTTCCGAAAGAAAAGATTCCAAGTATTTTCTCTCGTTGTCCTTCACGAACGGAAGATAGCCGTTCCAATCCACAAACAGCGTTTCGGGCTTCGCGGCGAAATACTCCCGCAAAGTCTTTGTCGGGAAGTACAAGTCGGAAGCGCGTCCCCGATAAATCGTGGCGTCCTTCGCGCTGGAATACCGTACAAATTTACAGTCTTTGATGTCCTCGATAAAGCTGTCCGTCTCCGCGTTCGGACACTCGCGGTAATACGCAAAGAACAGCCTGAAATGGGGTTCCGTGTCAATGGCCGCGCCGTCCTTGTACTGCGGCAATATCTCATTGTAGATATAGTCCCGCTTGGACGGCTCCGCGACGCCGAGACTTTCCAGAAACGCGGCGGTCTGTTCGTTCTCCAACAGTTCCGGATGGACGGTCTTTTCTCCCAGCGGCATTTCTTCGGACGGCAGGAAGAGAATTAGGCGGTTGTTGTCGTCATAAGCGGGCAGGGCTTTTCCGTTCTTGGAGAGGAACAGCGGCCTTTTACGCGCAAGCTCTTTCCGGGCTTCGGATTCCGATACCCATTTGTAGAACTTGTGCAGCCACGCAAGCGGCTGACGCTCTATAAACGCCGCGTCAATCCTCTTTACAACTTCATAGCTTTCATACGACCACCCGCGATAATGATAGTCAGAACGCCCGTTGAAAATATCGTCGTCACTGATACGCCGCTGAATCAACTGGTTCAGGTAACTTTTCTTTTCGCCGTAATACGACCGGGTAACAAATACCCATTGCGCCTCCGGGTCTCCCGTCATATATTGCAGGTGTTCGTCTGTGAAAACGTCCATGATTTCAAGAGAAGCCCCGTAGGCGTGTCGGAAGACGGCGTACCCGTTTTTTGTGGGAAGCAGTTTGTCCGTTTTCAGTTTCTTCTTGATGGCCTCGTAGAACGGTGCAAAGGAAATTCTCCCCCCGCTGTTCTGAAAGCGGTTACTGTCCGTGGGAATGATATTGAGCATGCCGTCGTCAATCAGCCGGACGCCGGACTGCTCCCCGATGTCGCGCAGATACGACAGGCTGTCCGCCGCCAGATTCGCCAGCAGTTCTATCATGGTTTTGTTGTGCTTTTCGCCAGCCTTAATCCCCTCGCGGCTGTCCGTCAGCAGGAACGGCGCGTGAATGATAAAGTTCAGCCCGGTTTGCTCCTTCGTGGGGAAAAAGCAAAACGCGGGTTCGTCGCACTTCCGCAGTTTTCCGGCGTCGTTCAGGAAAAAGCCCGCGCTATACGTTCTCCCGCTCCCGTCCGGACGCGAAAAGAGCCAGAGGCGTTCCTTTTCACGTCCGCCGGACAGTTCGAGTAACGCCGCGGCGGTATCGCCGAAAGTCCGGGTCTGCAAGGTCTGTTTCCCGTACTCCCCGGAATCGCCCCCCGCCTGAAATGTGACCGTCTCCAGCTTGGACAGAAACAGCACCGGGAAAGAGAGCGTCCGCAATTTTTCGGAAATGTCGGCGTACGCCTCTTCCGTGGAAATTTTGCCGCCGTCGAACGGAAACACAAAGAGGGTTTCCCCCGCCTTCCGCTCCGGGTAATCCGCCTCCAGCCTCTCCGGGACGATAAAGCGCGTAATCCGGAAAAAAATACCCGGGTCGTAAATGCGCGGCGCGGCGGTGTACTGAAAAACCGCCTTGAACCCCACCCCGAATTTCCCGATTTTCGCCTCACTTTTCGTGGAGTGTCCTATAGAGGTGATGGCGTTGATATGCCCCAATTTCCCGCGCTCTTTGTCCGCGTCCTCCGTCTCCGGGTTCGATATGGTAAAGCGCTCCGTCCCGTTGTGGGCGAAAACCAGCTTGTCCGGGTACAGGACGAAACGCGCGCGCGTGGCTCCCGCGTCGTCCGCGTTCTGCAGGAGTTCGTAGACAAAATGCGCTTGGTCTGAGTATTTGTCTGTGACGCTGTCCTTGGTTCCGCTCATGGACGGCTTTTCCAGAACCTTGGCGTTCTCGGTTCTGTCCTTCGCTAAGGCCTTGAAATACAGTTCCTCTTGCTCTGTCACTGCCGACACCTCCCCGATAGACATTATATCAGAAAATCCGTCGAAACACAATATGAACAAAATCGCGGAACCGCTTGACGCGGGGGGCGGTTTTGGCTACAATAGACCAAACGCGTTACAGGAGGGACGGCATGGCTTTTATCGACAAGGCGCGAATCACGGTACAGGCGGGGAACGGCGGCAACGGCGCGGTGGCGTTCCACCGTGAAAAGTACGTGGCGGCGGGCGGCCCCGACGGCGGCGACGGCGGGAAAGGCGGCTCCGTCGTCTTGCGGGTCGACGCGAATTTGTCCACGCTGATGGACTTCCGCTACCGCAAGAAGTACGTCGCCGAGAACGGCGCGGACGGGCAGGGCGGACGCAAGTCCGGCAGGGACGGCGCGGACTTGCTAATCCGCGTCCCGCGCGGTACGCTCGTCCGCGACGCCGAGAGCGGACAGATTATGAAAGACCTGTCCGACGACGCGCCGTGGACGCTGTGCCGTGGCGGCCGCGGCGGCTGGGGCAACGCCCACTTCGCCACGCCGACGCGGCAGGCTCCGCGCTTCGCGAAAAGCGGCCTCCCCGGCGAATCCCACGAGGTCATTTTAGAGTTGAAACTGCTTGCCGACGTGGGCTTGATTGGCTTCCCGAACGTGGGAAAGTCCACGCTGTTGAGCGTGGTATCGAAAGCGCGGCCGAAAATCGCAAACTACCACTTTACAACGCTGTCGCCGAATCTGGGCGTTGTGGAGACCGACGGCGGCGGCTTCGTCATGGCCGACATTCCCGGGCTGATTGAGGGCGCAAGCGAGGGCGTCGGGCTGGGTCACGACTTCCTCCGCCACGTCGACCGTTGCCGGCTTCTGGTACACGTCATTGACGCGGCGGGGAGTGAGGGGCGCGACCCCGTGGCGGACTTCGAGGCCATCAACGCGGAACTGTCGCGCTACAGTCCGGCGCTGGCGACGCGTCCGCAGATTATCGCCGCGAACAAGGCCGACTTATTGCAGGACGCCTCCGCGCTGGACGCGCTACGCGCAAAAGCGCAAGAATGCGGCTTTCCGCTGTATCTGATTTCCGCCGCGACCCATCAGGGCGTCCGCGAACTGCTACGGGAAATCACGCGTACACTGCCGACACTCCCGCCCGTGACGGTGTACGAGCCGGAGTACGTGCCGCCCGTGCAGGACGCCGACGCCGAACCCGTGATTCAGCGCCGGGACGACGGCGCGTGGACGGTCGAGAGCGCGTGGCTGGAGCGCTTCATGGGCAATATCAACTTCGCCGACTACGAAAGCCGGATGTACTTCGACCGGGCTTTGAGAGAGGCGGGACTGTTCGACCGTCTGGAAGCGCTGGGAATCGCGGACGGCGACACGGTGTCGCTGTACGGCTTCGAGTTCGAGTATTGGAAGTGAGGCGCGGCTTATGGAATACGTCTCGCATAGCGAACGGGAAACGGAGCGAATCGGCGCGGAACTGTCGCGGAATCTGTGCGCCGGGGACGTGGTGGCGTTCCGGGGCGGTCTGGGCATGGGCAAGACTGCCTTTGTGCGCGGACTCGCCCGGGGCTTGGGCTTCCCCGGACGCGTGACCAGTCCCACGTTTACGATTGTCAACGAGTACGAGGGCGGACGCCTGCCGCTGTTCCACTTCGACCTGTACCGCCTGAACGGTGCCGGGGAACTCTGGGACTTGGGCTGGGACGAGTACCGGGAACGCGGCGGCGTCTGCGCCGTCGAGTGGAGCGAACAAGCCCCGGAAGCGTTCCCGCCCGATACGGTGTACGTCACGCTGGAACGCGGCTCGGACGGCGACACCTCCCGCCGCGTCACGGTTACAAGTCCGAAAGAGGGCGCGGCGACATGAAAATTTTCGCTTTGGAAACGTCGGCGCGGGCGGTGTCCGTGGCCGTCACGGAAAACGGCGTTGTTCTTGCGTCCGCGTACCAGAACACCGGGCTGACGCACAGTCGAACCCTTATGCCGCTGGCCGAAAACCTGTTGCGCGGAATCGGGCTGACAGTCCGGGATATGGACTTGTTCGCGGTCGCGGCGGGACCCGGTTCGTTTACCGGAATCCGAATCGGCGTCGCGGCGGCCAAGGGTCTGGCGTTTGGCGCGGAACGCCCGACTGTGGGCGTGTCGACACTGGCGGCTATGGCGCGGAATGTCGCGTTTGCCGACGGTCTGATTGTCGCCGCCATGGACGCCCGGCGGCAACAGGTCTACGAGGCCACGTTCCGCGCCGAAAACGGGACGCTTTCCCGTCTGACGCCGGACAGGGCGGTGTCACTGGCGGACTTGTCGGCGGAGCTGTCCGGCGAAACGCCGCCGATACTCGTTGTGGGCGACGGCGCGGCACTCTGCGCGGACTGTCTCAACGCCCACGGCGTGGCCTGCCGTAAAGCCCCCCCACACCTCATTATGCAAAATGCCGTCTCCGTGGCGCTGGAGGCGGAGACACTGCCGGAAAGCGGCTATGTGTCGGCGGGGGACTTGCGCCCCGTGTATCTGCGTCCGCCGCAGGCCGTCCCGTTGCGGGAGCGCCTGAACGGAATAGAAGATAATAGAAGGAACCGGGAGAAAGGAGCTTTATAAAATGGAGAGAAACGCGAAACTGCACATCATTGACCACCCCCTTGTGGCGCACAAAATGAGCATTCTCCGCGATAAAAACACCAGTGTCAAGGATTTCCGCGAACTGGTGTCGGAAATCGGCATGCTGATTACCTACGAGGCCACGCGGGACTTGCCGTTGACGACAAAAACCGTGGAAACGCCGCTCTGTACGGCGGAGGTACCCACCATCAAGGGTAAAAAGTTCGCGGTCGTGCCAATTCTCCGCGCCGGGCTGGGACTGGTCGACGGCGTACTCCGCATGGTGCCGAGCGCCCGCGTGGGACATATCGGCATGTACCGCGACGAGGACACGTTAGAGCCGCATGTCTATTTCTGCAAAATGCCCAAGGATATCGCCGAGCGCGACATTCTGGTAGTAGACCCGATGTTAGCCACGGGCGGGAGCGCGTCCGCCGCTATCGCCGAAATGAAAAGGCGCGGCTGTAAGAATATCAAACTCATGATACTGCTTGCCGCGCCGGAGGGCGTCGAGCGGATAGAGACAGACCACCCGGACGTGGAAATCTACTGCGGCGCGCTGGACAGAGGCCTCAACGAAAACGGCTACATTCTCCCCGGACTGGGCGACGCCGGAGACCGCATTTTCGGCACCAAATAACAAAACCCCGGACAGGCTCTGTCACCTGTTCGGGATTTTTGTATCCTTATATGACCCAACGGCTTGCTGTCCGTCCTGTTCGCGTCCGTTCGGAAAGAAATCGTCCGTGAAGCCGTTCAGGCCTTCCAGAAATGTTTCCCACGCCTTTTCCTTGGGCGTCAGCAGAAGCACGTTTCCCACTTTCTGGATGAAAACCTCGTCCCCCGAAAAGCGGAAGCGTTTGGGAATCCTGACCGCCTGACTTCGCCCGGTCTCAAAAACTTTTGCCGTCTCCATGGTTACACCTCCCGCATGATATATATCATGATATATGCAATTTGTCAAGGGATAGAGCAAAACAAGTCCCGTCAGCCTCACGCAAGGCTGGCGGGACTGCTCTTAGCCCTCATAGGGAAGGTATGAACTTGTCGCTGAATACCGTTGCAAGCTCTTGGAGGACTTCTGGTTTTAATCCCTCATAGGGAAGGTATGAACTGTACTCAAAAGCAGTGCTATCATGGGCAAGGTCGATGGAGTTTTAATCCCTCATAGGGAAGGTATGAACCGGAAGATATTCAGAAACAACTGCTAACCGGGCAAAAAACTCGTTTTAATCCCTCATAGGGAAGGTATGAACACCACGCGCAAATATTTTGAGCCAAGTACCCTGGAGAGCTATGGTTTTAATCCCTCATAGGGAAGGTATGAACGAGACTCAGGTCTCTGGTGAAACCAGTCCCTCTGGTGACGAAGACAAGTTTTAATCCCTCATAGGGAAGGTATGACCCGGCTCCTGACTCCAACTTGCAAAAGTGGATTAAAGACCCAGCGGTGAACGTGTTTTAATCCCTCATAGGGAAGGTATGACTATCCGAACATGGAACCATGTGACGAAATCAGGTATATTGTTTTAATCCCTCATAGGGAAGGTATGAACAACAGTAGTTACGCGGGGTGTAAAGGCGAAAACTTGCGCGGTCAGCCCCTTTTATGGTCAAAAAGTCGGTCGGTGCCGGAAACCGAACACCGCGCAAACCCGCTTGGTGACGGCATTCCTGTCAATTCCAGAAACTGGAATTGACATCGACCGACTTTTCCGGCGATTTCCGGTCAAAATCCGTTTACAGCGGCAAAGGCTTCTTTCAAAGTGAAGCCATTATAGCCGCCTTTCCGTGACTTGTCAAGACTTTTTCCGAAAAAAAGTGTCAGAAAGACCGACCGACTTTTTCAGAGGGGAAAATAGAACTTCTGTTCGTGTTCAGTCCCGCGCCAGCGTCTGCCGGAGGCGTTCCCAGCACTCCACAACGCGGAATTTCAGCACATACGGCGCGGTGTCGCGGCTGATAAGGCTGATTTCTTCCGCCGTGAAATCGTCGTCCGTGTCGGGGACGCCCCCGCCGCACAACGGCGGGAATACCACACACCACCAGTTACGCCCGTTGCCGTCGCCGATAACCGCCCGTAAGGCTAAGTAGCGTCCGGCGGGAAGCGCGAACGTGTCATAGTAGCGCGTGGGAAACTCCGTCTCCCGGAGTTCGAGCGTGACGGGGTACGAACTGCCATTCATGGACAACGTTTCCCGCGCCGCGTCCGAGAGTGCCGGGAGACTTTCGCGCAGGAGTGTTTCCATTTCCCGGCGGTCGCGGGCTTTGTCGAGTAGCGGCGCGGCGTCGTGCAGGAGGCGGTCACGGACAAGCAGTTTCAGGGACTGGTCGGCGGGAGAATCCGAGTTTGCCAGTACGTGCAGGCGGATGACCTTTTCGGACAAGTGTGCTTGTGTGCGTACGGCGACGGCACCGCTGTTCAGCGCCAGCGCCAGCAGAAACAGAAACGCGGCTTGCAAAATTTGTGATGTACGCGCAGACATATGGCGTCACGTCCTTTCACGGGGAGTATGGACACGCCGACGCCGTTTTATTCGCGGACGCCCCTTGCAAGGCGGTAAATTTTGTGGTACACTGTACCGAAAATTCCGCCACGGGAGGCCGTGTCATGCCAACATTGCAAGAGGAAATCACCCGACGCCGTACGTTTGCGATAATCTCCCACCCCGACGCCGGGAAAACCACTTTAACGGAAAAACTGCTTCTCTACGGCGGGGCAATCGCGCAGGCCGGAGAGGTTCGCGGCAAACGCGCCCGCGCCGCCACGTCCGACTGGATGGAGATTGAGCGTCAGCGCGGCATTTCGGTCACGTCGTCGGTCATGCAGTTTCAGCACGGCGGCTACTGCGTCAACATCCTTGACACCCCCGGACATCAGGACTTCTCCGAGGACACCTACCGCACCCTCATGGCGGCGGATTCGGCCGTGATGGTCATCGACGGCGCGAAGGGCGTGGAGCCGCAGACGCGGAAACTGTTCCGGGTCTGTTCGTTGCGAAACATTCCCATTTTCACGTTCATCAACAAGTTAGACCGCGAAGCCCGCGACCCGCTGGAACTCTGCGAGGAAGTCGAGCGGGAATTAGGAATCGGTACTTGTGCGGTCAATTGGCCTATCGGTTCCGGGCGCGACTTCCGGGGCGTATACGACCGCCAGCGTGACCGGGTACTGTTCTACAGCGCCGGGAGCCACGCGCAAAAGGCCGCCGTCACGGAGTTGCCGCTTCGTGACCCGGCGCTGGACGAGGCTTTGGGCGCGGAGCGGGCGGACGCCTTGCGCGACGAAATCGAGTTATTGGAGGCCGGACAGGAGTTTGACCTGTCGGCGGTGCGGGACGGGACGCTATCCCCGGTATTTTTCGGGTCGGCGCTGACCAACTTTGGCGTGGAGCCGTTTTTAGAGGCGTTTCTGCGCATGACCACGCCGCCGCTGTCCAGACAGGCGGACACCGGAATCATTGACGCCCTTTCGCCGGACTTCTCCGCGTTCGTGTTCAAGATTCAGGCCAACATGAACAAAGCCCACCGGGACAGGCTGGCGTTCTTGCGTATCTGTTCGGGGCAGTTCCGGCGCGAGAACGAATACTACCACGTCCAGAGCGGGAGGAAACTCCGCCTCAGCCAGCCCCAGCAGATGATGGCCGCCGAACGCGAAATTGTCGAGGAGGCGTACGCCGGGGACATTATCGGGGTGTTCGACCCCGGCCTGTTCGCAATCGGCGACACCGTGACCACGCCGGGGAAAAAGTTCCGCTTCGAGGGAATCCCGACGTTTGAACCCGAACATTTCATGCTGGTTTCCCCGAAAGACACCATGAAGCGGAAACAGTTCATCAAGGGTACGGAGCAAATCGCGCAAGAGGGGGCAATCCAGATTTTCAAGCGTCCGGGGGCGGGGCTGGAGGAAGTCATTGTCGGCGTGGTGGGTACACTGCAATTTGACGTGTTCCAGTACCGCATGCGGAGCGAGTACGGCGTGGAACTGCGCATGGAGGGGCTTCCGTTCGACCACTTGCGCCGCGTGACGGCACTGCCCGGAAAGCCCGAGGATTTGGTATTGTGTACGGGAGCCGCTGTCTTGGAGGACTTCCGGCAACGCCTCTTAATTGCCTTCGAGGGCGAGTGGAGCGCGGGATTTCTGACGAAACACAACCCGGGTCTGGAACTGGCGCTTGACCTGTCCGTGTAGGGAGCGGGGCAATGGAGAACAAACGACCGGGCGCGACGCCCCAGCGGCCGCCGGGTTCCGCGTCCCAGCGGCGGCCGGGTACGCAGACGGGTTCCGCGTCTCAACAGCGGCCGGGTTCGACGCCCCAGCGGCGGCCGCCCGTACGCTATCCGCCGCCGCAAAATGCCGCGCGTCCCCGTCCCTCTCCGCCGCCGCAGAGGGCGACGCAACCCCGCGCGTACCCGCCGCCGTATATTCCGCAATCCGGCCAGACGCCGCCGCGCATTCTGAAAAGCAATCCGGCACCGCCGCAAGCGGTCAAGCCCCGTCCGCAAAGCGCGGCGGCGAAACCGGAGCCGAGTTTTCGTGACGCGCTTTGGCCGTCGACGCCCGACGCCCCCGCCCTGAACCGTATCGCGTTTGTGTGCGCCCTGCTGTACGCGCTGATTCATGCTGTCTGTGTCATTCTGTTAATTTACCCGCTCAACGTGCTGACCGCCCGCGTACCGTTTCCGCTGGGGGGCATTGTCCGGGCGTTCCTGCCCGCGCTGACTGGCGCGGCGCTCTGCGCGCTGACGCGCTACCCCTTGCGGCTGGAAAGCCGCGTGGGGCTGTCGGCCTACCGGAAACTGCTCCGTATCGCGCTGACGCTCTTCGTCTGCGTACTGCTTCTGATGTGGGGCGACCGGGAGGCACAAAAGCAAGTGGCGCGTTTCGTGCTGATGTTCGTGTCCGCGCCGCTGATTGTCGGTACGGGGCTTTCCGTACTGCTGTTTTACTTCGATTGGCTCTACGAATTGGACGACGGGGACGCGTAGCATATGGAACTTGTCATAGAAGTTTTACGGTATCTGGGCGCGGGGCAGTCCGCGCCGGAAAGCCTGCGCCGGGAGATATCGGCGCTCTTGGACGAACTGCAAAGCAGGATACAACCCCGTTACGTCTGCCGACTGTTCCCGGTACGCCGCGAAAACGGGGCTTTTCGCCTGCAAGACACGTCCATTGTCCTGTCCGGGAACACCGTCCGGACGATGTTGGAGGACTGCGACGCGGTATTTTTGCTGGCCTGCACGCTGGGCGCGGCGTTCGATACCGTATTCCGGGCGGCGCAAGCCCGGGACATGGCGAAGGCCGTGATTCTGGACGCGTGCGGGAGTGCGCTGGCGGAGGCCGGATGTGACGCGGCCGAGCGCGAATTAGCGGCGCGTTGTCCGGGACGCTTTTTAACCGACCGTTTCAGCCCCGGCTACGGAGACATGCCGCTGTCCCTACAGGCGGATATCTGCGGCGTACTGGACGCGTCGCGGCGGCTGGGTGTGTGCGTCGGCGAAAGTATGACGCTCAATCCACAGAAGTCCGTTACGGCGGTTGTCGGCGTCGCGAACCGCCCGCAAAAGGCGTGTGTCCGGGGGTGTGCGTACTGTAACATCAAAGAGACCTGCACGTTACGCAAATCCGGCGCGAGTTGCCAAATCTGAACGCGTAAAGGGGGAACCCGGCATGAATTTTCCTTTCTGGGACGGGGACGCGCCGTTACTGCTGGACGGCGCAATGGGTACCATGTTGCAAAATCGCGGCATGAAGCCCGGCGCACAGCCCGAACTCCTGAACCTGTCCGACCCGGCCTTGATTGCCGCCGTACACAGGGACTATCTGGAAGCGGGAAGCCGGGTACTCTACGCAAACACGTTCGGCGCGAACGCCCGCAAACTGCGCAAATCCGGAAAGAGTGTCCGGGAAATTGTCTCCGCCGGAATCGCGCTGGCAAAGCGTGAGGCGTCGACGTACCCGGCCGCCGTCGCGCTGGACATTGGCCCGCTCGGCGAACTGCTGGAGCCTATGGGAACCCTGTCCTTTGAGGACGCTTACGCACTGTTCCGGGAAATGGCGGTAGCAGGCGCGGAATCCGGCGCGGATTTGGCCGTCATTGAGACAATGACCGACTTATACGAAGCCAAAGCCGCGCTGTTAGCGGTCAAGGAGAATACAGGCCTGCCCGTGTTCGTCACGATGTCTTTCGACGAGACGGGGCGGACGTTCACGGGCTGTACCGTGGCGTCGATGGCGCGGACGCTGGAAGGCCTCGGCGCGGACGCCGTCGGCCTGAACTGTTCGACGGGACCCGACCGCATGTCGCCGCTTCTGCGGGAACTGTCGGAGAACACGCGCCTGCCGATTATCGCGAAGCCTAACGCCGGACTCCCCGACCCCGTGACCGGACAGTACGACATGGAGCCGGACGCGTTCGCGGCGGCGTTGGCCGACTGTCTGGACTACGTGTCGATTGTCGGGGGCTGTTGCGGCACGTCGCCGGAGTACATCCGGCGCTTGCGGGAGGCGGTGTCCGGGAGGCGCGTCCGCGCCAACGCCGTACGACTGCCGCCGTTTGTCTGCACGCCCGTCGCGCCGTGTAAAATTACGGGCGTCCGCGTCATCGGGGAGCGTATCAACCCCACCGGGAAGAAGCGCTTCCAGCAGGCGTTGCTTGAAAACGATTTGGACTACATTTTGGATGTGGCCGTGAAGCAGGAGGACGCCGGAGCCGATATCTTGGATGTGAACGTAGGCTTTCCGGGCGTGGACGAGGTTTCCATGCTGCCCCGCGTCGTGAAGAAACTGCAAAGCGCCGTGTCTCTGCCTCTGCAACTGGATTCGTCGAACCCGGACGCGTTAGAGGCGGGTTTGCGCGTCTACAACGGCAAGGCGGCGGTAAACTCCGTCAACGGAAACCGGGAAGTCTTGGAGCGTGTCCTGCCCGTCGTGAAAAAGTACGGCGCGGCGGTCGTCGGGCTGACGCTCGACAAAAACGGAATCCCGCAGACGGCGGCGGAACGTGTCGCAATCGCGGAGCGTATCCTGAAAGCCGCGCTTTCGTACGGAATCCCGAAAGAGGATGTCTGGATTGACTGTCTCACGCTGACGGTCTCCGCGCAACAGGAACAGGCAATAGAGACATTAAACGCCTTGCGCCACGTCCGGGAGGTTCTCGGACTGCAAACGGTTCTGGGCGTGTCCAATATCTCGTTCGGCCTGCCCAACCGCGGACTGATTGCGCGTACGTTTCTGACGCAGGCCATGCAATGCGGTCTGACGCTTCCGATTATCAACCCGAATCAGCCGGACATGATGGACGCCGTGACGGCCTACCGGGTACTGTCCGGCGAGGACGCGCAATGCCGCGCCTATATTGCGCGTTTTGCGGACGCCGCGCCCGTGACACGGGCGGCGGTGCCGGGAAACTCTGTCTCGATACGGGACGCCATTGTGAAAGGTCTGCAATCAGAGGCCGCGAGACTGGCGAAAGAGACGTTGAAAGAAGCCGCGCAACAGTCCGGCGACAACCCGGAACTGTCCATTGTGGAACGGGAATTGATTCCGGCGTTAGACCGCGTGGGCGAGGCCTACGAACAGGGCAAGGCGTTTTTGCCGCAACTGCTCAGCGCGGCACAGGCGGCGCAGGCCGTGTTTGAGGTCTTGCGGGAATCTCTGGCGGAGCGCGGCGGGGCGTCCGTGCAAAAGGGTACGATTATCGTCGCTACGGTGCAGGGCGACATTCACGATATCGGAAAGAACATCGTCAAGACGGTGCTGGAAAATTACGGCTACCGCGTCCTTGACTTGGGGCGCGACGTGCCGCCGGAAACCGTTGTCAACGCCGTGACGGAGCGGAATGTAAGGCTTGTCGGGTTGTCGGCGCTCATGACAACCACGCTTCCGGCCATGGAGGAGACCGTGAAGCGGTTAAAACAACTTGCGCCGCCGCCCGTGGTCATGGTGGGGGGCGCGGTCGTCACGCCGGAATACGCCGCGCGTATGGGCGCGGACTACTACGCCAAAGACGCGAAGGCGTCCGCCGAAATCGCAAAGAAGGTGTTAGGATGAGTAAAACACTGTCCAAGCGGCCGACTATCGCCGTGGAACTCGACCCGCCCGCCAATGACGACGCCGCGTTTTTCATGGACGGCGTGCAGGAAATCCGCGACGCGGGCGCGGACTTGATTACCATCGCCGACTGTCCGGTAGGGCGGCCGCGCGCCGACAGTTGCGTACTGGCCGCCATTGTACAACGTCAGTACGGCATTGACGCGCTTCCGCACATGACCTGCCGCGACCGCAACCTGAACGCAATCCGCGCCGCGCTGATTGCGCTGTCCATAGAGGGCGTACACCACATTTTGCTTGTCACGGGCGACCCGATTTCGCCGGACGAACACCCGGCCGTCAGACCCGTGTTTCAGGTGCAGTCACGGCAACTGGCGCGGATTGTCCGCGAGATGAACGAGACCATGTTCCGGACGCCGTTCCGGATTTTCGGCGCGTTGAACGTCAACGCCCGCCACTTTGACCGCGAACTGGAACGCGCCGCCGAAAAGGAGGACTGCGGCGTGACGGGATTCCTGACACAGCCGATTTTGTCGCCGGAGGCGCTCGAAAACCTGAAAGCCGCCCGGAAAGCGTTAAAGGGTACGATTTTAGGCGGCGTGTTCCCGGTCGTCAGCCATAAGAACGCCTGCTTTCTCAACGAACATGTGGCGGGCATTCGGGTCAGTCCGGAGATAATCGCGCTCTACGAGGGCAAGAACCGCGAGGAGGGCGAACGTGTCGCCGTTGAACTGTCGTTACGCACGGCGCGGGACGTGTTGCCCCACACCGACGGGTTATATCTTATGACGCCGTTCCGGCGTACCGCGCTTTCGGCGGAGATTGTGCGGGCAGTCCGCGAGCAGTATGCGTAAATCGTAACGCCGTCCTTTCGGGGACGGCGCGTCGTTACCGCTTCTGATACGCTATCAACTCCGGTTCGGAGCCGTCGACGCTGTAGGCACACAGTAAAATAAACGTTGTGTCGGCGACAACGCCGTAACATACGCCCATGTCCGCGAACTCGATTTGACAGCCGAGATATACCTTGCTGTCGTCCAGAAACTTGACCGTCCGCCCACTGGGAATCGGGTAAGCCAGATTCACGGACGCCCCCGGCAACTCGTAAAGGGTATCCGCTTCCGGGATGTCGTGGGCTTCCAGAACGCGGTTGACTTCCGTCAGGAGTTGCTTCTTGAAAGCGGCGTAGTGCTTCTGTCCCCCGGCCTTGATGTACTCCGCCGCGACGCAGGTTCCGCCGAACGGTCTGCCGCCAGTGGCCGCACAGCCGGGGCAAGTGTCCTTTTTCGGGCAGGACGCGCAGTCCGCCCCACAGATGGCTTGCTTCATCATATCATCCTTTCCCGTCAAAAATAAGGCGCTAAGCATACTATAGTTTTTCACGCGTGTCAAGTGAAAGTTTGATTGGCGCAAAATCATTGCAGGACTTTTTGTTTCCATAGTTCGGACGCGAAACGGGGTTGCGCTCGACAATACGCCTTGAATCCGCGCCGTCGCTGTTTACGGCGGCTCCGGAAAAGTCCTACTAAAACTTGACACCGACGGCTCTTTTCTGCGGCTTGCAAACGCGGAAAAAGTGTGCTATACTGCCGCCACATGTATTCCGCGTCTGGAGGAACTCACTTTGAAAAAACAGCCCCTGAAACAAAATTACGGAAACGACAGCATTTCGTCCCTGAAAGGTGCCGAACGCGTGCGCAAGCGTCCCGGCGTCATTTTCGGCTCCGACGGCCTCGACGGCTGTGAACACGCCGTATTTGAGATACTTTCCAATTCCATCGACGAAGCCCGCGAAGGGCATGGAACTTTGATTACAGTCCGGCGCTTCCTCGACCACTCCATAGAGGTACAGGACGCCGGGCGCGGCTGTCCCGTGGACTGGAACGAAAAGGAAGGCCGTTACAATTGGGAACTCGTGTTTTGCGAGTTGTACGCCGGGGGCAAGTACAACAACCTGACGGGCGACAGCTACGAGTATTCGCTGGGCTTAAACGGCCTCGGCGCTTGCGCCACGCAGTACGCCTCCCGCTATATGGATGTCACCGTAAGGCGCGACGGCCACGAGTACGCCCTGCACTTCGAGCGCGGCGAAATCGTCGGCGAACTCCAAAAGACCCCCCTGCCGCGTTCCCGTGTCCGCGAGACCGGTACCCGTATCCGCTGGCTCCCCGATTTGGACGTGTTCACGGATATCAACATTCCGCCGGAGTTCTTCACGGACGTGATAAAGCGTCAGGCAGTGGTCAACGCCGGGATTTCGTTCCGGTTCGAGAACGAGACCGCCCCCGGCAAGTTTGACGCCGCGGACTTTCTCTACCCGGACGGAATCGCGGATTACGTCGGGGAACTCTCCGGCGACAACGCGCTGACCGATACCATTTTTTGGTCGGCGGAACGGCAGGGGCGCGACCGCCCCGACAAGGACGAATACAAGGTGCGTCTTTCGTGCGCGTTCCGCTTCTCGAACCGCGTACACGTCATCGAACATTACCACAATTCCAGTTATCTGGAACACGGCGGAAGCCCGGAGAAAGCCGCGAAATCGGCCTTTGTCTCGGCCTTCGACAAGTATCTCCGCGAACAGGGCAAGTACCAGAAAAACGAGTCCAAAGTCTCGTGGGAGGATATCGAGGACTGCCTTGTGCTGGTCTCCAACAACTTCTCGACCCAGACTTCCTACGAGAACCAGACCAAAAAATCCATTACAAACAAGTTCATCCGGGAGGCCATGACGGAGTTTCTGCGCTCGAATCTCGAAATCTGGTGCATTGAGAACCGACAGGACGCCGACCGCGTCGCCGAACAGATTTTAATCAACAAGCGGAGCCGTGAGAGCGCCGAAAAAGCCCGCTTGAACATCAAGAAGAAACTTTCCGGCAACATCGACATTGCAAACCGCGTGCAGAAGTTCGTCGACTGCCGTTCCCGTGACCCCGAAAAGCGCGAAATCTATATTGTCGAGGGAGATTCCGCGCTCGGAAGCGTCAAACTCAGCCGCGACGCCGAATATCAGGGCATTATGCCCGTACGCGGCAAAATCCTCAACTGCCTGAAAGCCGACTACGCGCTGATTTTCAAAAGCGAAATCATCACGGATTTGATACGCGTTCTTGGCTGTGGCGTGGAGGTGCAGAACCGCCACGTAAAGGATATGTCGGCCTTCGACCTGAAAAATTTGCGCTGGAACAAAGTCGTAATCTGTACGGACGGCGACGTGGACGGCTTCCAGATTCGTACGCTCATTCTAACCATGCTCTACCGCCTCACGCCGACGCTCATTGAAAAGGGCTATGTCTATATCGCCGAAACGCCCCTGTTTGAAATCAACTCCGGCGACAAGACGTGGTTCGCCTACTCCGACGCCGAAAAGAACGATATCCTGAAACAGTTGTCCGGCAAGAAAGTCAAAGTTGACCGTTCCAAAGGCCTCGGCGAAAACGACCCGGACATGATGTGGCTGACAACCATGAACCCGGAGACGCGGCGTCTGATACGCGTCATGCCGGAGGACGTGGAGCGCACCGCGCAGGTCTTTGAACTGCTTCTCGGAAACAATCTGCAAGGCCGCAAGGAGCATATCGCCGCCCACGGCTACGAATATCTGGCAATGGCGGATATCTCATGAAAGAGACAGATTTATTTTTCAGTCCCGCCAATCAGAAACGTGTTTTGAAAGCTATGTGGGAACTGCGCGAGGGCAAGGGAACTGTTCACGAACTGATAGAGCCGGAAGAGGAAATTCCGGTAAAATGGGACTGGATATGGGAAGTTTGGAAGGGGGACGCCGTGCGTGTCAGCGAAATAAAAAAGATTCTGCGGGAAAACGACTGTTACCTGTACCGCGAAGGAAGTCGGCACGAAATTTGGATAAGCCGCCGGACAGGGAAAAAATTTCAGGTTCCCCGCCACGGTTCGCAGGAAGTCCCATTGGGAACCCTGAAATCTATCCAAAAAAGCGCGGGACTGGACAAGGAGTGAGAATAATGGCGAAGTACGCGTATCCGGCGATTTTTACGAAGGAAGATAACGGCTATTCCGTGACATTCCCCGATATTGACGGCTG
The DNA here is from genome assembly GCA_017526785.1 of Oscillibacter sp. Classification (GTDB taxonomy): domain Bacteria; phylum Bacillota; class Clostridia; order Oscillospirales; family Oscillospiraceae; genus Oscillibacter. Next base: position 34,729 of record JAFXQV010000015.1, on the reverse strand, counting down.
TTTCACATGCGGCGACACCTTGCCGGAAGCAGTGGAAATGGCGGAGGACGCGCTTTGTCTGGCGCTCTACGACCGCGAGGAAGACGCCGAACCCATACCGCCGCCGTCCGATATTCGCGCCGTGCAGTCACACACGGGCGATATTGTTTCTCTGATTTTCTGCGATACGCTCGAATATCGGAAACTGTACGATAATCAACCCGTACGAAAGACGCTCTCTCTGCCCAACTGGTTAAACACCCTCTCCGAACGCGCCGGAATGGATTGTTCCGTCATTCTCCAAGAGGCGTTGAAAGCGAAACTGGATATATCATAAAGTTAAGGACAAGGAAACCGTATGCCAAGGAAGAAAGTAAGCGGCGAGACAGGCCGCAAGCATAACCCGAACGTCATGGGGCTTCGCGCCGCCGTCGTGGAGGAACCCATTACCCGCACGCTGGAAACAAATTACATGCCCTACGCCATGAGCGTGATTGTCTCCCGCGCAATTCCGGAAATCGACGGCTTCAAGCCGTCCCACCGGAAACTGCTCTACACCATGTACAAAATGGGGCTGTTAGGCGGCACCCGCACCAAGTCCGCGAACATTGTCGGGCAGACCATGCGCCTCAACCCCCACGGCGACGCCGCCATTTATGATACCATGGTTCGGCTGTCGAGCGGCTACGGCGCGTTGCTGACGCCTTTTGTCGACTCAAAAGGCAACTTCGGCAAGGCGTACTCCCGCGACATGTCCTGTGCCGCGCCGCGCTACACGGAGGCGCGGCTGACGCCCATTTGTCAGGAACTGTTCCGCGACATCGACTCCGACACCGTGGACTTTGTCGACAACTACGACAACACCATGAAAGAGCCGTCCCTGTTGCCGACGACCTTTCCTAATATTCTGGTGTCGGCAAACAGCGGAATCGCCGTGGGCATGGCGTCTCAGTTCTGCGGATTCAACCTGAAGGAAGTCTGCGACACCGCCGCCGCGTACCTGAAACGCCCCGACTGCGACCTGTCGGCGACGCTCCCCGCGCCGGACTTCCCGACGGGCGGCGAACTCCTCTGGGACGCCGACGCAATCCGCGACATTTACGAGACCGGACGCGGGAGTGTGCGCGTACGCGCCAAGTACCGCTATGTCAAGGCGGAGAATCTTATTGAGATTTACGAAATCCCGTACTCCACCACGTCCGAGGCCATTTTGGACAAAGTCGAGAAACTCATCAAGGCCGGGAAAGTCCGGGAAATTTCCGACATGCGCGACGAGACAGACCTTTCCGGCCTCAAACTGGCTATCGACCTCAAACGCGGCACCGACCCCGACAAACTCATGTCGCGCCTGTTCAAGCAAACCCCGCTGGAAGATTCCTTTGCCTGTAACTTTAACGTCCTCATTGGAGGCGTGCCGAAAGTGCTGGGCGTGCGCGAGATTTTGGCGGAGTGGGCGGCGTGGCGTACGGAATCCGTACGGCGGCGGGTGTCGTTCGTGCTACAGCGCCGGGAGGAACGCCTGCACCTGTTACAAGGTCTGCAAAAAATCCTGCTCGACATCGACCGCGCCGTGAACATCATCCGCGGCACGGAGGAGGAATCCGAAGTCGTGCCAAATCTCATGATAGGCTTTGGTATCGACAAGACACAGGCGGAGTATGTCGCGGAAATCAAGTTACGGAATCTCAATCGGGAATATCTGTTGAAGCGTACCGAGGAAATCAGCGGCTTGGAGGCCGAAATTGCCGACTTGCGCGCCACACTCGACGACCCGAAGCGCGTACGGAAAATCATCACGGACGAACTCAAGGCCGCCGCGAAGAAGTACGGCGAACCCCGCCGCACGACCATTCTGTACCAGTACGACACCGACGCGGATACCGAAGCCGAAACCCCGTCGGAGTACCCGGTACACGTCTTTCTGTCGCGGGAGGGCTACTTCAAGAAAATTACGCCGCTGTCGCTCCGCATGGGCGGCGAACAGAAATTTAAAGAGGGCGACGAACTCCGGCAGACGTACCAGACCACATCCGGCGCGGAAATTATGTTTTTCACAGACCGCTGTCAGGTCTACAAGACGCGCCTGAGCGAGTTCGACGACACGAAAGCAAGCGTCTTGGGCGACTACCTCCCGGCGAAACTGGGCATGGATTCCGGCGAAAACGTCATTTACGCCGTGCTTCCCGGCGACTACTCCGGCTATCTGCTATTTTTCTACGAAAACGGCAAGGCCGCCCGTGTCCCGCTGTCGGCGTACGACACGAAATCCAACCGCCGCCGCCTCACGGGTGCCTACTCCGATAAATCGCCGCTGGCGTCCATGCTCTGTCTGACGGATGAGACGGAAATCGCGGTCTACTCGACGGAGCCGCGCTGTGTGCTGTTCCACACGTCCGCTCTCCCGCAGAAGTCCACCCGCACGACGCAGGGCGTCAACGTCATGACGCTGAAAGGAAGCCACACGCTGGAAAGGGCGCTTCCGGCGTCCGAGACGCCCATTGTCAACCCGGCGCGTTACCGGGCGCGCACACTCCCCGCCGCCGGGGCGCTGTTGCGCCAAGACGACACCGAAGAAAAGCAGTTGAGCATAATTTGACAGGAGGCGACACCGTGAACCGTAACGAACAATGGTTACAATGGGCTGTGGAATTGCAAAGTCTGGCACAGGCCGGCTTGCACTACTCCAAAGACCCCTTTGATGTGGAACGCTTCCAGCGGGTACGGGAAATCGCCGCGGAAATGCTTCACGAGAAGTCCGGCATTCCCGCGGAGAAAGTCCGGGAACTGTTCTGCGCCGAAACCGGATACCAGACGCCCAAACTGGACACCCGCGCCGCCATTTTCCGGGACGACAAAATCTTGCTTGTACGGGAACGCCGCACCGGAAACTGGTCTCTGCCGGGCGGCTGGGTCGATGTCAACCTGTCCGTGATGGAAAGCGCCGTCAAGGAAGTGCGCGAAGAGGCCGGATTAGAGGTCAGCGCCGATTTGGTGATTGCAGTCCAAGACCGCGAAAAGCACAACCAACCCGTGTACGCATGGAAGCTGTGCAAAATTTTCGTACTCTGCACGGCGCACGGCGGACAGTTCGAGGAGAACACGGAGACCACGGAAAGCGGCTACTTTCCGCTGGACGCGCTCCCGCCGCTGTCGACGGAGAAGAACACCCCCGAACAGATTGCGATGTGCTTCGACGCCCACCGCGCCGAACACTGGAAAACACTGCTGGATTGAGAGGTCTGCCACATGGACACGGAAGCGGAACTTTCCCAAAAAACTGGTATCCGGGAACGTGTCATTCGGGAAATCCGGACGTTCGCGGAAAAGTACGGCGTCAAAAAGGTGCTACTGTTCGGTTCGCGGGCGCGGGGCGATTTCCGCGAACGGAGCGATATTGACCTTGCTTTCACGGGCGGCGACGGGGCGCGGTTCTCGCTCGACGTGGACGAGGAGACGTACACTCTGCTGATGTTCGATATCGTGAATCTGGACAAACCCGTGCAGCCCGAATTGTTGGAATCTATTCAACGCGACGGAGTTGTGATTTATGAGCAAGTTTGAAAATTTTGTCCGGGCGCTTGACAATCTCGGCGACATTTACGCCTACACGGAACCTTACGGAAACGTGGAACTGTCCGGTATGGTGGCGCTCTTTGAAATCTGCTTTGAACAGGCTTGGAAAACTATGAAGGAGTGCTTGGACAAGAGCGGCTACCGGGAGGGAAAAATCGGTTCCCCGAAACTGGTTATCAGAACCGCCTACGCGGCGGAGATGATTCCCGACGAGGCCTTGTGGCTCCGGGCGCTGGAGGACAGAAACCATGTCGCGCACGCTTACAATGAGGCCATTGCGCTGGGCATTGTCCAGAATACCAAAGCGCGTTATTATGACATGTTCCGGGCGTTGCGGGAGACGCTGGAACGCGACTGGCTCTGAAAGGACGTGGCAATATGGAACTCGAACAGGTACGGGACAACTTGCGGGCGCGGGGATTCCGCGCGGAGATTTTCCCCGACGGGAAGGCCGCGTCGGACTACCTCAACGCCGCGATTGACGGCACAACGGTCGGCTTCGGCGGCTCCGTGACGCTGAAAGAACTTGGCCTTGATAAAAGCCTCTCGACGCATAACGACCTGCACTGGCACTGGGTCGGGGACAGCACGGAACGCGACCGCGCCATGAATACGGAAGTTTACCTTTCGTCGGTCAACGCCATGACGGAGGGCGGCGAACTGCTCAACATCGACGGCACGGGCAACCGCGTCGCGTCGACATTGTACGGGCATAAGCGCGTGTATTTCGTCGTGGGTCAGAACAAAATCGCCCCGGACTACGAACAGGCACTGTGGCGGGCGCGGAACATCGCCGCGCCGAAAAACGCGCAACGCTTAGGCATGAAAACACCGTGCGCGGCGCGTGCGGAGCGCTGTTATGACTGCAACAGTCCGGAGCGAATCTGCCGGGGGCTTGTGGTTCTGTGGGAACCGATGTTTGGCACGGAAACGGAAGTCCTGCTCGTGCGCGAAGACCTCGGCCTGTAATCCGGGTCGGGTGAACATAGTAAGGAGTGACAAGTTATGATGGAACGCGAAACTTTCCGGTCACGTCTGGGCTTCCTGCTGGTCAGCGCCGGGTGTGCAATCGGAATCGGGAACGTGTGGCGCTTCCCGTACGTCACGGGCGCGGACGGCGGCGGCGTGTTCGTGCTGTTCTACCTGCTCTTTCTGGTGCTGATGGGCATTCCCGTCCTGACCATGGAGTTCGCGGTCGGACGCGCAAGCCGGAAAAGCGCCCTGCCCGCTTTCCAAGCCCTCGAACCCCCCGGAAGCAAGTGGCATATTCACGGCTGGGCGTGCTTCGCGGGCTGTACACTGCTCATGATGTACTATACCACGGTCTCCGGCTGGATGTTGGGCTACTTCTTCAAGTTCGCGGGGGGCGTGTTCTACCTGCTCCCGCCCGCCGAGGCCGATTCCGTGTTTGAACGCATGCTGGCCTCCCCAGCGGAAATGGCGCTCTGGATGGCGATTACCGTCATTGCGGGCTTTTTGGTGTGCAGTTTCGGACTCCGCAACGGTCTCGAACGCGTCACAAAGTGGATGATGCTGGGGCTTCTGTGCCTGATTGTGATACTGGCCGTGCGCGGACTGACGCTCCCCGGCGGTCTGGAAGGCGTCAAGTTCTACCTGCTCCCGTCCATGGAACGCGCCCGGGAAGTCGGGCTGTTTCATGTCATCATGGACGCCATGAACCAGTCATTTTTCACGCTGAGTATCGGAATCGGCTCCATGGAGATTTTCGGAAGCTACATGTCCGATGAAAACACGCTCCCCGGCGAGGCGGCGCGTATCTGCGCCCTTGACACGTTCGTGGCCTTTATGGCCGGACTGATTATCTTCCCGGCGTGCTTCAGCTTCGGCGTGGAACCGAACCAAGGCCCCGGCCTGATTTTCATGACCCTGCCGCGCATCTTCTCCGACATGACGGGCGGCCGCTTCTGGGGGGCGCTGTTCTTCCTGTTCATGACGTTTGCCAGCTTCTCGACGGTCATTGCCGTCTTTGAGAACCTGATAGCCAACTGCATTGACGATTTTGGCTGGAACCGGAAAAAGGCCTCTCTGGTCTGCTGTATCTTTATTCTCATTGCGAGTATGCCCTGCGTACTCGGCTACAACGTCTGGATGGACCTGCACATCATCGGGGCGCGTGACGTACTCGACAGCGAGGATTTCATTGTCAGTTCGTTACTGCTCCCGCTGGGGTCGCTGACGTACCTGCTCTTCTGCGTGACGCGCTGGGGCTGGGGCTTCGACAACTACCTGAAAGAGGCCAACACCGGAACCGGCCTGAAAATGCCCGCCGCCCTGAAACCCTATTTTCAGTTCGTGCTTCCCGTGCTGATTCTCTTTATCCTGATTGTCGGCTTGATTTAACCGAAAGACGCCGCTTCCCGGTTCATGGGAAGCGGCGTCCGAACCGCCGGGACACTCCCGGCGCAATGTTACAAAATCGCGTTCACTGCGCGGCGGCGATAATCTGGCCGAAATCGTCGGCTTTCAGGGACGCGCCGCCGATGAGGCCGCCGTCGATGTCGGGCTGCGCCAGCAGTTCGGCGGCGTTCTTCGCGTTCATGGAACCGCCGTAGAGGATGGAGACCGTTTCGGCGGTTTCCGCGCCGAAAAGCTCCGCGAGGGTGTCGCGGATGAGCTTGCAGACTTCCTGCGCCTGTTCGGACGTGGCGGTCTTGCCCGTGCCGATAGCCCAGATGGGTTCGTAGGCGACGACGACCCTGCCCATGTCGGCGGCGGAGACGCCGGAGAGGTCAATTTTAATCTGTGTGCGGATATGTTCGGGCATGATGTTCTGCTCGCGCTGTTCGAGGCTCTCGCCCACGCACAGAATGGGCGTCAGACCCGCCGCCAGCGCCGCGCCGATTTTCAGGGATACCGTCGCGTCCGTCTCGGCGAAATACTCCCGGCGTTCGCTGTGCCCGATGACCACGTAGGACACGCCGATTTCCTGAAGCATGGCCGCGCTGATTTCCCCGGTGTACGCGCCGCTGGCCTTGAAGTGCAGATTCTGCGCGCCGACGCTGACCTTGCTTCCGGCGGTTTTGCCGCAGGCAATCGGCAAATCCACGTAAGGCACGCAGACGACGACTTCACAGGACGCGCCAGCCGCTTTTGGGAGGACTTCCCCTAACAGGGCTTCGGCTTCCTTGGGGGTCTTGTTCATCTTCCAGTTTCCGGCGATGATAGTCTTGCGGTTGCTATTCATGCGTACTCCTCCTTTGTCCGCGAACGCGGTACCCTTAGAATAGTACAAACTCCCGGCGTTGTCAATCTTTTTGTGGAGATTTTAAAAAATTCTTGCGTTTTTGCTGGAAATATGCTATCCTGTGAGCGGAATGGGAATCTGTTCCGGAATCTCTGCCGGGAGGGTACGTTATGAACAGAAAAACAGTGGCGCTCTGTCTGCTGGCCGTCACGCTCTTATGGTCTCTGACGGCCTGCAAACAGCAAGTCGGAATCATCGGGGGCGCGGACGGCCCCACAAGCGTTTTTGTCACCGACGGCGACACCGAAAACGCCATCATCATCGGCCCCGACGGGGAAGTGACCACGCCCGCGAACAGTGCCGACGATACCGTGTCCGATACGGACAGTGCCGACGATACCGCGTCCGATACGGACAGCGACGGCGGGACAGAGACCCCCACGGACGCCGATACCACATCCCAAGCCGACGCCGACGCTGAACCCGCCCCCGACGGAATCCCCGCGACGCCGGAAGAGCCGCCTGTCCCGCTGACACTGGCCATGCTGTCGGGGGCGTGGGCGGAGGCCGTCCGGGCGGAACTGCCCGCCTTTGAACAGGGCAACCATGTTACTTGTGAAGTCCGGGAACTCTCCCGCGACGAACTCCGCGCCGCGCTGTCACAAACCGACACCGCCTATGACCTTATCATGGTACACAGTTCCAGCGTCGCCGCGTGCCGGAAAACGAACGCCCTCGCCAGTCTCAGCGCGCTGGGCTACCGCCCCGGCGACGACTTCATACCGTCCGTTCTCGACATCTGCGCCGACGGAAGCGCGTACACCCTCGCGCCGTGGTACGGGAACGCCACGGTTCTGCTCTGTAACAAGCAGTCCCTGATTGCCTCCGACAGCTCCACCGACAGAATACAGAACCTGCAAAACCTGTTGGCCGTCTGCAAGGCCGCCAAACAGCGCGGGGAAATTGGTTTCGTGTACCACCAGTCCCACGAAGACCGCGTCACGCTCGATTTCCTGCCGATTCTGCGGAGTTTCGACGGCTGGTTTGTCGACCACAATCAAAAGCCGTCCGTCTACACCAAGAAGTTTCAGGACGCCGTCAACTTCTTCCTCGAACTGACCGCCACCGGGAAAGCCCTCCCCGATTCCGAGTTTGTCAAGGCCATTGACAGCGGCAAGGCCGCCGTGGGCTTTATCCGCTCCGACTGGTACACGCCATCCGCGAAGAGTGCCGCGACCTACATCGTATTCCCCGGCGCGGCGGAAAAGGGCGGGGAAACCCACCCCGCCGGAACCTGTACCATTTGGGGGCTTGGCATTCCCGCGAACAGTCAGCACCCCGAACAGGCCGAGCGCCTCCTTGAGTACCTCATGCACCCCAGCATCCAAAGAAACCTGATTGCGTCCGGCGTCACGCCCTGCCGCTACTCGCTCTTACAGGACGCCGAAATTTTGAAGTCCCGTCCGCACTATGCCAAAGTCGCCGCGGCAATGGAACAAAGCCAGTATGTGCCGACGCTCACGGAGTGGCCGGAAATGGCCGATATCCTCGGGGAAGAACTCTGGAAGGTCATGGCCGGACGCAAGAAAGTAACGGAGGCTCTCGACGACGCCCAAAAGCGTATGGAAGCCCTGCTGGCCGGAGAACCTCGCCCCGACGCCCCCGCCGAAGATATCCCGTGACAGTGTTCGCCCTCTCCCGGCAACGGAGGGGGCTTTTTCCGCGCTCTACCACAAGTTTCTTGACTTTCCGCCGCGCTTTCCCTACAATGTCCCAAAGACATAGGGGGGCGCGGACAATGGATACTGTGCGATTCGGGCAGTTTCTGTCGGAAGAACGGAAAGCCAAGGGCATGACCCAAAAGGAACTCGCGGAAAAATTAGGCGTGACGGACAAGGCCGTAAGCAAATGGGAGCGCGGAATTTGCCTGCCGGACGTGGCGAAGTTCGACGACATCGCCGACGCGCTCGGCCTGACTGATTTGGAAGTCCTGCGGGCGAAGCGTCTGCCGCCCCCGACACCCCAAGTCATTGCGGAGGAAGTGCCGCCGCTGGTCGTCTGGAGGGAATACGGCGTTTTGCTGTTGGGCTGTCTCGCGGCGGCGCTTCTCTGCTACCCCGGACAGATTCTGGAATTGACGGGCGTCCTGAAAATTATTCCGCTCAGCGCCTTGTGCCAATGCGCGTTCTGCGCGGGGTTCGGCGTCCGGTACGCCCTGCGCCGCGCGGAACGGGACACATGTTTCCACTGGCGGCGGGTCTGCGACCTGCTTCTGATTCTTGCCGCCCTCGGCGCGGCGTACCTCTTTCTGATGAGTCAGCCGTTTTTGCTGTGGGAGTTCCCCGGACGCCTGATGAACGTAGAGCCGGAACCATGGAATGAACTGCTCAAAAAACACGGCTGGTCACCGTTCTTTCTCCTGTACGATTTTTTAAGCGCTGGCGTGTTTGACATCCTGCCCGTTACCGGACTGTTCGCGTGCTTCGCCGCGTTCCCGGCGGTCAAACTGCTGAAAATCTTCCTCAACTGGAAAAAGCGAAAAAAAACACTTGCATTCCGTCCGGAAGCGTGGTAGAATATACCCCGCTTTCGTCGGGTGAAAGCTCGCCGGGGCAATCTGAATCCGAAAGGGGTGAACAAAGAGCATGAAAGAAGGAATCCATCCCAGTTATCAGCAGACTACGATTACATGCGCCTGCGGTAATGTAATTGAGACAGGTTCCACCAAGAAGGATATCAAGGTGGAAGTCTGCTCAAAGTGTCACCCCTTCTTCACGGGCAAGCAGAAGCTGGTCGACACCGGCGGACGCGTGGCGAAGTTCAACAAGCGCTTTGGCCTCGGCAAGTGAAACAGGGTGTGAAAGAAGGCTCGTCGGAGACGAGCCTTTTGTCATACATAGGAGGGAGTATGAAACGGAAAGAGAGCCGTTTAGCGGTGTCGGGGGTGTTCGCGGTCATTATCGCGTGGAGTGTGCGGAGCGCCGGGAACGGCTGGATAGTCAGTATCGGCGCGGGACTGCTCGGCGGCGCGGTCTACTGGCTCGTCAGCCGCCTTATTTTCGACTGAACGCCCCGCCACAATCCATTACGATATCATTCACTCTGTCTCCCCTAAATCCTTTCTCATGTGACTTTCCGGAAATTAGACAAAGGAAAACAAGGAGGAGGCGATGTTAAGCAATCAAAAATAGGAACAAATGCAGGCATAAATATTCAGGTGTGTTCACGAATGGAAGAGGTGAAAACCTTGTTCAAGAGCCTGAAAGCAGAAATTAAGCCCACGACGGAACAGCGCGTTACTCTATTAAAGGCAATCGGGACTTGCAGGTTTGTTTACAACCTGTTTTTAGCGGAAGCGGATAAACGGTATCGGGACGGACAGCGGTATATGTCTGCTTACGATTTCTCCGTATGGCTGAACCATGATTATCTGTCCGAAAACCCGGATAAGATTTGGATTAAGGAAACGCACGCCAAAGCGGTAAAACAGGCGATAATCAACGCAAATTCGGCATATCAGCGCTTCTTTAAGGGGCTTGCCGCTCATCCGAACTTCAAGAAAAAAAGCGTCAATGAGCCGTCTTATTACTTTGTACGAAACGGCGCGAAACAGCCGATTGTCTGCGAACGGCACAGAATCAAAGTACCCGGTCTTGGTTGGGTAGCGATGAAAGAGTACGGATACTTTCCAACGGAAGCGAATGTCATTCATTCCGGCAGTATCTCTTATCACGCCGGACGGTTTTTCTGTTCCGTGCTGGTGGAAATCCACGACCCGGAACCCGTGGAACCTGAAACAGAGGGAATCGGCTTGGATTTGGGAATCAAGTCTTTCGCGGTTGTCAGCGACGGGCGCGAATTTCCGAATATCAACCGGACGCGCAAAGTCAGAAAACTGGAAAAGAAGCTCAAGCGGGAACAGCGGCGGCTTTCGAGAAAACGCGAAAGTCAGAAGAAAAATTCCAAGAAAGGAAAGGATTTAAGCAAACGATATAACAAACAACGTCTGAAAGTTCAAAAACTCCACTATCGCCTTGACTGTATCCGTAAGGATTATCTGCGGCAGACGGTCGCTTCTCTGGTGAAAGCCAAGCCGGAGTTTGTGGCGATTGAAGATTTGAACGTATCGGGTATGATGAAGAACCGCCATTTGTCAAAAGCCGTGGCGCGACAGAATTTCTATGGATTCCGCGATTTTCTCACATGGAAATGCAAAATCCACGGGATTCCGCTTCACATGGTTGACAGATGGTATCCAAGCTCGAAAACCTGTCATTTCTGCGGAACGCTGAAAGCGGACTTGAAACTCTCTGACCGTTCCTATGTCTGCGCATGTTGCGGAAAGCGGATTGACAGGGACTTAAACGCGGCTTTGAACATACGCGATACGACGGAGTACGTTTTGGCTTAGTACCGATGGATTGTCGGGAATTTACGCTCGTGGACTGTTACACAAACCGGATTACTGTAAAGGCGACTTTCAGGAAACGGGACAGGTTTGAAACGAGAAAAAGCAAAAACGTATTCATTGGATATGTTTTATATCGTTTGACTACGTTTTTTGAATCAGATTCCGCCTGTCAGTTCAGATATCGAGATTGGCGAAAGTTGCAATCATGACGTAGCTTGACCGTGCCGGGAATCGTTCCCCGGCACGGCTTGCGCCGTCACTGGTTGAGTTGCATTAACTTCTGACGCAGTTCGCCCTCAATGCGGTGCAGTTCGACTTCCGCCGCGCGGCGTTTTTCCGCGCCGTCGCGCTGGATGTTCAGCACTTCGTCAATGGTCGATATCAACTGCTGGTTGGTGTGTTGCAGGGTCTCGATGTCGACGACGCCGCGCTCGGCCTCGCGGGCGGTCTCAATGGTACCCATTTTCAACAGGTCGGCGTTCTGCTGTAAGAGCGTGTTCGTCATTTCGGTGACGGCGTTCTGCGCCGCGACGGCGCGGCGTCCGTGTTCGACGCCCAGCGCTATCACCATCTGACTTTTCCAAAGCGGGATTGTGTTCACAAGCGACGACTGGATTTTCTCCGCCATTAACACGTCGTTGTTTTGAATCAGCCGGATTTGGGGTCCCATCTGAATGGAAATCATGCGCGTTAATTCCAAGTCGTGCAGTTTCTTCTCGAAGCGGTCGCAGAGCTGAACCATGTCATTGAAGCGCTGCGCGTCCTCTTGGGAACCCGTCTGCTGTGCCTTGCGCTGTAAGTCCGCCAGTTCGTTGGCGCGGATGTCCGCCAGACGCTTTTTCCCCGCCAGAATATACATCGACAGTTCCTTGTAATACTGCAGGTTCTTCTCGTAGAGCTGGTCGAGCATGGCGGAGTCTTTGAGCAGGGTAATTTGGTGCTGTTGGAGTTCCTTACTGATTTTGTCGACGTTGGTTTCCGCCTTGGAATACTGCGCTTTGAGGGTCTGGATTTTGTCCTCTGACTTCTTGAAGAAGCCGAACAGTCCGCCTTTCTTCTCCCCGGTCTCGTTGATGTTGTCGAGCGACGCCACAAGGGCGCTAAGCGAATTCCCGACTTCGCCGAGGTCTTTCGTACGCACGGACGACAGGGCGCTTTCCGAAAATTCGGCCACGCTCTTTTGTGCGCCCGCGCCGTATTGCAGGACAAGGTTTGTGTCCGTGATGTCGATTTTCTTGGCGAACTCGTCGACGGCGCGCTGTTCTTCGGGGGTGAGGCGCATTTCTTCGGCGACGGCGGCGGGAGCCGGAGCCGGAGCGGGTGCGGCTTCGGGCATGGTCGGGTTCAGCGTCAGTTGCGGGACGGCGGACGCCGCCGGGGCGGGTGCGTACGCCTGTTGTTGCTGTACGGGAGCCGCCGCGTAGGCCTGTTGTGCGGGAGCCGCCGCGGGAGCCGCCTGTTGCGGCGTCTGGTACTGCTGGAACAGTTCCGGGGGCGTCTCGTACGACACGAACGCGGGGGCGTCCGCGGATTCGTCGGGGGTCAGCGTGAGACGGGGGATGTTGTCGGACATGGGTACTCATTCCTTTCGCTATAACTGGTATCTGACAGGCGTCCCGCCTTGGCGCGGGCGGGACGCCGCGTTACATCTTCTCCGGAGCCTCAATGCCTAACAGGCGCAAGCCGTTGCAAAGCACTTTCCGGGTATCGTCGGCGAGGCCGAGGCGCGCCGACTGTACGTCCGCAGCCTCTCCCTTGATACGGCAGGAGGTGTAAAACCTGTGGAAACACCCGGCGAGGTCTTGCAGGTAACGGTTCAGGTGACTGGGGTCGTAGTCGCGGGCGCAGAGGCGGATTTCCTCCCCGAAGCGCGCCAGCGCCTTTATCAATGCGCGTTCGGTGTCGTCGGTCAAGAGGGAAATGTCGGCGTGCGCGGGGACGTTCGCGCCTTCGTCGGCAAGCGTACGCAGAAGCGAACATATCCGGGCGTGGGCGTACTTGACATAATAGACGGGGTTTTCGGCGTCCTCCCGGACGGCAAGCCCCAAATCAAATTCCATTTGCGTTTCGGGGCGGGCGTTGAAGAACCACCGCGCCGCGTCAACGGGTACTTCGTCGAGCAGGTCTGACAGGCTGATGGCCTTTCCGGTACGCTTACTCATGCGGACTGTCTCCCCGTCGCGCAGGAGCTTGACCAGTTGCATCAGCACGATGTCGAGGCGGCCGGAGCCGTCGAGGCCGAGGGCGTCGAGGGCGGCCTTGAGGCGCGCCACATGCCCGTGGTGGTCAGCGCCCCAGATGTTGATGACCCGGTCAAAGCCGCGCAACTCAAACTTGTTCCGGTGGTAGGCGATATCCGCCGCGAAATAGGTATAGAAGCCGTTCGCGCGGCGGAGTACGTCGTCTTTGAGGTCGTCTGACGGCTTTTTCCCGGCCTTCAGGAGGTTGCCGCGCATAATTTCCGACGTTTTGAGCCATAACGCGCCGTCTTTCTCGTACGTCCAGCCGCGTTTGGAAAGCTCGTCCACGGTCTCCGCGACATAGCCGCTTTCGTGCAAAGTCGATTCCAGAAACCAAGTGTCGTAAGAAATCTTATAGCGTAACAAGTCGGCTTTCATCTTCGGGAGATTCACGGACAGGCCGAACGCGGCCAGTTTTTCGCGGCGTTCGTCGGGCGTGACATTTAATAACGTGTCGCCGTACTGCGCGGCGTACTGTTCGGCGAGGTCGCGGATGTCGTCGCCGTGGTAGCCGTCCTCCGGGAACGTCACCGCGTCCTCGCCCTGAAAGTGTTGCAGATAACGCGCCTCTATGGAGTGGGCGAACTTCTCAATCTGGTTTCCGGCGTCATTGACGTAAAATTCCCGCTCAACCTCCGCGCCGCAGGCGCTTAGGATGGACGCCAGCGTGTCGCCGAGAACCCCGCCGCGCGCGTTGCCCATGTGCATGGGGCCGGTGGGGTTCGCCGACACAAATTCCACCATGATTTTCTGTCCCTGTAGGTCTGTACAGGTTCCATAATCATTTCCTTCAGTCTCAATCGCGGACAGAACGCCGTCATACCAGCGTGACCCCGCGCGGAAGTTCAGGAAGCCGGGGCCGGCAATCTCGACGCTTTGAAAGTAAGTGCCGTCCAAGCGCATGCGTTCCGACAACGCCGCCGCAATCACTTTTGGGGGCTTTTTTAAGGCTTTGGCGGCGGCCAGCGCGAATGTCGTGGTAAAGTCGCCGTTGGACGGGTCTTTGGGAATCTCGACGGCAATCGCGGGCAGTTCCGCGTCAGGAAGAACGCCGTCCGACACGGCGGCGCGGTAAGCGTCCAGCGTCAGGGAATGAATTTGTTTATGAGCCTCTTGCATCATGTTCATGGTGTACAGTCCTTTTCACGTTGGGATTGTTTCCGCTTGCGCCGGACTCTCATCCGGAAGCGGTTCTTTCCGGTACTCGCGTGTTCGACCGACACGGAATAGCGGATTTCCAGCAGTCCGCCGCTCTCCGTCACGGAGTTGCGCAGATAGCCGGTCTGTATATCAATGGAGAGTTCGCCCATGGGGGTTTCGTACAGGGAGGTATGCTGTCGCCCCTCCTCGAAAATCATCTGGGAACTGACGGTACCCATGCGCCGGAGAATCACTTTGGGGCCGTACATCTCGAAAACGGTCGTGGTACCCTCCATGCCCGTGAGGGCGCTTTCGTGGTAGGTAAGCGTGAGGCAGTCGGGCGTAAGGTTCATGGTGCCTTCGGTGAGCAGTTCCATGTGGTCCTGCTGGGGGGTGTCAATGTCCTGTTCGGAGTGGATGGTCAGCAGGACGGGGAGCGCGTCGCCGGAGCGCGCGGGCAGGACAGAAAGCGCGGTGTCGGTTTCTGTCGGGCTTGGCGTGTCCGTGGGGGTGTCCTCCTCTTGCTTGGAAGCGGCGGAGGGCGTGTTGTCGGTACGTTCCATGTTTTCAATACTGTTCAATGTCAATCCTCCGTACGGTATGGCGCAGGTCTTCGCGCAGGAAGAGCGAGGCCATGTTTTCAAAATCTTCCGTCTGGTCGCTGACGAAAAATTGCGCCTCCCCGGTATGTGACAAATCGCCGCGCAGGTTCCGCGCCTTTAGCAGGCGCTTCAACTCGTAGGCGGCCTCCTCCCCGGCGGAAACCAGCGTCACGGACGCCCCGCAGATGTCGGCAATCACTTCTTGCAGCAGCGGGTAGTGGGTACAGCCGAGGATGAGCGTGTCAATGTTCTGTCGGAGCAGGGGCGTGAGGTACTCGCGGGCGACGGTCTCAATGACGATATCGCCGGGGCGAAAGCGTCCGTTTTCCACCAGCGGAACGAACAAGGGACAGGGCTTGCCAATCACAGCGATTTCAGGGTCAAGGCGGCGCAGAGCGGCTTCGTACGCGCCGGAGCGGACGGAGGCGCGGGTGGCGATAACGCCCACGCGCTTTTGCTTCGTCACTTCGGCGGCGCGGCGGCAGGCCGGGGAGACGACCCCGACAAAGGGCAGGTCGGGGTTTTCGGCCTGTAAGGTGTCAAGGGACGTTGTGGAGATAGTCCCGCAGGCGACGACCATCGCTTTGAGGTGGAACGAGCGCAGGAAGCGGACATCTTGCCGGGCATATTGCAAGATAGTTTCGGGGGCGCGGTTCCCGTACGGTACGCGGGCGGTGTCGCCAAAATAAATCAAGTTTTCTTCCGGCAGAATGCGCAGGAGGGAGCGTATCGCGGTCAGCCCCCCGAGGCCGGAATCAAACACGCCTACGGGTCTGGTGTCTGTCATGGTATCATCTCCTGAAATGCTGTGAGCCGTCGCAATGTTCGGGGCATATTATACTATGTCTTTGGCAAAGCCGCAAGACAGACTTTTGTATTTTTTCCCGGTTTTTCAGGTGGAAATTCCGGGGGGTGTGTGCTATAATGATGAAATCATGGAGCGCGTACGCCGCGCAATCGTTCAGGAGGCTTCGAGATGAAAATTGAGCTGACGGAGCAGCAGTTTCGTTATCTGCTGGACCTTGTGTACATAGGCAACTGGATTATGAACTCGACGCGGGAAGAGACAGACCGCATCCGGGAATATGACGCCGTGGAGAGTACGATTTTTTCCCACTGCCTCCACCACCGCATGAGCAAGCTCGTGGAACTCTACAACGGGGAGCTGATTCCGTCGCGGGCGTTCGCCGACGGCGGCATTCACGAGGTAATCGAGCAGTACGAGGACGTGACCTTCTTCGAGATTCTGGCGGAGGAGCTGGCACTGCGCGACATGGACGGCGAACCCATGACCGGGGAGAATTACGAGGCCTTGAAGGCGCGGATTGACGCGTATCTGTCGGAGTTCGACCGCTACGGAACAGACCATATCACGGTCGACATGGACGAATCGTAAAAAGAAGCGTCCCGGACGAACCGGGACGCCGTACGCGTATGCGGTGTTACCACTTGGCGAGTTCTTTGCCCATGTCGCGGCAGTTTTCCTGCGCCTCGTCGTTGGGGGCTTCGTTCACGGTCAGTCCGTCATCGAACAGAACCGCCTTGGCGGCCTTACAGCGGTCGTTCCAATCCCGCATCCACTGGCCGTCGCCCCAGCCGTAAGAGCCGAACAGCGCGACTTTCTTGCCGGAGAGGGCGTCTTCCAGCGCCGCGAACATCGGCTCAAAAGCCGCCTCTTCCAACTGTTCCGACCCCTGACTGGAACACCCGAACGCCACGACATCATAGCCGCCCATCTGGTCGGCGGTGAAGTCCCCCGCGTCGGTGACGTTGAAAATATCCACGTCCGCGCCGGCACCCTTGGCGCCCTCGGCGATACAGTTGGCCATCTGTTCCGTGTTGCCCGTGCCGCTCCAGTACACGACCGCGATTTTGCTCATAACGATTCTCTCCTTGTCAATGAATATTCACACGGCGGGATTCCGCCGCATAGTGACAATTTGCGCTTCCAGCGCGATTCCCATACGCAAGTTTTCCCGGTACCGTTCCGTACAGCGGCGGTAGGAGGCGAATTTCCGGCGGGCGGCTTCCGGGTCGCCGTAGGCCTTCCAACAGCCGCAACAGGTGTAATTCCGCCCGCCGTTTTCGATGAACCCCCGGACATCTTCCAGCGGGTAGCCCAGAAGGACGCCGATTTCATGGGGAAAGGTTCCGTCTCCGCGCAGGCGCTCGGAAAGGCGGCTCAACAGGGATTCCATGCCGTGTTCGGGTGCGTATCCGCGGGAACGCAGAAACGCGGCGTTGTCGGCCTCTGACACAATCCGCTCCATCCACCGCACGCGGTACAGGTAGAGCAGACAGCCGCCGTCCGGACAGCGTTTCAGGCTTCGGAGGCCGAGTCCGAAACCGGCAAGTTTCCGGCTCCATACGGTGAAGTCGTTCGGATTCCCGAACCAGCGGAACAAACTGGAAGGTTTCAAAGCCGCCAAAGTCGGCGCACAGTATGCCGCCAGTGCCATTTCAAAGCTCTGATTCATTCTCTGTGGCTCCTCCGTCTCTATTAGCCTAAACTAACTTCCGCTGTGAGAAGAAAGGCGTCCCGCCCACGCCGATTCCACGGAGTTAGTCTTGTTTAACTTGCAAAAAGAACTATACCATTTCCGCGAGGCTTTGTCAATCCCTATTTTCAAAATAATCCCCCTCTGTCTTTCGGAGACAAAGGGGGAAGTGATTCACTGCGAAAGCAGGTGTTGCCCGTACGGGTTGAGGTACTGCCAGAGCCACGTAATGGGGATGTTGAAAATCTGCTCCCCGGCGGCGTAGGACGCGATAACGTACGGAGAAAACGAAATGGTCATGTTGAACTGGTCAAACGTGACGACGGCCGACTTCTCACTCCAGCCGTTGAGGGTTTCGGCGTAGTCCTCCCAGAAGAAATCTTCCGGGGTCATGTTCCACTCGGCGGCGCGCTCCCGCGCAAGGTGTAGCAGTTCCTCCGTGACGGCCTCCGTGTCCTGAAAGAGCTGTCCGGCATAGAAGAAGGTACCCTTTTCCATGTCGTAGTTCCAGCCCAAAAAGACGGTGTTGGGGTGCGCCCCTCCGGCGTAATAGTAGAAGCGCCCGGACACGCTCACGAAACGGCTCGTCTTGTAGACATCAGTCTCTAACCCCTGTTCGTAATGGTAATCCCAATTCTGTTTCTCCTCTTTTTTCTGTGCGTAATCCTGCTGGGCTAATTCTTCAAGCGCGGGGTAGTCGGCCTCTTCTTTCCAGTCCCGGAACGCCTGATTAAATGTGTTGGCCATCTGCACGGCGTCAAGTTCCTGCCCGGATTCGGCGGTCTCCTCCGTGACGGGCGCGCCGTTTTCGCGGTAGAGCCGCATGACGGGCAACTTATACGTGTACGCAGCAATCATGGAGCCGTCGTCGGCGCGGGAGACGCCGCTTTCGGGTTCGGTCTCGATTTCGCAGGTCAAGTTTTCGGGCAGTCCGGCGGGGGCGTCCTCCGGCGGGGGGGCGGAAATCTGGTTGAGCGCGCAGGCCGTCAGAAGCAACAGCGCCAGCGACAGCGGAATGATACGTACGCGGGGGGGAATCTGTGATTTCATGGAACATCCTTTCTGAAAGAGGCGGCGTCCGCAATCCAAGGCGGCTCTTTCCAGACAGCGCCGCCCGAGGCGGCGGCGGTAACGGGACAGGCCAGCGCGTACAGGTCGGCGGCTTTTGCTTCCAGTCGCAGGAGCGCCTCCGCCCCGGAACCCAGCGCGGACACGTCCCCGGCCTTCGTCAGCACGGGAAGCGCGGCGCAGGTTCGCATACGCGCCAGTAACTTCCGCCCCGTGGCGCTCATGGCCAGCGGGCGCAGGTAGGCCGGGCGGAGGGCGCGTTCCCGTTCCGTCAGACCCAGCGCCGCCCACAGAATCATGCGCCGCAGGCGGGACATGGGGTAGCGTTTCGTCTTTGCGCGTTCGAGCGTCTCGCGGACGGACACCGCGCCGCGGCTTGCGTCGTAGAGGCGGTTCGAGAGGCCTTCCCGGCCGTCGTCGAACGCGGCGAAGTCCGCGCGGGACATCGAACGCAGACGGTAGAGAATCACGCGTTCGACCGTCTCGTAGAACACGGGGGCGCGTCCGGCGGCCTCCTCTTCCAGATAGCACGCCCGCATAGCCGGAGCCATGCGCGAGAGTGCCGCCGCCCGTTCCCCCCGGCGCAGGAGGGCGCGGATGGCGGTCGAGGACGGAAACCCGGCGTCGCCGGAGATGTCCTGTCCGTGGGGCGTACCCTCCCGCCGAACCGCCAGCGGGTACACGTCGGAGGCGCGGCGTAACAGGCTCTTGCAGTATTCCACGCCCAACAGGTCGTTGGGGCGGGAGAGAACGTCGGCGAGCGCGTCCCCGGCCAGTTTGGAAACCGCCCTCTGCCGCGCGGCGGGGTACGAGATACCGGCGGCCAACTCTCCGCGGAGGGCGGCGGGAAAGTTCTCACGCAGCAAAACAGCGGCCGTCTCCCGGAGCGCGGCGGTGTCTCCGCGCTCACTTCCGAAAACAAGGGTATCCAGCAGACCCGTCGCCAGCAGGAGGCCAACGCCGCCTTCGGCGAATCCCTCGGCCGATGACACGCACTGGGGCAGGGGCAACTCCAGCACCAAGTCAACGCCGCTCATCACGGCCGCCTTGGCGCGCGCCTGCCGCCGCACAACGGCAAGGTCTCCGCGCTGGACAAAGTCGCCGCTCATGCAACATATCACAGCGGTGTCTCTGCCGAGGTTCTGCCGGATGGTCTCCACAAGGCGGAGATGTCCCATGTGGAGCGGATTGTACTCCGTAATCATACCCGCCACGCGCACGGATTTCACCTCTTTTCGGTTACGAAAAAGTGACAGTTCGGTAAAAAACGCCGGGAGCCGACATTTATTTCAGAATGCCGTACGATTCTTTCAACTGTAGCACCCTCATCACGCTTTCGTCAATGCGGCTTTCGGGGAGCCGCCCGTCCTCCACGGCGGAGAGCAGCGCGTCGGCCGCCTCTCCAAGATTGTTCGGCGCTAACAGTACGTCTACCCCGGCCTCAATGGCGCGCAGCGCGACTTCTCCCGGGGTGTAGTGCTGCGTGATTGCCTCCATTTGCAGGCTGTCCGTGATAATCACGCCCTGAAACCCGAGTTCGTCCCGGAGCATGTCCGTGACGATGACGCGGGAAATTGTGGCGGGGTCTGCGTCGATTTCGCCGACGATAAGGTGTCCGACCATAACGGCGTCCGCCCCGGCCGCGATTCCCGCCCGGAACGGCTTCAACTCCGCCTCTTCCAACTGGTTCCAAGTGCGGTAGACTTTCGCGAGTCCGTTGTGGCTGTCCTCGTAGGTGTCGCCGTGGCCGGGGAAGTGCTTCAAGGTACAGGCGACGCCCCCCTCATGGAAGCCCTCCACGGCCGCCCGGACAAGTGCCGCGGCCTCGTCGAAGTCGGTGCTGTAGGCGCGGTTCCCAATCACGGAGTTGTCCGGATTCGACCAAACGTCCGCCACGGGCGCGAAGTCCATGTTGAACCCGCAGGAAGTCAGGCCGCCCGCAATCGTCACGGCGTTGGCTTTCGCGGTGGCCTCGCCCCTGTCGCGGTAGGAGAGCATGGGGCCGACGTACGGCGTACCCACCGTTTTCATAAGGCGGCTTACGCGTCCGCCCTCCTCGTCGCAGGTCATGAGTAACGGTATCCGGCTGTAGGACTGCATTTGCGCGAGCAGGTTACCGATTTGCGCGCGGCTCTGGATGTTGTCGCGGTCGAACAGAATGCCCCCGACGGGGTAGCGGTCGAGACCGTCCCGCACATCGTCCCCGGCCTCGGTCACGGGCGGCTTGCCCGTCAACTGGTCGGGAAACACAATGAACAGTTGGTAAACCTTGTCCCGGATACTCATTTCGGACAGCAATTTTTCCGCCTTTGAGCGCGGATGTACCAGACGCGACAACCACGATTCTTTCTCCAGTTCCTCCGGCGGCAGGACGCCCTCCGCGTCCGACAGTTCCTCCGGCACGCTTACGCGTTCCGTCTCCGGCACGGGTTCCGGTTCCTGATTTTTCAGGCGCGAAATCCCGAACCCCGTCAGCGCCACGACGAGCGCCATAATTCCCAGTAACGCCAGAATCCGGAACGGACTCCATTTCTTCTCGGTATCCGTGAAATATACTTTTCCGGGCTTATGAGCCATAGGCAACACTCCCTTCACACTGTTTCCACGCCATTATAGCACAGAAACCCGGGCGCGTCAACAAAGCCAAATTCTCACATATGTGTAAAGGAATCATTGGCAAAGTCCGTTAAACAGAGCGCTTTTTCAGACAGATAGCAAAATTTTCTAAAATTAAATATTGATAAATCTATAGATTTGCGCTATATCGGCAATCAGTTTCCGCATAGGCTTTTTACACATTTTTACGAACCGGGTCACTTTTCACAAAGTGGTTTTTTGTTGTCCCGCGCCGGGGCGTGATAATCGGACATGGTTTCCCGCGACGCCGCATACATTGCGACAGGTGATGTGTCATGAAACTGTCCCGGCGGACAAACCTGTTACTGTGCGCGGCACTCCTTGTGTGGTTCCTCGCCGACGCCGGACGCGTACGGCAGGCCGCGTCCGACGCGTTGCGGCTCTGCGCCGTGTCGGTCGTCCCGGCGCTGTTCCCGTTTCTGGTCGTGACGGGTCTGCTGATGTCGTTAGGCTTCGGGGCGTGGGCGTCGCCGACACTCGCGCCGCTGATGTCGTTGTATCGTCTCCCCGGAAGCGCCGGAAGCGCCGTATTACTGGGACTGCTCGGCGGCTACCCTGTCGGGGCGCGTACCGCCGCCGACCTCTACCGCCTCGGTCTGCTCACCAAAAACGAAACAGAACGCCTCCTGACATTCTGCAACAACGCGAATCCCGCGTTTCTGTACAGCGTGTTGGGCGTCGGCGTGTTCGGGAGTACCCGCGCCGGAATCGCGCTTCTATTGATACATGTCTTGTCGGCGTTCCTGACGGGGCTGTGTTTCCGCGGACGCGACGCCCGGCGTACCGCGCCGCCCGACATTCCCGCGCTGTCCGGCACAACGCCGCCCGGCTTCTTCCCGGCGTTCGTCGACGCCGCCGGAGACGCCGCCTCGGCGATGTTGCGCGTGTGCGGCTTCGTGGTGTTCTTCTATGTACTCGCGCACCCGCTCCGCGCCGCCCCGCCGTGCGTCGGACTGCTCGAACTGTTCTCGCTGACGCCGCTACTGACGCCCGACGCCCACGGCTTTGTATTGGCGTCGCTGTGCGCGGGGTGGGGCGGGGTGTCGGCACTCGCGCAGACCGCCGCCGCACTCGAAAACACCGGGCTGTCCGTCCGCCCCTGTCTGTACGGGAAAGCCGTACAGGCCGCGCTTTCCGGACTGCTCGCGGCGGCATTTTGCGCGGCTTCCGCCGCCTGACCGCGAATTTGCGCCCTCTGTCATTTACGGCGACATCTCCCCAAAAGGCGTACGCGTGAAGCGAAGCGGAAACATTATCCGAAATCGCCCTGCCCGGTACGTTGCGACGAACATTTGTTTGTCCGGAAAACTTTACACATAGCGGTCTGTGCGGCTGGCCAAGCGCACAGGCCGATTTCGCATACTGGGAATATGCACAAGACAGGCTTTCATGATTTGTACATGTTTTTTGGACGGGGCTTCTTGACAATCTTGTATAAACAAGTTAAGATGAACCTGTCTCGAAAACGCACGGTTTCAGTCATGTGAGGAGGAGAAATATGGGCAAGTTTACAGAGGACTCAAAAGAACTGCTTGCCGCAATCGGCGGAAGCGAAAACATCGCGGCGGTGTCCCACTGCATTACCCGCATGCGGTACGTACTCATGGACCCCAAAAAGGCCGACATCAAACGCATTGAGCGCATTCCCTCCGTCAAAGGCACCTTCACGCAGGCCGGACAGTTTCAGGTGATTATCGGCAACGAGGTCGCCGACTTCTACGACGATTTCGCGGCGGTGTCGGGCGTGTCGGGGGTGTCCAAGGAACAGGTCAAGAGCATGTCCAAGCAGAATCAAAACGTTCTGCAAAAACTCATGACCTCTCTTGCTGAGATTTTCGCGCCGCTGATTCCGGCCATTGTCACGGGCGGCCTGATTCTGGGCTTCCGGAACGTCATCGACAGCATGGAAGTTTTCAACGGCGCGACACTCGTCAGTCAGAGCCAGTTCTGGGCGGGCGTCGACCACTTTCTGTGGTTACTCGGTGAGGCCGTGTTCCACGTCGGCATTCCGGTCGGAATCTGCTGGACGGTCATGAAGAAAATGGGCGGTACGGAAATGCTGGGCATTATCCTCGGTCTGACGCTCGTTTCCGGGCAGTTGACCAACGCCTACGGCGTCGCCGACGCCCTCGCAAACGGCACCATCAACCAGTGGGACTTCGGCTTTATCAAGGTCAACATGATTGGCTATCAGGCGCAGGTACTCCCGGCGATTCTGGCGGCCTTCACGCTGGCCTATCTGGAGCGGTTCTTCAAGAAGATTTCGCCGAAAGTCGTATCTATGATTCTGGTGCCGTTCTGTAGCCTGCTCTGCGCGGTCATGGCGGCGCACTTCGTACTCGGCCCCATCGGCTGGAAAATCGGCGACGCCATTTCCAAGGTCGTCTATGCGGGCATCAGTGGTTCGTTCCGTGTCCTGTTCGGGGCGGTGTTCGGGTTCTTCTACGCCCCGCTGGTCATCACGGGTCTGCACCACATGAGCAACGCCATTGACTTACAGCTTATCGCGGGTTCGCAGGCCAGCGCCCACCCCGGAACCATGCTCTGGCCGATGATTGCGCTTAGCAATATCGCGCAGGGTTCCGCCGTCCTCGGCATGATTGCCTTACAGCGCAAGAGTACCCGCGCGCAGGAACTGAATATTCCGTCGTGCATTTCGTGCTACTTGGGCGTCACGGAGCCGGCGATGTTCGGTATCAATTTAAAGTATGTGTTCCCGTTCATCTGCGGGATGTGCGGGTCGTGTCTGGCGGGCGTGGTCAGCACGGCAAGCAGCGTGACCGCGACGGCAATCGGCGTCGGCGGGCTGCCGGGCATTCTGTCGATTCGGCCGGAGTACATGGCGCAGTTCGCGCTCTGCATGCTGATTGCGATTGTGGTGCCGTTCGCGCTGACGTACGTCGTCGGCAAGCGCAAGGGGCTGGACGCCGAAGCCGCCGCCGAGGCGGAGGCCGAACGCATGGACGCGGAAGCGGCCGTCGTGGACGCGCAGGCCAAAGCCGCCCACGCGCCCATTGACTTCAAGGCGTTCCTGACCGGCAAAACCGTTGACATTACGCAGGTTCCCGACGCGACCTTCTCCGAAAAGGTTTTGGGCGACGGCATTGCCATTGAGCCGACGAGCAGTGTACTGGTAGCCCCCGCGGACAGCACCGTTTCCCAGACAATGGACGGAAGCGACCACGCCCTCGGGCTGACGCTCCCGAACGGCATTGAAATCTTACTGCATATCGGCCTCGACACCGTGGGCATGAACGGCGACGGGTTCCAAATTCATGTCCGGCGCGGACAGCGCGTCAAAGCGGGAGAGCAGTTAATTACGTTCGACCCCGTGAAAATCAAGGCCGCCGGACACCCCCTCATTACGATGATGGTCGTCACGGACGATGGCGGATACGGAAAGTTCCGCTTCGACGCCGGAAAGGACGTGCGGGCGGGCGGCGATATCGTCGGACACGCCGAGTAATTCCGTTTTCAGGGGAAGTGCACGCTTCCCCTGTCCGTCATGAAACAGGAGGGTAACAATGGAACACAAAAACAGCGTGGTATATCAGATTTATGTGAAGTCGTTCTACGACAGCAACGGCGACGGTATCGGCGACCTGAACGGCATTCGCGCCAAACTGCCGTACTTGAAAAGTCTGGGCGTGGACTACATCTGGGTGACGCCGTTCTTCCCGTCGCCGATGTTCGACAACGGCTACGATGTGGCCGACTACTGCGCGGTCAATCCGATGTTCGGCACGATGGCCGACTGCGAGGCCATGATTGCCGAGGCCGACAAGCTGGGCATTGGCTTCATGTTCGACATGGTCTTTAATCATACCTCTTGGGACCATGAATGGTTCAAAAAGGCGCTGACGGGCGACCCGGAATACATGGACTACTACATTTTCCGGGACGGCGTGGACGGGAAGCCGCCTCTCGACTGGACTGCCAGCTTCGGAACCCCCGCTTGGGAGTACGTCCCGAACCTCGATAAGTGGTACCTGCACCTGTTCGACAAGTCACAGCCGGACTTGAACTGGGAAAATCCGAAAGTCCGGGACGCGCTCAAAGACGTTATCCGCTTCTGGAAGGGGAAGGGCGTCAAGGGATTCCGTTTCGACGTGCTGAACCTTGTTTCAAAGCCGGAACATCTGGAACAGTGCGGTTCCGGAAGCGGCGCGAGTTACTGCAAGGACGGCCACAGAATCCACGAGTTCATACGCGAGATGGTCACGGACACCGGCATTGAGAACATGGTCACGGTCGGTGAAATGGCGTCCACGACGCTGGAAAACTGTATCCGGTACTCGAACCCGGAGAGCCGGGAACTGGCGATGTGCTTCAACTTCCACCACCTGAAAGTAGACTACAAGAACGGCGACAAGTGGGCGTTAATGCCGCCGGACTTGGCGCAACTGCACGGGATTTTCCGGCAGTGGCAAGAGGAGATGTCGCGCCGGGGCGGGTGGAATGCCGTCTTCTGGTGCAACCACGACCAGCCGCGCATTGTGTCGCGCTTCGGCGACGAGGGCGAAT
Source organism: Oscillibacter sp. (assembly GCA_017526785.1). GTDB lineage: Bacteria > Bacillota > Clostridia > Oscillospirales > Oscillospiraceae > Oscillibacter. Next base: position 8,852 of record JAFXQV010000015.1, on the reverse strand, counting down.
ACTGGAAGCAGTCCGCGAAAATGCTGGGGACGTTCATCCACTTTCTGCGCGGTACGCCCTACGTCTATCAGGGCGAGGAACTCGGCATGACCAACGCGCACTATACGACAATCGAACAATACAACGACGTGGAGTGCATTAACTACTATAAGATTCTCCTTGAGCGCGGCCTGTCCGAACAGGACGCCTTGGAAGTGCTTGCACAGCGTTCCCGCGACAACTCCCGGACGCCCATGCAGTGGAGCGCCGGACGGAACGCCGGATTTACGGACGGTTCCCCGTGGCTCGAAATCCCCGCAAACTACAGCTTCATCAACGTGGAAGCCGAGGAAGACGACCCCGACTCCATTTTGCACTACTACAGAACCCTTATCAAACTCCGCAAGGAGTACCCGATTATCGCGGAAGGGGAAGTACGCTTCTTGGAGACTGGCAATGAGCGCGTGTTTGCCTACGAGAGAAGCCTTGACGGACAGCGGCTGACCGTGGTATGTAGTTTCAGCGGGCAGAACGAGGCCGCGAACGTCGACTTGAAGCCCGGTACGCTTCTGCTCTGCAATGGCGCGTCCGACCAAATGGCGCGTCTCGAAAACGGCACGCTGGCGCTTCGCCCCTATGAGGCCTTCGCCGTCCTGAACTGACGTTCAGCGCCGTTCGGGCTGTCTCCGTACGGGGATTTCACGCGGTCTGGATATGCGGTACGGCCTCCGCTTGTGCAGGTAGCCGCACAGAATCTGGATGAACTGCCGGGGCGTCGGAACGCTCTCCAGTTCCTTGCCTATGAGGCCGTTCAGCGTCGCCCGGTGTTCCCTCCATATCTTCCGGATGATGAGGCGGATACGCGGGTCAATCACATGAATGTCCATGTGGTACAGTTCGGAAACCTGCTGATACACGTCCATGATGGAGAACCATAACGGCTCCCGCTGCCGCATGACCAGAAAGACCGCGCAGGACGTTTCCAAAAATCCCTGACGCGTGGCTCGGATACCTAATCGGTACAGCAAATCGTGGATTTCCGTAATGAGCAACGCGTCCGCGTTCCGTTCTCGCATGGCCGATTCCTCCTGACACAATTTCCCTCCCCTCGCGGGGAGGGGCTTTTCTTTGCGCGACGTGCAAGGGAAAACTACTGATACCGTAATGAAACCTATGGATTTTCCGTCAAAACAACCGCCGACAGGCTTTGGAAGTCTGCCGACGGCTCGCGTCCGCTATGGGGAATTATTGCCAGTAATCCGTGTGTTCGGTCACACCGACATTTTTCGCGTGAAAGACCGGATTTTTCCCGGCGCGTTTTTGTTCGATGTAGTCGTCCAGAGAGCGGAACGCCACCCCGCCCAAAATCACGCACACCGGAATATTGATAATGGCCAATATACATTGACAAATGTCCGCGATATTCCACGCCAAACTCATTTCGATAATGGCGCCAAGGAAAATCAGCACCGCGCCAATGACCCGAACCGTGTTCATGAACCGCTTGGACGGCTGGCGGCGGAGCAGGTACGCGAAGCAGTTCTCAATGTAGTAGAAGTTGCCCAGCAGGGTCGTAAACGCGAAAAGGAGCATGGCCACGGCGATGAACACGGGGCCAATGGTGCCGAACGTCTTTAACAAGGCTTGCTGTACGAACGGCGCGCCCGCGATATCCTCCGACGGCGTGACGCCCGAACACAGCACCATGAACGCCGTCGCCGTACACAACAGCAGGGTGTCGATGAACACGGACAGCATTTGCACGAGGCCTTGTTTGACGGGGTGGGACACGTCCGCCGCCGCCGCCGCGTTCGGCGCGGAGCCGATTCCGGCCTCATTGGAGTACAGGCCGCGCTTGAATCCCAACATCAGGCAGGAACCCATGAACCCGCCGAAAATCGCCCGGAAGTTGAACGCGTCCGCGAAAATCATGCCGAACATGCCCGGAACGTTGCCAATATTTATCGTCAGCGCCATCAGCGAGAGCAGGACGTAGAGAATGCCCATGCCCGGGACTAAAATTTCCGTGACCTTGACGATACGCTGTCCGCCGCCAATCAGACAATACAGCGTGATGACGGATACCACCAGCCCGAACACCGCAGGAACCACGCCCGGCTTGCTCTGGTAGAACGCGAACCCCGAAAACGCCGATTGCAGGTTATACGACGCCAGCATGTTGTAGCCCACGCCGTAGCAGGTGATGAGTGCCAGCGAAAAGACAATGGCCAGTGCGCGACTGTGTAAGGCCTCCTCGATGTAGTACGCGGGGCCGCCGTAGCTGATACCGTCGGAGGAACGCTTTTTGTAAATCTGGGCAAGGGTCGACTCCACGAACGCCGACGCGCCGCCCAAAATCGCCGTGACCCACATCCAGAACACCGCCCCGGGGCCGCCAACGCAAATGGCGTTCGATACGCCGATAATATTGCCGGTACCCACGCGGGACGCCGTGGAAATCATCAGCGCGCCGAAAGACGAAATGGACGCGTCCGCGCTTACGGGCTTCTCGGAGACAACCCGGATGGATTCGACGAAAAGCCGGAACTGCGGGAACTTCAGCCGGACAGTGAAGTACACGCCGCCGCAGAGCAATAACAGCGCCAGCGGCCACCCGGTCAGATAGAGCAGAAACTGATACATAGTCACACACCTTTCCTGTCATGCCGGAGACAAACGCCCCCGCTTATCCCGTCTTTCGACAAGACTTTCACAGTATAGCAGTTTGACACGGAAAAGTAAAGCCTGAAATTTCCGGGTTTTGCTTACTCGTAACGCCGATTGGCGGTATTATACCCAACTTTTTTCCATGTGTCAAGCAAGGAACACGCTTCGGTCGGCGTGACTTCTTGTGCTTGACGGCTCATCCGTTGCGTTTCGGGGTTCAGGCCGGAAATTTTCTGAAATTGCCTCTTGACAAAGAGGCGCTCTTGTGTTATCCTATCCGTACTAAGTCAGTTAATACAGTTAATACATATCACACAGTGGAGGTACACACCATGCGGGAATTTTTGGAGGCGGTGTCGGAGACATTGCCGTTTCCGTGGATTGTCGGGTTAGCGTTCGTCGGCGGACTGCTCGTCACGGGCTTTTGCTTCGCCATGTCGTTTCTGCTGAATCGAAAGTAGGTGAAAGAATGTTTACATTGTCGTTTGTTTTCGTGGGAATTGCCGCAGCGGCGCTTGTCGTTATCGTGGCGTTCGCGGCGTTTCTGAACCGGAAGTAGAAAGGGGTGCGACATCATGTTATTTCTGGTGCCATTGCGTGCGTACGCCGTGGGACTGCTGGCGGTGCTGACGCTGGCGGCTATGGCGGCGACCATCGCGGGCAGGTGAATTTAAGAGGGGAGGCCAATTATGATTAGCCTGAATTACAGGGACTCCCGCCCCATTTACGAGCAGATACAGGAGGGTCTAAAGCGGCTGATTGTCACGGGGGCGCTTGCGGCGGAGGAGCGTCTGCCGTCTGTGCGGACGCTGGCCACACAGTTGTCCATCAACCCGAACACGATTCAGCGCGCCTACGCCGAACTCGAACGCGACGGCTACTGTTACTCCGTGCCGGGGAAAGGGAGTTTCGTTTCCGGGAGCGTGGACACGGGCGAGAAGCGGCGTAAGGAACTCAAAGACCAGTTAAGCGTACTGGCGGCGGAGTTGAAATTTCTGGGCGTGCCGGAGCCGGAACTTCTGGACATCATCCGGAGCGCGGGCGCGGCGTCGGCGGACGCCTCGACGGAAGGAGGAACGGCCACATGATACAGGTTGAGAACGTGGTAAAGCTCTTTGACGGTTTCCGGGCGCTGGACGGCGCGTCGCTGACGGTGCCGACCGGGAGCGTTTACGGGCTTGTGGGACCCAACGGCGCGGGGAAATCGACCATCATCCGGCACCTGACCGGGATTTACCGGCAGGACAGCGGAACCGTGCAAATGAACGGCGAAAACGTCTGGGAGAACCCCGCGCTGAAAGAAAAAATTGCCGCCATTCCCGACGACTGGTTTTACTTCAACCCGTCGACGGTGCGCGACATGATGAGATTCTATCGCGGCTTCTACCCGAAATTCTCCATGGAGCGCTACGAGAAACTCAAGGAAGTTTTCCAGATTGACGAAAAGCGCGTCATCCGGCGTCTGAGCAAGGGCATGCAGAAGCAAGTGGCGTTTTGGCTGACGCTGTGCTGTATGCCGGACTTTCTGATACTCGACGAGCCTGTGGACGGCCTCGACCCCGTGATGAGGCGGCAAGTGTGGTCACTGGTCATGGGCGACGTGACGCAGAACGGGACGACGGTGCTTGTCAGTTCGCACAATCTCCGGGAACTGGAGGACGTGTGCGACCACGTCGGGATTATGGACCATGGGAAGGTGTTACTGGAACGCAGTCTCGAACAGTTGCAGGACAACATGGTAAAGTTGCAGGTCGTCTTCCCGGAGGGCGTGACGGAGGTTCCGCCGGAGTTGCCGATACTCCACGCCTCGAAAACAGGCCGCGTCCATACGCTCATCATGCGCATGAACGCGGAGGACGCCGAAAACGCGGTGGCGGCCTATCATCCGATGTTGGCGGAGGCCGTGCCGCTGACGCTGGAAGAAATTTTCATCTACGAGTTGGGAGGGGTAGACTATGAAGTCAAAGACATCCTTCTTTAATAAGACGCTCTACGTCAAGAACCTTACGCGTTACTGGCCTCTGTGGGGGCTGACCGCGTTTTTCGGGGCGCTGATTCCGATTTCCGGTATCATGATGTATCTGGACGGCGAACTCCACAACTTGGACGCGCTGGACTGGGCGGAAGTTTACTATGGCGGAGTGAGCTACTTCGCGCCGCTTGCGCTGCTCTTTTACTCGATTCTGTGCGCCATGGCGGTTTGGAGCTACCTCTACAACGCCCGGAGCGTCGGCATGATGCACACGCTTCCTATCAGCCGGGAGGGGCTGTTCCTGACAAACTTCTTGTCGGGACTGACGATGGTTGCCATTCCGTGGGTGGTCGTGGCGGTTCTGTGCGTGATACTGATGCTGATTAGCAAGTCCTTCTCGGCGGTGCCGCTGTTGGTGACAATTCTGTGCGTATTCGGTGAGGGCGTGTTCTACTTCTCGTCGGCGACGGCGGCGGCGTTCGTCACGGGCAACGCGTTCGCCCTGCCCCTGCTCTACTTCCTGTTCCACTTCCTCGCGCCCATGCTGGATTTCCTCATCACGCAGTTTTCCTCCAACATGATTTTCGGACTGCAAAGCCGTGTCTACACGGGCGTTGTCGACTGGCTCTCCCCGACGGTCTACATTATGAAGAACGTCAGACCAAACTCCGTTTACACCGAACGCCCGATTCCCGGATACCCCAACGCGACCGAAAGCGTGTTGCAGTCCGTGACGCTGGAAAAGCCGTGGATTATCGCCCTTTACGCGCTGGTGGGGCTTGCACTGCTGGGCGTGGCCTATGTGCTGTACCGTTACCGTAAAAGCGAGTGCGCCGGGGAAGTCATCGCCATGAGCTGGGGGCGGCCTGTGTTCCGGTACGGAATCTCGGCGTTGTTCGCGCTCGGCGGCGGTCAACTGCTCTACGTCATACTCTTTAACTCGTTCGACATTGACAGCAACACCTACCGTATTCTCCCGCTGATATGCTGTATGCTGATAGCGGGGCTAATCGGGTACTACGCCGCGTCTATGGCGCTGGCGAAAACGCTGCGGGTATTCAACAAAGACACCCGGCGCGGCGTCGTGGTTATCGCGGCGGGGTGCGTGGTGGTGTGCTGTGTCGTGGGCTTTGACCTGCTGGGCGTGTCGCGGCGCGTGCCGTCTGTGGACGATATCAACTATGTACGCCTGTACACCGCGAACAACACCTATTATCTGTTCCCCGGAGAGGATTCCGCTGTTATTGAGGAGTTCCGCAACGTGCAAAAGACGATTATCGCCAACAGGGACTATATACGGAACGCGCTCAAAAGCCCTCTCATGAGAGGTGAGACCGATTTCAGCCAATACACCTACGTGACAGTCCGCGTGTGCTACTACCTGAAAAACGGCTTGACCGTTGACAGGAATTACCCCCTGTTCCTCTCAAAAGAGCGCATGGCGGAGCCGGGGACGTTTGACAACCTGCTGGACAGCTTCATCAACGGCACGGAAATGAAACTCCGGCGCTTGCGTTTCGGAGACCCGCGCTTTGTCGTGGAAATGGGTAACATTAGCGTCCAGAAGCGCGACCAGAATTATGAGTTCAGCAGTCGGGAACTGACGGAAGTCCTGAACGCGATAGCCGCCGACGCCAGAGCGGGCGCGTGGGGGAATTATACGTGGTTCGATGAGGACGATTCGACCTACGCCGTGAATATGTTCTTCTGGTACAGCATGCCCACCCTGAGAGAACAGACCGGACGGGGTACGGACAATATCGTGGTGTATCTCCGTCCGGGCATGACGAACACGATTGCGGCGCTCAAGAAGATGAACTATCTGGAGGACGGCGATTTAATCACGTCGGCGGAAATGCACAAAATCTGGGAGGAGCGCGACATGGCGGGGGTAGACTTAGACGCGGCGACTTTGGGGGAGATAATCTATCCGACAGAGGCCGTCACGACGGAAACGGCGTCGAACTTTGAGCCGTCGGAACCCGTGACAGTTTCCGGCGGCGCGGCGAACCCGAACAGCGCCCCGCAGACGCCCGCGGAGAGTTCCGCCGCGAGTTCCGCGAACTGACGGCGGAGGCGATTTGACATGATTGCACATGCCGACACGGACGGCGCGCCGCGCCGAAAGCACGGGGCGCTGTACCGCTTTCTCATGCCGTGGGTGTGGCTGACGCTCTTCGTGATTGTGTTCTATACTATCCGGGTGCGTGACCCGCGTGTGAGTACCGAGTATCCGGCGTATCTGCCGGGGGCGGCAGTCGAACTCCCGGAGTACGTGCGGGAAAACCTGCTGACGCAAAATCCCTATTCGCGCCCGGGAACGTACCTGCGCAAAATCAACGGCGTTGTGATACACTATGTGGGGAATCCGGGTTCGACGGCGGGCGCGAACCGGAACTATTTCGAGAGCCTGTCCGACGGCAGACTGAACACGTACGCGAGCAGTCACTTTATTGTGGGGCTGGAAGGCGAAACGATACAGTGTATCCCGCTGACGGAAATCGCGTACGCGTCCAACGACCGCAACGCCGACACGATTTCGGTAGAAGTCTGCCACCCGGACGCCGGGGGCAAGTTTTACGATGTGACGTATCAGAAAGTGGCCGAGTTGACGGGCTGGCTCTGCTGGAAGTTCGATTTAGACCCGTCATCAGACGTGATACGCCATTATGATGTGAATGGAAAGCGGTGTCCGCTCTACTACGTGGAACACCCCGACGCGTGGGAGGCGTTGCGGGGCGATATCGCGGCGGTCAAGGCGCGTCTCGTCGCGAAAGCCGCCGAGGAAGCGGCAAAAGAGGCCGAGTAAGTGTGAAAGGAGCGTCGTAATGGACAAGGAGAGACAGACGCCGCAGAATACGGAAGCACTCTGGCGGGTCTGGATTGACACCCGGCGGCGCGTGGTCTCGTTCCACGAACAGGAAAACGCGTGCCTGTTGGAGTTCCACAGTCAGGACATGTTCTGGAACTGCGTCAACCAATACGCCGGAATGGAGTACCGATATCAATAAACCCCCAGTCCCTGTCCCCCTCCCCTTTCAGGGGCGGGGGAACGATGATTGAGACGTAAAATTAATAAAAGTCCCCCCTGAAGGGGGGGGGATTATTCGCTTAACGGGGAATTTGGAGACATGCGGCAACCACTCAGGCAATATTTTTTCGGAAGGGCGCACACAGCGGGGCGGAGGTGTCAGGAGAGGCAAGGAACGCTTGCAGATACGCGCTTCCAGTGACATTCAAGCGCAAATTCGCCGTTGCGCCGCTGTCTATGGTTTGGGTTGCGCAGGAGAGCATTTGTCCGGCGTCCGAGTACGCGCACACAGCCACGGTCACGGGCTTCTTGACCGCGTTGGAGAGCTGAACCGTGACGGCAGACCAATTCGGCAGAATGTCGCTGACAGCCAAGCTGTACCACTGCGCGACAGCAACGGCATCGGAATCGAGTTTTAGAGTGTCTCCGAGCTGATAGACAGTACCGTTGACCAGCCAGCCGTCAAATTCGGCGTTCGGGGGCGTGGGCGGCGGCGTAAATTCGCATTTCGGAAACACAAAGTTTCCATCGTCCGGCACTTTCCGGGACGGCATGGAACCGCTTCCGCCGTTGGCGTCAAATGTCACGGTATACGTCGGCGGTACATACGTCCAGTGTGCGTACAGGGTCTGGTCTCCGGACAGGTTCACCGTGGTGTCGGGCTTGATTTGTGTGCCGCCGTCCTTGGCCGTGAACCAGCCAGCGAAGCTGTAATTGGTACGCGTGGGCGTGGGCAGGTCTCCGTAGGTCTTGCCTTGCGTGACGGTTTTGCTTGCGGGGTTCACGCTCCCGCCGTTGCCGTTGGCGTCAAATGTCACGGTATACGTCGGCGGTACGTATATCCAGTGCGCGTACAGGGTCTGGTCGTCGGACAGGTTCACCGTGGTACTGGACGTGATTTGTGTGCCGCCGTCCTTGGCCGTGAACCAGCCCGCGAAGTTGTAATTAGTACGGGTGGGCGTGGGCAGGTCTCCGTAGGTCTTGCCTTGCGTGACGGTTTTGCTTGCGGGGTTCACACTTGCGCCGTCACCGTTGGCGTCGAACGTCACGGTATACGTCGGCGGTACGTATGTCCAGTGTGCGTACAAGGTCTGGTTGCCGGAAAGATTCACCGTGGTGTCGGGCTTGATTTGTGTGCCGCCGTCTTTCGCGGTAAACCAGCCAAGGAAATCGTGATTTGTCCAAGTGGGCGTGGGGAGGTCT
>JAFXQV010000032.1 GCA_017526785.1 Oscillibacter sp. | reverse complement strand
GTCACGGTGACCGTCGTATCGGCGGCCGCTTTCGCCGCGCCGCTGATTTTGCCGTTTTGCGGGGTCACGTACTCAATATCGTACTCGGTCACGGGGGTAGTACCGCCGCCGCCGTCGACAACGAACGTGGCCTCAACCTTCGCCTTTTCGGCGGGCATTTTGAACGTGGTGCCAGTAATCGCGTTGCCGTTGACGGTGAGCTTGTCGAGTTTGTAGCCCGCGTCGGGTTCGACTGTCACGGTGACCGTCGTATCGGCGGCCGCTTTCGCCGCGCCGCTGATTTTGCCGTTTTGCGGGGTCACGTACTCAATATCGTACTCGGTTACGGGGGTAGTACCGCCGCCGCCGACAACGGTCAATTTGCCGTTTGTCACCTTCACGTCGTCGGTAATGTCCTTGCCGCCGTTGAGCGCCGCGTCGGTCACTTTCAAGGTAACGTCGTAGGTTCCGGCCTTGGCGGTGTCGAGTACGTCAAAAGTAATCGTGCAAAGTTCGCCAGTATAGGTGACTTCTTTGGCGCTTCCGGCGTTCCAAGAAATCTGTACCGGGTTCTTGGCGTCCTTGGCGTTGTCGTTCTGGCTCTCAAAGGCGGCCTTGTAGGCGATAGCGCCCTCTTTCACGGCCAGTCCTTCGGGATACGTGACCTGCACAATCAGTCCGGCAACCTTATTGAGGTTCGCCGCCGAAACGGATACCGCCGCAGTCTTGTCCGTGCCGAGCGTCACCGTGGCGTTGCCGACGGTCAGCGCCGGGGCGTCGTCGACCCGTTCCGGTTCGTCGGACTTCTGGAAAGTCGCCGTCACGGTCAAACTCGTGACGCCAGTCGGCACCGTAAACTTGCCGTTTTTGACTTCCGCGACTTCTATATCGCCAGCGGTGATTTTGACGAGCGTGTACCCGTCCTTGGGGGCGGCGGTGACAGTGACTTCCGCGCCCTCTTTGGCGGTCGCCACACCGGAGACAGTGCCGCCCTCTGCCGGGGACGCCACATAGCTAATGGCAACGTCCTTCGGCTCCTCCTGCGTTTTCTCGAAAGTCGCCGTCACGGTCACGCTCGCGGCACCCGTGGGAACCGTAAACTTGCCGCCCGTGACTTCCGTATCGCCAGCGGTGACTTTGACCAGCTTGTAACCGTCATTCGGGGTGGCGGTGACAGTGACTTCCGCGCCCTCTTTGGCGGTCGCCACGCCGGAGACGGTGCCGCCCTCTGCCGGGGACGCCACATAGCTAATGGCAACGTCCTTCGGTTCCGGCGTGGTCGAGCCGCCGCCCGTAATCGTTACTTTGCCGTTGACTGTTTTCACGTCGTCGGTAATATCCGCGCCGCCGTTGAGCGCCGCGTCGAAGATTTCCACGGTAATGTCGTAGGCTCCGGCCGTGGCGGTACTCAGCACGTCAAAATTGATGTCGCAGAGTTTGCCGTCATACGTCTGTTCCTTGGCGCTCCCGGCGTTCCAAGAAATCTGCACCGGGTTCGCGGCGTCCTTGGCGTTGTCGGTCTGGCTCTCAAATGGGCTTGCGTAGGCGACAGACCCCTCTTTCACGGCCAGCACGTTGGCCGGATAGGATACCCGGATGATTAACCCGGCCACCTTCTGGAGATTCGCCGCCGTGACGGGAACGCTCACGGACGCACTGCCCGCCGCGACTTCGGCGCTTCCGATAGTGACTGTCGGCTCATCGGCCGCAAAGACCTGCGACGGAATCAGCGTAAACAGCATGCAGAATGCCATCAGTACGCCTAACCATCTTTTCATTTGGCTTCCTCCTTAAAATGTGTTCCGTGGCGGAACACGGTCAGTTGCCCTTATAGGGCAGTTGGGCAAACTCGCTTTGTCCGGCAAGGTGGCAGTAAAGCACGGTCAAGTCCCAGCTCTTTACTTTGCCGTCGCCGTTGCAGTCGGCGTTCTGCAGGTTGATGTTCTGGAACTCGCTCTGCCCGGCCAGATAGCAGGCCAGCACGGTGGCGTCCCAGCTCTTGACTTTGCCGTTTCCGTCCACATCGCCGTAAAGGACAGGGTTGGGATTGCCGACGGACAGCGTGGCAACCGCTTTCCGCCCGCCGTTGGAGTTGGCGTAGTCGGACAGATACACGACGTAAGTACCCTCGTCCAAGTCCTTCGGATACGCGTCCATGGTGAACGTGGCACTGCTGGCCTTGTCCACGTTCAGATAGTACAGATTCTCGGCGGTGGGCTTGGCGTTGGCGTCGCCCTTCTGAATCATGACCAGATAGAGTTGCCCGTCCGTTACTCCGGTTTTGGTGACCTTGAACACCTTTTCTTCCGCGTCTTTCTCGACGGTGACGCTGGCGTCGTCGCCCGGCTTGACTTCCACGGCCGCCAGAGCGGTTCCGCAGAAGAGTAACAGAGCCATGCACAGTACGCCGCAGCAAATGAACATCTTTTTCACTGCACTGATTCCTCCTCAATCGAATTTTCCGGCGATTCGCCCCGGAACGTGTCCGCGTAGCGAATCATGATGTCCGCCATATCTCCCCGGGAGACCGTGCCGGACGGGTCAATCATGTCCGGTTCCGGCTCCCTGATGAGAACATTGTAGAAGCCCCAGTAGAGGGCAGTTTTCCCCTCCGGGGGAATTTGGCCGCTGTCGCGGAAGCCGCTGTCATAGATTCCGGTCAGCATGGCCTCCACGCCGCTGACACTGCCGTTATGGGCGTAGAGAATCGACATGGCCTCCTGACGCGTGATGGGTTCGTCCGGCGCGGCGTCCGGATATCCGGCGTCGGCCGCCCACGCGAGGGCGGTTTTGGCGTCGCCGGGACGCCCGGAGAGGTTCCAAAGCGCCGTGAGAAATTCGCCGCGCGTGGCGGGTTCGCCGGGGCGGAAGCGCCCGTCAGGCGGGACGCCGTAGAAACCGCGTTGCAGTCCCTCTAAAATCCGGTCTTCCATGGGGTGTCCGGCGATATCGGTAAATGTGCCGTCCGCCGATTCCGGCTCCGGCTCCGCGCCGCAGCCCGTCAGAATCGCAAACAGGCAGAACACTATCAGAAATTTTCTCAAACGCACACCCCCTGTTTTGCGGATTTGGGCAAATGCACAACTTTCCCACGGGCAAAGCATTGCCTATGATAAACTTTGTCCCTAAATCGACACAAATTATACCACGCCGCAAAAAAAATGTCAATGCCGTTTCCGGGCGCGCCGCCGTCGGCCTCCGGAACGAATATCTCACAGAATGTCTGGCATTCACAGGCTTTTTGGCAAAAATCAGAGGTTTTACGCAAAATTCAAAGAAACATGCAAAACTTTCCAGCCGTACCCGCCCGGAATCTGTAACGTTTCTGTAATGTTTGGGCGAAAAGTCCCGGCGGACATGCTCCGCCGGGAAACTGTATGGTCCGAGTGGGGCGACTCGAACGCCCGGCCACCTGCTCCCAAAGCAGGCGCGCTACCAACTGCGCTACACCCGGCAATGCTGGCACCCTCGACGCGATTTGAACGCGTGGCCTTTCGCTTAGGAGGCGAACGCTCTATCCGGCTGAGCTACGAGGGCATGGAGGGGACGCGTGTCCCCATTATAGCGGCTTGCGCCCGGTTTGTCAATCACGCGATGACCCGCACGCGGATGACGCTGGGCAGTTCCTGCAGGTGTTCGATGACGGACTGCTCGACGGCCGCCGCCATGTCGACCATGGTATAGGCGTAGTCCCCGCGCGACTTGTTGCTGAGGTTCTCCACGTTCACGCCGTCTTTCGAGAGCAGCGCCGTGATATTCGCCAGCATAGAGGGAATGTTCCGGTGGATGACGCATATCCGCATAGCGCCGCTCCGCTCCATGACGACGGCGGGCATGTTCACGGAGTTGCGGACGTTGCCGTTTTCGAGATAGTCCTTGAGCTCGTCGACGGCCATAATGGCGCAGTTCTTCTCGCTCTCCGGCGTGGACGCGCCCAAATGCGGCATTGCGATAACGTGCGGCGACGTCAAAAGCTGATTCGTCGGGAAGTCCGTCACGTACACGGACACCCTGCCGTTGTCGAGTGCCGAGAGCATGGCCTTGTCGTCGACAATCTCGCCCCGCGCCAGATTGATGAACCGGACGCCCGGCTTCATGGCCTCTATGGCGTCCTCGTCAATCATGTGGCGGGTGTCGTCGTTGAAATGGACGTGGACGGTGATGTAGTCGGCGCGGCGGTAGAGGTCTTTCAAGTCTGTGACGACGTGGATGTGGTGGTCAAGGCGGAGCGCGGCGTCGACGGACAGGTAGGGGTCATAGCCGTAGACTTCCATGCCCAGAGAAATGGCCGTGTTCGCGACCAGAGACCCGATAGCGCCAAGCCCGATAATTCCCAGCGTTTTCCGGTAGAGTTCGGGGCCGATGAACGCCGATTTTCCGCGCTCGACGACGGAACTGACTTCGACGCCCGCCGCCGCCTGACGGCGTACCCAGCGGATAGCGCCAGTCACGTCCCGCGAACCCATGAGCATGGCGCAAAGGACAAGCTCCTTGACGGCGTTCGCGTTCGCGCCGGGCGTCGAGAACACCGCCACGCCCGACTGTGAACAGCGGTCGACGGGGATATTGTTCACGCCCGCCCCGGCGCGGGAAATGGCAACCAGATTTTTCGGAAACGGGTACTCGAGCAGGTTCGCCGAACGCACCAAAATGGCGTCCTCCCCGGTGTAGTTTTCCCCGTAGCGGTAGCGTTCCTCCGGAAAGCGCGCGAGGCCTTCCGGCGCGATTTTGTTGAATGTCTTTATCAGATACATCAGGATGAAATTCCCCCGGATTCGTAGTAGTGTTATCTTCTTCTGCGTCCGCCGCGCTTGCCGTCGACGCTTCGATTCAGGTCAGCCATTTTCCCCTCCGATGAGGAGAGGAAGCGCTTCAATTTGTCCTCAAAGGCTTGGTCTCCGGAGGGCGGCAGTGTCTCGCCCTGTGCGCGGACGTAGCGCGGCTGTGCCGGGCGCGGACGGTCGCCCCCCTGCGGCGGGCGCGGCCTGTCGTTGCGCGGCAGGGCTTTCTTAATGGAGAGGTTGATTTTCCCGTTTTCCGTGGACAGTACCACCACTTTGACGGCCTGCCCCTCCTGTAGAAAGTCGTGCACGTCGTTGACAAAGGTGTTGGCAATCTCGGAAATGTGTACCAGTCCCGACCGGTGATTGTCCAGCTCCACGAACGCGCCAAACTTCATGATAGACGTTACTTTGCCCTCCAGAACGGCTCCGACCTGAATCGTCTCTGCCTGCGGCTCCATCCGTTATGTTCTCCTTCCCTGTAATTGCACTGGCGGCGGTCAGCCGCTTGTGTTGCCCGTGTTGTAGAAAACGTACTCGCCCGGAAGCACCATGCCGAGTTCATCGCGGGCGATTTCCTCGATTTTCTCCTCCGTGACGCCTTCCTCAATGTCAGCGGATATGGACGCGTTTTTTTCCTCCATCACGTCCACTTGGTCCTGATAGCGGTCGCGCTCGAAGCGCGCGGTCTCCAACTGCGCGCGCAGTCCGTTGAGCCGCCAGCCCATCGCGGCCAGAATGACCACGACCAGCACGATGACCACGATGTTTACATGACGCGGCTTTCGTTGCGCCCTGCCTCTTCTCCGAGCCATGCGCGACACCTCCTGTCTTGCGAATCGGCCTCGCGGCGCGGGGACGCCGGAAGCCTCTGTGTATTGTATAACATTTCTCCGCAAAATGAAAGAGGTTTTTTCCGCCGCGGGCGGATTTTTTTAAAAAATCTTTCAGCCGCGCCAGCGGGTAGAGGAAAATTTTCACCATCGCGGCGAGAGTCCCCGCCCAGAAGCCCCAAACCGGGCGCAGTGGGCGCGACAAAATCCCGAAAAACAGAATCAGGCCGCCCGCCGCGCCCAAGAGCATGTAGCCGCGCAGTTCGCCGTCGGCGGGGCGGAGCAGAAAGGCAATGACCGTGAGCGTCAGTGTCAGGCCGTAGAGGAAATCGAGCAGGCCTGTCAGACGCGGGAGCAGGGCGCGGAACGGGCGGAGTATGTCGTAGAGCGCCCCGGCGGAAAGCCCCAAAAGGACGGACTGCAGGAACTGTACCAACTGGCGGCTAATGAGCAGTTCCATACGCTACCCGAACAGCCGCCCCAGAAAGCCGCCGCGCTCTGGCGGGGCGTCCTCGTAGGACACGGAATCAATTTTGCCGTCCACATGGAGTTCCCCGCCGTCGAGAGAGAGCTTCCCAATGTGCAGTTCCGCCCCGGTGATGATGAGCGTCCCGGCCGCCGTGGACATCACAATGCCGCCCTCGTCGAAGCGCTCCACGTCCTCGACGCCGGAGACGGTCAGCTTTTCCCGCCCCAGAATTTCGACCCGGTGCGCCCCGCCTGTTACTTCACTCATGCCGCGCCGCCCCCTTTTGCTGTCAGCTTATGCCGGGCGGCGGCGGATTAGAAGCGGGTTTCCGGCTCCGTTGCTTTGCGCCGACACGCGCCGGGATAAGGTTCCCATGCCTTAGTGACTAAGGATTACTTACCGCTTGCGCCGACACGCGCCCCGCCTCCGTTGCCTTGCGGCGACGCTTGCCCGCTTCCATTGCCTTGTGGTGACGCTTGCCCCGCCTCCGTTACGCCGGGCGGGCGGCTTTCAGACTTCCCGGTACATCCCGGCGGCGTCCTCGCGCCGTACGGATTCCTGTACCGTCAGCACCTCCACGGTCAGCGTACGCGCCCCGACGCGAAGCGTGATACGGTCTCCGGGCTTGACCTCGTACGACGCCCGCGCCGGACGCCCGTTGACTTCCACAAGCCCGTGGTCGCAGGCCTCGTTGGCCACTGTGCGCCGCTTCACCAGACGCGACACTTTCAAATACTTGTCCAGCCGCATACGGTCAGCCTCTGTGGGCGACGGTGTCTTTGAGAATCTTGCCGGGCTTGAAGACCGGAACCACCGTCGCGTCAATTTCCATCGGCTCGTGGGTGTGCGGGTTGTGGGCGATACGCGCCTCACGCTTGCGGACTTCAAACGTGCCGAAGCCCACTAATTGCACCCGTTCGCCCTCGCGCAGTGCCTGCGTAATCACGTCCACAAGGGCGGTAATCGCGGCGTCGGCGTCCTTTTTGGAGAGGTCGGCGGCGTCCGCCACGGCGTTGACCAGTTCAGTTTTATTCATTGCGACATCCTCCGTTATGCTTTTTGATGTTCCGCTTGTTTTGCCCGCTTCCAAAGCGCGACAAGCTCCGCCTCCGTGTACTCCGAAAGGGGCTTGTCCGCTGTCTCCTCGACGCCCCGGAAACGGCGCTCGAATTTGTCGCAGGTACGGTGTAGCGCGTCCTCCGGGTCAAGGCCGCACATCCGCAGTACGCTCACGGCCGCAAACAGTACGTCTCCGGCCTCCTCGCGGACGCCCTCCGCCCCGCCGAGTTCCAACGCCTCCCGCAGTTCCCCGACTTCCTCCTGTACCTTTTCCAGTGCGTGGGACGCCTCCGCCCAGTCAAACCCGGCTTTCGCCGCCTTCTTCTGGACTTTCTCCGCCCGCCACAGCGCCGGGAGTGTGTGCGGCACCGCCTCTATGGCGTCCGACACCCGCTCGAAGCCCTTTTCTTTGCGCTTGCGCTCCTCCCAGTTGCTGAGCGCCTGTTCGCTGTCCGCGGCGGCCTCCATGCCCCCGAATACGTGCGGGTGGCGGTAGAGCAATTTCCGCGACACGGCGTCCACGACATCCGACATGTCGAAACGTCCGCGCTCTTGTTCCATTTGGGCGTGAAGGGCTACCTGTAACAGTACGTCTCCCAGTTCCTCGCGCATGTTGGCGGGGTCGTCATGGTCAATGGCGTCCAAGGCCTCGCAGGTTTCCTCCAGAAAGTTCCGCCGTATGGAAGCGTGGGTCTGCGCCCTGTCCCACGGACAGCCCTCCGGCGAACGCAGGTCACGGACAATCTCCAAGAGGTCGTCCCAACTGTAGCGCTCCTTATCGGGAAAATGTATCATAATTTGTCCCCTTTTGCAAGTTTTTTCTGTCCGGCGCGCCCTCCCCGCCGCCGGGGAGGGTGACACATGTCAGCGCAGGCGCAAAATGCGAATGAGTGTCTTTCCGTGCGGGACGGCGCGCAAGTCGTCGGCGCGGAGAACGCCCAGCGCGATAACCAGTACGCCGTACACGACCCCGCCGACGCCGATTGCAAGGAACGTGCAGAGCGCGTTTTGCCCGAACGTCACGCCGCCGCCGAACAGCCGCGACGCGAACCCGTACACCGCCCAGACCGCGCCGCCCATCAGTGCCGACGCCGCCAGCGGCTTCAGGAACAGCGCCGCATAGCGCGGCTTCTCCGGGGAGTACACCCACACAAAAATGAGGTTCAAGACGACAATCACGGTGTAACAGCAGAGCGTGGAAATGGGCGCGCCCTTGATGTTAATTTCGGGCGTGCCGACAAGGAAATAGTTCATGGTCACTTTCGTGACGCCGCCCGCCACGACCGTGAAAATGGGAATCAGTTCCCGGCCGTAGGTCTGCAAAATCGCGTTTGTCAGAATCATTAGGAAAATTAACACGCAGGCGATACCGAGTATCCGCAAATGCGGCCCCGCCGCTAACGCGGCGCTCTGTTGTGCGGGGAGAATCACGCGCATAATGGGAGTGGACAGCGCCGAAAGCCCGATTCCCGCCGGAAGCGCCAGCACCACAATGACACGGAACGCCGTCGACACAATGCGGTCGACTTCTGCGGTGTCGTGCCGCGCCAGCGCCGCCGACGCCGTGGGCAGCAGGCTCATCGTCACGGGGTACGCGAACGCCACGACCATGTTTATCATGTCCATGGCGAACCCGTATTGACCGTTCAGCGCGGCGGCCTGTTCCTCCGTGAAGTGCAGCCCGGCCTGTAAGCGTCCCATGACCACCGTTGTGTCGACAATGTTAATAATGCTCATGGCGGAGTTGCTGAGGGTAATGGGAACGCCGATGACGAGGATACTTTTCAGGATTGCGCCGCCGCTGTCTGGGATGTCGGACGACAGTCCCCGGCTTCTGTGGCGGGAGAGGTAGAAAATCAGGAAGCACATCGAAAGCACCGTGCCGACGGTCACGCCCAGAATCGCGCCGGCCGCGCCCGCGTCCAGCCCGAACCCAAGGTGAATCACGTACCACGCGCACGGCAGGCCGATAAAGACCTTGCACATGGCCTCCAAGATTTGGGAAGCGGCCGTCGGGGTCATGTTGCCCTGTCCCTGCGTGTAGCCGCGCATACAGGCCAGCAGACACACGCAGAACACGGCCGGAGCCAGTGCCTTGACCGGGAGGCGCGCCATGGGGTTGTTGAGCCGCGCCGCGAGCCACCCCGCGCGCGTGAACATGAACAGCGACCCCGCGAGGCCTAACACAAAGAACATCCGCAAGGCCACCCGAAAGAGTTTGCGCTTCTGGTTCTCGCGTCCCTGCGCGTAGGCCTGACTGGTCAAGCGCGAAATCGCCAGCGGCAGTCCCGCCGTGGAAATCGTCAAGAGTACGTTGTAAATGTAGTAGGCGGTATTGAAGTAGGTTTTGCCGACCGCGCCGAGGATGTTGTTAAGCGGGATTTTGTAGGCCGCGCCAATCAGCTTGACCACCAGCGCCGCGCCCGCCAGCACCGCCGCGCCGCCTAAAAATGACTGTTTTTTCGGTTCTGCCATGTCGCCGAGTCCCTTTCCGTGCCGTCCGCGGGACGGTTCTTTGTCGTTAGCTTATGGAAGCGCCCGGGGCTTTATTCCGCTTTGAACTTCTCGCCGCAGGTGCGGCAGTAGGCGTCCCCGTCCTTGCGCTCCGCGCCGCATGTCGGACACGTCTTCACCACGAACACCCGCCCCGACTGCTTTTCCAGTTCCGCGACTTCCAAGTGAAGCGCGTCGAGGGCTTCCAGCTTCTCCATGAGGTTGTCGGATTCCGGCGCGTTGCCGCTGTGCTTGTCGTACATCAGTTTGCCGAGTTCCTGATAGGCCGCCTGAATCTCGCGCTGTTTCGTGAGAATCTGCAAGTTCAGTTGTGCGTTGGAGGCGGCTTTTCCGGCCTCCTTGCGCGCCAGATAGCCCACGCTCGAGGCCGCGTGGCGCATTTCCGACGCCGTCTTTTTCGCCGTGTCCAGCAGAGCGTAAATCTTTTCGTTCATGTTGAAATCCCCCTGTTCTCGTAAAACGCCGCGACGGCCGCAAAGTCCGCCGTACGCGAAATGTACTCCTCCGGGTACTTCGGATGAAAGATACGCTGTATCCGGTTCGTGTCGCGGTCGACTAACTTCGTGGAGCCGCCCGCCCCAAAGGAAAAAATGGTACACAGTTCCGACATAATCACGATGTTATACAGGCATTCCGCGCCCGGACGGCACCAGCCTATATTCTCGAAACTGCCCGACATGTACTTCTGACGGTAGAGGTAGTACGGCGCGTAGTCGGCCTTGCGCAGGGTCGGCGCGGCAAAGTCGAGCATTTCCCGCACCGCGTCGGCGTCGGGAACGGACAGGCCTTCCGTCAGGACGCGGCTCCCTTTCTTTAACGCCAGTGTGTGAACCGTCAGATTGTCCGGCGCGAACGCCAGACAGCGCCGCAACGTGTCCGCGAAGCCGTCCGGGGTGTCGGCGGGAAGCCCCGCGATAATGTCCATGTTGACGTGGCGGAACCCGCCGGAGAGTTCCATAGCCCGCGCAACGTCCGCCGCCGCGTGACGCCGCCCGATTGCGCGTAAAACGCGGTCATCCATGCTCTGCGGGTTCACCGACACGCGGTCGACGCCGTGGGCGCGGAGTACGGACATTTTCCCGGGCGTGATGGTGTCCGGCCGCCCGGCCTCCACGGTTCTTTCGACACAGTGCGAAGTGTCGAACGCGGTTTCAAAGGCGTCCAGAACGCCCGACAACTGCTCCGGGGAAAGCGTGGTGGGCGTGCCGCCGCCCATGTAGAACGCGCGTACACGCAAGCCTAACCGCCGCGCCAGCGCGCCGCCTTCCCGGAGTTCCCGCTTTAATGCTTCTATATACGGTTCCACCAGTCCGAAGCTCTTTTCCACGGACTGGCTGACAAAAGAGCAGTACGCGCAACGCGTCGGGCAAAACGGAATCCCGACGTATACGGCGATATCCCGCTTTTCCAATTGTAACGCCGTACGGGCGGCGATACGCCCCGTTTCGAGTGCCAGCGCGGCGCGTTCGGGCGTGACGGCGTAAACGTCCTGCAACATCCGCACGGCGTCGGCCTCACTCCGCCCCGACAACAGCGCCGCCGTCACGAGTTTGTCCGGCCGCACTCCGCTGAGCATGCCCCACGGCGGCCTCGCGCCCGTGACCGCTACCGCCGCCTCGTAGAAGCAACGCCCGATTCCCCGACGCCGTACGCCCTCCCGCTGGTAGTCCGTGCCGGACAGAGTTTCCGACCACGTACGCCGCGCCGTTACGCCCTCCCGCGATAACTCTACCGTCACCGTAGCGCGGCCGTCGGCCTCCGACAGTTCCACGACCGCCCAGCACGGTTCGCCACGCGTCACCGTCCCGTAAACGGGCAATTCCCCCGGGAACAGGTTTAACATGCTCTGTTCGACCGTATAGCGCTCGTCATGCCCGCGAAGCTCTAATTTCATGGCCGCAACATCCGCATTCCCTGCCGAAGCCACGGATTGCGCCTCCGTTCGAGTTCCAGCGATGATGTTTCCATGTGTCCGGGACACACCGTAAAGTCTCCGTCCAGCAGTCCCAGACGGCCTAAAGAACGTAACATTTGTTCCATGTCGCCGCCCCACAAGTCGGTACGCCCGCAGTCGCCCGCGAAAAGCGTGTCACCGCTGAACAGCACCGTGTCACAGAGCAGAGACACGGAACCCCTTGAATGTCCGGGGGTGTGCAGGACTTTCACGGCCAGTCCGCCGACGTTCACGGTATCGCCCTCGGCGTAGTGCGTCGTGCCGGGGACGGCCGGAAAGAGCATTTCCGGCGCGCCCATGGCTGGCGTGTCCTCGCGGTTCAGGTACACCGGAATCTCCGGCCACATCCCGCGCAGTTCCGCGACGCCGCCCGTATGGTCATAGTGTCCGTGGGTCAGCAGGACGGCCGACGGCGCACAGCCGCTTTTCCGGACGGCCGCCGCGATTCTCCCGGCCTCGTCGCCGGGGTCGATGACTGCGCACACCCCCGCGGCCTCGTCGCAGAGCAGATAGCAGTTTGTCTCAATGGCTCCCACCTGTAAGCATTGCACTTTCAAAACGATGTCCCCCCCGTCGTGTCAAAAAGAATCGTCACGGGGCCGTCGTTGACGGACGAAACCCGCATGTCCGCGCCGAATTCGCCGTGTTCCACCCGGAACCCGCGCCCCCGGCAACAGGCCATAAAGTATTCGTACAGCGGCGCGGCGTGGCCGGGCTTGGCCGCACGCGAGAAGCCCGGCCGCCGCGACGACGTGTCGGCGTACAGCGTGAATTGCGACACCACCAGCAACGCGCCGCCGACCTGCTCTAAATTCAGGTTCATTTTCCCGTTTTCGTCCTCGAAAACGCGCAGATTACAGATTTTATCGGCCAGTTTCCGCGCCGTGGCCTCGTCGTCCTCCGGGGCGACGCCTAATAAAATCAGATACCCCGTCCCGATTTCGCCGACGGTCTCCCCCGCGATTTGCACGGACGCGCTCTCGACCCGCGTCACCACTGCCCGCATAGCTGTTCTTCCTTTCGTTCGTCACTTCGCCGGATACTTTGCGCGTTATCCCGTCACTTCGCCGGACGCTTTACGCTCAGCACGCCCGACACCTGCATGACCTTTTTCATAATCTGGTCGACCTCCGCCTTGTCGTGAACGCGCAAATCCAGACGGCACACAGCAAGGTCGTCGCTTGTAACATCAATGTGTACGCCCCGCGCCGTCGCTAACGTGTCCTCCAGCGTCGAACCGATATCGAGTGTCAGCCGCGGACGGTTCCGGCATACGGCCTCCACGGCCGCCGGGTACGTCTCTTCAAGGTTCGCGCCCCACGAGACTTTCACCCAGCGTTCCGGGGCTTGCGCCATGCGCGCTGGCGACGCGTTCGGGCAGTCGGCGCGGTGTACCGACACGCCGTAGCCCCTCGTGATGAAGCCCCGGATTTCGTCGCCCGGCACGGGCGCGCAACAACGCGCGAATTTCACGAGACAGTTTTCCAGTCCGCCGACGATGATACCCGGCTCCGTGCGGGCGGGTTCGGCGGGCGGCGTGGGTTCCTGTTCGGGCGGCGCGGCCTCCAAACGCTTCTGCTTCTGCGTGCGGCGGTACTCGTTCTCCACGCGCATGGCGGCCTTGTGCGCCGTGAACGCGCCGTACCCAATCGCCGCGTACAGGTCTTCCAAATTGTGGTAGTCCGTGTTTTTGAGAAGAAGTTCCTGCATGTCGGGCGTGGTGGCGTCCTTCAGGCGCAAGTTGAAACGCTTCAGCTCCTCCTCGAACGCCATGCGCCCGGCAATGATATTTTCATCCCGCTTTTCCCTGCGGAACCACTGCCGGATTTTGCTCCGCGCCTGATTGGACTTGGCAATCTGCATCCAGTTCCGGCTTGGCCCCTTGGAAGTCGGGGAAGTCCGAATCTCCACGCGGTCGCCGTTTTTCAGCGCGTAGTCCAGCGGTACAATCTTCCGGTTGACGGTGGCGCTCACCATTTGGTTTCCGATATCGGAGTGAATGGCGTAGGCGTAGTCAATCGGGGTCGCGCCCGCCGGGAGACTTAACACCTCGCCTTTCGGCGTGAACACAAACACCTTGTCGTTGAACAGGTCGACTTTCAGGGAGTGGATGTAATCCTCCGGCTCGGCTCCGTCCTGATTCTCCAGCAGGCGTTGCACCCATTGATAGTCCTCGTCGTAGTGGTCGTCCGCGCCGAGTTTCATTCCCTCCTGACCGTACTTGTACTTCCAGTGCGCCGCCACGCCGAATTCGGCCACTTGGTGCATTTCCTTTGTGCGGATTTGCACCTCGAACGGGTAGCCGTGATTCCCCATGACGATAGTGTGCAGGGACTGATAGCCGTTCGGTTTCGGGTTGCCGATATAGTCTTTGAAGTGTCCTAAAATCGGCGTGTAGAAGTCGTGGATAAGCCCCAAGACGTGGTAGCAGTCGCCGACCGTATTGACCACGACCCGGTAGGCGAACAGGTCGAAGATATCGTCAATGGCGCGGTTCTGCATGATGGTCTTTCGGTAAATCGAATAGGGGTGCTTCATGCGCCCGAACACCTCGTTGTCGATATGCTGGGCGGCAAGGTATTCGTGAATTTGCTGGGCAACCTGCCGTATCTGCTCTTCGTACCACTCGCGCCGCCGCTCTGTGCGCTCCATGATTTCCTCGTAGGCGATGGGGTCAAGGTACTTTAGGGACAAGTCCTCCAACTCCGACTTCACGCGCCGGATTCCAAGGCGGTACGAAATCGGCACGTAAATTTCCATGGTCTCCAAGGACTTCTGGCGCTGTTTGGCCGGGGGCTGGAAGTCCATTGTCCGCATATTGTGGAGGCGGTCACAGATTTTGATGATGATGACCCGGATATCCTGATTCATGGCCATGAGCATTTTCCGGAAGTTCTCCATTTGCTCGTCTTCCACGGTGTCATACTGAATCCGGGTCAGCTTGCTGACGCCTTCCACAATGTCGGCGACGGTCGGGCTGAACAGGCGCGACACGTCGTCATGTGTGGCGGGGGTGTCCTCTATGACATCGTGCAGGAGTGCCGCCGCCACGGATTCCGAGTCAAGTTTCAGTTCCGCGATAATCTGCGCCACGGCGATGGGGTGTATGATGTACGGCTCGCCGCTCTTGCGTAGCTGCCCCCGGTGTTCCTTCTCCGCGAACTCGTACGCCCCGCGAATCAAGGCAAAGTCCGCTTGCGGGTTGTAGTCCCGCACGGTTCTTTCGAGGCGTTCGTAGCGCTCCTGTACGGAAAGCGTCATTTCGGTTACGCCCCCCGCCTGTCCGGACGGCACGTCATCCGGCTTGGTTTGCGCCTCATGTTCTTTTGTCGTGTTGACAGTTCCGCCCGTCATTGGAAATCCCTCACTCTCTGTCAGTTTTCAGCCGCGCCAGATAGGGACACGCGCCCAACGACACCTTCCCGTTGCGCGGAAGCATGGCAATGGTCATGCTGTCCCCGTGTTCGGTGACGCGAATCAGCCCGCGCTCCTCGAACACCGCCAGCGCCAGCGCGGCGCGTAAAAACGCTTCACACCCGCCCATGTCGGCCGCCAGTTCCCGCAGACCGGGCAACGTGTCGATTTCAATTTCCGTGTCCGTCCCGGCCACTCGGAAAAGGCGTTCCAGCGCCCGCCAGCACTCCGCGAACTGCTCCCGCGACGCGTTCAGGCGCTGTACCTCCTGCGGGTAGAGGCGGTCGCCGTCCGTCAGACGGTTCAGCAGGTCTAACGACTCCTGCTCGCCGCGGCTGGCGCACAACGACGGCCGGATGTCGAGTATCTGTAGCTGTAGCGACGTGACGCCGCGAAACGTGTTCGGCTGGAGGTAGAAAGCGGCGTCGACGCGCATATTTTCCCGAATGCCGCACTCCTCCTCGGTCGCGGAGAAGAAAATGCCCTCGAAGCGCGTCGCGCCTCTGCCCCTGACAAGGCGGAATTTCATGTGCCGCCCCTGCCCGACGCTCTGCACGCTCTCGGCCACCGCGCCCATCAGCGCGAACACCGGGCGCGGATTGCCCGTGCCGTACGGCGCGAGGCGGTCAAGCGCGTCGACCTGTTCCAGCGTGGCCTCTCCGGGGCTTGTCAAAACGGCGTCGATGTGCAGGGACGCCCCGCAAGGCTCCGCGCCCAAACTCCGCTTCACACAGTCGTTGACGCGTTCCCGGAACGCCTGCAGGTTCTCTCTCCGGATTGTGAACCCGGCGGCCAAAGCGTGGCCGCCGAAGCCTTCCAGCAGGTCGGCGCACGATTCCAGCGCGTTGAAGAGGTTGAAGCCGCCGCATGTCCGGCAGGAACCCTTCCCCACGCCGTCGCGGAACTGTATCAGAAAACTTGGACAGCCGTATTTCTCCGTAAGCCGTGACGCCACAATCCCCACGACGCCTTGGTGCCAGTTCTCGCTTGACAGCACTAAGGCGCGTCTCTGGTCGGGCGGGAGTTGCTCAATCTGCCGCTCGGCGTCGACGAAGATTGTCTGCTCGACGCTCTGCCGCTCGCGGTTCAGGGCGCACAAGGCCTTGGCGAGTTCCTCGGCGCGCGCCGGGTCGCGGCATTCCAGCAAGTCCACGGCCAAGTTGACTTGCCCCATTCGCCCGGCGGCGTTAATGCGCGGTGCCAAGATAAACCCGATTTGCGTAGACGATACCGGCTTGCCCGACAGCCCCACTTCCCGGCACAGCGCGTGTACGCCCGGGAAATCGGTGTCGGGCAGGGCTTCCAGCCCCCGGGAAACAATGGTGCGGTTCTCGCCCTCCATGCGCATGACATCCGCGACAGTCCCGATTGCCGCCAGCGTGCAGTAACGCGCAAAGAGTTCGTCGGCGTGTTCGCCGCCCAGCGCCATGACGAGTTTCAGCGCCACGCCCACCCCCGCCAGATACTTGAACGGGTAGGGGCAGTCGGGGCGGTGCGGGTCGACGACCGCCACGGCGTCCGGGAGCGTCTCCTTGCACTCGTGGTGGTCGGTAATCACAACGTCCAGCCCGATGGAGTTCGCGTACGCTACCTCCTCGTTTCCGGTAATGCCGCAGTCGACGGAAATCATCAGGGACGCGCCCTGCTCGCGCAAGTGTCCGATTGCCTCGGACGAGAGGCCGTAGCCGTCCTCAATGCGGCGCGGGATGTGCCGCAGACAGCGCACGCCCCGGCGGCGCAGATAGTCCGTCAGAAGCACGGTGGAGGTAATCCCGTCCACGTCGTAGTCCCCGAACACGGCGACGGTCTCCCCGTCGCGGATTGCCCTTTCGATTCGCTCTACCGCCCTGTCCATGTCCTTCATGAGAAACGGCGAAACAGACAGGCGGCTGTCCTGCGCCAGCGCGGCCTCGGCCTCGGCCGCCGAACCCACGCCCCGCGCCGACAGTACCGCCGCCAGCAAAGACGGATACCCGGCCTTCCGCAGTGCGGCGGCCGCCGCCGGATTCGGCGCGGCGGTGTCCCATTTCCTGAACTTCACATGATACCCCCTCCCGCGCTTAATACGATAATGTTTCATTATATCACGGAACCGACGCGAGGTAAAGAAAAAATCTCGTGTCAAGGGAAATTTTTTCGTCAATCTGACGGAAAGGCTTGCAAGCGCCGCGTGGAAATGCTATAATGACGCTTCGGACAGGAGGTGGCATTGTGCAATACCGTTATTGTTTGGTGCGTCCCAAAAACATAGACAAGGCCTACTACTACCTTTCCGATGAGGCGATACCGGAAAAGAGTTACGTTCTGGTTCCGCTCGGACACGCCAACCGCCTGCACAAGGGCGTCGTGGAGGCGGTCAGCCTCTGCACGGAGGAGACCGCGCCGTTTCCGGTCAACCGTACAAAGAGCATTCTGCGGACTATCACGCCGGAGGAGTACGACGCCGACGAGGACGCCGAATGGCGGCGCTACGCGGAGACGTTCATAGACGATATCGAGGAATTGTCGGGCTTCCTGTCGGCGCAGGACTACGACGCGGTTTTCCAGTGGGCTTGCGAACACCACGAATGCACGCGCTTCCCGGATATCATGGAAACCGTGATACGCTGTTACCGCCTCTGCATGAAGTACGGCCACCCCGGCGCGGCGCTGAATCTCGGCACGCTGTACTATAACGGAACGTATCTGAAACAGGACTTTGAACAGGCCGTGAAGCTCTACGAAATCGCGGCGGAGGCCGGAGAACGCCGCGCTCTGTGCAATCTCGGCTACTGCTACTACTACGGCCGCCACCAGCCGCCCGATTACGAAAAGGCGTACCACTACTACCAGCTCGGCGCGCTTCTGTTCGACGACCCGAACTGCCTGTACAAGCTGGGCGATATGTACCGGATGGGGCTGTACGTGGCGGAGAACGAGACATACGCGGTGCGGCTGTACTTCCGGGCGCTGGACGCCGTGAACCGCCCGGAGGAGGACGACTTCTGCCGCGCCGACATTCTGGAACGTATCGGGGAGGCGTTTTTGTACGGGATAGCGGTGGAGTGCGACGCAAAAAAGGCGCTGGACTTGCTCATGCAGTCGCTCTCGGGCTTCTACGAGCGCCGGAAAACCGACCCCTACGTGTCCGGACTGATTGCGCATGTGAAAGAGAAGATACAGGAGGCGCAGGATTTGCTCGACGAAGACTTGCCCGGATAGTTTGTGCAAAACGACGAACCGTTTTCGCCTTGCGGAAAACCCTCTGACGCGGAAAGCCGTGTCAGAGGGCTTTTACTTTGATGGGGTTCAGGGGTCAATTTTCGGGGTCGCAGGTCTCCCACACCGTCTTGGCCGACGCCGCAAGCCCCGCGAGGCCTTGGATTTCCGACGGCACAATGATTTTCGTCGCCTTGCCGTCGGCCAGTTTCGCCATTGCTTCCAGCGCTTTCAACTTCACAACTTGGTCATTGGGGGCGTCCGCGTTGAGCAGGCGCAGAGAATCCGCCATTGCCTGCTGTACTTTCAGAATGGCTTGGGCTTCCGCCTCCGCTTCCAGAATGCGGGCTTCCCGGCGGCCTTCCGCTTGGAGAATCGCGGCCTGCTTCTCGGCGTCCGCCCGGAGAATCGCCGACTGCTTCTCGCCCTCGGCCACCAGAATTTGTGACTGCTTCTGGCCTTCCGCCTGCAGAATCGCCTCCCGGCGCTCGCGCTCGGCCTTCATCTGCTTTTCCATGCTGGCCTGAATCTCGCGCGGCGGGATGATGTTTTTCAGCTCCACGCGGTTGACCTTGATTCCCCACGGGTCTGTGGCCTCGTCTAAAATCGCCCGCATGCGCGTATTAATGGTATCGCGGCTTGTCAGGGACTGGTCAAGCTCCATGTCGCCGATGATGTTACGAAGCGTCGTGGCGGTGAGATTTTCAATGGCGTTCATGGGGTTGTCGACGCCGTAGGTATAGAGTTTCGGGTCGGTAATCTGGAAGTAGATAACGGTATCAATCTGCATGGTGACGTTATCTTTCGTGATGACGGGCTGTGGCGCGAAGTCCGCGACCTGCTCCTTTAAGGAAACCTTCTTTGCCACGCGCATGATGAAAGGGACTTTGAAGTGTAACCCGACGTGCCAGACATCGTAGAACGCGCCCAGACGCTCCACGACGAAGGCTTTCGACTGCTGTACAATGATGATGTTCTGCACAATCATCACGAGAATGATAATCAGTACCAGCAAAAGCGCCAGTGTGCCGCCAAAACCCATGGTAATACTCCTTTCTGTTACGCCCTTGTCACGTAGAGTTTGACGCCCTCAATGCGTTCGACGCGCACGGGCGTTTCCATAGGCAACACCGTGCCGTCGGCACTGCGAGCAGTCCACGTCTTGCCGTCTGCGTAGACCGAACCGTTTTCGGCGTCGACGGCTTCCGTGACGCGCCCGATTTGGCCTATGACCCGGTCGGCGTTCGTCCGCGTGTAGCCTTGCGCGGCGTACTTCCGCGCCAGTGGGCGCGTCGCCGCCAGCGCGACCGCCGACACCACCACAAACGCCGCCAGTTGTTTTAACGCGCCATAGCGCATGACGCTGGCAATCAGTCCCGCAACGGAACCAATGGCGAACCACACGGACACCAAGCCCGTCGTCAGTCCTTCCACGACGCCAAAGACAATAATGGCGATAATCCAGATAACGTTCATCATCACGAGTACCACCCCCTTTCGTGCTTCGAGAGCATTCTATCACAGCGCGGCGGGAAATACCAGAAACATTTTGGTGACAAACGCGGAAAAAAACGGAAAAACCAGAACTTTTGCCGACCGCGTATGGCGCGGCGGGAAACGGGCATACTCCAAGCACGGGAAACGCCTGCGCGTTTCTGAAATCAGAGGAGGTATCACCATGAGCATGCACGACAACTGCAAGCCGAACCACAGCATTCACTGCACGGTCGATTCCTGCGCCCACCACTGCGAGGACGCCGAATTTTGCGCCCTTGACAGCATTCAAGTCGGCACCCACGAGGAACACCCGACCGAGGTTGAGTGTACCGACTGCATGAGCTTCCGCGTACGCTGACACGCACAATGTCCATTTCGCTCCAATAGGCGAAAGCGCCGGTTCCCGGTTCGGGAATCGGCGCTTTGTTCATTTGACTATACGGAACATGACGTAGCCGAAAAGCGCCAATATGGTTCCGGTGGTAAAATTGCGTTCCGTGTCCTCAAAGGCAAACCACATATAAATCCCCAGAGCAATCATGAAGAGCGCGACGAGCCGTAACACGGTCTTTGCGCGTTTGCCGGTCGCGCCGCTGTCGGCCTGAATGAGCATGCTTTCCATGAGAAACATAGTACCCGAGACAATGCCGCGTTCTCCGCCGTTGTCCGCGTAGACGCAGTACACCCCGGCGGCGAGCAAAACCACCGACAGCACTGAAAATGTTATCCGCACGGGAACGCTTTTCGGTTCGGGAAACGCCGCCGACAGCGGGTAGTAGCCCAGCAGGAACAGAAGCCCGGCAAGCCCGCATACGAGATTCCAGCCCGGCAGGCGGGCAAGGATTCCGCATGAGACCATAAGCGACACACCCGGCAGGAGAACCTTGACGATGACATGTTTCGCTGTTCCGTCCATGAAATCAGGCCTTGACGCTCTTTTGCTGTTTGAGAATCGTCTGCACGCCCTCCACGGCCAGAATGACCGCCAGAACGACCATGGCCGCCGCGAAAACAAGCTGGAAGTAGTCGCCCCACATTGCGCCGCCCGCGCCGATGAGGCCGAATTTCGCTTTCAGCGTCAGGCACAGACTGCACAGCGTGGCAACCAGCATGAAGCACATGGGAACATAGAACATTTTATTGTTCTTGCCGACGTTGCCGAGCCACGCCGCGACCGCCAGAAGCGCCAGTCCCGACAGCAGTTGATTCGCCGCGCCGAACAGCGCCCAAATTTGCGACAGCTTCAGCGCGCCCAGCGTCCCGCCGATAACGACCATAATCAGCGTACCGACAAGCGGGTGTGTAAGCACTTTCCGAATACCGGACGCGTCGCGCCAAGACGTTTCCCCCTCTTTGAGGAACAGTTCCGAGAACATGAAGCGGCTAAGGCGCGTGGCGGTGTCAAGGCTTGTCAGCGCGAACACGGAGACGGCCAATGTCAGCAGGGCGCGGACGGTGCCGTAAATCGACGACGTTTCGTCGCCGAACATGGTCGCGATTCCCGACGCGAACGCCACGGACGGCGAGCCGAATTCGCCGTTGACGTACTTCGTGAACACCATGCCCACGGCAATCAGGGACACGACGCCCAGCGCCGATTCCACAAGCATTGCGCCGTAGCCAATGGGTTTCGCGTCGGCCTCGCTGCTGAGCTGTTTGGAGGTCGTCCCCGTCGCCACCAGCGAGTGGAAGCCCGAACACGCCCCGCAGGCAACCGTGATGAACAGCGCCGGGAACAGGGTACCGATTTTCGTACTCCAGCCCGTGAAGGCGGGGATTTCAAAAGTCGCGCTTCCGGTAAAGCCGGAAATCAAAATGCCAACCACGGCAAGAATCATCATGCCGTAAAGCAGGAAACTGGACAGGTAATCACGCGGCTGCAACAGAATCCAGACCGGAACCAGTGACGCCACGGTGATGTAGGCGCAGATAAAGACAATCCAAGGCAGTGTGGGCATGGCGATTCCGACGTTCAGCCCGAGTACCAGCATAAGGCAAATGCACACGATTCCGGCGGCCGTGGCGGGGACGACGCCCAGCCCGAATCGGTTGGTTGCGATACCGTACACCACCGCCAGCGCGATAAACAGCAGGGATATCATGGCCGTTGTCTCGTTGCCCGTGGGGTTCGCGCTGACGCCGTAATGGTCGCTTGCGAACGTACCCGCCACGACGTTGACGAACGAGGCGATAACGAGTATCAGCACCAGAAGCGCGAAGACGATAAACAGGCGTCCGGCGCGCTTGCCCATATTGTCCTTGATGATTTCGCCCATGCCCTTTCCGTCGTGGCGGATGGACGCGAACAGGGAGCCGAAGTCGTGGAGGCCGCCGAAGAAGATTCCGCCCAGCACGCACCACAGGAACACCGGAACCCAGCCGAATACCGACGCCTGAATGGGGCCGTTAATGGGTCCCGCGCCCGCGATGGAGGAAAAGTGATGTCCCATGAGTACGGCGGGTTTCGCCGCGACATAGTCCACGCCGTCTTCCATAGTCTGGGCGGGGGTCTTGCGCGCGGGGTCAATGCCCCACTGCTTCACGAGCCAGTCGCCGTAGAACACATACCCGACAATGAGCAGTGCAATGGCCGCGGCAATAATCAATACAGCCTGCATAAAATTGGTTTCATCCTTTCCGTTTGTTGATATGCGGCACCGGACAGTCTCCCGCCCGGACTGCGCCAAGATGAAGCGTCGCGCCGGGCATTACGCCAAGTTCCGCTTCAGGAAAGCCCGCAGTGTTTTCGCCTGACGGTTACAGTAAATTTTCCCGGTATCGGCCTCGACGACCGCCAGCCGGAAGTGGCTCCAGCCCTGAAACCCGAAGTGATAGCTCTGGTAATGTTTCAATTTCGGAACCAGCGCGGCGGCGTCGGGGTCGACGCGCGACGCGAGTACCAGCAACGTCACGTCGCTGTTGCGGTGGTCTCTGTGCGGGGCGATACGGGCGGTTCCGGCGTTCCACGCGGCGCCGTCCAGAGCGCGGAGTAACGGCACGGTCAGCGCTTCCTCCAAGGCGAAGTACACGTACTCGTTGGATTCGGCCTCGGCCAGACGCGCCCGACGCACTAAAAAATACTGTTCCGTATGCGACCGGAACGCGGCCTCGGCGGCGAACGGCGGCGCGGGGTGCCTCCGCTCCACGTCGTAATAGACGCCGTAGGCTTTGAGCAGTTTGTCGAGCATTTCCTTAGCGGTCATGGATGACCCCTCTTTCACGACTTTATACAAGGTTTTCCACAATTTCCACAAGGTTTTCCACAATTTTTTACAGAAATCCGCCAATAATAGAACATACGTTCTTTCAACTTAGCGCCGTGCCGTCCGGGAGCGTGAAGGCATCGGGGGGCGGTTCCTCCGGCTCGGCGGCCTCCATCCAATAAATGCTGTTTTCGTCCAAGAGCATTTCCGCCGCGACTAATAAGCCCGTCGAGACGCCTATCCAGTAGCGCTCTTTGCGGCTGTCCTCCTGCGTGGTCTCCACGTAGATACAATCAATGCCGGACTCAATGCGGTGGTAGTCGGCCAGCGCAATGCGCGCCCTCGGCAGGCGCAACACGTCCTCATAAGTGGGAATCAACTGCTCGTTGTCGGCGCTGACGGAACCCGCCGGAACCGCCACGACCGTTCCGCCGTCGCCGTACCACAGATACGTTGTGCCGCCGTCCGTCACGGCGTGGCGGGTTGTCCCGTCGGGCAGGGTGCGGTCAACGCGCGTCCAGCGGCCGGAGACCGTCACGACAAGGCGGGCGTCGCGTTCGCCGCCGCTCCACGTACGGCGCACAGTCGCCGCGCGGCGGTAGCGCGGCGGACGCGAGAGCGTGGCAATCACGGCCTGCACGGTGTCGGGCGTGACATCCAGCGGCACGGCCGCGCCGCCGTTGTCGCCGCTGCTTCCCGTCAGGCCGATGCTGTCCGGAAGCGTGATACGCGCGGTGCGGCGGAAAATCAGCCGCGCCCCGAGCGAGAGCGACAGCGTTACCGCGCACAACAGCCCCATGGCGAGCCAGTAGTGACGCCAGCCGCGAATTGTTCTCATAGTGTCACCGCCCGTTCGACAGATTCACGCCGGATTCGACACGCGTATGATACCCCCGCCACGCGTACATGTCAAGATTTTTATCGCCGGAAGCCCGCCAGCAAGATTCAAAATGCCCGT
Source organism: Oscillibacter sp. (assembly GCA_017526785.1). Lineage (GTDB taxonomy): Bacteria > Bacillota > Clostridia > Oscillospirales > Oscillospiraceae > Oscillibacter. The sequence goes on along the minus strand of JAFXQV010000032.1, from coordinate 20,801 downwards.
GACAAGGAAGGCTTTGGAACTTTCGACCGCACAGCCTGAAAAATTTCCGTTTGCCTGTTGCAAGCGCGCCAGTTTGGGATTATAATACCGTCCGCGTAAAACGACACCATCCAATGAGGAGACAATTTTTCATGCGGAACGAACATCTAAGAAACGTCGCCATTATTGCCCACGTCGACCACGGGAAAACGACACTCGTCGACGAAATGCTCAAACAGGGCGGCGTCTACAGAGCCAATCAGGAGGTTGTGGAACGCGTCCTCGACTCCGGCGACCTCGAACGCGAGCGCGGTATCACGATTCTTGCCAAAAACACCGCCGTCCGCTACGGCGACACCAAAATTAACATTGTCGACACCCCCGGACACGCCGACTTCGGCGGAGAGGTCGAGCGCGTCCTGAAAATGGTAAACGGCGTCATTCTGCTGGTCGACGCCGCAGAGGGTCCCATGCCCCAGACGCGCTTCGTACTCTCCCGCGCACTCGAACTCGGCCACCGCGTCATCGTCGTACTGAACAAGATTGACCGTCCCGACCAGCGCATTAAGGAAGTCATTGACGAGATTCTCGAACTGCTCATGGACTTGGACGCCACCGACGAACAGTTAGACAGCCCCATGCTGTTCTGTTCGGGGCGCAACGGCACCGCGTCCTACTCCCCCGATGTCGCGGGAACCGACTTGAAGCCCCTGTTTGAAACCATTCTGGAATACATTCCCGCGCCGGAGGCCGACACCGCCGCGCCGTTCCAGATGTTGGTCTCGTCCATCGACTATAACGAGTTCGTGGGGCGCATCGCCATAGGGCGCATTGAGCGCGGCACCGTCCGGCAGAATATGGAAGTTGTCGTCAGCAACTACCACAACCCCGAAGCCGTCTCCCGCAAGGCGAAGGCCACCGCAATTTATGAGTTTGAAGGCCTCTCCCGCAAGCAGGTTCCGTCCGCCGACGCCGGAAACATCATCGCCATGAGCGGCATTCCCGATATCACGATAGGCGACACAATCTGTGCGCCGGAAGCCGTCGAGGCGTTGCCGTTCGTCAAAATCTCCGCGCCCACCATGGAAATGACATTTTCCGTCAACGATTCCCCCTTTGCCGGACGCGAAGGGAAGTACGTCACCTCCCGGCAGATTCGGGAGCGCCTCTACCGCGAGACACTCAAAGACGTGTCACTCCGCGTCACCGACACCGACCGCGAAACCGCGTTCAACGTCGCCGGGCGCGGGGAAATGTCGCTGTCCATCCTGATAGAGACCATGCGCCGCGAAGGCTACGAGTTTCAGGTCTCCCCGGCGCGTGTCCTCTACCGCGAAATCGACGGCAAGCGCTGTGAGCCGATAGAAAGACTGGTCGTGGACGTTCCCGCCGACTGTGTGGGCGCGGTCATTGAGAAGCTCGGACAGCGCCGCGCCGACGTACTCGACATGACGCCCGTTGGAAACCGGATGAAACTCCAATTTCTGATTCCGTCGCGGGGGCTGTTCGGCTACCGGAACGATTTCCTGACCGATACACGCGGCGAGGGCATTATGGCCTCTGTGTTCGACAGTTACGCCCCCTACAAGGGCGACCTGTCCCGCCGTAACAGCGGTTCCCTGATTTCGTTCGAGACCGGAGAATCCGTGACGTACGGCCTGTTCAACGCGCAGGAGCGCGGCACACTCTTTATCGGGGCGGGCGTCCCGGTCTACGGCGGCATGATAATCGGCGTCAGCCCCCGGAGCGAGGACATGACTGTGAACGTCTGCAAGCGCAAGCAAATGACCAATATGCGGGCGTCCGGCTCTGACGAGGCTTTACGGCTTGTCCCGCCGCGCCAGATGAGCTTGGAACAGTGCCTTGAATTTCTGGCCGACGACGAACTGTTAGAGGTCACGCCCAAAAGCCTCCGTATGCGCAAGGCGGTTCTCGACCACGAGAAGCGTATGAAAGCCTTACACGCGAAAAAGTGACGCCGTGTGCTTGAATACAGCAAAGGGGGAGACGTTATGACGGATATTTCCGCAATCCGGGAGATGGTAACGCCGATTGCGCGGCGTCACGGTGTAAAAAGGGTGTACCTGTTCGGCTCACGCGCCAGAGGCGACAATCGGCCGGACAGTGACTATGACTTCCTGATTACCAAAGGAAACGTTACAACCCTTTGGCGCATGGCGTCCCTTTGGGAAGACATGGAAGAGACATTTCAAGCCCCGGTGGACGTTATCACGGACACCTCGCCGGACGCAAATCTGCTGGCCGAGGCGAAGAAAGACGCGGTGTTACTCTATGAACAGACGGGATGAAGTTATCCGTGAAAAAATCCTTGGCTATTGCCGGGAGATTGAGGAAGCCCACAGGCATTTTCGGGAGGACAAGTCGTTATTTTGTGACAGGGAAAACGGAGCCGTTTATAGAAACGCGGTTTCCATGCCGCTTCTGCAAATCGGCGAACTGGCGAAGAATTTGTCCGACGAGTTTCGCGCCTGTCACAGTGAAATACCGTGGAGGGACGCCATGCGAATGCGCGATTTGTTCGCGCACCACTACGGAGCGGTGGACTACGAACAGACATGGGATACCTCGCATTCCAGCGTTTTGGAACTGAAACGCTGTCTTGAAACGGCGGATTCGTGACAGTTCCACAACCGGAATAACGTATTTCGCGTCCTGTCCGATTCCGGGCGGGACGCGAAAAAACAGTGGACACGGCGCGGAAAACGTGGTAGACTGTCGACATGACACACAACGGGAAGGAGGCGGCAATCATGGCGGACGTATTCATCAGCTATCACCGGTCAGAGGGTACGTCGGCCTTAGTGCGCCGCATTGCCGCCGAACTCGAAAGCATGGGCATTTCCTGCTGGTACGATACCAAAGACCCCAACCCCGGCTATTTCGTCCAGACAATTGAACAAGAAATTTTGTGTTGCAAAGTGTTCCTGCTAATCTGGGATAAGGACGCGAACAATTCTGAATGGTGCCTGACGGAAACTTACACAGCCTTTGAGGGCGCAAACCGTCCTGTCCGGATTCCGTTTCAAATCGGGAACTTTACCAAAGACAACGACATGAAATTTTACATGAAGCGTTGTCAAACTTTCCACGGCGGCAACCCTCCCGAAAAGTCGAATATTGAGAAACTCATTGTCAAGATAGCCGCTCTTTTTGGAAAAGCGCCTGCGAAAATCATCAAAAGCGGCTCGTGTGGAGATAATGTGACATATCAGTTAGACGAACACGGCCTTTTGACTATCTCCGGCAAAGGCAATATGAACGATATGTCTAAAGCAAAGTATACTCCGTGGTGGAATGAACACGAATTGGTTTACACTGTACAGATTAAACAAGGCGTGACCTCTATTGGAGATGCGGCTTTTGCGGGTTGTAGTAGTCTGACAAGCGTTACAATCCCCGATAGTGTGACTTCCATTGGAGGTGAGGCTTTTTGTGATTGTAGTAACCTAATAGATATCATAATTCCTGACAGCGTAATATCTATTGGTGATGCGGCTTTCTCAAGTTGCCGTAGGTTGACAAATATCACGATTCCTGACAGTATAGTCGATTTTGGACTATGGGTTTTCTATGATTGCAGTAGTTTGAACAGCGTTAGTATTCCGGCAAAGATGAAAATTGACCCTGTTGCATTGCCTCATACCACCCAAATCATACGTCGAGAATAACAAAACTCCCCCGGGAATCCGGGGGAGTGCGCTATGTCCGAACGTTGTTCAGTTCGCGGACATGATTTTCACGCCGCTGGCGGGAAATCCCGTCTCCGACATGGCAATGTCGGCGATACGCGCCACGTCCTCGGCCTGTAGCGCCTCGTCGCCCGTCGACACGACCACGCTCACGCTCCCGTCGCCCATGAACGCCACGCAGTCCTGATACCCTTTCGCCGTGACAAGGTTCTCGATTTGCGCCTCTTTCATGGTGTAGTTGGCAAGGACTTGGATACCCTCGGAGGCCTCATTTTGCGCGGCCTCGGAGGCGTCGGGGCGCTGTGCGGCTTCCTGCAAGAGCGACACGGCGTTATCCCGCGCCTGCTGACGCGTCAGACGCGCCGACGCGAAGTAGTCCGCGCCGGAGTACGCGGCCGCGCCGTCGGTGACAAGTCCGGTGTCGGCGTCGGCACCGGACAGGGGAACCGCCGCGGCGTCCTGTGCGCCCGGTTCCTGTCCGGAAACAAGCGTAGCCTCTCCTAAGAGTTTCGTCCCGGACGCGGCCTCGACCTCGTCGGCGTCGAAGGTCTCGAAGGTTCCGGCGTACTTCCAGTTCAGCGCGACCGCCGCGCAGACTAACACGACCATGGTACCCACAACCGCGTTGCGTTTCCACTTGGATTTCATCGCGTTTTTCCTCCTCCAGACAATCACTGACATTTTACCACCGCGACCCGGTTCGCGGGCAGTCCGGTCAGCGCCGTGACGGCCTCCGTCACCGCCAGCTTTACCGCCGGCAAATCGCCGCCCTCGCAGACTACCAGTGCCCCCCGGTATGTCGCGCTCTCCGTCCGCGTCACGACGACCGCTTCCCCGTTCTGGGCGTCCAGAAGGACTGTCTCGGAGCTTTCGGAGTATTCGTCCCCGCGAAAAGAGATTTTCCTGTCCCGGGCTAATGTCTGCGCCGGACTGCTCTCCTCCGTCAGCAGAACCCAGACCGCGCCCACGTCCCGGATTTTGCCCAAGGCCGCCTGTAAGTCGCCTTGCAGGTCCCGCGACTGTGGCGCGGGAGTCGGCGACGGTGCCGCCGCCGCGCCGCGCTGACCCGTCGGCCACAGCATCAGCGCCGCGCCAAGCGCCATCACCAGCGCCGCGAATCTGTACTTGTCCCATGCCGCCCGCACTCCTTCCGCACTCATGGCAATCTCTGCCTCTCCCGGTAGAATCTCCGTTCTTATGTATGCGGCGGCGCGGGCGGTTATGACAGAAGTATCGGCGACGCCCCGGCTTGCGGCGGCAGAGGGGACGGGAATCCGCGTACGCATACAATTTCGGAGGAAACTCGAATTTTTTGTTGACACACTTTGTAGAAGTATGGTATACTGCCGTATTGCCACGAAAGAACGGATGTGCGCAGCAGGGGGGTGTCAGCATGGCAACGAAGCGTACCTATCAGCCGAAGAAGTTACACGGGCAGAAAATCCACGGCTTCCGGAAACGGATGTCCACGGCGAACGGGCGGAAAGTCCTGTCCCGCCGCCGCGAGAAGGGTCGCGCCCGCCTCTCGTACTGATTCGCGTGGGGCATATTGCAATACGTCTACGGGGCGGCGGAAATCTTCCTCCGTCCCTAAGTTGCTAAGGGGGCGGACATGAAGGAACTGCTCACGCTGAAAAAAAATCACGAGTTCCAGCGCCTGTACCGCCGGGGAACGTCGGCGGTGGGGGGAAGTCTGGTGATTTACTGCCGGAAGAACCGCCTCCGCCGGAACCGCGTGGGGCTTACGGCGTCGACGAAACTGGGCAACGCCGTCAAGCGCAACCGCGCCCGCCGCAGAATGCGGGAGCTATACCGCCTCAACGCCGACAAACTCCGCCCCGGCTGGGATTTGATTTTAGTGGCACGTACGCGCACGCTGTTCGCGCCGTGGGCGGAGCTCAACGCGACGTTTTCCCGGCTCTGCAAGAAGCTCGGACTGCTTCGGGACGAACCCGGAAAGGAGCGCCAGACGTGAAACGGGCTTTGATTTCGTGTATACGCTTCTACCAGCGGAGCGTGTCGCCGCTGTTTCCGGCGCGCTGTAACTACATTCCGACCTGTTCGCAGTACGCATTGGAGGCGGTGGAGAAGTACGGAGCCGCCAAGGGCGGACTGCTGGCCGCCAAGCGGTTTTTACGCTGTCACCCGTTCCACAGGGGCGGCTATGACCCCGTGCCATAGAATTTCGACTTCTGATATTTGGAGGATTTCGCCGTATGTTTTCAACGCTCGGATACTATATCTGTATCCCGTTCGCATGGCTGGTTCGGATTTTCTACACCTTGACCCATTCCTACGGACTGGCTATCATTTTCTTCACGCTGGCGGTCAAGCTGGTTCTGCTTCCCCTCCAACTCAGGAGCAAAAAGAGCATGATGCGCATGAACCGCGTTTCCGGAAAAATGCAGGAGCTTCAAAAGAAGTACGCCAACAATCAGGCCAAGCTCAACGAGGAAATGGCGCGGCTCTACGAGGAAGAGGGCGTGAACCCCATGGGCGGGTGTTTCTGGAGCTTTCTCCCGTTGCCGATTCTGATTGCCCTGTACTCGATAATCCGTCAGCCGATAACGCGCTTTATGATGTTGTCGGGGGACTTGGTGCAGACGCTTGTCGACCAGTTGACGGCGGCGGGCGCGGACATGTCGTCGATAGTGTTCATGCGCAACGGGGAAGCCGTCGTCAAGGACGGTATCACGCAGTTGACCGGATTCGGGCAGATTAACCTTGCAAAACTCGTGACCGACCAGTACCCGAACCTTGTCGAGAACGTCGACGGCTGGATTGACATCAACTACCAGTTTCTGGGACTGGATTTAGCGGCGGCACCGTCGAGCCACCTTTCCGGGTTCACGCCGTCATGGCAGACAATCGGACTGCTTCTGATTCCAATTCTTGCGGGTCTGTCACAGTTCCTCATCAGCCGCATTACGCTGAAACAACAGCCCGTGCAGGACGGAGCCGCCGCGAGTTCGGCAAAGTCCATGATGTACACCATGCCGTTGTTCTCCGTGTTCATCGCGTTCTCCATGCCCGCCGCGCTGGGCGTGTACTGGATTGCGCAGAGCGTGTTTTCGGGCGTGCAGGAATACTTCATGGGGAAGTTCTTCCTGAAGCGCATGGAGGAGGAGGAGGCCGCCCACGCGGCCGCCGTCGAGGCCGACCGGAAACGGCGTATCGAGGAAGGGCGCGTCGAGCAGGAGCGGCGCAGGCAGGAACAGCCCAAGAAAAAGACCCTGAAAGAGAAGCAACGCGCCGCACGCGAGGCGCAGGCCGCGAAGGCGGGGCGCAACAGCACCAACGAGGCCGGACGTATCGGAGACCGTCCGTACGCGCGGGGGCGCTCCTACAAAGCCGACCGATACGACACTTGAGGAGACACGCCACCATGAGAGACTATATCGACATCACGGGCAAAACCGAGGAGGAAGCCATCCGGAAGGGGCTGGAGAAGTTAGGGCTTGACCGGGACGAGGTTTCGGTTGAGATTCTGGAACGGGCGAAGGCGGGCTTTTTGGGGTTCGGGAGCGCCCCGGCGAAAATCCGCATGAGTTACGGCGAGGACAAGCCGGAACCGGAACCCGTCCGGCCGGAGACGCCCGCGGTATCCGTAGCCGCCGCGCCGGAGGAAAAGCCCGCAAGGGAACGCCGCCGCGACAGGAAACCCGTCGAAGCCCCGGCGGAAGTGCGTACAACGCCCGTCGAAGCGGAAGCGCAGACCCCGGCGCAGTCGGGCGAACCCGCGCCGGACGCCGACGAACGTCCGCGCCGCGCGCGCCAGCGCCGCAAGCCCAAAGCCGCTTCCAAAGTCCCGGAACAGAAACCCGTTCCGAAAGCGCCGGAACAGAAGTCGGCTTCCCGCAACCCGGAACAGACAGCCGTTCCCGTGCCGGAAAGCGAGACTGTCCCCACGGAGGAAGTCAGCGACGAAAAGGCGGCGGCAATCCGCGCCTTTCTGTCCGGACTGCTGGAACATATGGACATCAAGGCGGAAATCCGCGTCTACCGACCGGAGGAAGGCCGTTACAAGGTCATTTTGGAGGGCGCAGGCATGGGCGCGCTCATCGGACGCCGCGGGGAGACACTCGACGCCATCCAGCAGTTGACCAACTACTCCGTGAACCGGAACGGCCTCCGGGTGCGGATACAGCTTGACGCCGAGGGCTACCGCGAGAAGCGGGAGCAGAGCCTGCAGAACTTAGCCCGGAAAGAGGCCGCGAAAGTGGTCAAGTACCGCCGCAGCCGTACCTTAGAGCCCATGAACGCCTACGAGCGCCACGTCATACACACCGCCTTGCAGGACTTCCCCGGCGTGAATACGTATTCCACGGGCGTCGACCCCAACCGCCGCGTAGTGATTGCCTTCGACCGCGAAAACGCCTGACCGATAACTGAAACGGCTTCCCGTTCGGGAAGCCGTTTCCGGTCTCAGTATTTCGGGCGGAACCATAGGTTTCCGTCCACCCGTTTCCCCACGCCGTCGACCTCGCACTTCTTGCTGAACTGCCAGATGACCATATGGGGGTAGAATCTGCCGCTGGAAACGTGGTCGCTTTTCGACATGTACCACGGATACCAGAGGCGGTACGCCGAGAGCGTGTCCCAGTCGTAGCGCAGGTCGGCGATTTCGTGACTGGTGTAAATCATGGGCGTGTAGCCCGCTTCCTCGATTCGCTGACAGAACGCCAGCGCGCACGCCGTCGCCACGTCTCCCGATACTCGATATGTCCGGTAGGTTCGGTTCTCCACTTCCCAGTCAAAGCAAACGGGGCCGTCAATGGGGTGGCCGCGCAGACAGTCAATGACCAGTTCGGCCTCTTCGAGCGCCTCTTGCGCGTTCACGGCCTGAGAAAAGACGTAGACGCCGGTTTGAAGCCCGGCCGCCATGGCTCCGTCGATGTTCTGCCCGAAAAAGTCGTCAATCCAAAGCGCGCCCTCGCTTGTCCCCCGGATTGCCACGCGGATGATTGCGAACTCCACGCCGTCGGCTTTGGCGGCCTCCCAGTCGATTTTCTGGTCTCGTCGGTCTTCCGTCTGGTAGGAGGAAATGTCGATTCCGAAGCGCACGTCATACTCGTCGCCCGTGTAGGTGAGCCTGTCGCCCTCCCAGACGAAGTCACTGTCCTGAAAGCGCAAGGGGGCGATATCCTGAAAGACAAAGGCGGTGGTATTCAGTACGGGCGTCACGGCGCTGAGCGCGGGAAATTCCGGAGCCTCCAGAATGCCGTTTTCGTCGACGGCGGAGTAACTTTCCTCCTCGTCGAACGAGCGGGAGACCGCCCCGGAGGTCGCCGCACGTACCGCGCCCACCACGGACAGCGCGAAAAAGAGCAGAATGTACAGCGCAATCACCACGCGGGTTTTCCGCCGCCGCCGGACGCGGCGTCCGAATTCTCCGAACCGTTCACGGCGCTGGCGTCTGCGGTGACGGTTCGGGGTTGTAAGGCCTGTATCGTCCAAACTGTTCGCCTTCCTTTCTGTTTCGTCGCACAACATGCGGAATGCTACGAGGCACAGTATAGCAGACTTTCACAGAAAATGCAACCCAAAATTTCTTCCGTTTTGTGGAAAGTTGCCCTGAAAAGCGGGATTCCCGTACAATCGGCGCGAAAGTCCGGGGCGTTCCGCAAGGGAAACGCCTTGCTTGGATAATCCTGGTAAAAAACGTTTTCGCACCCCATAGACAAACGCCTTGAATTGTGGTAGGATAGCCGTATTCCGATAATAAGAGGTTGAACTGTTTATGATAACGAAAGAATTACGGATTCCGTTGACGGCGGCGGCGGGGGGCGTGGCGGCGCTGATTCTGCGTCTCTGGAACCTCCGCGCCGGGTTTGAACCGGGTACCGGGCTTCCCGTATCCGGGAACCCGTCCTTTCCGGCGTTGCTGGCACTGCTGGCGCTGGTTCTGGCGGCGCTGGCCGTCCAGTCGCGGCACCTGTCGGACGGCGGCAACCCGCGCTTTCCGTTCCGCGCGCGGAACCGCGCTCTGTGCGTGTTGCCAGTGGCGGGGGCGGCGCTGCTGTGCCTCTCGGGCGTCGCGGATATCGTCGACGCCCTCAACGGCAGGCAGTCTTACGAATACGCCGGGATGATTTCCGGGGAAGCCGTCGGCATGGGTACGGGCGTACAGTGCGTGTCCGGGGCGCTGGCGCTTCTGTCGGCGTGGGCGGTGTTCGAGTGCGCACGCGCCTGTCTGCGCGGGGACATGCGCCACCGCGCCTTGGTCATGGTTCCCGCCGTGGCGCTGGCCTTCCGCCTCGTGACCTTCTACCGTATCGACTCCGTGAACCCCGTCTTGGAGGACTACGCCCCGTCGCTGATGGCGTTGCTGTTCCATGTGCTGGGCTTCTACGCCTTCTCGGCGTTCACGTTCGAGAGCGGCGACTTGCGGCAGTTCACGGTTTCCGCCGGGGGTGCCGTGACGCTCTCTCTGTGCGTCCTGTTCGACAAAAGCGACTACATCTCCACGCCGCTGTTGTTCTGCGGGAGCGCGGCGGCGCTGGCCGGATTTCTCGTGCTGGCACTGCAAGCCCCCGCCGAACCCGCCGAAAAATAGCGTCAGCATACGCCGCGCCTGTCAAAAGTTCGCCCTCCCCGATAGCCGGGGAGGGCGTTTTGTCAGCGTTCCGTCTTGCCGTACTCCAAAATATCCGCGATACGCTCGCAGGCGTGGCCGTCGCCGTACGGGTTCGAGGCGCGGGACATGGTTTCATAAGCGGCGGGATTCTCCAACAGGCGCGTGAACTCGTCGTAAATCGTCCGTTCGTCGGTGCCGACAAGCCGGAGCGTCCCGGCGTCGATACCCTCCGGGCGCTCGGTCGTGTCGCGCATGACAAGCACGGGTTTCCCCAAACTCGGCGCTTCCTCCTGAATGCCGCCCGAATCCGTCAGAATCAGGTAGCTTCGCGCCATGAAGTTGTGGAAGTCCAGCACGTCCAGCGGCTCTATCAGGCGTATACGGTCGTCGTTGCCGAGTTCGGCTTGCGCGGCCTCTCTTACGGCCGGGTTCATGTGTATGGGGTAGATGGCTTTCGTGTCGGGGTGTTCGTTCATCACGCGCCGGATTGCCCGGAACATGTTCCGCATAGGTTGCCCCAAATTCTCGCGGCGGTGGGCGGTTATCAGAATCAGGCGGCTTCCGGCCGCCCAGTCAAGTTCGGGGTGGTGGTAGTCTTCCCGGACGGTCGTCCGGAGCGCGTCAATGGCCGTGTTCCCGGTGATGAAGATGGTATCGGGCTTTTTGCCCTCGCGGAGCAGGTTGTCACGGCTCAACTTTGTCGGCGTGAAGTTGTAGCGGCTGATGACGGACACGGCCTCCCGGTTGAACTCCTCCGGGTAGGGGCTGTCGATGTTGTAGGTACGCAGTCCGGCCTCGACATGCCCCACGGGTATCCGCATGTAGAAGCAGGCCAGCGCCGTGACAAACGTCGTGGACGTGTCGCCGTGGACAAGCACCACGTCCGGCTTGACTTCCTCCAACACGGCGCGGATACGTTCCAGAATGTTCACCGTAATGTCAAACAGTGTCTGCCTGTCTTTCATGATGGACAGGTCATAGTCGGGCGTGACGCCGAACGCCTCCAGCGCTTGGTCTAACATGCGGCGGTGTTGTCCGGTGACGCAGAGGACGGTTTGCAGTCCGGGACGCGTTTTCAGTTCGTTGACCAGCGGACACATTTTAATGGCTTCCGGGCGGGTGCCGAACACTACCATAATCTTTTTCATAGCGCAATTTCTCCGTGTGATTGTGATACCGCTATTGTATCGCCTCGCCGCAGAAATTGCAAGTCAGAAAATCGGGATACCGTTCCCGGACACTTTTGCAGGAATGCCACAAGAGCAGTTTGCAGTAGGCGGTTTCCGTGGTCGTGCCGTATAGCGGGATGATACGCTTCCCGCCGTGAACGTGGTTCAGCATGGCGGGAACCGTGTCGTAGACCTCGCCCTGATTCCGCGCCGGGGAAAGGTACAGTTCCGTCCCGCCGTCGGCGCAGCGGTTCAGCAGGTACAGAATAGACCCCGGCGCGTGTCCGTCACCGATACAGGCCGTGCCGGAATGGTACGCGCCGTGCAAAACCGCCCGGAATTTCTCGACGCCGTACGCGTCGTAGCGGATACCGACATAGGGGCGGATATGCAAAACGCAGTCGGTCAAGGGTTCGTCGAGCGCGTACAGAAGCGGCGCGGACGGGGACGCCGCGCCGGATATTCCGGACAGTGTCTCCGTGATATCCACCGCCCCGGCGCTGTGGAAGTCCTCGGAGTAGTCGCCGCACTGCCTCAAACGACAAGCCTCGTGCAAGTACATGCGCCTGTCCGAGACGTTCCGGTAGGTCACGTACACCCCCGGCGGGATACCGCCTCCGACGCACTCCACGGCGGCGCGGAAATTCGCGGCACCGTTGGCGCGGGCGTCGCCGTGTTCCAGCGGCGCGTTGCTCGACACAAACACTATCGGCACACCGACGCCCGCCAGCAGTAACGCGAACATGGAAGCGGTATAAGCAAGTGTATCCGTGCCGTGAGCGACAATCACGCCGTCGAACCGCGAAAAGTCCACGGTGCGGAAGCAGTCCGCCATACGATTCCAGACGGCCACGGTCATATTTTCGCTGAGCGTGTGGAAGCGCTCCCCGACTGTGAAACGGGCGTCCGCGAACGCGGAACCGGAGTTTCGGAACGCCTCCACAAGCCGCAACGACGCCGCCTCCGTGTCGAGTGTGCGCAGACCGTCCCGGACACTCGTGCAGATGGTGCCGCCCGTCAGTACCAGTAAAATATTCACTGTAAGGCGGCCTCCATGCGTTCGTGTACAGTCGCGGGCGTCGACTTGCCCTTTAATTCCTTCATGGCCTGCCCAATCAGAAATCCGATTGCCTTTGTTTTGCCGCTGTGGTACTCGCTGACGGCTTTTGGGTTTGCGGCTATCACGCGCTGTATCACGTCTTCTAACGCGCCCTCGTCGTTATCAATGGACATGCCATGATTTTTGATATAGTCCGCCACGCGGAACGGTTCCGCCGCCGACAGCAACGCTTCCAGAACCTGTAAGGCGTCCGGGCGGCTGACAGTGCCGCTCTCCGTACGCCGTATCAGTTCGGCCAGTTCCGCCGCGTCCACGTTCATACTCTCCGCGTCCGCCGACAGCGTTTTCAGGACGTGCGGAACGTGTACAATTAACCAGTTCGCGGCGTCGCGGGGCTTCGCGCCGTGCGACACTAACGCCTCGAACAGTTCCGCCGTCTCGCGGCGTACCGTCAAGCGTGCCGCGTCATTGTCCGGTAGCGCGTACTCTGACACGAACCGCGCCTGACGCGCTTCCGCGAACTCCGGCAGACTGTCCCGCGCCGACTGCAAAAACGCCTCGTCGATGTGAATCACGGGCAAGTCCGGCTCCGGGAAGTAGCGGTAATCGGGGGCGTTCTCCTTGCTTCTCATGGCGGTACTGGTTTTCGTGTCGTCGTTCCAGTGTCGCGTCTCCTGCACGACCGTCCCGCCGTTCGACAAAACGTGAATCTGCCGTGAGCGTTCGCTTTCAATGGCGTGTTCGATGGCGCGTAACGAGTTGATGTTCTTGGTCTCGGTACGCGTCCCGAAAGCGGCGTCCCCGGCGCGGCGGACGGACAAATTTACGTCGGCACGCATGGAACCCTCTTGCATTTTGCAGTCCGAAATTCCAAGATACGTGAACAGTGACCGGATTTTTTCCAGATACGCCAGCACCTCCGCGCCGCTCCGGAAGTCCGGCTCCGACACGATTTCCAGTAACGGCACCCCGGCGCGGTTATAGTCCGGGTAGGTCTCGTGGCCGTAGTCGGAGTGTATGAGTTTCCCGGCGTCCTCCTCCATGTGCATTTCGTGAATGCGGATGCGTTTCGACACCCCGTCGGCGGTAATGTCCACATAGCCGCCACGCGCAATCGGGCGGTAGAGTTGCGAAATCTGGTAGGCCTTGGGCAGGTCGGGGTAAAAGTAATTCTTGCGGTCGAAGCGGGTTTCCCGGTCAATGGTACAGTTGAGCGCCAGCCCGGCGCGTACGGCGTATTCCAGCACCTTTTGATTGAGTACCGGAAGCGTACCCGGAAGCCCCATGCACACCGGACAACAATGTGTATTCGGACTGCCGCCGAAGGTCGTAGAGCAGGCGCAGAAAATTTTCGATTTCGTGGACAGCTCGACATGGACTTCCAGCCCGATGACGGTTTCCCAGCGTTCAGACATTCCCGGACACCTCCTCCGAATGTTGCGGGCGGCGCTTGTGCCAGTCGGTCACAAGCTGGTAGGCGTGTCCGGCGTTGAGTACGGTACTGTCCGCGCCCGCCGCGCCGAGTAGCTGTAGCCCCACGGGCAGTCCTTGACGGTCGAAGCCGCAAGGCACGGACAGCCCCGGCAGTCCGGCGAGGTTCGCCGGAACCGTGAAAACGTCCGACAGGTACATTTTCAGCGGGTCGGACAGCGACGCCCCCAGCGCGGGCGCGGTCGTCGGCGACACTGGGGACGCGATAACGTCACAGCGTCCGAACGCCTCCGCGAAGCCGTCCACAAGCGTTTGTCGAAGTTTCAAGGCCTTGTTGTAGTAGGCGTCGTAGTAGCCGGATGAAAGCACGAACGTCCCCAGCAGAATCCGCTTTTGCACCTCTTTCCCGAAGCCCTCACTCCGCGAACGCGTGTAAAGTTCTTCCATGGTCGTGTAATGTTCGGCGCGGTAGCCGTACTTCACGCCGTCGAACCGCGACAGGTTCGACGACGCCTCCGCCGTGGCAAGGATATAGTACACCGGGACGGCGTAGCGGATGAAGGGCAGTCGAAGCGGCACGAGTTCCGCCCCGGCGCGTTGGAGTTCGTCCAGCGCGGCCTCCACGCGTTCGCCCACGTCCGTTTCCACGCCGTCGCCGAAGCACTCCTCCGGCACGCCGACGCGCAGGCCGTGAATGTCGCCGCTGAGCGCGCCCAGAAACCCGGCGTCGGGGAACGTCACGGACGTTGCGTCCATGGCGTCCGCGCCCGCGATAACGTCCAGAAGCGCGGCGCAGTCGCGCACGTCACGCGCCAGCGTCCCGATTTGGTCGAGCGACGAGCCGTAGGCAATCAGGCCGTAGCGTGACACGCGCCCATAGGACGGCTTGAAGCCCGTGACGCCGCAGTACGACGCGGGTTGCCGCACACTGCCGCCGGTGTCGGAACCCAGTGCGCAGACGCACTCCCGCGCCGCGACGGCCGCCGCCGCGCCGCCCGACGAACCCCCCGGAACGTGTCCGCGGTTCCACGGGTTCCGGACAGCGCCGTAACAGGACGTTTCCGAAGTGGAACCCATTGCAAATTCGTCCATATTGAGCGTACCCGCCGGGACAAGTCCGGCGTCCTTGAGCTTCCGGACGGCGGTGGCGTCAAACGGGGCGCGGTAGTCGCGGAGTATCCGGGAAGCGCAGGTCGTCAGACACGCCCGGACACTGATGTTGTCCTTAATTCCCACGGGGACGCCCGCCAGCGGGGAAAGCGTCTCCCCGCTGTCCAAGAGGGTTTGCGCGTGTTGTGCCGCCGTACGCGCCGGGTCGATTTCAAAGGCGGTGTAGGCGTTCCAATTCCGGTCACGCGCCCGAAAGGCACCGTACACCGCTTCCAGCGCTTCCGGCGCGGAAAGCTCCCGTCTGCGTATTCGTTCGCCGAGTTCCACGGCGGTCAAGTCCAGAATTTCCAAATGTCTACCCTCCTTTGAAATGTTCCGTCCGGCTTACTCCACGACACGCGGCACAATCGGCGTTTCGTCGCTGTGTTCGGGCGCGTTGTCCAGCAGGAAAGCGCGATTCATCGACGGCGACACGGTGTCGGGACGCGTCGGGCAGTCCGCGACGCCGCCCGTCGCGGATACCGCCCCCGTGTCAATGGACGCGTTGATTTCGTCCATATAGCTCAGAATCGAAGTCAGCCCCCGGCATACGCTGTCCATGTCGGCGTCCGCGATTTCCAGCCGGGACAGTTTCGCCACATATTGCGCGGTTTCCCTCGTGATTTCCATAAGGCCTCCCGTTCAGCGCTTGGAAAGTTCCTCCTCCAGCAGGGCGCGGATAACTTGCGGGTCTCCGTTGCCCTTTAGCTCCTTCATACAGCCGCCGAAAAGCGCCTGAAACGCCTTTTTCTTGCCGCCCAGATAGTCCTTGACGGCGTTTGGCGTGGCGTCCAGCACCTTCAACACGACCTGCCGCACAGCGTCGGCGTCGCCCTGTGCGCCGAGATTGTGCGCCTCACAGTACGCGTCCGGGTCTGCGTCCTCGTACAGCACGGCTTCCAGCACCTTGCGCCCAGCGGCGCGGTTGATTTCGTTCCCGGACACCTTCTCCATAATCCGCGACAGCCGCTCCGGCGTGATTTGCAACTCACTCATGACCTGTCCGTGCTTGCGGAGAATGCCGCCGCACTCCGTCAGAATCCATGAGGCGGTGTCTTTCGGGTCACGCCCCAGCGCCGTCACGGCGTCGAACAGGTCACATAATGCGCGTTCAGAGGTCAGCGACGCTATTTCCTTTTCGGAAAGCCCCTTCGACTGGTATTCCGCCGTCTTTTCCTCCACGGACGCGGGCATGGTGTCGCGGACACGCTGTAGCCAGTCATCCCCAATTAGAATCGGCATGAGGTTCGGGTCGGGGAAGTAGCGGTAGTCGGCCGCGGTCTCCTTGTTGCGCATGGAGAACGTACGCCCTTTCACGTCGTCCCAGCGGCGCGTCTCCTGCACAAGCGTCTCCGTGCCGCGCTCCACGGCGTCAAGGTGCCGCGCCGTCTCGTACTGTATCGCCCGGCGGATAGACGACAACGAACTCATGTTCTTGATTTCCGTCCGTACGCCCAATTCCTCCGAACCCTCCGGGCGAATCGAGATGTTCACGTCACAGCGCATAGCGCCCTCTTCGCACTCGGAGATATTCGCAAAGCGGAACATGGTTTTGAGCTTTTCCAGATACGCCATGACCTCATCTGCGGTACGGAAGTCCGGCTTGCTGACAATCTCAATCAGCGGAACACTGGTGCGGTTGAAGTCCACAAGCGTTGTCTCCGTCCAGTCGTCGTGTACGAGTTTCCCGGCGTCCTCTTCCATGTGAATCTGCTTGATTCCGATAGTCCGCGTGCCGTCTTTGGTCGTGACCTCCACGGAGCCGTTACGGCAAATGGGGTGGAACCACTGCGTAATCTGATACGAGCAGGGCAAGTCCGGGTAGTAGTAGCTCTTCTTGTCGAACGTGGTATAGCGGCTGATGTCACAGTTCAACAGAATCCCGGCGCGCATGGCCAGCTCGACAACGCGCTTATTCGTCACGGGAAGCATGCCGGGCATTCCGGCGCAGGCAGGACAGACACGCGTATTGGGTTCGCCCTTGGTGGAGTGTCCGCCGCAGGCACAGAAGATTTTGGATTTTGTCGCCAGTTCGACATGGGTTTCCAGCCCGATGACCGCTTCATATTTCATGACGCGTTACCCCCCTCCAGCGCTTCCGCGAGATTCAACAAGTCACTATCCCGCAGGGCGTCGGCCATGAACTGTACCCCGCCCGACACCATGGCCGGAATGCCCGTCAGGTTCGGAACCGCCGTGAACAGGCTTTCGGCGAACACGGTCATAAAGGCGTCCTTGATGTCGTACGGGCGGTATTCGGTTTCCGAACAGGCCGGACACAGTAGCGCGTCATAGTCCTTAAACAGTGCCTTGACCTGTTCCGCGACGAGACGGCGTACTTTCAGCGCCTTGTCGTAACAGGTGAAGTAGCGCCCCTTGGAAAGCACGTCGGAGCCGTACAGAATCACGAACTTTGTCAGGAAGTTAAGGCCTTCCGTACGGGAGTTGACGTACAACTCATCAATGTTCCGGTAATCGGGGGAGCGGTAGCCGAACTTCACGCCGTCGTAGCGGGAGACGTTGTTACAGGTCTCCGCGCACAGGCACAGATTCCACGCCGTACGGGCGGCGTCGGCCAGCGGCAGGGCGATTTCGTCCACGGCGACGCCCATGCCGCGCAGACGTTCCGCGCAGGCCGTGACACGCGCTTTCTGTTCGTCCGACGCCGCGCCGTAAAGCTCTTTCACGATACCCACGCGCATGCCCGGCGCGGCTTTACCGTCGTGATAGTCGTAAGTTTCGGCGGGGAGACTGGTACCGTCTTTCGGGTCATGCCCGGCGACGACGCGCAGGAGTTCCCGGACGCCCCCGGCGGTTTTCGCGGCCACGCCGATTTGCTCTCCCGAACACGCGCAAGGAATCACGCCGTAGCGCGAGACCGTGCCGTAGGTGGGCTTCAGGAAGTCGACGCCCGACAGCGCCGCCGCACGGCGCGGGGTGCCGTTCAGGTCGACGCACAACGCGCCCTTGACCGTCCCCGCCGCGACGAGTTCCGCCGCCGCGCCGCGCAACGTGTCGCAAGTCTCCGCGCCGTACGCGAACTCGCCCAGCAGGTCAAGGCCGAACTCGCCGACGGCGCTTTTCCCGGCGATATCGTACCCGGCACGTTCAAGGCGTTCCACGGCCTCCGCGCTGAACAGAGGCCGGAACCCTTCCAGAATGCGTGACCCGGCTTTCGTCTCGTAGCCCTTAACTTGTATCGTGTCGTCGACGGCGATTCCGCCGCCGGATTTGATTTCCGTCACAAACTGTCCCATTGTTGCCCTCACTTTACCAGTCGCGGCACTTGCCAACTGTCGTCGGTGTGTTCCGGCGCGCCTTCCAGCAGGCTTTCCCGCGTGAACGGCTGTTTTTGTACGTCGTCCCGCAGAACGTTCGTCAGCGGCATGACGTGTACCATGACTTCCACGCCGTCCGTCGGGATTT
The DNA here is from genome assembly GCA_017526785.1 of Oscillibacter sp. Lineage (GTDB taxonomy): Bacteria > Bacillota > Clostridia > Oscillospirales > Oscillospiraceae > Oscillibacter. Next base: position 2,300 of record JAFXQV010000032.1, on the reverse strand, counting down.
CCTGTAGCGCCGCCTCCCGCGCCTCCATGTCCCCGAATATCGAAAGCGTTTGGGCGCGTTCGGCGTCCGTCAAACGCAGTTCGTTGAGCTGTTCCAGCGCCGTCAGGCCTTCCGGCGTCATCATACTGCACTCCCCCCTGTCACTCGCGGATACTGATGTTAGCCTCTAACAACTGCTGTTCGGTCACTTCGCTGGGCGCGCCGAGTAGCAGGTCTTGCGCGTTGCCGTTGAGCGGGAACGCGATAACGTCGCGTATGGTGTCCTCGTCGGCCAGTAACATAATCATACGGTCGATACCGGGAGCCATTCCGGCGTGGGGCGGCGCGCCGTACTGGAACGCCGTGTACAGCGCCCCGAAACGCTTTTCCAGCTCTTCGGCGCTGTAGCCCGCGATTGCGAACGCCTTGCGCATAATCTCCGTGCTGTGGTTCCGCACCGCGCCCGACGCCAGTTCCACGCCGTTGCAGACAAGGTCGTACTGGTACGCCAGAACCTCCGTCGGGTCTTTCGATTCCAGCGCCTCCAAGCCGCCCTGCGGCATGGAAAACGGGTTGTGCGTGAAAATTACCGCGCCGCTGCTCTCGTCAATCTCGTACATCGGGAAATCGACCACAAAACAGAACTCGTACGCGTCTTTGTCAATGATATTGAGGTTTTCGCCCAGCCATGTGCGAATCTGCCCGGCGTAGCGGTTGACGACGCGGAGCGTGTCGCAGATGAAAAACAGGGTTTCGCCGTCCTTCATCCCGGTCAACTCGATAACTTCCCGCTTCTGTTCGGGGGACAGGAATTTCTCAATGGGACCCTTGAACGCGTCGCCGTTGAGGGTGAGGTATCCAAGGCCTTTCATGCCGATACTCATGGCGAATTTCAAAGAGCGCTCAAAGAAACTCCGGGGCTGACCCTTGCAGTCGGCGACAATCCCGCGCACGGGCTTTCCCTTGAACAGCGGGAAGTTCACGTTGGCGAAAAAGTCCGTCAAGTCGCAAATCACAAGCGGGTTTCGCAAGTCGGGCTTGTCGGTGCCATACTTTAACATGGAATCGGCAAACGTAATCCGCCGGAACGGTGCCGCCGTGACGCGCTTCTGACTGAACGCCCGGAACGTGTTCCCGACGACCTCTTCACAGACGTTTAACACGTCCTCTTGTGTGGCAAACGACATTTCGTAGTCAAGCTGATAAAATTCGCCGGGGGAACGGTCTTGACGGGCGTCCTCGTCGCGGAAGCAGGGCGCGATTTGGTAGTAGCGCTCAAAGCCCGACACCATCAGCAGTTGCTTGAACTGTTGCGGGGCTTGCGGGAGCGCGTAGAACTTGCCCTTGTGCTTGCGGCTGGGTACAAGGAAGTCACGCGCCCCCTCCGGCGACGACGCCGTGAGAATCGGCGTCTGAACGTCCATAAATCCGCGTTCCTCCATCTGCCGCCGCAGAAAGCTGATGACTTTCGAGCGCAGAATGATATTGTTGTGAATGACGGGGTTCCGCAAGTCCAGATAGCGGTACTTCAGGCGCACATCTTCGCGGGTGTTGCGGGAGGCGTCGATATCGAACGGGAGCATATTCCGGCACGTCCCGAGGATTTCCAGCTTGTCGACGGCTAATTCCACGGTGCCGGTATCTAATTTCTCGTTGACGGTTTCGGGGTCGCGCTTGGTGACAGTACCCGTCACGGAAACGACCGTTTCCCGGTTGACGCCCTTTAGCATGCTCTCGTCGTGAATGACCGTCTGGGACACGCCGCTTTCGTCGCGCACGTCGACGAAAATCACGCCGCCGTGGTCGCGGACAGTGTCGACCCACCCGGCTAATTGCACGGTCTGCCCGATGTGGCTTTCCCTGATGTCGTTGCAGTGCATGGTTCTGTACATGTTCATCCCTCATTTCCCCAAAATAAAGCCCCGGAACATCACTGTTCCGGGACGAGTTCGCAAACCCGCGGTGCCACCCGCATTGGCACGGACACGCCGCGCCCACTTTCGCCGCTGTTGAGTTGAACCGTGGAGTGTTCCCGCGCCTCCTACTCCCCTGAACGCGCTTTCAGTCGCGGCGCGTACTCCCTGACAGGCTTTCCGGAAACGGAGTCTCCCGGCGGTTTCATCAAACCGGGGTGTATCCTACCACATGCGCGGGATTTTGTCAAGGGGCGTTTTGCGGCGAGTCGGTATCACTTTGTTGTAGGGATTTTCTGAAAAGGGCTGGAAACGGGGAAACGGCATGAATAAGAGCCTGTTCCGGGGTTCAATTTTCGGCGTGATTTTGCCGATTCTCTACAGTTTCTTTCCGTCTTAATCAAGGCT
>JAFXQV010000014.1 GCA_017526785.1 Oscillibacter sp. | reverse complement strand
TGTGCCGCGCCGTGGAGGAATTGTTGCCGTTTCCGCGAGACGAGCCGCTTACCGTTCACGCGGAGCGCGTGACGGACAACGCGAAAGTCAGCGACCATCACGCCGTCATTCCCACGTCCCGGAGCGCGGACGCCGATTTCGATTCCATGCCCACCGGGGAAAAGAACATCCTGCGTTTGCTGGCTGTCCGTCTGCTCTGCGCGGTTGGGGAGCCTTACGTTTATACGGAAACCGCCGTCGCGCTGGAGTGCGGCGGCGCTTCTTTTTCCGCGAAAGGCCGGACAGTCGTTTCCGAGGGCTGGAAACGTATCTGGAAAGCGTATCTGAAATCCATCAAACAGAAGCCGGAGGAAACCGCGCCGTCCCTGCCGAAACTGGCGAAAGGACAGGTTATCGCAAAGGTTAGCGCAAGCGTAAAGGAAGGGCGCACGACGCCCCCGGAACGCTACAGCGAGGACACGTTATTAGCGGCAATGGAACGGGCGGGCGCGGAGGAATTTTCGCAAATCGAAAATCTGGAACGCGCCGGACTTGGAACGCCCGCGACACGCGCCGACATTATCGAAAAGCTGATACAGCGCGGGTTTGCGGAACGGAAACAGAAGCGGATTGTCCCCACAAAGGCGGGATTAGAGCTAATCCGCGTCATTCCCGAACAGTTGCGTTCCGTGGCGCTGACAACGGAATGGGAACGGCAATTAAGCGAGGTGGAGCGCGGGACGCTCGACCCCGCCGTTTTTATGGATGGCGTTGAAACCGCGCTGAAAAGTCTGGTAGAGGTACAGCCCAAAATTCCGCATAGCGGGCGCAGACGTGGAATTGACCGCCCATGTATCCGGGAGATGTCCGGAGGGGTTGGCGTTCCCGGCCAGAACATCCGCCACGCCGTAAAAGCCGTAAATGCCCGATTCGCCTACCCACAGAATCGCGTCAATTTCGCTGTCGGCTTTCAGTTCCTCGATTTCCATGGGATTGTTAGCGTTGATGAGTACGATAACTTTCGTACTGTGCGCCTTGGCAAGAGCAATCATGTCGCGCTCGTACTGGCTCAAAGCAAGCGGACGTTCAAAGGTATCGCCCTCCGTACCGTTGAACGTCGTCGGCCTCGGAACTGTCGCGGGTAATGACGACTACGGCGGCGGTACCGTCGACGGAAGCAAGGAGTTCGTCCGTGTACATACTGGCGGGAATCTCGCCCACCATATAGACGGCGGGGGCGTCCCAAGTAGGCTCGAAAGAGGGAATCAGCCCCGCGCCGGGAACAGCGTATTGTGTCCCCAGAGCGTCACGGATTCCGTCGTGGGGTTCATGGGCAGGGCGTCGTTCTCATTTTTCAGGAGAACCGTCCCTTCCGCGCTGATTTGCGTCGCCAGTTCCCGTTTGGCCTCCACCAGTTCGGACAGAGAGGCAAATTCCGACTTAAAATGATAGGTGTCGGCGTCGGTGTCCCCGGTCTCTACCAGTTTCATACTGGAAGTGTCCAGCCGTGCGTTGATGAACGCGGAGCGGGTGTTCGTGTAGGACGTGGCGATTGCGGTCATGGCCAGAAGGGAGGCCATAATACCCGCGAGTCCCCGCATAAGTCCCTTTCTCATCTTCTGATTCCTCCTTATTTGCATATTTAGGGACTTGATTTGCATTTCCCGCTATGAACGCAATTTGTTACGCCTGTACTCCATGGGAGAACAACCGTAGGTTCCTGAAATCTGCGGTAAAAATAACTGCTGTTATCGTAGCCGATTTGTTCGATAACGGCGTCAATAGATAGCTCTGTGTTTTCCAGCAGATACGCGGCCTGTTGTAATTTCCGCGCCTGAAGCAGTTCTTTGAAATTCTGTCCTACGCGCCTTTTCAAAAGCCTGCTGACGGCGTAATCACTCTGACGGAGCATGGTGGAAACTTCCGACAATGTCCCGCCCCGATAATGGGTTTCGATATATTGTAAGACGGAGAAAATCATATTTTGTTCGCGCTGGTTCGGATTGTCGCGGTCAATGCTGTCCGCAAATCTGGAAAGATTCATCAGCAGCAGTCCCATGGATGTCTGATTGATTGCGTTGACGCCGGAGCGCCCGTCTTACAAGAAAGAACCTTAACGGAGAATGGAGGACGTGGTAAGATAAGTCCAACAACGACAAGGAGGGCTAACCGCATGGAAAAATATTATCTGGCGATAGACATCGGCGCTTCCAGCGGACGGCATATTCTCGGACACGTCGAAAACGGGAAAATCCTGCTGGAAGAGGTTTTCCGCTTCGACAACAAACAGGTTCACCGGAACGGACATGACTGCTGGGACATGGAAAACCTGTGGGACGGGATTCTCAGCGGCTTGAAGGTCTGCAAAGACGCCGGAAAAATCCCGGAAACCATCGGAATTGACACTTGGGCTGTGGACTTTGTGCTGCTGGACGCGGACGGGAATTTAATCGGCGACGCGGTAGCCTACCGCGACAGCCGCACGGACGGCGCGGACAAAATTTCACGAACGAGGGCGGCGCGTGGTATCGCTTCCGGTATCTGAAAAACATCATGGGTCTATGGATGATTCAATCTATCCGGCGCGAGTTAAACGGCACGGCGTATGTCGCGGGGCGCGTCAGCAAGTATGCGGACGGAAAACAGTGGGGGTTCCCGGATTTGATTGACGCCGCGAAAGGCGCGCAGGATTTCACGTCTACGGTCGATGTCAACAACGATTCCTTTCTTGCGCCGAATAGCATGATTGGCGCCGTGAAACAGTTCTGTGAGAAATCCGGTCAGGCCGTGCCGGGGACTGTCGGGGAAATCATGCAGTGCGTTTATTTAAGCCTGTCCATGTGCTACGCGGAGGCGGTCAAAACCCTGATACGTCTGACGGGCAAAACGTACACGAGCATTAACATTGTCGGCGGCGGCTGCCAAGATATGTACCTGAACGAGATGACCGCCGTCACAACGGGACTTCCGGTGTACGCCGAGCTTGTGGAGGGTACCGCTATCGGAAATTTCATCGTACAGATGATTTCCGGCGGGGAATTTGAATCGTTGCAACAGGCGCGGGACGCTGTGCGGGAGAGCTTTGAAATCAGGGAGGTTACGGTTCAATAAACGAGTGGAAAAGCAAATCGACGCTGGTCGAAACCAAAGCGCGAGTCGGCGTATTCGCTATTGCGCTGGGCGCGTATCTGGCGCAGTTTCCGTCGCTGGTTCCGGAATTTGAGGGTACCGACCTTCTCGACGCCAAGGGCATGGCCTAAGAAATCTACTCCGACATCAAGCCCAATCCCAATCGGCATAAATCCGTCTATAAAGAAGCTCCCGATTATTCCATCGCATCTTATAAGCGGGCAATGGGAGAGAGTTTAACGGATTCAGGGTTCACACAAATACGCCCGACAGGATAAATTCCCGTCGGGCGCAAATTATCAGCGCATCCTATTTCTTCACGGTCGCTTTCTCACCCCAGCCGGAAGAGAAAATAGTCTCATCGACAGCAAAGATTATCAACATGGTCACGCCTTCCGTGAAAACGGTAGTAACGATACTCCGGGAGATTTCCTCCCAGCGTCCGTGCCTTGAAAAATCCGGGATAAACCGCGCCGCGCGCCGCAGCTTTCCGTCTCTCGAATCCCTTACGCCTCCTGCTTTTTCTTTTTCGCTCCGCGCAGAACCAGAACCTCCGCCGCAATCAAAAGGACAATGACAACTGCGTCAAGCGTATAGGTAGTCCGGAGCCAGCCGGGCGTGGCGGTGGCGGCGGCGTAAGCCTCGTCGGAATAGGCGTTGGAATTGACCACCGTGTACAGAATGTTTTTCGTAGCCTGACGCATGGCCAGCACGGAGGTGGCGCTGGTCTGGTCGGTCAGAATCGCGTCGTTTCCGGCGGTGCCAAGCATAATATCACTTCCGCCGCGAATAGCTTTATCCGCGTCCATGTAGCCGTAATTCCCGAAGTAGTCCGTCAGAACCATGCCGCGGTAGCCCCATTCGCCCCGTAGAATGTCGTTGAGCAGGGCGGAGCAACCGCCGTCCCAAGTAGTTCCAACGTAGACATAGGAGGACATGACCGCCATAGCCTCGCCGTTGTTGGCCTTGACGCACTCCTCAAAGGGTTTTAGGAACAGTTCGCGGGCGGCCTGTTCGGTCAGCCATGTGCAGAGCATTCCGTTCCGGTTCGTCTCCTGCTCGTTGAACGCGAAATGCTTGATATAGGGGTAAATGCCGTAGGGATAGGCGGCGGCGCACTCCTGAACCGCCATTTCCGCGCTGAGAAGGCTGTCTTCCGAGTAATACTCGAAGTTGCGCCCGCCGAACATGGAGCGGTGCAGATTCATGGAGGGAGCGTACCAGCCGTTGAAGCCGAAGTCCTCCAGTTCCTGACAAATGCCCTCGCCCAGTTCTTTCGCCATTTCCACGTTCCATGTCTGCGCCAGCAGGATTTCTCCGCAGTAGCCCATGCCGAACGCGCCGGTCAGGGAGTAATTGACGCCGGCGGGACCGTCCGAGTCGATGGTGGCGACCTTTCCGACGGAATCCGCTTTCACCGTGGCGAAACCGCCGTAGGCAATCAGATTTACCATGTCCTCGACTGTGGCTTGGTCTAAGAGCTGTTCCCAGCGGGGGTCGTCGTAATCCGCGCCCCGCAGGTCATGGGCTTCCAGTCCGTTCTTCTGTCCGGTCAGGGGCATAACATCGTCAGAGTTGTTGTAGAGGGTGGGGTCATAGGTTCCGTTTCCGGTCACTTCCTCGTGGACTTCATAATCAGAGGGCGCGGCGGTGGCTTGCGCGTAGTTGGCGAAGCCGTCGGCGCGGGAGAGGTAGGTCAGATTCCCCTCCGCGAAGCCCAGACGGGGAACCGCCGCCACAAGGTCGCCGTTGTGAAGATTGCTCTCCCCGTAAGAAACGTCGCTGTCCACGTCGAACGTAAAGGAATCCAGCGGGGCATGGGCGTCCGTGCGGAGGCTTACTTCATAGGTTCCCGCTTCCAGCAGATAGCCGCCTGTGCCGTAGGTGTCAAAAGAGGCGATATCCTCTTTGTCAAAGGAAAGCGTCAGCGTTTCGGACGTGCCGGGAGCCAGCAGACTGGTCTTGTCAAAGGCCGCCAGATTGACCGCCGCTTTTTCAATGCTGCGGTTTGTATAGGGCGGCGTGACGTACAGTTCCACCACGTCCTTGCCGGGTTCGGAGCCGGTATTTGTTACCGTTACTTCCACAGATACGGAAGTGTCTGTGATAACAGGCTGTCCCAGTTCCTGCGTGAATGTGGTATAGCTCAGGCCGTAGCCGAAGGGATACATCACCGTGGCGTTATAGTCGAAGTCGTACCCGTTGGACTGCGCTTCCGCGTAAGCCGTCTCATAGTAGCGGTAGCCGATGTAGATGCCTTCCACATAGTTGACGAAGGAAACAACGCCGTCCGCCCGTTCCCATGCGGCTTTCGCGGCGTCGGTGATATTCTGCACGTTGGTATAGGCAAAGTGGCCGATGTTGTTGTATGTGGGGGCAAGCGTCACGTCCTTCAGCCAAGTGTCAACCGTCTTGCCGGAGGGGTTCACTTCCCCGTTGAGGATTTTGCCGAGGGCGTTGAAGCCCGTCGCGCCGGGACTGGCGCACAGCAGGACGCCGCCAATCTGCTCGTATTCCTCTGTCCAGCCCATTTCCAGCGGGTTGGAGCCGTTGTAGACCACGACCACGTTGTCGAAATTGGCGCAGACCATGTCCACCAGATTCCGTTCCGTCTGGCTTAATTCCAGATAGGTGGAGCCGGGCGCGTAGTCGTCATAATCGCCGTTGTTCGTATAACTGGCGCGTGTGTATTTTGTGCCTTTCTGATAGGAACCGTCCATAACCGCGCCCATATCGTGGGGCAAATCCGCGCCCTCGCCGCCACAGCGCGCAATGACAATCAGCGCGGTGTCGGAAAACGCCTTCGCGTTGTCCAGAATGCCGTTCTCGTAGGCGTCCGTCGTGGGTTCCGGCAAAGTCCATTCCTGCCCGTCGTTGATGGTAATGGCGGGGCGGTCGGCGCGATAGTTCACATACAGTTCCGACAGTTCGCTGTTCAGGGTAAACCCGGCGTTTTCCAGACCGCCCAGAAGCGTGACCGCCGTGGAGGCGTCCACCGTTCCGGACCCGGTGCCGCCGTAGACCGGGTTCGTGGAAGCCCAGCCGAATACGTTCAGATTTGTCACGCCGTTCAGCGGGAGCAGTCCCGTGTTTTTCGTCATGACAATGCCCTCACTGGCCACCGCTTCGCAGATGTCCTTGGAGTTCTGAACCGTCTGCGCGGAAAGCGTGCCCGTTTCCGCCATAGCGGTAGAGACAAGGCTCCGCATAGGCCCCAGCAGAATGCCGTTGACCAGCAGGCACACCGCCAGAACCGCCGCGATAACCGCCTGAGCGCGGACAAAGCCCGCCCGTTCCTTTCCGGCTCTCCCCGCCAGAACCAGCGCCGCAATCATGGCAATCAGCACGACCGCGACGCCAGTCAGCCAGCCGCGAATCTGACTGACTACGCTAAAGACATCTTCCCATGCAACCGTTACGCCGCTCATCCAATCTCCTCCTTATGATGAAATTAGCCCGTGAAAAGAGCTGTATTTCGCGTCATATTCACTGACGGAATTATGATAACACAGGCGGAAAGAAATGTAAAATGCTTAAATTGTATAGGTTGCTTATGCTTAAAAAGCATAGCCTTTTTACGCTTTTCCTCTTGCCGCGCCGCGCAAAATCTGGTATTGTTTCCGGAGAATCTCAGCGACGGGAGGGAAAGCGAAACATGGAAATTCGCGTGCTGGAATATTTTCTCACGGTCGTCAGGCAGGGAAGCATTTCCAAGGCGGCCAAAGTTCTGCATATCACACAGCCCACGCTCAGTCGGCAGTTGGCGCAGTTGGAGGATGAGTCCGGCGTCCGGCTCTTTCAGCGGGGCGCAAGAAAAATTGAACTGACCAACGAGGGGATTCTTCTCCGCCGCAGGGCGGAGGAAATTCTCGCGCTGGTGGAAAAGACAGAGCGGGAACTTGCCCTACAGGAGGAACAAATCGAAGGCGTGATTTCCATCGGAAGCGGGGAGACCGCCGCCGTACAGACGCTGGCAAAAGCCTGCCAAGCCTTTTCGGAGCGACACCCCAGAGTACAGTTTGACCTTTACACCGCCAACGCGGACCATATCCGGGAACAGATTGAAAACGGGATTCTGGACATTGGCCTGCTGTTGGAACCGGCGGACATGGCGTCCTTTGACTTTATCCGTCTCACTCCCAAAGAACGCTGGGTGGCTCTAATGCGAACCGACCACTCTTTAGCGGCGAAAGACAGCGTGACCGCCGCCGACTTGAAACACATCCCCCTGATACTGCCCCGCCGTTCCGCTGTACAGAGTGAGCTTGCCAACTGGTTTGGAAGGCGATACCGCCATTTGAATATTCTTTTTACCAGCAATCTAAGCACCAACGCCGCGATTATGGTACGGAATGGTTTGGGCTGTTCTCTGGTAATTGAGGGTTCCGTTCCCTTCTGGTCCCATGAGGAAGTGACCTACCGCCCGCTGTCGCCGGAACTATCAGCCTCCAGCGTCATAGCGTGGAAACGGGACGCGCCGCACGGCATGGCCGCCGGAAAATTCATTGAGTTTTTGCACGGATATTTGGACGCGGAAAAGGGGGAACGCCTGTGAGCGCGGACTTTAAGAAACGAGAAAGCGTGAAAAATGTGGACGGACAGTTTTCCAACCGGGATTTGAGCGCGATAATCATTCCTCTGTTTTTGGAACAGCTTCTTGTCATGCTGGTGGGGCTTGCCGATACCCTGATTGTCAGTTACGCGGGGGAGGCGGCGGTATCGGGCGTCTCTCTGGTGAACCAGTTCAACACTATTTTTATTTTTCTCTTTACGGCGCTGGCCTCCGGGGGTGCGGTCGTCATCAGTCAGTATACCGGCAGGGGAGAGCGGGACAACGCGGGGAAAGCCGCAAGTCAGCTTCTGCTCTTTTCCACGGCGTTTTCCGCCGGAATCACGCTCCTGACGCTGGCGGGAAACAGAATGATTCTCCGGGCGCTGTTCGGAAGCGTGGACGCGGATGTAATGGAAGCCTGTGTAATTTATCTCCGTATCTCCGCGTATTCCTTCCCCGCGCTCGCCGTCTATAACGCGGGAGCCGCCGTCTTTCGCAGTATCGGGCGGACAGACATTACTATGGTTCTCTCCCTGTTCTCCAATCTCATCAACGTGGGCGGGAATCTGCTTGGGGTCTTTGTCTTTCACGCGGGCGTTGCGGGCGTGGCATGGCCTTCCCTGATTGCCCGTATGTTTTCCGCCGTGGCGGTCACTGTCCTATGTTTCAAAAAGTCATGGGCGATATCCTATGAGGCAAGTTGGCTGTTCCATGCTGACCGCGTGATGTTGAAAAAAATATTGTGGATTGCGATTCCGAACGGGGTGGAAAACGGCGTTTTCCAACTGGTGAAAGTGGCGCTGTCCGGCATTGCGGCGCTGTTCGGAACCAGTCAGATTGCCGCAAACGGCGTGGCGCAGAGTATCTGGTCTTTGGCGGCGCTGGCGGGCGTGGCCATGGGACCCGCGTTTATCACGGTCATAGGACAGTGCATGGGGCGGGGCGATACCGGGGCGGCGGCGTATTATTTGCGCAAACTCTCGCTCGTGACGCTGGCCGTCTCCGCCGTATGGAACCTGCTGATTCTGCTGATAACCCCGTTCTTTCTCCGCGTCTACGCGCTGGAAGCGGAGACAAAACAACTGGTATTCCGGCTGGTTCTGATTCACAACGCGTTCAACGCGGCGGCGTTCCCGTTCTCCGGGGCGTTGAGCGCCGGACTGCGGGCGGCGGGAGATGTGCGCTATACGATGGCGGTGTCCCTCGCCTCCACGATTGCGGGCAGACTGCTTCTCTCATGGATTTTGGGCGTGTCGTTTGGCATGGGCGTTATCGGGATTGCCATTGCAATGGTTATCGATTGGAGCGCCCGTGCGGTTTTGTTTATTCTCCGCGCACACTCCGGGAAGTGGAAAGAATTTGATGTCATCTAAAGACAGCGTAGCGGGAAACTCCCGTCAGTCATTTGCCTGACTGACGGGAGTTTCTGTTTCTGATGTGGCTATTTCAGGCCGCGCCCAAGCTGATACGCCAGTCCGGGAAAACGGCTTGCGCGTGTCATGGACGGCGTTCCGCAACCCCGCCCCAGAACCATGCCCTTATCCCGGAAGTTCAGATACCGCACCAGCGTTTTGTAATGAGCCTCCAGCGCGTCAAACGTCCAGCCGTCGGAGTTCCACGCGACCGCCAGAAGCGCGGATTTCACGCGTTTTCTCTGAATCTGTCCGTTAAACGCGCAGAATCGGTCAATCAGCGTTTTCAACTGCGCCGACATTCCGTAATAATACAGCGGCGTGACAAACGCCAGCATATCCGCGTCGAGAATCAGAGGGCGGATTGTTTCCATATCGTCTTTCTGTACGCAGGAGCCGTTATATCCACAGTGAATGCAGCCAGTACAAGGCGAAATCCGCATATGCGCGGCGTTCACGACGCGTACGCTATGCCCCGCTTCCTCCGCGCCCCGCGTAAATTCGGACGCCAGCAGATTGGAAGAGCCGTTTTTGTTTGGACTGCCTGTCAGCGCAAGAATTTTCATCTGTTTCCGCTCCTTTTCAGAAAACCGCGTTCATCCGCTCAGATTGAGCCGTTTGTAAGCCCGGCTGCCGAGCCGTGCTGACATTCCTTGCAGGGACGCGCTATCGGGTCATAAGAGGCCAGAGCGCTATCATAACCCGTCAGGCAATCCCGTTTTGGGACAGCCAGTCCGTTACGTCTTGCGGCGCGGATTGCGCCGTACTTTCCCCGGAAAAGCGCGGCGTACCATTTCCGGTTCAGAATCTGATGCAGAATGACAAGCACGGTCATGCCCATGCCCAGCCACTCATGCGCCGCCTGTTCCGTCACCTGATAGGACATCAGAAACAGAAGGAGAAACGTCATGAGAATGTCAACGGCTCTTTTCGTTTTCATCCGCCCTCAATCCTCCTTCCGTTCTCTGAAAGCTGAAGCCTTATACGCCAAGTCCGGCGACCCATTCCCGCAGTTCCTCCACGGACGCGCCGCCGCTGAAACGCTTGCCGGAAAGCCATTGCGCGCCGTCGGCCTGTTCGCGTAACGTGCGCTCGCTCGTTGCGATTCCGCTGCCGCCTGACGTACAGAACGCGACCGCCGTTTTCCCTGTAAAATCATAGCTTTCCGCGAACGTGCTGACAATGCGCGGCGCGTCTCCCCACCAGATGGGATAACCGATGAAAACCGTGTCGTACTGTTCCATATTGTCCACGCCTCCGGCAATGGCGGGGCGAACGTCCGGCGTATTCTGCTCGACCGTGGCGCGGGTCGTGCGGTCGTTGTAGTTCAAATCCTCCGCCGTATAGGGTTCCTCCGGCGTGATTTCGTAAAGGTCAGCGTTCAACGCCGCCGCCAGATTTTCCGCCACGCCCTTTGTCGTTCCCGTCGCGGAGAAATACGCCACCAGAATTTTCGGCGCGTCGGCTTCCGGCGTTTCCTCCGGCGCGTCCACAAGGGGATTTTCTACCGCGTCCACAGTGGGATTTTCCGCCGCATTGTCAGGGATTTCCTGTGAAACTCCACTTTCCGTATCGCCGGACGCCTCCACGCTGTCCGGGGACTGTTCGACGGAATCCGATTTCGGCGCGGTTGCGTTTTCCGCGTGATTGTCCGGCGTAGCGTTCCCGTTCGCCCCGCACCCGGCGGCGAAAAGGAGAAGAATTACGACACTAATCAGCGCCAATTGCTTTTTCATTGCGCGTTTCCTCCCAGAGTAACTAATTCATAAGTCCGGCTTCCGAGGCCGATTCCCTCGCCGTGTTCCAGCGCGTGAACGCCGTGCTGACGCTCCATCCGCGCTTGCAAGGACGCGCTGTCCGGGGCGGCGTACACCAAATCGACGCAGGCTTGGTCAAGGGCTACCGGGTCACGGGACGCTAAAATTCCAATGTCGTGCATATCGGGTTCGGCGGGGTTGCCGTCACAGTCGCAGTCCACGGAAAGGCGGTTCATCACGTTGACATAGACGATATTTTCCGCGCCGATGTAATCCCGCACCGCCGAAACCATCTCCGGCAACGCCTCCAGCCACGCGTCCTGGTTGTCGTACCAGATACTGCCCGTTGTGCGCTCTCCCGCCGTATGCACCAGAACTTTCCCGCTTGCCGACGACATCCCGATAGCCACGTTTTTAATCGCGCCGCCAAAGCCCGCCATAGCGTGGCCTTTGAAATGGGACAGAATCAAAAAGCTGTCGTAATTGTCGATATGGCTTCCCACAATCGCCCGATTCAACCGGACGCCGCCCGTCACGGGAATTTCCTTTTGTCCGTCCTCGTCCATCAGGTCAAAATTGGCGATAGCGGTAAAGCCGTGGTCTTCCGCTACCTGCTTGTGCATAGCGGTAGAGGCGCGGGAACCGCCGTAGGCCGTGTTGCACTCCACGATTGTTCCGCTTACCGCGTTCACCAAGTCGGCAATCAGTTCGGGGCGGAGATAGTTGCTGTTGGGCGGTTCGCCCGTGGACAGCTTCACCGCCGTTTTTCCGGTCGGCGTCCAGTTCAGCGCCTCATACGCCTTGACCAGTCCTTCCGGGGAGATGTCCGCTGTAAAATACACCGTGGACGCGGCGGGGGCGGCGGTTTCCTCCGAAAGCGTTTCGGCGTTCTCTACGCTTTCCGGTTCCGTTGTTTCGGCGTCCTTCGCGCTTTCCACATCCGTTGTTTCGGGCGTTCCGGCGTCCGCCACTTCCGAAACGACCGCATCCTCGCCGCCGATGTTCGCGGCGTTGTCGCGTCCTCCGCAGCCGACCAGCGACAGCAACAGAGCCATACAGAACGCCAGTTTTTTCCAATGGAGCTTTCCTATGATGATTCCCTCCTTATATTTTGTTTTATCGGCGAAAAGAGCTGTAATTCCGCCGACGGATTCAGAATAGCACAGGCGGAAAGAAATGTAAAATGCTTAAATCGTATGGGTTTCCCATGCTGAAAAAGCATAAGTTTTAAAAAGACAGGCAATAAGGAAACCGCGTCACGCGCTCCGGGGGGGGGCAGGAATCCCGCCGCGTCGGAACGCGCCGTTTTGAGGTCGGCAAGCGCGAAGATTATTTATTTGCAAGTCCTAAACGAAACGCGCCTTCCGTCGAATGCGTATTGCGTTTCATTGCCACTCCTCTTTGTGATTACGTGGTATGCGCCTGAAGAAATTCCAGAGAATACGCGGCGGCCTCGGCTATGCGGTCGCTGAAGCCGTGTCCGCCGCCCTCAAATACAATCAGATTGGCGGATTTGTAGACCGTCGCGGCGCGTTCCGAATAGGACAGCGGGACGACATCGTCTTTGTCGCCGTGGACAATCAGGACATCGCCCTTGTAGTTTCCAATAACCCCGTAAATGTCAAAGGACATGGCGTCCATACTGTAAATCGCGCCCAATTCGGTTCCCCACAGATTTTCAATTTCAGGAATATCGTCGAGGTTCGGATACCGGGCGCGGGCGTCGTCCTGAAGGACAAAGGCGGGATAATACAGAATCAGGGCTTTCACGTCGTCGGGACGGTTCGCCGCGACGTAAGAGGAAACGAAGCCGCCTTGACTTGCTCCCCATAGGAACACCCGGCTTTCGTCCACATAATCCAGCGTCCGCACCTGTTCCAGTACGGCGGTCAAATCCTCCGCTTCCGTCAGGACGGACATTTCCGTAGTGGCACCGGAACTTCTGGAATCGGTGCCGCCACCCCGGAAGTCAAACGCGTAAGCGGCGTAGCCGTTGGCGGCGAAGATTTTCGCGTGGGGCTTGCAGGATTCGGCGTTGGAGCCAAAGCCGTGGGAGAGAATCACCGTGGGATAGGTTTCCTTCTCTACGTTGGGCAGACACATTACCCCGTAAATGTCGTCGTCGCCGACCTTCAGCGTCAGTTTCTCTATGCGATACGACCGCTTTTTCATTGGCGTTTCCTCCTCCGCACGCGCTTTCCCTTGCAACGGCGCATGTTCGCGCCGATAAAGGGCTATCGTTCCCAAAAAGGCTTTACATGGCGTCCGCGCTTATTATAGCGCGTTTCTCCCCGGAAAATCAACTGTTTCAAGCCATCCTCCAAAACGCGCCTCCCCGCAAGGGGAACGGACGAACGCATAGAGCCGCCCAATCAAAAATCCTTTTTCCCGCCGCCGGACACTCCGCGATTTTTATGGTATATTCGATGGGACGTTCAAAAACGTGAAAGTCGGTTCCGTAAACCTCGGCTACGCCGGAGCAGACATTCTGACAAAGCTGAGGGCGGGACTGGTACATGGTCAGCAGGATTCCCGCGATTTTCAGATTGGGATTAAACCGCGCCTGTACCGTACGCACCATCGACAGAATCTCTAAAAATATCGGAACGGGATAACCCGTCCCGATATAACTGCGGAAATCAGAAATCCACAGCCGTGTCATAGTAACAGCACTTGAGAAGTTTTTCCATTTCCTCGACGGAGGGCTGACGCGGATTCGAGCCGGTACAGGCGTCCGCGATAGCGTTCACGGCGATGTCGTGGAGGCGTTCCAGAAAGACGTTTTCCGGCACGAAGCCCTGTTCGCACGGATAGCTGTCCGCGCCGTAATTCCGGATGCAGTGGGGGATGTTCAGCGCGTCGTTCATCCCGCGCAGATGGGCGATAAGCGCGGAGACTTTTTCATCGTCCGGGGCGTCTTTCGGCGCAATGCCCATGTAGTCGACAATGACGCCGTAACGCTTTTTCGCCTCCGGGTCTTTCGCGTTGAACGCGATAACTTTCGGCAGATACATAGCGTTGGCCGCGCCGTGAATGATGTGCGCGCCGCAGTCGGCGAAAACCGCACCCGTTTTATGAGCCATAGAGTGGACAATGCCCAGAAGCGCGTTGGAGAAGGCGATTCCCGCCAGACACTGCGCGTTGTGCATACGGTCGCGGGCGGACATGTCGCCGTTGTAGGACGGGATTAAATCGGCCTGTATCATCTCAACGGCGTGGATGGCGAGCGGGTCGGTGAAGTCGCAGTGCGCTGTGGACACATACGCCTCAATCGCGTGCGTGATGGCGTCCATGCCGGTATGCGCGACGAGCTTTTTGGGCATGGTTTCGGCGAGTTCCGGGTCTACAATCGCCACGTCCGGCGTAATCTCAAAGTCGGCGATGGGGTACTTGATTCCCTTTTCGTAGTCTGTGATGATGGAGAACGCCGTGACCTCGGTGGCGGTGCCGGACGTGGAGGAAACCGCGCAGAAACGCGCTTTTCTCCGGAGTTCCGGAATCCCGAACACCTTGCACATATCCTCGAACGTGCAGTCCGGGTATTCGTACTTAATCCACATGGCCTTCGCCGCGTCGATGGGGGAGCCGCCGCCGATAGCAACAATCCAGTCGGGAGCGAACTCCCGCATAACTTCCGCGCCCTTCATAACCGTGTCAACGGAGGGGTCGGACTCGATACCCTCGATGACACGTACTTCCATGCCGGCCTCTTTCAGATAGGCTTCCGCACGTCCCAGAAATCCGAAACGCTTCATGGAGCCGCCGCCCACGCAGATAACGGCCTTTTTCCCTTGCAGGGTTTTGAGATTTTCCAGCGAGCCTTTCCCGTGGTAGATGTCGCGGGGAATTGTAAAACGAGCCATAATGTGATTCCTCCCTTATTTACACTGGGCAAACAGCCAGTCCCGTACCGCCGACAACTTGTAGCCGTAGTTAAAGGACGCCATATGCTCCATGCCGCTTTCGCCCTCTTTGAATACGCTTCCGCTCTCAAAGCGAACCATATTGGCGTTCAACCCCTGTTCGGTCAGCGCGTTGACCGCCGCGATTTGTTCCTCGTCACTGTTCTGCGCGTTCCACTCGCCGTAGCTGTAGGGAACGCCGTCCACGTCGAACAGCGCCATAACCTCGTCCTGTCCGCCGGACGCTTTCGCGTCCCCGCCCGCCGTGATATAGAAGAACTTCTGATTTTCCAGCGGCTTTAACGCGGAAATGTCCCACTGCCCGGACACGAACATGCTCGCGGCGAACAAATCCGGGTATTTGCAGTTCAGATACAGCGAGGTCATGCAGCCCATAGACTGCCCGGTGGTATAGAGTCGGTCGGCGTCAATGGAGTAAGTTTCCTGAAGTTCGCGGAGCAGGCTGACCGCCGTTTCCACCTGCGCGGAGACGTTCCAGTCATCGTCCACAACCGTTTCCGTGAACGCCGGAACCGCAACAAAAGACGGATGTTTCCCCTGCTCCTCCTCCGTGACCCAGACCGCCGCGCCGTAGTATTGCTCCACGATTTCCTTCGCGCTTTTGCCCGCGCCCGTGGAATCCGGGATGAACATCAGAAGCGGGTACGCGGCGGAAGCGTCGTAGCCGTCAGGGATATACAGACTGTATTCCAGTACGTCGGCGGTATCCGGGTCGACAAAGGTTCGCTGTTCAAATTTCCCCGCGTTTTCGTCCAGAACCGATTGAATCTCCGGGTCGTTTGCTACCGTTATGCCGCCGCGCCCGCCTCCGCCGGGGTCTCCGCCGCGTGAACCGTCTGCGTTCGTCGGCGTCCGTTCCGTTTCTTCGTTCACAGGTTCCTCCGCGCCCGGTGCGTTTCCGTTTCCGGCGGATGTCCCGCAGGCCGTCAGAAAGCACAGGAACGCGAGGAGTATCGCCGTCAGCTTTATCTTTTCCATGGCATGGCCTCCTTTTGCCCTACATTTTAACCCATTCCGGCGCGTATTGCAAGCGTTTTCGGCGGGTTGACGGACAGTTCTGCCCGGAGTTTCTTGACTTATTGTTTGGTCAAAGAAACTATGTTATTTACATGGGTTGACATTCCGCTACGCTCTGTTTTACGAAGAACAATACCATAAAATCTTTATTAAACCATCGTGAGGGGGATTTTTGCGCTTTTCCCGTCTCCGCTTTTTTATTCGCTCATTTCCCTGCTTTTGGGAACACGCCCGAATATATTATAGCGGCCAAAGCGCGTCATTGCAAGCGGAAATCTGACTGAATCGCGGAAAATAGAGCGGTTGTAAGTTGTCAGCAGCCCCGCCATCCCATTCTACCCTGTCGGTAACGGCGAGGGGTTGCGCCTCGCAAAAGACCGCATGGATGAGAAGAACGTATACTATATGAATCCGGCTTTTGACACCTGAACTCGTTAAACGAAAACGAGAAGAACCAGATTGAGGTCGCCTTGGGTAAATTTGCATGATTCATTGACCGCCGCCGTCTGATTTCCGGCAAAACTCCGCCGCCCTGTTCGGGCGGCGGAGTTTTTCGCGAAAAAGGAGTGTCAGCTTTTCACCGCGCCAGCGGTCACGCCTTCCACAATGTAGCGTTGCAGGAACACGTACAGCAACAAAATAGGCAGAATCGCCAGCAGGAGTGCCGCCATAATCAGCCCGATGTCCGTGGAATACGTGCCGTAAAAGACCTGCGTCGCAATCGGGATTGTGTAGAGTTCCTTTCGCCCCAGCACCAGACTTGGCAGAAGGTAGTCATTCCAGAACGCCATAGCGTCGATAATGGCGACCGTGGCAATGGTGGGCTTCAAGAGCGGAAAGACAATCAGCCAGTACGTCTGCCAGCGGGAACAGCCGTCGATGTCGGCGGCCTCCTCCAAGTCAACGGGGACATTGGTGTGAATCGCGCCGTGGAACATGAACGTGGCCATAGCCAGAGAAAAGCCCGTGTGCATGAAAATCAGCGTCGCGCGGTGGTTCAAAATGCCCAGCGTGCCGCCGTACAGCGACACCAGCGGAATCATCAGCACCTGAAACGGAATCACCATGGACGCGACCATCAGCGAGAATAACAGCGTGCAGGCCTTCCACTTGTTCCGCACAATCACGAACGCGGTCATAGCGGAAAAGATAATCGTCAGAATCGTGGAACTGATTGTGATAATGGCGGAGTTCCCGAACGACCGCCAGAAGTTCATCTTCTTCATCGCTTCCGGGAAGTTCTTGAGCGTGAACCCGTGCGCGCCCAGAATCGACAGCGGGTCGGACGTGATATCCGCTTTCGTCTTGAACACGTTGATAATCACCATCAGGAACGGGAAGATGAACGCGAAGAACATCACAATCAGAATGATGAGCATGATAGCGTGGGAAATGCGCTTGCTGCGCGCCGCCGCTTGATTCTCCGTCATTACGCCGCCACCTCCGCTTTCTTGCCAATGTAGACCTGCGTCACGCCGACGACCGCGCAGACAATGAACAGAATCAGCGCTTCCGCCTGACCGACGCCGTATTTCTTGTAGGTGAACGCCTGATTATAAACGTGCATGGCCGCCATGACCGACGTGTTGAACGGCTCGCCTTTCGTAAGGGACAGGTTCACGTCGTAGACCATGAAACAGCGCGTAATGGTCAAAAACAGGCACTGCACGAAAGAGGAGGTCATCAGGGGAACCGTGACATGGAACATCGTCTGATTGGGGGTACAGCCGTCAATCTGCGCGGCCTCGATTAAGTCCTTGGGGACGCTCATAAAGCCCGCGACGTAGATTAACATCATGTATCCCGCGTACTGCCAGACGGACACGATAATCAGGCACAGCATAGCGCCGCCCGTCGTGGCCAGCCATGACGTGGACAGCGCGCCAATGGAAAAAGAGGTACCCAGCGCCACGAAAGCGCGGTTAAAGACGAACTTCCAGACGTAGCCGAGGACGATACCGCCAATGAGGTTCGGGATGAAGAACCCGGCGCGGAAGAAGTTCTGCCCCTTGACGCCTCTTGTGACCAGATAGGCCAGCGCGAACGCCACGACATTGACCAGAATCACGGAAATGGCGGAGTAAATGACCGTCCGCCCCAGCGCCTGCCAGAAAGCCGTGTCCGAGAATGTGGCGGTATAGTTGGAAAGCCCGACAAACGGTTTGTTTTTCGACACGCCGTCCCAGCTCGTGAACGTGAGGTAGAGGCCGTAGACAAACGGGAGAATGACGACCGCCACAAACGCGGCCGTAGAAACTCCCGCGAACATGGCGTACTGCTGACACTTATAGGACAGGGTATTTTTCTTCATATGCCGTTCACTTCCTTTTGGATTCAGTCTTACAAAACGGCCTCCGGCGTTGCGCCGCCGGAAGCCGCGTTGTCAGCCACGCTTTCAGCGTGCGACGGGAGTGGTGGAAGCCCAGTATTGCTCAATGGCCGCCGCCAGAGCCGCCCGGTCTTCCTGCCCGGCTAGATACTTTTGCATTTCCGCGCCCATCATGGAGTAATGGTCGTCGGGCAGATAGTTGTAGTTGTCGATGAGGTTTCCGGCGTCGGCGTAGGCCTTCACGGACGCGCCGAGCGGGTCAAGGTTTTCGGCGGCGATATTGGAGAACGCCGGAACCAGCGCGCAGTCTTCGGTCAGGAACTTGTTCCCGTCCTCGTTGAACACCAGCCAGTTCAGAAAGTCCTTGGCGGCCTGACGCTGTTCGTCGGATGTGTACTCGGACGAGTCAATAAAGAAGAACTTGGAGCCGCCGCCGACAAGTTTCTGGTTGTCGCCGTCGTCGAGGTTCTGCGGCACGGGCATCATGCCCAGATGTTCGGAGTAGTCATAGGCGTTAATCATGGACCAGTCCCAGTTTCCGCCGAACATGAACGCGATTTCGCCTTCCGCCAGCTTCTGCTCGGAGACTTCGCGCTCGGCGGCAATCGGGGACGCGGCGGCGTAATTGTACTGCTTCATCACGTCGAAAAAGTCCATCAGGGAGTTGAATTTTTCGTTGTCGGCGACCGTGGATGTCCCGGCGTACAGGCCGTCAACGTACGCGAAAACGTCCGGCTGTTCTTCGTAGGTTTCCGCGAGGAAATGCCCGGCGAGCGACCAGTCCTCTTTCATAATGCCGACGGGCGCTTCCATGCCTCCGGCTACCAGCGTTTCCAGCAGTCCCTTGAAGGCGTCGAGCGTGGCGTAGTCGGACGGGACAAACGGCGTACCGGTAATGGCCTCAATGGCGTCGGCGTTGTACATCACGCCCCGCGCCTCCACGCACACCGGGAAGCCCATCACTTGGTCGCCCACGCTGACGGCGTACTGCGTGTTGGCCACCCAGTCCTCGCCGCTCATGTCAATGGCGTGTTCGGCGCCGAGGGAGTAAACGTCCTTCGCGTCGACCATGGCGAGCGTGTAGGGGTCGTTGGAGGCGTAGCGGGTTGCCATATGCGCGGCGACGGTATCGCTGGAGAAGTAGACCTCCACGCCGACGCCCGTTGCCTTGGAATACTCCGCCGCCATTTCCTCAAACTGCGACTGGATTTCCGACTTGGAATTGAAAATGGTGATTTTCACACTGCCGCCGCCGCTGTCCTGAGCGGCGTCAGAAGCCGCGCCGCCGTCACCGCCGCCGCCGCAGGCCGCCAGAGACAGAGCCATCAACAACGCAAGGATGAGAGCGCTACATTTTTTCATGAAATCTTCCTCCTTTTGATTGAACGCGCTATGTAGGCCTCCGCCGCGCAATCTCTTGAAATTCAAGGCATTTGCACATATAATTTCAAAAATGTACGCGGAGAGGTTTCCATATGCCGCTTTGCCCTGAAAAAATAGCACAAATCGGGAACAAAGTCAAGAAATTTATCGCAAAAGCCGTAAGAGACAGCTATCTTTTTGTGCAAAATGTCATTTGCTATCTCCCGGAATTTCGGCGAAAGAAACCCGCGTAATTTTGCGTTTTTCAGCTTTTCGAGGGGATAAAGATACCGCCCTTTACAGGACGGCGTTTTTCTTTGCGCTGACGTTCGTCAAAAAAGAGAAAATCCGGACGATTCCTGTAAAATGTGGTCTCATTCATCATGGAAATGAAAAGGAAGACTTTGCTATGTATGAAAAAATCTTTCATTCCGAAAATCCGTTCTGGAACGGCATGGGGCGGCTGTTTGACATTGTGGAATTGAATCTGCTGTGGCTGGTCTGCTCGCTTCCGCTGTTCACGGTCGGCTCCGCCTCCGCGGCGCTCTACTCCGCCATGGCGGCGCTGCTTCGCGGAAAGGAAACCTATCCGCACCGGGACTTTTTCCGCGCTTTCCGGACACATTTCCGGCGGAATACGGCGGCCGGACTTCTTTTGTCCGCGGTCTGCGCGTTCCTCTGGACGGATGTCCGCATTGCCAGACAGGCGGGGACGGGCGTCTTTACGTTTCTGATGGTCTTTTTCTTTATTATCCTGCTTTTCTGGCTCTTTACGGCGCTCTACGCGCTCCCCCTGCTGGCGCTGTACGACGGCGGCCTGAAACATACGCTTATTCTCGCCTTTACGCTCTCGGTTCGCCACTTCCCGCTGACTGTCGCGCTTGCGTGCGTTACGGCGCTCACGTTCTGGCTGTGCCACCTCGCCCCGCTGTTGATTGCGGCGGCCGTCGGGATTTCCGTACACGTCAAACTTTCCATGTTGTTTCCGGTTCTGAAACCGTGGCTTCCGCCGGAGTGAACTTTTCGCCCGAACGCCGACGCGGATGGGTACGGATATCCTCGGCGCAAGGAAAGCGCGTACCGGAGATATTAAGATTGCCGCCTACGGCGGGACTGTCCAGCACTGCCGCTCCGGCGGGATGTCCAGCGCGTCGGACACCCACGCCGACAACGCCTCCGACGGCGCGCCGTACAGCGCCACAGACCACGGACGCGGCACGCCGTCCGCGACGCGTACCGTCACGCTCGCCGAAACTGCCACGCCCAGCCGCGCCGCCTGTGCCGTGATGGCGTCGGCGGTTTTCTCCGCGACCTGCCGGGCGAACGCGTCCGCCTGTTCGGCGCTGAGTTCGTCCATGCGCGCCGTGATGGCGCTTTCGTAGGCCGACAAGTCCCAGTCCGGCCAGTCGGGTTCGAGCCGCACCAGCGGGCGGAGTATCGCCGAGAGCAGTACAAGGCTTCCCGTGAACGCGCCCGCCTTGCGAAGCGTCCCGTCCGGTATCAGAATCCGTATCAGGGATATCAGAAACGAGAGCATGACAATGGAGGTCAGCCACTGCCGGACGGCCGCCGTCATGGCGTCACCGCCGACATGAAACTCAGCACCGCCACGAACAGCAACAGCGCACAGCTTCCGGCCATGCCGAGTACGAGGCCGAACGCCGCGCCGAGGCCGTCAATCAGGCGGCACAAGTCCGACATGCCCGTGACCGCCGCCAGCACCGCGACCGCCTTGTAGAGCAGATACTGTACGCCGAGTTCCAGAAACGGGTACGCACACGCGGACAGCACCGCCAGCAGTCCGAAAACGCCGATACTGTTTTTGAGCATGCCCGCCCCGGCAAGCATGGATTCCGACACCTGCGCCAGAATGCCGCCGACGACCGGCACCGTATTTGTCAGGGCGCTCCGCACGGCGCGCACCGCCATGCCGTCTGCGCTCCCGGACACAATCCGGCACACAGACAGGTAGACCGTGAAGAGCAGTACCGCCCACGTCAACAGGGACGTGACCAGTTTTTTGAGGCTGTCCGCGAGGATTTCCAGCGCGTTCCCGGGAAGCGTGCAGGAAGCGGTCAAAAGGCCAATGTACAGATAGGTCAACGGCATGAGCAGATTGTCCATGAAGTTCAAGAGCGTTTCGACCAGAAACACGGCCGTGACCTGCTGGAATGTGGCGGTTGTCACGGAACCCGACGCCGCCACGGCCGCCGCTAACGTCGGCAACAGTGCCTTTGAAAACGTGTTCAGCTCCGCGATTGTGCGCCAGCCGAGGCCGATTAACTGCTCCAGACTGCCGGCCGTCAGCGCCGTGATGGATAACGCCCCGGTCATCGTCAGACAAAGCCCGGTGCTTTCGTCCTCCCGGCACCCGCCGCGCACCGCGCCGCAGAGTATCACAGATAACAGTACCGCCGCCGCGCCTCTGGCGCGTTTCCGGAACACGTTCCCGGCCTGCTCGCGGACGTTGTCGAGGACGCGTCCGACGCCGCCGGAAAGGTCGCTGGGGGCGTACGTCTCCGCGCCGTCCAGATAGTTCGCGGCCTCCGGCAGCGCCTCCGAGAGTTCCCGCGACACCGCGCCGACCCCGCATGCCGCCCAGAGCGACACGCACAGCAGACAAAACCAGAATTTCATACGCGCCCCCTGAATCACGACATCAGTTTCAGTAACATGTTCATAATTTCGCGCAGAAGCGGCAAGGCCGTCAGCAACGCGCAGATTGTCCCGGCGGTCTCGACCGTGGAGGCAAGCGCCGATTCCCCGGCGTCGCGGCACAGCGCCCCGCCCGTCCGGACGACAAACGCGATACCCACCGTTTTGTATAACGGCGTCAGCACGGCCGGAGACAGTCCGCTTTCCGCGCCGAGTTCCCGAAAGAAGTCGAACAACTCCCCGGAGGCGCGTAACAGGAACAGTAAGACCGTGACCGTGACGCCGAGTGTCAGGAGCAGTCCCGCGACGGGGTTGCCCTGTTTGAGAACTAACGCCAGCACGGCACCCGTCACGCACAGCACGGCGACACGCGTCAGCACTTCCATAGCGCGTCAGAACTGGAACAGGCTTTTAATCAGCTCGAACAAGTCGCTGATTCGCCGAACCAGAATCATCAGCACGACGACAAGCCCGGCAAGCGTCGTCATCATGGCCTGTTCCTCGCGCCCGGAGCGGACTAAAAGCTGATTCAGTACCGCCACCAAAATTCCGATTGCCGCTATCTTGAAAATGAAATCCACATCCATTGTCGGCCGCCTCCCTCCGTGTCGCCCTTGCCACATCCTATGAGGACAGGCCGTGTCCTATGACTGGCACCCGCAAAAAATCCCGGCTTTTCCCCATATCCGCGCCACCATCCCTGCACGGCGGGGCTTTTGACGCATGACGGCCAACCGCTCAAGCGAAAACTATTCCGCACAAAAGATTTTCCATTGCCGCACTCAATCTTTGAGTATTTAGGGATACTCAAAAATTGAGTGTGTTACAATCTCCGGGCGGGAGGTGGTGCGGCGTGGATTACCGGACGCGTATCCGGAACGTCAGAGAAGACCGCGACTTCACGCAGGCGCGGATAGCCCAAGTCCTGCACAAGTCCCAGCAGGGTTACAGCCACATTGAATCCGGGCGGGCGGAATTGAAAATTGACGACTTAATCCGCCTCTGCCGCTTCTATCAACTCTCGTCGGATTACCTGATAGGATTGACCGACAATCCGCGCGGGTTTCAGGAGACGGAATAACATACCAAAGAAAGGCGGCGGTTCGCGTGGGGGTAGTGACAGTGCGTTCCCTCGGCCTGAACGGAATCACGGGCTATGAGGTAGAGGTAGAGTGTTATTTGTCGGGCGGCCTGCCGTCGTTCGACCTCGTGGGACTGCCCGACGCGGCGGTGCGGGAGGCGCGGGAACGCGTACGCGCCGCCGTCAAGAACTGCGGGGCGCAGTTCCCCGTGAACCGAATCACGGTGAATCTCGCCCCGGCCAGCGAGCGCAAGGCCGGGACGCTCTACGACTTGCCGATTTTAGTGGGGCTGTTGGCTTGCGGGGATGAGATTCCGTGTCCGCCGGAGACCACGGCCTTTGTCGGGGAACTGTCGCTGACGGGCGCGGTACGCCGGGTGTGGGGCGTGCTTCCCATGGCGTTGGCGGCGCGGGAACACGGCATACGGGAGATGTTCGTCCCGGCGGAGAACGCCGCAGAGGCGACGTTAGCCGGAGACTTGACCGTGTACGGCGTGGAGGACGTGCGGCAGTTGTCGGAACACCTGCGCGGCGTGAAGCGGCTGAAACCCGTGCCGCCGTGGACGCCCACGCCCGACGCGGTGCCGTTGCCGGATTTGCGCGACGTGATGGGGCAGGAACAAGTACGGCGGGCGCTGGAAATCGCGGCGGCAGGCGCGCATAATGTGCTGTTCATCGGCAGTCCGGGCGCGGGGAAGTCCATGCTCGCGAAGTGCATGCCGTCCATTTTGCCGGACTTGACCCGCGCCGAGGCACTCGAAGCAACGGCCATTTGGTCGGTGGCGGGCATGACCGACGCCGTACACCCCATGCTGACGCGCCGCCCGTTCCGGAGCCCACACCATACGGTGTCGACGGCGGCCTTTGTCGGCGGCGGGAACGTCGTCCGGCCGGGGGAGATTTCCCTTGCACATCACGGCGTGTTGTTTCTGGACGAGTTGCCGGAATTCCGCCGCGACGCGCTGGAGGCCATGCGCCAGCCGCTGGAGGATGGCGAAATCACGATTGCCCGTGCCAGCGGTACAGTACGCCTACCCGCGAATTTCCAACTGGTCTGCGCCATGAATCCCTGCCCGTGCGGGTGGCGCGGACACCCGTCCGGGCGCTGTACCTGCTCCGGGCGGACGGTCGAGCGGTACGTAGAGAAGATATCGGGACCCCTGCTTGACAGGATTGATTTACATGTCCGGGTTCCGTCTGTGGAGTATGAAGCCATGCGGCGGCGGGAGCTGTCCGAGGATTCCGCGACGGTCAAGAAGCGCGTAGACGCCGCCCGCGAGATTCAGCGGAAACGCTTTGACGGTACCGACATTGTGTCGAACGCGCGGATTCCGCCGTCAAAGCTGGCGGCGTACTGCGCGTTAAATTCCACGGCGGAAGTCCTCATGGAGAACGCTTTCCGGACAATGGGGCTTACGGCGCGTTCCCATGACCGGATTCTCCGCGTGGCGCGGACAATCGCCGACTTGGAGGGCGCGGACGAAATCCAGTCGTCCCACCTCGCCGAAGCGATACAGTACCGCAACACGGAATTATTAAAAGGGTAGCCGTTCCCCCTCTGCCACGCCGTGGCGGAGGGGATTTTTCGTGGGGCAGAGCGCGGCAAAATTTGCCGATTCCGTCCGAATAACCGAAAACAGGCCTCTCCGGTGCCGCTTTTCTAACATTTGTAACAATCCTGAAATAATTTCAAAATGGTTTCCGGATTGCGAGGAAATGTAACTCTTTTGTCACTTTTTATCCGGAATTTGTATCTGATTTGAATGCCAGTTTTTTACAGTTTACGGATTTTGGACGGATTTTAGACGAAATTCCATTTTTTTGCTTGACAAATCCGCGTTTTCGGGGTATACTCTGCGCAACCTGAAAAGAGTAACAAATGGTTACAAGTTGTTTCCCGCTCGCAATAGCGGGAACCGTTGAAAAACGACTGGAGGAATTGTAACATGAACAGCAGAAAACAGAGAGGACGGCGCCCTTGGTCTTGGCTCCATCATGTGGTAACGCTTTCCGCCGCGTTGGTCGTTCTGTTCTCCGCACTGTCCGCGGCCGGCTGGGTCAACGCTGACGCGCTCTATATTCTCACTGGCGTTGAGGACAAGGCCATCGTACTCAAAGAGGATGCCTACGTCTCCGCGCTCGCGTCCAAGCAGGTCTATCTCACTGAAACCGGTTCCAGCCGCGACGTGATTCTGACCGAGGGTCAGGACGTCACCATCCGGCACGGCGACGAGGTCATGACGGTGGTTTCCCAGCAGGAGCGCGTGTCCGCACTGCTTGACCGTATGCACGTTGAAATGTCCCCGTTAGAGATGATTTCCATTCAGGTCAAGGACGAGAACAACGTGGAAGTTGTGATTTCCGAGGAATTGACCTATTACGACCGCGAAACCGAACCCGCCCCGCACGGAACCGTACGCGTACCGAGTGACAAAATCCCCGTCGGCACGGAACAGGTCGTGCAGGAGGGCAAGGACGGCGAACGAACCTGCGTCTATGAAGTCACATGGTCGGGCGGCGAAATGCTCTCCCGGCAGTTGGTCGAGGAGGCCACCAACAACACCGTTGACCAAATCGTGGAATACGGCGTGGAGCCGGAACCCGAGCCGGAGCCGGAACCCGCCCCCATTCCCGAACCCGACCCGGAACCCGTCGTGACGGTTCCCGAGAACAATTCCAGCCTGCCCATGGATAAGCTGGTGGAGGTCAAGAAGAACAGCAACGGCGGCGGAACACTGGTATTCCAGTCCGGGCGCGTCGTCAAGTTCAAGGCCATCAGGAACATGACCGCCACCGCCTACAACAAGAATGAGCCCAAAGTCGGCACCATCACCGCCAGCGGAACCAAGGTTCACAAGGGCGTTGTCGCGGTGGACAGACGCGTTATCAAATTAGGAACTAAGATGTATATTGTCGCCAGCGGCGGCTACGAGTACGGCTACTCCGTGGCGGAAGATACGGGCGTGTCCGGCAACGTCATCGACCTGTATTTTGAGAGCTACAGCGGTATGCAGAAGTTCGGACGCCGTTCCTGCACGGTCTATATCCTCGAATGACAAAGAATCCCCTGCCCGTACCGGGCGGGGATTTTTTTACGCAAAGCGGACTTTGCCGACGATTCCTTTACACATACGTTGTATTTCCCGGCCGACTGTGGTATGATACGCGGGAAGAATCCACGCCGGGAGGCGGAGTGAGGGGGATTTCATGGAACTGGAAACGTATTTGTCCGGATTACAGGGAAAGCGCGTGGCGGTAATTGGCGTCGGGGTGTCGAACCGTCCCTTGATTGACCTGTTACTGTCCCACGGCGTACAGGTGACGGCCTGCGACAAGAAAGCAGACCTCGGCGCGTACGGCGACGAACTGCGTCAAAGAGGCTGTCGACTGCAACTGGGTTCGGACTATCTGCGGGACTTGAATCAGGACTTGATTTTCCGTACGCCGGGGATACGCCCGGATTTGCCGGAATTTCGGGGGGCGCGGCTGACTTCCGAAATGGAAGTATTTTTCGAGGTCTGTCCGTGTCCGAAAATCGCCGTGACGGGCAGTGACGGCAAGACCACGACCACGACCATTATCGCGAAGCTCTTGGAGGCCGCCGGGAAACGCGTACACTTGGGCGGCAACATCGGCCACCCGCTCCTGTCCGAAACGCCGGATATCCGCCCGGAGGATGTCGCCGTGCTGGAATTGAGCTCTTTCCAGCTCATGACCATGCGGCAAAGTCCGGAAATCGCCGTCGTGACGAACATTTCCCCGAACCATCTGGACGTTCACAAGGACTACGCCGAGTATATCGCGGCGAAAGAGAACATTTTCACACACCAGAGCGCCGGGGACTTGGCCGTGTTCAACGCCGACAATGACGTGACGCTTGCGGAATCGGGGCGCGCTCCCGGACGGGTACGGCTCTTTTCGCGGCGGCGGGAAGTGTCCGACGGCGTGTTTCTGCGCGGGGCGGACATTGTTTCCCGCCGCGACGGGCGGGAACGCGTGGTAATGTCCGTGTCCGACATTCGTTTACCGGGCGTTCATAATGTCGAAAACTATATGGCGGCGGTCGCGGCGGTCGACGGCATGGTATCAGACGAAATCATCCGGAACTTTGCGCGAGAGTTCGCCGGGGTCGAACACAGGATAGAACTTGTGCGAACCCGGAACGGCGTCCGGTGGTACAACGACTCCATTGCTTCCAGCCCGAGCCGGACAATGGCGGGCTTGCGTTCGTTCCCCGAAAAGGTGATTCTCATCGCGGGCGGCAAGGACAAGGGTATCAGTTACGAGGCGTTAGGCCCCGTCGTCAACGACCATGTGAAATATCTGATACTCTGCGGCGCGACGGCGGGCGTGATACGTCAATCCGTGGAGCAGGCCGCCAATTACGCCGGACTGCCCATTGTGGAAGTCGACGACTACCCGTCGGCCGTGCAAACCGCCGACGGCGTGGCCAAGTCGGGAGATGTCGTGATACTGTCCCCGGCGAGTACGTCCTTTGACCGCTTCGCCAACTTCATGGAGCGCGGGAACGTGTTTAAGGAACTCGTACGCGCGTTATAAGGTCAGGCTGCCCCGGCATAGGATAGCGCCGGGAGGGATAATCATGTTCCGATTCCGGTTCCGCTACCGTGGCGGCGGACGCTTTCCACTGCGCTTGACCGCGCTTGCCGTGCTTGCCACGCTGTCGGCCGTCGTACTCTACGCCGGGGCGCATTTGCAACCCGTTCTAAGCCGTCTGGCGGTGGCGCGTGTCTCGAACACGGTCAACCGGATTGTGATACAGTCCGTTGACGAGGCAGTCCGGGGCGGTGCCGTACGCTATGACCAGTTGATTTCCTTTGAAAAGGACAACGACGGCCGAATTGCCGCCATCCACAGTAATATGGCGGCCTGCAGCCGTCTGCAGTCGGAGATTTTGAGTATTATTCTGGCGCGGCTGGACGAGGTTCCCCCGCGGGATTTGTCGATTCCGCTGGGAACGCTTCTCGGCTCGGCACTGCTGGCCGGACGCGGTCCGCGTGTTTCGGTGCGCATGGAGTCGGCGGGGTCGTCGTCGGCGCGCTTCGGGAACACGTTCACGGCGGCGGGTATCAACCAGACACGCCATGAACTCGTGTTGTATATTGACGTGAATGTTGCGATACTGCTGCCGGGGTTCACGACCGCCACGAGAGTTTCCAACGCCGTCACGGTGGCGGAGACTATCATTGTCGGAGCCGTGCCGGAGACATACACGTACTTTTCCACGAACCCCGCCGACGGTTTCGACGACCAGAAAGACTACTTCCTGAACGGATGAGACGCAAAGGAGTTATTATGGACTATCGGGAGGAAATCCGAACTTTACGCGAAAAACTCAACGAAAACAGCCGCCTCTATTACGAGTTGGACGCGCCGATTATGAGCGATTACGAGTACGACCAGCTTTACAGGCGCTTGGAGGATTTGGAGGCCGCGCACCCGGAGGAGGTCACGCCCGATTCCCCCACACAGCGTATCGGCGACAAAATCCTGAAAGGCTTTGGAACCTACGAACACGAAAAGCCGTTGGAGAGCTTGCAGGACGTTTTCAACGCGGAGGAGCTGTCGGAGTTCTGCGGGCGTCTGGAAAGGGAACTGGGCGAGACGCCGGAATACTCCGTAGAGCCGAAAGTAGACGGACTGTCCGTGGCGTTGGAGTACCGGGACGGCGTATTTGTGCGCGGCGGGACACGCGGCGACGGCAAAACCGGAGAGGACGTGACCGAAAATCTGAAAACAATACGGCTTATCCCCCGGACACTGCCGGAGAAATTGCCGCGTCTGATTGTGCGCGGGGAAGTGTATATGTCGCGGGCGGTGTTCGAGGAACTCAACGAGTTACGCGAAATCGGCGGGGAAAAGTTATTAGCGAACCCGCGCAACGCCGCCGCCGGGGCGTTACGGCAACTCAACCCGAAAGTGGCCGCCGAACGGAAATTGGATATCGTGATATTCAATCTGGAAGCGGCGGACGGGAAAACGTTCGAGACCCACGCCGCCGCGCTGGACTATCTCACGGAGCAGGGCTTCCCCGTGATTCCGCACAAGACGCTTTCGGGTACGGACGCCGTACAGGCCGAGATTGACCGTATCAACGACTGTCGCTCTGACTATCCCTTCGACATTGACGGCGGAGTGTTGAAACTGAATGTGTTGTCGAAACGCGGACAGTTAGGCTCAACGGCGAAATTTCCGCGCTGGGCGGTGGCGTTCAAGTACCCCCCGGAGAAAAAGCCGTCCGTCGTGAAAGACATCGTGGTACAGGTCGGGCGTACGGGCGTACTGACGCCCAAGGCGATTTTAGAGCCTGTACGCCTTGCCGGGACGACTGTCAGCGCCGCCACACTGCACAATCAGAACTATATCACCGAAAAAGACATCCGTATCGGCGACACCGTGACCGTACAGAAAGCCGGGGAAATCATTCCGGAAGTGCTGGAAGTGGACTTTTCCAAGCGCCCGGAAAA
Organism: Oscillibacter sp.; assembly: GCA_017526785.1. Classification (GTDB taxonomy): domain Bacteria; phylum Bacillota; class Clostridia; order Oscillospirales; family Oscillospiraceae; genus Oscillibacter. The sequence goes on along the minus strand of JAFXQV010000014.1, from coordinate 17,076 downwards.
TACGACGCCCTACCACTTGCCGGAGACATGTCCGGTGTGCGGCGCGCCCGTCCGGCGCGACGAGGACGGGGTAGCGCTACGGTGTACGGGCGCGGAGTGTCCCGCGCAACTGTTGCGGCGTCTGGCGCACTTCGCAGGCCGCGACGCCATGGACATTGACGGCTTAGGCTCCGCCGTGGTCAAACAGCTTGTCGAGGGCGGGCTTGTACGCAACGCGGCGGACTTGTACGACTTGCGGAATCAGCGTGACAATTTAATCCAATTAGAGCGCATGGGCGAAAAGTCCGTTGACAATCTGCTGGACGCCGTGGACGCCTCCAAAGACCGGGACTTGTCAAAACTGCTCTGCGCGTTGGGAATCCGTCAAGTTGGCGAGAAGGCCGCGCAGGCGCTGGCGGCACATTTCCGCACTATGGACGCGTTGCTTTCCGCCACGGAGGACGAACTGACCGCCGTGCCGGACGTGGGCGCGGTCACGGCGAAAGCCGTCACGGAGTTTCTGAGACAGCCGCAATCCGCCGACCTGATAGCGCGTCTGAAAGCGGCGGGCGTCCGCATGGACAGCGCGTTACAGTCCACGGGCGGCGCGTTCGCCGGGAAAACGTTCGTTCTGACGGGTACTCTGTCGCGCTTCGACCGCAAGACGGCGGAGAGCCGTATTAAGGCGCTGGGCGGCAAGGCGACGGGTTCCGTCAGCAAAAAGACAACGTACGTTGTCGCGGGGGAGAATCCCGGAAGCAAACTCCGCAAGGCGCAAGAATTACAAATTCCGGTTCTCAATGAGGACGCGTTCGCGGACATGCTCGAACAGGCCGAACACGCATAAGCAACGGCATTCCGGGGCAGTCTAAGGCGGGAATCTGACTGCTTGCGAGGTGAACGCCGTGAAAAGTAAACGTCTGGGGCGGCAGACAGTGGCGCTGTCGAACCCGCCCGCCGTAATTGCCTCCGCGAACATCGGCGGCAAAATGGAGGGGCAAGGCCCCCTGAAAGCGTGGTTTGACGAGTGGGACGAGGACTCGTTTTTCGGGCAGAAAACGTGGGAGAAAGCCGAATCGTTCATGCAGAAAAAGGCCTTGCAACGCGCCTTAGACCGCGCCGGACTTTCGCCCGAACAGATAGATTATGTCTTTGCCGGGGATTTGCTGAATCAGTGTATCGGAACTTCTTTCGGCTTACGGGAGTTCGGCATACCGTTCTACGGCCTCTACGGGGCGTGTTCGACCATGGGGGAATCACTGGCACTCGCCGCGCTTGCGATTGACGGCGGCTTCGCGGAGCGTTGCGCGGCCATGACGAGTTCGCACTTCTGCACGGCGGAGAGACAGTACCGCATGCCGGTTCCGTACGGCAGTCAGCGGACGCCCACGGCGCAGTGGACGGCGACCGCCGCCGGGTGCGCGATTCTGTCCGACGCCGCCGACGACGCCCCGCGTGTCACGTACGTGACCTGCGGCAAAATCGTCGACAAGGGCATTACCGACGCCAGCAACATGGGCGCGGCCATGGCTCCCGCCGCCTACGACACGCTCCGGGCGTTCTTCCGGGAGACCGGCACCGCCCCGGAGGACTACGACCGCGTGATTACCGGGGACTTGGGCGAACTCGGTCACGCGATTGTCCGGGACTTCTTCGCGCGGGACGGAATCGACCTCGGGGAAAATTTCGTCGACTGCGGCCTGTTGCTCTATGACCGCACCGGGCAGGACATGCACGCGGGCGGCTCGGGGTGCGGCTGTGCGGCCAGCGTGTTCAACGGCTATATTTTAGACCAGTTGCGGAAAGGCGTCTGGAAACGGATTGTCTTTGCCCCCACGGGCGCACTGCTTTCGCCGACATCCAGCTTTCAGGGCGAATCGGTGCCGGGAATCTGTCATGCCGTGCGCGTCGACGCGTGAAATTTGTGTGGACTACCGGGAGTTTTTGTGATATACTCCCGGTAGCGCGTCTTTTACGACCGACACTTCACAAAAGGGGGTTCGCCTATGTCCAAGCAAGAACTGATTGATAACATGTACGGCGCGGCGTTCCAGTACAAGAAAACGAAGCTCTGGAAGCAGATGTACGACAGCGAACTGTTCGCGGTTCGCCTGTCAGACGGAGAAATCGCTTACTGTTGCGTCATGGGCTTGGCGGGGGAACACATCTCACTGGCGGCCTATGTCGGGGACGAGGGCTTCCAGAGTTACCGGGAGCTGGCCTTCCGGGACGATTCTTTCGACTTCTTCGGCATGGAGAGTATGTTGGACGCGGAATGGATATTTCACCAATCCAGTCTGCAATGCTCTTTCGAGAGCAAGGACGACCTGAGTTACGAGGACTACATGGCGGCGCGGGACTACGCGCAGTCGCACCACATCCGCCAGCGAGGGGCGCACGCGTGGCCGAACTTCACAAAGTCCATGCGTTACCGCATGCCGTGGCGGCTGGAGACCGACAAGGACAGGCGGCAGATAACAGAGGCGTTACTGGCGGGTGTCGCGCTGTCGAAAATTCTGGAAACCAAGTCAAAGGCGGAAATCGGCCTGTACCCGCTGGAGGAGGACACGGAAACCCTGCCGCTACTGGTACCCGGCGAACAGGGCTATACCGTGGACAGTATCCACGTCCCGCCGGAGTGGGTCGAGACATTCCCCGAACCCGTCCCGCCGGACAAAGAAAGAGTTTCCGAACTCATGAAGCTGAAAAAGCGGGGCGTGTACGACTGCGAAATAATCCGGCTTCCGGGACTGCTGGAGGAGCAGTCCGAAGCTGTGGAAGCGCCGTATTTGCCGGCTCTGTTGCTCTGCGCGGATACGAAAACCGGGCGGCTGATGGCCACGAAAGCGGTCACCGACTACGACACAAGGCCGGAATCCCTGCGGGACGAGTTCGCGGGGGCGCTTCTGGAAAGCGGCGAGTGTCCGCGGGCTGTCCGGGTGCGCAATGAGCAGACGAAAATTCTGCTGGCGAGCCTCTGCACAAGTGTCCACATCCTGTTCAGCGTGGAGGAGAATCTTCCGGCGCTCGACGAGGCGCGGGAACATCTGCTAAGCATGCTCCACAATGACGACGACGAGGACGACGATTTCTGGGACGAGGACGACGAGGAAGGCGACTTTGAGACGGCGCTTTCCACCGCCGTGGAGGAATTGTCGAATATGTCGGACTGGGAACTGAAAAGCCTGCCGCCCGCGATGGTCAGGCAGATACTCGAAATGGCGAATTTCGGCTTTATTCCGCAAGAATTACAGCTCCGCTTGCGGCGGCTGTTCAAGAAGTTCTGACTTGCCGCGCAAAAAAGCCGCTCCGTGAATGGGGCGGCCTTTCCGTCAGCTTTGGGAATCCCGGCAGGCTTGCGCGGCCTGTCGGTATTTCCGCGCCGAAGCGCGGTTGCGTTCGATTTCGTCGGCGGTCAGCGCGCGCGTGACTTTCGCCGGGCTGCCCAGTATCATGGAACCGTCGGGGGCGTCGGTTCTGCCCGTGACGAGCGCGCCCGCGCCCACGATACAGTCACTGCCGATTTTCGCGCCGTTGAGAATCACCGCCCCCATGCCCACAAGCGTGTTGTCGCCCACGGTACAGCCGTGTACAATCGCCCCGTGTCCGATAGTACAGCCCCGGCCGACGGTCGTTTCCTCGTGGAGTACCGCGCAGTCCTGAATATTCGTGCCGTCGCCGACGGTAATCGCGCCGTCGTCGCCGCGAATGACCGCGTTGTACCACACACTGACGCCCTTGCCTAATGTCACGTCGCCCATGACTTTCGCGCCGTCGCAAATCAGCGCGTTGTCGTCTGTCTGACGCGGTTCGTACATGTTCGGCTCCTTTCCCCGCCCTTTCGCGGCTCTTTTGACATAACGGAGACAGTATAGCGCGTTTCGCGGGGGATTTCAAGCCGACGCGAAAAAATGTCTTGACAGGCGCGGCCAAGTCTGCTATACTGTGCCTCGTTGCGCGGGCATAGCTCATCTGGTAGAGCGCCACCTTGCCAAGGTGGAGGTAGCGAGTTCGAGCCTCGTTGCCCGCTCCAGTTTCCGTCAAGGCGGTTCCCATGCGGAGCCGCCTCTTTGCTTTGTCACAAAAAGTCGCCGAACGTCAAAAGAACACTTGCATTCTTTCATAGAATGGAGTAAAATATAGGCACCGACAAAGACGGCTCTCCGCCTCCACTTTGCGGAAAGTCCCGTGTGATATTATGTTAGGGAAGGGAACAGGCATGAAACGCAAAATGGAAGGGTTTACAGAACGCCATACGGTTCTTGTCGTGGAGGACAACGATATGAACCGGGAGATTCTGTGCGACCTGCTGGAGGACGATTTCAACGTCCTGCAGGCCGAAAACGGCGTTGTGGGTCTTTTGACGCTGGAAGAACACGGCGGCGACATAGCGATGGTTCTGCTGGACGTGTATATGCCTGTCTGCGACGGCTTTACATTTCTGGAACGCAAGCAGGAGAGCGGACGCTTCGACTCCGTGCCGGTCATCGTCATGACGGCGAGCGACTCCGTGGACGACGAAATCCGGTGCCTCAAACTCGGCGCGACGGACTTTATCACAAAGCCCTATAACATCGAGGTCATGAAAAACCGCATGAAAAGCCTTATCCGGCTTCAGGAATCGGCCGCCATGCTGAACCGTCTGGAACTCGACGACCTGACCCGGCTGTACAGTAAGGAGTTCTTTTTCCACAACGCCTCCATTGTCCTGCAGAGCAACCCCGACGGGCGCTACGACATCGTCTGCTGTGACGTGGAGAACTTCCGCACCATGAACGAGCGCTACGGGCGCGAGCAGTGCGACAGCTTTCTCCATGGCCTCGCCGCGTGGCTCCCGCAGGTTCTGCCGGGCATGATTGTCGGCGGGCGTATCGGCGCGGACGTGTTCGCCTTTTTAACCGAACATCAGGAGCAGGACTGGACGGACATCCTGAAAAACGCCCACTTCCGGATGAACCCCGACCAGAAGCCCATGCAGTTCAGTATCAAGTACGGCGTCGCGCAGGACATCGACCACGAAGGTTCCGTCTCCAGTTCTTGCGACCGCGCCACGCTGGCGCTCCGGCAAATCAAGGGGCGCTTCAACACGCATGTGGCCGTCTACGACGAGGAAATGCGGCGCATGCAGTTGCGCGAACATCAGCTTGTGGAGTTCGCGGAACCCGCCATTGAAAACCGGGAGTTTCAGATTTACTATCAGCCCAAGCACAGTCTGGAGAGCGACACCACGGGAGGCGCGGAGGCGCTTGTGCGCTGGATTCACCCGCAACTGGGCTTCATCAGCCCGGGCATGTTTATTCCCCTGTTCGAGAAGAACGGATTCATTACGAAACTGGACTTCTACATCTGGGAGGAAGTCTGCCGCGAACTGCGCAAGCTCTTGGACGAGGGTATCCCGGCGGTACCAATTTCAATTAACGTCTCCCGTATGGACTTTGAGGCGCTCGACCTCGCCGAGAAAATCGCCTCCCTCGCCGACAAGTACGAACTCGACCACTCCCTGTTGCACATTGAGCTGACGGAATCTATCGCGGGCGACAACCCCGAACTCATCGCCAGCACGCTGGAACGCCTCCACGAAAACGGCTTCATCATCGAACTGGACGACTTCGGCTCCGGCTACTCCTCCCTGACCTCCCTGAACACGCTGACGCTCGACGTGCTGAAACTCGACATGAGCATTATCCGCCACGCCGCCGCCACCAGTGACTACAGTATCCTCCGCTACGCGGTTCTGCTGGCCGACGGCATGCGGCTCAAAACCGTGGCGGAGGGCGTCGAGACCGCCGACCAAGTCGCCGCGCTGAAAGTGCTGGGCTGTGACTACATCCAAGGCTACTACTATTCCAAGCCTCTCCCGGGGCCGGAATTTGAGAAATATATCGCCGCCCGCTGCGCGTAAAATCTGTGTGTAAAGGAGAAGCGCCATGACGATTCAGGAATTGTACGAGAAAATCGGGGGCAGTTACGAGAGCGCCAAGAAGATTCTGCCGACGGACAAAATGCTGGCCAAGTTCGTGCAGAAATTCCTCTCGGACAAGTCCGCCGAAAAACTGCTGGCCGCCCACGAGAGCGGCGACGAAACGGGCATGTTTGAGGGTTCGCACGCCTTAAAGGGCGTCTGCGCCAATCTGGGGCTGAATCGGCTTTCCAAGCTGGCAAGCGAAATCTCCGAGGAGTACCGCCCCGGCAACCCGAAAACCATGTCCCCGGACGAACTCGAGCGCCACTTCACGGACTTAAAAGCCCTCTATGAGGCGACGATTTCCGGTATTCAGGAATTTGCAGCCGGACAGTAATCCGTCGTCGACAGTACGCCACTCCCCGGTGAACGCCTGTTCATCGGGGAGTGTGTGCGTCATCCAAGCAACGATAGCAGATTCCAAGTCACGACGAGGCCGGAAAACACAATCGAGACCGTGGAACACAGTTTAATCAGGATGTTGAGAGAGGGTCCCGAGGTGTCCTTGAACGGGTCGCCGACGGTGTCGCCCACGACGGCGGCCTTGTGCTGTCTGGAACCCTTGCCGCAGTGCCGGCCTTCCTCAATGTACTTTTTGGCGTTGTCCCACGCGCCGCCCGCGTTCGACATGAAAACCGCCATTGCGAAGCCCGTCACCGACACCCCGCACAACAGCCCCACGACGCCCGTTGGCCCCAGTAACAGCCCCGCCGCAATCGGCGTAACGACGGCCAGCAGTGCCGGGACGACCATTTCCTGTAATGCGCCCTTCGCACACAGTGCCACGCAGGCGGCGTAATCGGGGGCGGCCTCCCCCTTCATAATGCCGGGAATCTCGCGGAACTGCCGCCGCACTTCCTCCACAATCGACTGCGCGGCGCGCTGTACGGCGCTCATCGTGAACGCCGAAAAGACAAACGTCAGCATTGCCCCCAGAAACACGCCCACGAGTACCGCCGGACTTGTCAGCGTGAAGTTCAGCGCCTCCGGCGTACGCTCCCGCACAATGTTGACATAGGACACCAACAGCGCCAGCGAAGTCAGCGACGCCGAACCAATGGCGAAGCCTTTGCCAGTGGCGGCGGTCGTGTTGCCGAGTGCGTCGAGTGCGTCGGTGCGCGTCCGGACATCCGCCGGAAGCCCGCTCATTTCCGCGATACCGCCCGCGTTATCGGCCACGGGTCCATAGGCGTCGGTGGCTAAGGTAATGCCCAGCGTGGACAGCATACCAACGCCCGCGATACCGATTCCGTACAGGCCGCGATGGAAAGCCGCGTCGAACGCCCCGGACACGCTCCCTCCCGCCGCGAAGTAACTCACCAGCACCGCCGCACACACAATCAGTATGGAAGCCGCCGTCGAGCGCATGCCCAGCGACAGGCCGCCGATAATCAGCGTGGCGGAACCTGTTTCGGAAGTCGCGGCCAGTTCTTGTGTCGGTCTGTAGGTCGCGGAAGTGTAGTATTCCGTGAAATAGCCGATTGCGCAGCCGCCGATAAGTCCGCTCAAAATCGCCACGTACACGCCCATATTGCCCACTAAAAAGTATGTCAGCGGAGCCGCCGCGACCGCCGAGAGTACCGCCGCCGCGTAGGTGCCGTTGCGCAGACTTCTCAGCAAGGTTTCCTGTGTCGCGTCCTCCCCCGTTCGCACGAGGAGCGAACCCGCGATAGAGCACACGATTCCGCAGACCGCCAGCGACAGCGGCAAGAGCATGCCGCGCCAGCCGTAGCCGCCCGCCGCGCCCAGCGCGAACGCCGCCAGAATCGAACCCACATAGGATTCGTACAAGTCCGCGCCCATTCCGGCCACGTCGCCGACGTTGTCGCCGACGTTATCGGCGATTGTGGCGGGGTTGCGGGGGTCGTCCTCCGGGATACCCGCCTCCACCTTGCCCACGAGGTCGGCGCCGACATCGGCCGCTTTCGTGTAAATTCCGCCGCCCACGCGCGCGAACAGCGCCATAAACGACGCGCCCATGCCGTTCATGACCATGATGTTTCCGAGCGCCTCCGGGGAGTCGACGCCGAAGGCGTAGCGCAACAGGAAAAACCATAGCGTGATATCCAGCATGCCCAGCCCGACGACCGTAAAGCCCATCACGGAACCCGCCGAAAAGGCCACGTTCAAACCCCGGTTCACGCTCTCCGAGGCGGCCTGCGCGGTGCGGGCGTTGGCGTTCGTGGCGATTTTCATCCCGACGAACCCCGCCAGCATGGAGAACACGCCCCCGGTCACGAACGCGAACGGCGTATAGCGCGACAGCATTTCGCCGCCGCTCCCGAACGCTAATAACAGCAGAATCAGGAACACCGCCACAAAGACACGAAATACCGTGCCGTACTGCTGTGTCAGGTAGGCGTTCGCGCCCTCGCGGATACTCTCCGCGATTTTCCGCATACGCTCCGAACCCTCCGGGCGTTCCAGCACGTTCCGCGCCTGCCGGAAGGCGAACAGCCCCGCCAGTGCCGCGCCCAAAAATCCAACCCAGAAACCATCCGCCGGCATAATATCACCGCTCCTTTCCGCAATCTGCACAAAGTTCCGTGGTTTTTGCCGCTTTCATTGTACCATATGACCGTGATTTTGCAACCGCTATCTGTCCCGCCGACGGAACTTTTACATTCTCGACAAAAACGCCCGGCGCTTTCCGTCACATTTTATGCCCGAGCGGCCGGGACTGTGTTTGTCGCCCCGCCCGGCACATGCCGCCGCAAGGCGGCAGAGGGGATTTCTTTTACGCACTGTTCACACTTTGTTCTTGCATTATTCGCGGAGAAAGTGTAATATAACAGTGTGTTTTTCGTGGCACGGTATCCGAAAATTCCTGATTTTGGATACGGCTTCCCGAAACTTCGCTTCATTGATTGGAGGGTGCTTCATGAACAAAACCCGATTACAGCGTATCACGGCGGCACTCTGTACGCTCTGCCTGCTGATAACGTTCCTCCCGCGAGCGTACGCCGCCGATGTCGAGGCTTACGCGCTCAACGCCAGTAACTCCGATATCACCTACACCGTCGCCCCCGGCGAGGCCGTGAAAGTCAACGCCGAGGACTTCCGCGCTTTCTTCTACGCAAGCTGTCAGACGGACACTTTCCGCTACGTCACCTTCGAGCCGGACGGCTCCCTGAAAGCCTCCAACGGCATTCTGTACTGTGACTACGGCACCGAGACCGAAACCGCCTTCACCCGGAATATGTTGCAGGACGCCCGTTTCTATGACCGTTCGAGCATGTACGGCGCGTATCCGCTGGAAACGCTGTCCTTTGTGGCGAACCGTCAGGCGGCCGGAAACGCCGTGACACTGGCTTTCCGCGCCTATGGCGACTCCGAGAACTGCGCCGGACAGGTCAGCATTACCGTACAGGGCGCGGCACCCGTACAGGAAACGGCCACACCCGCGCCGGAAAGTTCCATTGTCGACCTGACTTGGCACGTCACCGCCGGGGATACTCTCCGCTTCGACAGGAACGACTTCCGCGACTTCTTCAGAGACCACGCCAGCCGTGATGAGGAGTTTCGTTACCTTACTTTCCAGCCCGACGCCTCTTTCAGCCCCGAAAACGGCTACCTCTACTACGACTTCGAGGGACAGGGACAAAAGCAGTTTACGACGGGCATGCTCCAAGACGCCAAGTTTTTCCACTCGTCGAGCCGTTACGGCTCCTACCCGCTCAGCGGTATGACGTTCCTTGCCGCCAACGAGGCCGGGGGGAATCTCGTCCGCTTCCCGTTCAGCGCGTACGGGCGCACGGAACACTATGACGGTACGCTGGTCATCCAAATCAACTGGGCAAGGGTCAGCGACAAGGACACGAATCCCGCGCCCGTGTACGGCCCCACTCTGCCGTCCGCCAGCGCCGCCGCGGATACGCCGACGCCCACACCCGCCACGGATACGCAGACGCCCGACCCCGGCACGTCGGACGCCCCCGACATGACTGCCGCACCCGTCGAGACCAAAGAGCCGGATATTGTGTATCTGGTACGCGCCGGGGAGCGCGTGGAATTCAGTCTGCCGGACTTCTCCACCCCCGCCAAGGAAAAGCTCAAGGGGACATTCCGCTATGTAACGTTCAGCACGAAAGACACGCTCTCCGCCGAAACGGGCTTCATCAGCGCGGATATCGGCGGACTGGAAGAAACCATTTTCACGTCTGAAAACATTGAAAAAATCCGCTTCTACGCCGATTCCGACAAGTACGGCGACTACGCGCTGAAAAGTCTGTTGTTCTCCGCGCCCGTGACGGCGGCCGCGCGGACGGTACATTTCGAGTGTACCTTATACGATTCCAAGCAGGCAAGCGCCGTCATAACGATGTCGATTGAGATACAGGCGGCCGCCCCCGAACCGGAGAAGCCCGGCGACGGCGATACCACACCCGCAGAAAAGGACACTTCCGGCGACACTACACCCGCAGAACAGGATACATCCGGCGACACCGTATCCACGGAACCGGGCAAGGAACCCGAAACAGCCAACTCCGGCGACACCGTATCCACGGAACCGGGCAAGGAACCCGAAACGGCCAATTCCGGCGACACCGTACCCACGGAACCGGGCAAGGAACCCGAAACGGCCAATTCCGGCGACACCGTACCCGATGAACCGAAACCGGGCGAACCCGTGGAAATGCCCCACGAAGCGGTCAATATCACGGAACCCTTTACGGGTACGCCCGTCGCCGCCGGGAATCTGCTGTACGCCGCCACTTGGAATACGCCATTTCGGTTCGTCTCCGACGACTTCGAGCGCTTCTTCCGGAAAACGTTCCCCGGCGGCACAATCAGCCATGTCAGCTTCAGCGCCCTGCCGGAGTTCGGGAAACTGGTCTATGACTATTACGCTTCCAGCGCCTACGGCGACAGCCCCCGTACGGAACTGCTGTTTGGCAACCTGCCGCACATGCGTTTCTACTTCAGCCCCGCCTACACCGACCGCTACTCCCTCGCGGAACTGACCTATGTCCCCGTCGTCGAGAAGAATTTCTGTGAGACCGTCCCGTTTTCCGCCACGGGGCTCGACGCACACGAAAACATTGTCCAGTGTACGGGCAATGTACTCATCAGCGTGACCAAGGAGTTAGTGGCGGACGTGTACGGCGCGATTCCCAAGGGCAGAACCGTCACGTTCCCGGCGTCCAACCTGCTGACGAACGTCAAGGCCGGAACGGGCGTCGACATAATGAACGGCTTCCGCCTGCTGGAACTCCCGGAGGCCTCCACTGGTGCCGTGGTCGTGGGAAGCGGACAGTCCCCCGCCGACACCGCCCAAATCTACCACTGGACGGACATCACGCCGAAAGTCAGTGACCTGCGCTTTGTCCCCAACCCCGACTTCATCGGCTCTGTTGACATTCCCTATTTAATGGTGGACGGCGACGCCAACCCCACCGGAATCGGACACTTCACGCTCGGCGTCATTTCCACGCTTAAACGCTTCGACGACATGACATCCAGTGTCTGGTGCTACAAGTACGTCACCGAACTGGCCGACGCCGGGGTAATCGGCGGCTATGAGGATAACACGTACCGTCCCGGCGCTTCCGTGACGTGGGGCGCGGCGCTCAAACTCATCATGCTTGCCGCCGGGTACACGGAACAGAAAGGCACCACTATGTCCCCGTTCCAAGGCTACATGGAAAAGGCCATAGACGACGGGCTGATTCCGCGTGAAGTCGACCTGTGGGAGCCGATAACGCGTCTGGAAGTCGCGGAACTCACCGCCGCCGCCATGAAACTGGACACGTCCCATTTGTCGAGCGTACAGCCCTTTACCGATACGGACAATACCAGCGTCAAGGCGCTGAACGCCGCCGGAATTATTAACGGCTACTATGAAGAGGGCGTCAGCACGTTCCGCCCCAGTGGCACTCTGAATCGTGGGCAGGTTTCGGCCATCATTTGGAGAATGCGCAACTACAAGGGATAACGTATGTACACGGATTCTTGGTAAAACCGGAATCCAGCGAAGCCCTCCCCCGACACCGGGGGAGGGTGACGCGACGCGCCCGATTTTGGACGGCGTTTCCGTACCCCGACGGGGCAAGGCGCGACTTATTTTATAGAAACGAGGTGCCGCGTTATGGATTACGCGAAGGAATCACTCAGACTACACAGGGAATGGAAGGGCAAGATTGAAGTAATCGCCACCGTGCCGACCGACAACGGAGACGACCTGTCTTTGGCCTATACGCCGGGCGTCGCCGCGCCCTGTCTTGAAATCCAGAAGGACTACGAACAGAGTTTCTTTCTGACCCGCCGCCACAATCTCTGCGCGGTCATCACGGACGGGACGGCGGTTTTAGGGCTGGGCGACATCGGCCCCGAGGCGGGCATGCCCGTCATGGAGGGGAAGTGCGTCCTGTTCAAGAATTTCGGCGGCGTGGACGCGTTCCCGCTCTGTATCAAGTCCAAGGACGTGGACACCATCGTGAACACAATCGCGTTGATTTCCGGCTCGTTCGGCGGAATCAATTTAGAGGACATCTCCGCCCCGCGCTGTTTCGAGATTGAGCGGAAACTGAAAGAACACCCCATGATTGATATCCCCATCTTCCACGACGACCAGCACGGCACGGCCATTATCACGCTCGCGGGGCTGACGAACGCGCTGAAAGTCGTGGGCAAGAAAAAAGAGGAAATCAAAGTCGTAACATCGGGCGCGGGCGCGGCGGCCATTTCCATTACGAAACTGCTGTTGTCGGCTGGCGTCAGGGACGTGACCATGTGCGACCGCAAAGGCGCGATTTACAAGGGGCGCGGCGGGCTGAATTGGATTAAAGAGGAAATGGCGGAGGTTACAAACCTGTCCCGCCGCTCCGGCTCTCTGGCGGACATGCTCGTGGGCGCGGACGTGTTCATCGGCGTCTCGGGTCCCGGCGCGGTGACAACGGACATGGTCAAGACCATGAACAAAAACGCGATTGTGTTCGCGTGCGCGAATCCGACGCCGGAAATCTTCCCAGAGGACGCGAAAGCGGGCGGCGCGGCGGTCGTCTCCACGGGGCGCAGTGACTACCCCAACCAGATAAACAACGTACTCGCGTTTCCGGGCGTGTTCCGGGGCGCGCTCGACGTGGGTGCCAGCGACATTAACGAGGAAATGAAAATGGCGGCGGCGCGGGCGCTCGCGGACTTGATTTCCGACGATGAACTGAGCGCTGACTACATCATCCCGAAAGCGTTTGACCCCCGCGTGGGCGCGGCGGTCGCGCGGGCGGTGGCCGACGCGGCGCGGCGCTCCGGCGTGGCGAGACGGAACCTGTAAAAGACCGCCCCCCGACATGGGGGCGGTCTTTCATTTCCCGCGCAAGTCCTTCTGTGTGAGCTTGTAGTAGCTCCACTGACGCCACTTCAGAATGTCGCCGGAAAACGCGCCGTCCGCGTCCGTCACCGTGCCGTCGGCCAGCATGCAAAACTGATTTTGCACGACGGGAACCCGCCGCCGCAGTCCGTTCAGGAACGCCGCCCACGCGTCGGCGTGTCCGCGCCCGGTCAAGTCCAGAATCAGCGCCCCCAAGAACGACGCGGAAAGGCGTCCGTTGTCGGGAAGTTGTGCCGCGCCCCAGTCGAGCAGTGACGCGGCCGCGTCGTTCGCCCAAAGTACGCACGGCGTCTCGTAATTGAAAAACACGTCGTCGGGGTTGGTGATTGCGCTGTAGGCCTCGTCGCCCAGATACGGCAGATGGTCGCCGTAATAGACCAGTAATACGGGTTCCGTACGCGCCGCGAAGAAGTCCCGCAGGCGTCCCAGCATTTTGTCGGCGTCGCGGAGACCCTCGACGTACACTTCCAGCGTCTCCCGCGCCTCCGGCGACACTTCCACGTTGAGCGGAACGGGCGGGTACTCGTAGCCGTCGCCGTACTTGGAATACGGGTACCCCATGTGGTTCTGAATCGTCGTGGAGGCGTGGAACAGCGGGAGATTCTGCCGCATTGCCTCCGAGAACGCGTCCTCAATCAGTCCGGCGAGATAGTTGTCTGCCACCCAGCGCCCCCGGTATTCCGGGTCGGGCATGGCCTCAATGAAGCGCGTCTCCCCCGCGCCGAACCAGCGGTAGACGTTCTCCCGGTTGTAAAACCACGCGTTTCCGGGGTGGTAGAACATTGTTTTGTAGCCGTCGGCCGCGAACACCCGGAAAAGGCTGTCCAAATTCCGGTTGACCGTCCGCATGGCGGAGGTAGTCCCCGCGCCGAGCGCGTTTGTGCGCATGCCCGTAAACACGTCAAATTCCGTGTTGGCCGTGCCGCCCGCGAACCCCGGCACCACAAGCCGCAACGACAGCGCGTGGGCGTCAGACTGTATCGCGTGGAGGTTCGACAGCGGGTCGTTGTCCGGCGTGAAGCCGAACGCGGGCGCGTCCGTGATGTCGGAAAAGGCCTCGTTCATGACCAGTACGACATTGACGGGGCGCGGGGTGTCCGCGGCGTCGGGCGCGGCCTCGTCCCACGCCTTGGCGCGGGCGCGGTCGTAGCCCTTGGGGCGGTCTACCTGATACTTCGTGAACTGGTGGCAGAAGTTGTACGGGAAGCCGTTTTCGTTGAACACCACCGAGAGCCGATACGGGCTGGACGCCTCCAGACCGTTGTAGAGGTCGTCGGACGCGTACACGGTCACAAGCAGCGCGTAAAACAGCGCGAAACTCACGCCGGCGTATAGCAAATTGTCGTAACGCCTCCGCTTGCGCTTACGTCTCCGGCGCGGCATGGTGGCCACGCCCAGCGCAAGCAGGACGAGCGTCACGCAGACGACGGCCGTTATCTCGACGGCGGGCAGTTTCAGATGGTACCCGCCGAGGGCGTCGCCCACTTCCTTCCAGAGCGCCAAGTCACGCGGGAACACGGGTTCGTCCCGCACCTCAATTTTGACGCGGTTCGCAATCGACAGCGCGCCCACAATCGCGTTCGTCGCCGCCGCGCCGAAAAACAGATTCCGGAGCAAAAGCCCCGTCCCCAATAGCAGAAACGCCACGGGCAGGGCGTTGAGTACATACAAAATCGGCTTCCGCCGGAAACTCTCCAAAACTTCGGGCATGTCATTCGGCTGGCACCACAGCGCCAGCGCCGTCAGCGCCAGCGCCAGAAGCGCGAACAGACCAACCCGGAAAGCACGTTTCAATACCGCGCAACCCCTTTCGTTTGCGAATCACCCCGTATTATAGGACTTTCCCGCGAAAAGGCAAGCCCCAAAAGCGCGGAAAAAGCGTCCGCCTAAACCAACGCCGGACAATTTGCACCCTCTATCGGGAAATCTTTGTGCAAATTGACGGTTTTCCGGTTCTCCTGAACTCCGACACCTGTTTTTTTGCTCTTGTATTTTCCATAAATTTGCTATAAAATAGGCAATACGCAGATTTTCCCCATTTTTCAAGACAGGAGGCTTTCTGATGATTCGCATTAAGGGAAAAGGCGCTCTGTTTCGAGTGCTATGTGTGGCGGGGCTGTGCGCGTGGCTGATGCTTCCCGCCGCCGCGCAGACGTTTTCGGATGTCCCGGACGACCACTGGGCGCGCGACTACATCGAGGAAGCCGCCGCCGACGGCGCGATTAAGGGCTACGCCAACAGCACCTTTGAACCCGACGCGCCGCTGTCTCTGGCTCACTTCACGGTCATGATGTCCCGCTCCTTCTACACGGCCGACTACAACGCCGAGTTAGGCTGGATTGACCCCAACAACGCCGTGGGAATCGAGTGGTACACCCCCGCCGAGTGGGTGGCGCGGGAACACGGACTGCTGAACGGTATCAACATCCCCATGACCCGCCAGATGAACCGCTACCAGATGGCGCGGATAATCTACAACCTCTTGCAGTCGAAAGGCGTGGAGTTTTCGCGAACTCCGGTCTTGAACGCGCTGAACTCCATAGCCGACCTCGACAAGTTCCCTAACGACACCATGCGCAACGCCGTGGCGTGCGTGTACTCCAAGGGCATTATGAGAGGCTACGAGGACGGCAGTTTCTACGGCGAGACGGGTTCGACCCGCGCCGAGGCCGCCACGATTTACTACCGCCTGAAGCACTTCTTTACCCCGTCCACGCCGACGCCGACGCCCGCGCCGACGACCCCCTCAACCGACTATGGCACCCTCCCGAACAAGTCCCCGTCGAAGCTGACCGTTCGGGACGTGTACACCCCCGGCAAGACCACCGGGCAGACCTTCACCTTCCAAGGCGCGAAAATCCCCATTTATGAGGGCGTCGAGACACTCAAAGTCAGCGCCGGGGAGTTCGTCTGGCGCGACGGACGCCGTATCCGCTACACGGGCAGCCGTTATGACGCGTGGTTTGGCGTGGACGTGTCCGCCTACCAGAACAAGGCGCGCTCTAACGGTACCATTAACTGGAAAGCCGCCAAGGCCGACGGCGTGCAGTTCGCCATGATTCGCGTGGGACTGCGCGGCACCTCCACGGGTGCGCTCCGCGAGGACGCCTACTACGCCCAAAATATCGAGGGCGCGCTGGCGCAGGGTATCCAGACGGGCGTCTACATCTTCGCGCAGGCCGTCAACATCAAAGAGGCCATCGAGGAAGCCGACTTCGTCATTGAGCGCTTGCGCGGCCACAAGATTAACGGCCCCGTCTCCTACGACTGGGAAATCAACGACGGTTCCTACCGCGTGGCCAACGTCTCCAAGGAAATGGCGACCGCGTGCGCCGTGGCGTTCTGCAAGCGCGTCGCCGCCGCCGGGTATACGCCCATGTTCTACAACAGCCGCTATGTCGCCTACATGAAGTACGACCAAGGCGCGTTAGCCCCCTACATGATGTGGTATCCGCAGTACCCCTCCACAAGCACCACAAGGCCGTATCCGAACCTTTACTACCAGATGGACTTCTGGCAGTTCTCGGAAAGCGCCGTCGTGTACGGAATCGGCAACAGGATTGACTCCAATATCTGGTTCAGGCCGAAAAGGTGAACATCACGCGAAAATCCCTCTCCGGAATCCGGGGAGGGATTTTTGCACAATTTCACGGTGGAACGTGGAGTCGGCATAACTTTTTTGTAGGGGAATTTTCCAAAATATGGAAGCCTTGATTAAGACGGAAAGAAACTGTAGAGAATCGGCAAAATCACGCCGAAAATTGAACCCCGGAACAGGCTCTTATTCATGCCGTTTCCCCGTTTC
>JAFXQV010000013.1 GCA_017526785.1 Oscillibacter sp. | reverse complement strand
GAAACGGGGAAACGGCATGAATAAGAGCCTGTTCCGGGGTTCAATTTTCGGCGTGATTTTGCCGATTCTCTACAGTTTCTTTCCGTCTTAATCAAGGCTTCCATATTTTGGAAAATTCCCCTACAAAAAAGTTATGCCGACGTCCCCTGGGTGTCGTCCACGACACCTGACTTAGACAGAGAGGAACCTTCCGGCAACATGACCGAAAAGTAGCTGAAAAGCGCGAACTCCAAAAAGGAGCTTCCTCCGCAAGCATAGCGCGAATGTACACGCAAACGCAAGCATAGCGCGAAGCTATCTTTCGCGCAAGCATAGCGTTTGTGTGACAAGCGCTGCTTGCAGGAGCCAAAGCCCCTGACCCCTATGCCGCCTGCGGGCGGAAGGCTTTCTCCCGAAAAGTGCAAATTTCTCGAAAAAGGAAAAGTCCCCTCTGCGGGGCGCGGCGAGGCACCCGACGGAGGGGACTGTGTGCGGGAGGCTCACCCGCTATTTCGTTTTCAGGAAGGCGACTACCTTCTCAATTTCATCCGGCGACACATAACACCCCTGTACGCGCTTCGGGTCTCCGCCCATCGGCGCGTAGAGCATATCGCCGTGGCCTGTCAGCTTCTCCGCGCCGTTCGCGTCCATGATGATACGCGATTCCAGCGACGACGCCACCGCGAACGCGATACGGCTTGGGATGTTCGCTTTCATCAGGCCTGTAATGACATTCGCGGACGGACGCTGTGTGGCAATCACGAGGTGGATACCCGCCGCCCGTCCCATTGACGCAATACGGATGATGGACTCCTCAATGTCTTTCTCGGATGTCATCATCAAATCCGCCAGCTCGTCAATTACAATGACCATGCGCGGCAAGGGAGACTTTCCTTTCCGGTTATAGTCGGACAACTCCTTGACGCCGCACCCCTCAAATGTCTTGTAGCGTGTCACCATTCCCATGGCGGCCTGTTCCAGCGCCGCGACAGCTTGCGCGGAACTGGTCACGACGGGCTGTGTCAAATGCGGAATGCCATTGTAGGGTGTGAGTTCCACCTGCTTCGGGTCAATCATCAGGAAGCGTAATTCTTCCGGCGAGGCCTTGTACAAGAGGCTGACAATCAGCGTGTTCAGGCACACAGATTTCCCGCTTCCGGTTGTCCCAGCTATCAGAATGTGGGGCAACGCGTCAAGGTTCGCCGTAACGATTTCGCCATCAATACCCTTGCCCAGCGCGAACACAGTCGGTGGACTGTACAGGAAATCTCGTGATTCCAGCACGTCCCGCAAGGCCACGACGGCCGCTTTCTGATTTTGTGCCTCAATGCCGATGACGGAACTTTTCCCCGGCACGGGCGCAATCCGCACACCCCCGACACCCAGCGAGAGCGCGATATCGTCCGCCAGATTCGTCAGTTTGGACAGTTTCGTACCCGGTTGTAGTTTGAACTCGTAGCGCGTGACGGACGAACCCGCGACAGTGTTCCGGACGGCACCACGTCTATTTTGTATGTGCGGAGCGTGTCCGCCAGTGACTTGGCCTTCCTTCGGAGTTCGGACGCGTCCGGGAGATTTCCGGGTTTTCCCGGCGTCAGGAGGTCAAGCGGAATCCGCAACTTTTCGCGGCTTTTCGGAGGTTCGCCGGAACCCGCCGCCGTGTCTGTCGGCGTTTCGCTGTCCATAACTTTTTCGGGCGGTTCGTTTTTGTCCGACGAATGCTTTTCTGGTGCTTTTCTTACTACTGGTATCATTTTTCGGTCGTCGTCCGACTTTAGCGCCGGAAAGAATCTGCCGAGAAATGTTCGTACCCTGTTTATGATTCTCTCCCACACGGATGGCGGCGGGATTCTTCCGGCGCGTACTTTTCGAGCCAGATTACCGCTTCACGAAAAAGCGAAATCATCTCACTTTGCGCGGCGTTCAGGTCGCGCCCCGTCCGTTCAGAGAGAAAGCGGTCAATATCTGAATCCGCGTCACGGAAAGCGTTGTCGGCCTTCTCCCCGATTCCGAACTTCCACGGGACGCCCTCTTTATGTTGCGTCAGGGCGCGGTCGAGTTCCAGCATTCTCCCCCGAACCGCGCCCAGTTTCACTATCAGTTCCAGCGCTTCCCGGCGCGGCGCGGGGGCAAGCGTCACGCCTTCGGCTTCCTCCCCCCGAGCCGTATCCGCTTTGCGCTCCCGCCGTTCCCGTAGCCATTCCCGGACGCGAGCCGCAACTGTCAAAAGCAGGAACGCCCCGACGATGCCGCCGACAATGAGAAACGGCGTGTTATGGAAAACCAGCGTCGCGTTGTCCGTCACGGCGTATCACCCGCCTCTACTTTCGGGACGTTCCCCGCGTCGGACGCGGCCTTGCGTTCCGGCGACACCCAGAACTCAAAAACGACGGACGCGATAATCAGCACGATGATAAACGCCCGAAAGCCCGTTTCCTCTATCCACTCATCCTTGTGCTTCCGCTCTCTTGTCGGCCAGATTTGACGCTTTAGCCATACCAGAGCCGGAATCGTGAAAATCAGGAACGCGGCGATTCGGATAACCGCCAGCGTCGCCACAATCGCAATGGCAAAGGGGTTTTCGGCGTCGCGTCCGGCGTTGGCAAGGTCAAGGAGAATGTTTGTGGACTCCGTCAGCCACGCCCAGACCGCGCATAACAAGCTAAACATATCCGTTCGCCTCCCTGTTCAGTTGTTCCAGTATGCCAATCCGCCGCCGCAGTTCGGTGTTTTCCCGCAGAAGCAACGCGCACTGTTGCTGTAACAGGTATTATAAAACGCTGAAATAGGCTTGTCATGCGGGTTTCAGCGGGGTTTACAGCTTCTATTTTCCACCAAGTTTTCCACAATTGCACCCGTTGTCACTCCTCCTTTCCGCGTCCATTCATCCGGGATATCCATGTGTGCAACACCGCCGTGTCTCGGTGCGTGTAGATGTTCGCCGTCGTCATGATGTCCTTGTGTCCCATGAGTTCTTTCGCCACGTTCAGCGGTACCCCCGCTCGCTGTAAGTCCGTGGCGAACGTATGACGCAGACAGTATAACGTTAAGTCGTCCGGTAACGTCGTCTCTACTACTTTGTTTCGGTACAGCTTCGCCCCGCGCTGGATGTCCATTGCTCGCCGGAACGTCCGCCACCAGTGATTTACCGTGGTCTCATCCGCTACCTTCCCCTTCGCCCCCGGAAACACGTACCCCGTTAAGCCCGCCCCCTTCCGCAACGCCTCCGCTTTCGCATGCGCCAATAACGGCAACAGTTCCCCCCTCACCGGAATGTCCCGTATCCCCGCTTCTGTCTTCGGCTCTTTCAGACGCCGCGAACCGCTCTCACGCGCCCGCCAGACGTGTATTTCCCCCGCGTCAAGGTCGATGTCGCCCCACGTCAGCGCCACACTCTCCGCCGGACGCATTCCCGTATACAGCAGCGTCAGCACCCACAAGCCGCGCTTGTGCGTCGCCGCTGTCGCCAACAAAGACGCCCGCTCTTCGTCCGTCAACGACCGCCTGTGGCCTTCTTTCATGGCCGGAAGTTCCAGCATTTCCGCCGGGTCCCACACTATCAACCGAGACTGCCGCGCCCGCTTAAACATCCCTTGCAGTATCATCCGCAGTTTCTTCAACAACGACGCCGATTTCCCAGCGTTCGCGTTCAGGATTCCTTGCAGGTCGGCGTCGCGTACGTCCTTTAGCCGCTTTGCCCCAATTATCGGCTTGATGTGCTTCCGGTACTCCCAGCCGTACATTTTCGCCGCTTTCGGCGTAAGCCCCTTCGGCGCTTTGTACGTCCGGTACCACTTTTCAAACCACGCGTCAACCGTCATACTGCCGCCGACGGCACCTTCCCCGCGCTTTGCCGCCGCTATCTTGTCCGCAAGTTTCTGCACGGCCTCCCGCTCCGTCTTGCCCGTGGCCTCGTACTTGTGGCCGTCAAACCACTGTGTCTTCCGGACATAGACGTACTTCTTTTTCGGCTTCTGTTCGTCGCCCATGATGTCCCCTTTCTGTGTGACACGCCGCCACCCATGACGGGCGGCGGCGCGGCGTTTTCGTAAATCAATATCCGTTCGCGTCCGCTCCATAGGTAGCCTGTTCCGTCGTGAAACCTTCATATTCCAACTGACCAATCAGACCATCCCGTGAAAAAGACATCATATTTTCGTATTCTTTCGCTTTTTTCGCGGCTTGTTCATTCCAGTCAGCGCCGCAATTGTCTGCGCCGTATTGCGCCTGTTCCGACGTGAATTTCTCATATTCCAACTGGTGAATCAAACCGGAATGAGAAAAGGCCATCATATTCAAATATTCTTTCGCCTTCTTCAACGCCTGTTCGTTCCAGTCGGCACCGCAATTGTCCGCTCCATAAGTAGCATCTTCCGTGGAATACTGACTATATTCCAACTGGTGAATCAGTCCTTCGTAAGAAAAAGCTGTCGTACGGAGATAGGCTTCTGCCGCGCCTAACGCGTTCCGCTGTCCCTTGGTCATTGTGTCCGTCGGCGTGGGTTCCGGTTCGGGTTCCGGCTCCGGTTCGGGTGTGGGTTCGGGTTCCGGCTCCGGCTCCGGGGTGGGTTCGGGTTCCGGCTCCGGCTCCGGGGTGGGTTCGGGTTCCGATTGTGTCTCCGGTTCGGGTTCCGGTTCAGGTTCCGGGGTGGGTTCCGGTTCGGGCTCCGATTGTGTCTCCGGTTCGGGCGTGGGTTCCGGCTCCGCTGTATCTTCCGGCGCGGCGGCTTCTTCTGCCGCCTCAGTCGGGGCGCGTTCGGGAAGCTCCGCTTTGTCCTCGTTCGGAATCATGCTCCCCGCCGCAACAAGCAGGACAAGCACCAGAACCCCCCGCAAAACACCCCGGATTTTCAGATTATGCAGAATCTCATCAATTGCGGGAATGGGCGCGGTTGCCAAACCCGCCAGAATGCCCAGCACACCCGAAAGCGGGGCAAAGCCGCCAGACGGGAACAACCAGCCTACTCCGGACAGCAGGAACAGTCCAGCCAGAACCCACCGAGCAACCTTCTTGACCTTTTCCATTAACATCAGTCCTTTCTTATTTTCCACCGCCCGTGACGGGCGGCTTTTCATTTGTCAGTAGCCCTCGGAGTTAAAGCCTTTCAGGAAGTAGTCAACCCCCGGCTCGTACATCCCGGAACGCTTCATGGATTCCGCAAAGTCCAGAAGCCGCCCCTGCCCCTCGCGGGTGAAATGTCGGTAGTAGTCGAGAAGTTCCGATTCCCCCGCCGCGAACGGTGCCGGGGACGGTGTGGGCGTTGCCGCCGGGGTCGGCGGGCTTTTTTCGTCCGATTTCCCCAAGAGATACTCCGGGGTAGTTCCGAGAATGTTCGCAATATCCCGCATTAGAATAATGCGCTGATAGGATTTGCTTTTTCCCGTTTTCCAGTCTGTGACAGTGGTTGGAGTTACTCTCATTTTTGCGGCGAACTCTTTTTGATTCAAGCCCCGCGACTTCATGAGATTCTCAATCCGTGTCCAGATAGGGTCAATATTATTCGCTATTTCATCCATAAATTGACCTCCTTTTTTGTACACTCCTACAAAATGAGAGAAATACTAAATTCGCCTATTGACAATCAGAGTTTTTCTGATTAGAATAGCTCTCAATGTTACGGAAATGTTACGGAGACTGAACGGCGCATTTCCGTGACTGCCGCGCAAAACGATAGAGCTGTTTTCCTCCTTGTGTTTCCCTCCACAAACACAAATGTCCGGTGCGGCGGGACGGGCGCGGCGTCCCGCCAACGTGAACGAAAGCAGGTGAAAGCATGAAAAGCCGTGTCACAAATGGCTGTGGGTCGTGCGTCCACTACGACGGCCTCGCCGACCGTTGCGCCTATCCCCGGCGCGGCTGCGTCAAGGACGAAAAGCCCAAGCCCCCGCCCGTTCCCGATTCCCCGCTTACGGCGTGCCGGAAGTGCGGCTACCTCGACCGCAAAACCGGAGACTGTACCTATCCCGGCCTCGGCTGCGTCGAATGGCAAAAGGAGTGACTGACCATGCCGATAATGCCCATTGACCCGCCACTGTGCGCCGCTATGGGGTGCAAGTGGTTCCGCGACGAACTCTGTACCGTGTCCGGGCGCTGTCCCTTTCTGGACGAGTTCGGCATTTACGACAACCCGCCCCGTGACCGCGAACGGTTCGCCTCCGACGAACTCGCCGGACTGTCCGCAATAGATGATTGGTGAAAGTCTACTGACACCCCCTTTTTCGCCGTTTGTATAGTTGTGCTATCTTAGTGTAACACGCCCGGAAACGGGTGTCAATGAAAATTCCGTGACAGGAGGTAACAAAAGAAACGCAATGAACCGATTTAAGCGATTCCGCCTGCTGGCGGACATGACCATGGAGGAGGCCGCGCAACGCCTCGGCATTTCACGCGGAAGCATTTCCCAGTGGGAAAACGCCCGGACACTGCCCCACAGTTTCCGGTTGCGCAAAATCGCCGACGTGTACGGATGTACAATCGCCGACTTGCTCGGCGACAACGGGGAGGCGCGAAATGAGAAACAAAGTTGATGTCCCGTATCAGCTCAACCCCGCCGCGTTCGCCGAACGCCTCACGCGACACGGCCTCACCTATGACGATATTGCCGCGAAACTCAGAGTGCCGCGCTGGCGCGTCGAATCATGGGCGAACGGCGGCGATATTCAGCCCGAACAGCTCTATTACCTGTCCTGTGTCTTCCACTGCAACATGTCAACGCTCTTGAAAGGATGATGTACCATGACCGCCCTTGTACTGTTAGGCGCTTGCGCCGTGGTTCTCACCGCCGCAAGCCTGTTCATTGTCGGCGTCGCGGTCGGGTTCGGAATCGCCCGGCGGCGCTACGAGAAGCGCCGTAACGCCGTTGTCACGCTCCGCGTCGGCGGCGTCGAGACCGGACGCCTCGCCGTCCCGCTCCGTGTAAAGGACGGTGACTTGCTGTGACCGAACAACAGGCGCTTATCGTCCAGAAACGGCGCATTATGCGGCAGGAGTACGGCGGCCTGATGTCGCTGAAAGACCTTGCCCACGAATTGGGCTTCCGGGACACCCGCGCCGCCAAACAGTGGGCGGTGTCCCACAAAGTCCGCGCCGTCCAAATGCCCAAACAGGGCGGCCAGATGTGCCGCAAATTCGATACCGACCATGTGGCACAAATCCTGATGAATATCGCCCGCCCCGCCGATTATTTCGCGTAAGGAGTGATGAATTATGGCTGAAAATCAGTACCGACTGGGCAAACGGAAAGGCTTTACCGTCGTCTACCGCTCCGTTGCCCAAGATTCTCGACTGTCCCTGAAAGCCCGCGGCCTGTTCCTGCTTATGCAGTCTCTCCCCGACGACTGGAAGTTTACCATTGCCGGACTGTCCACCAAGTCCGGCGCGGGCGTCAAGCAGGTGCGGAACGCGCTGGAAGAACTCGAAACTGTCGGCTACCTCGTCCGGGAACAGACCCATTCCGACAACGGCACATTCGCCGGGAATACGTGGATTCTGCAAGAGGAAGCCCCCGCGCCGTTGTGCCAAAACGGCACAACGGTAGCCCCCGAAAATCCACCGTTGTGCCAAAAGGCGTTAGCGGAAAAGGCGCTAACGGAAAACGGCACGCTACAAAATACTATAATAACAAATACCCCCATAGCCCCCAAAGGGGGCGCGGAGTGCGTGTCTGCTGAAAGTCCCGGTGAACGCCGCGCCGTCACGTCCCCCGGACGCAACGCCCCAAAGTGGAAGCCGGATAAGTTTGAACGCTTCTGGAACTGGTACCGCCGCCACGCCAAAGGCCACCACGGCCGCCGCGCCGCCGCCGTCCGGGCGTGGGACAAGCTCAAAGCCGACGACAATATGCTTGACGTGATGGGCAAGTGTCTCATCCGGCAGGTCGACAGCGATATGTGGCGGCGCGGCGTCGGCATTCCGTACGCGTCCACATGGCTGAATCAATGCTACTGGGAGGACGCCGACGACAACGCCCCGGACGATAACCCCCCGGAGGTGACAGGATGGAACGATTAACGATTCCCACAGAAAAGTCCGTGAACGCCGAACAGGCCGTGTTAGGCTCCCTGCTCATTGACGAGGATATCGCCCCGCAACTGTTCGCAACCGTTCACGCCAGTGACTTTATCTCGGATATAAACAGGCAGATTTTCCTTGCCGCCCGTTCCCTGTTCCGCAACCGCTCCGGCGTCGACCCTATCACAATCTGCAATGCCCTGAACGGCGTCAAGCTCCAATGTGATAATGTCCGTGATTACATGGCGCAACTCATGATAGTTACGCCCACCTCCGCCAACTGGAAAGCGTACGCCGACATTATGCGCCAAGAATCCGCGCTTGCCCGCGTGAAGTCTATCGCTCGCGATATCTCCAGCGCCGCCACGCTCGACGACGCCAGACCCCTTGCCGTGGAACTCTCCGAAACCCTCGCGCGCCGTACCAATACCCGTGTGTGGGGCATGAGGGAAATTTTAGAAAGTTTCTTTGCCTACCAAGACCCCGGTACCACCCCCGCCAAGACGGAATATCTGCGCTACGGTATCCCCGAACTCGACCGGGGCATGTACACACAGGCCGGGGACGTTGTGGTTATCGGCGGATATCCGTCCGACGGAAAAACCGCGTGGTCTCTGTCTCTGGCGTGGGAGTTCTCACAACAGCAAAAGAAAGTCGGATTCTTCTCCCACGAAACCAGCCTTGAAAAACTCCGCGACCGCATTGTGACGCATATTTCACAAATCCAATTCCCACGTATCAAACAACGCGCCCTGTCAAGCGCGGACTGGGAACTTTTGGCCGGGAAAACGCCTGTCTGGACTGCCAACGATAAATTCTTTATCGTCCACGCCAAAGGCATGTCCGCGTCCGATGTGCAGTCGCTCAGCCGCGCATACGGGTTCGACGTTATCTTCCTCGATTACATCCAGCTCGTCGAAGACACAAACTCCCGCTACAATCCCCCCCGCTGGGAAGTCGTCTCGAAGGCGTCGCGTTCGATGCACATTTTCGCGCAGTCCACCGGAACCACCGTCTTTGAGTTGTCCCAACTCTCCCGCCCGCTTAGCAAAAACTCATCCCGTGACCCTCACATGGATTCCCTCCGCGAATCCGGACAGCTCGAACAGGACGCCGACGCCGTGTTTCTCATCTTCCGCAAAAATCCCGAAAACAAAGACGAAACCCGCCGCGTTTTGCGGCTTGTGAAAAACAAAGAGGGTACGCTTGGAAGCTGGTATCTGGATTTCGACGGCTCCACACAGACATTTTCGCTCTCCACAAACGCCCGTATTTCCCGTGACCTGTCCGACGCCGGACGCGCTGCCAAAGCCCGGAACCGTTCGGACGCCCAAGACGCTTACTATCAGCCGTCTTTTGATGATTCCGATATGCCGTTTTAACGTTAGGATAGGAGTTGATACGTATGTCCAGAAAGCCTGTTGTCCCCGCCGCCGTCGCCGACGCGCTCACCGCCCCAAAACCGCCCGCCGCGTCCGCCCGCGCTGTCTCCGTCCTGGCCAGTGACGAGTTAGCGGAAAAGACAATCGACGAACTCACGGCTGAAATTCTGGCGCTACAGATTCAGGGGAATAAAGTCCTGTTTGCAATTGGGAAGCGCCTCATTGCCGCAAAAGAGAAGCTCTCTCACGGCGACTGGCTCCCGTGGCTGGAATCCGTTAACATCCCCGAACGCCTCGCCCAACGTTATATGCAACTGGCGCGGGAATGGGCGGCAAATCCGTCGATATTGTCGGATTTGGGCATGTCTAAGGCGCTGGCTCTGCTGGCCTTGCCCGAAGATACCCGCGCTGAGTTTGTCGCCGAAGGCCACGTTGTCAACGGAGAGGAAAAGTCCGTCGTGGATATGTCCAACGCTGAACTGAAAGCCGCTATCCGGGCGCGGCAGGCCGCCGAATCTGAACTTGATACCGTAAAATGTCGCCTCGCCGAATCCGAACGCCTCCGCAGTGAAGCCGAACAGGACGCCGAAAAACAGCATGGCGAACTTGTGCGGACATGTCAGCGTCTGGAACTGGCGCAAAAAGAAACGGTGGATGTCCGGGAACTGCTCAAATCTGAACAGGCGGCGCGTTTCGCTGTCGCCGATGAGTTAGCCGCCCTGAAAGCAAAACCTGTCGATGTCGCCATTGAAAAAGTCGCCGACCCGGAAGCCATTGAGGCCGCCAAACAGGCCGAACGCGCCTCTATGCAATTTCTCGTCGACAAGGCCAACACGGAGCGGGATGTGGAACACGCAAACGCGAACAGAATCCGCGACGACATGGGCAGAGTCAAAGCCGAACTTGTCAAGGCAGAAAAGGCGTTGGATGACGCAAACAAAGCCGCACAAGAAGCCGCGAAAGACGCTCAATCCGCCCGGCAGGAACTCGAACGCGTCAAGGCCGAAAAAACGCCTATCGCCGACAAAGATTTATCCCTGTTCTCCGTGCTTTTTGAACAGACCCAAGCCGCCATTAACAAAATGCACGGAATTGTCCTGAAACTGCCCACCGATAAACAGGAAAGCACACGGAAAGTCCTGTCGGCACTCGCCGACAATATCAGAAAGGCGGCCGAATCATGAACGATATCCAAAAGCAGGCAATCGAAAAACTCCGGCAACAGCAGGCCAAACACGCCGACGGTTCCGCGCCGAGCGTACACGAACAAACTCATTATCATTATTTCGTCCGGCGGCAAAATGGCGCAAGGCTTCCTCGCCAAACGCGTGGAATACTGCCGGAAAATCCTCAACGGCACGATTACGGGTCCCGAAGCGGATTCAATCTTTGTCTTTATCGCCGCCGCGCCCCTCGATGAAAACGGCGATGTGGATTACACAAACCCCGATGTCTTGCAAGGCTGTAATCCCGGCTGGGGTCACTCTATCCGCCCGCAAGAAATGCTCAACGACGCCGCGCAAGCCCGCGACGACCCGCAACTCAGGCCGGAATTTTTCCAAAAGTCCCTGAATGTGTTCACGGCCGCGCTCCGCGCTTGGTTCGACGTGGAGGAGTTCCGGCGCTCCGATTCCCGCTACGACTGGACGCTTGAACAGCTCCGTAAATTGCCCGTAAAGTGGTACGGCGGCACCGATTTGTCAAAATTGCACGACTTGACCGCCGCTTGCCTGTTCGGAAACTATAAGGGCGTGGATATCCTTATCACACATGCTTGGTTTCCTCGTATTGCCGCCGTTGAAAAGGCGCAACAAGACCAGATTCCGCTTTTCGGCTGGCAAGAGGACGGATGGCTTTCTATCGTCGAAGACAAAGTTTTGAATTATCACGAAGTGGTAAACTGGTATAAGAAGTTCCGCGCCGACGGCTTTAAGATAAAACGTATCGGCCATGATAGAAAGTTTGCCCGTGAATACTATCTGGAAATGAAACGGGAACATTTCCCCGTCAAAGACCAGCCGCAACTTTTCACCCGCAAGTCGGAGGGATTCCGATATCTGGAAGCGTCCGCCAAACGCGGAACGTTGTACTATCTGCACTCGGAAGCGTTGGAATATTGTGTGCAAAACGTCAAGGCCGTGGAAAAGGCCGACGATATGATTTTCTACGAGAAAATCGACGCGCACAGACGAATTGACCTTTTCGACGCCGGGGTGTTTGCCGCTTGCGCGTACCTCGAAGACCTCGAACCCGCCGCGAAAGCCGCCAGTGTCAGTCACTGGTTTTCGTCCGATGATGACAAGGAGAGTGAAGAATGAAGCGTAAAAAGAACCGAAAAGGCGGAAATCAAATCCGTGACGCCAACCCGTCCCGCGCCTCCGTATTCCTGCTCCGCGACTGGGATTGTCTCCCGGACGGCGTTACCCCGTTGTCGAAATGCCCCGAAGTGCTGATGGCCGTCTGCCGTGTCGCCGATTTGGTTTCCAGTATGCCGCTCCACGTCATGGAGAACACAAAAACCGGAAACCAGCGCGTTCACGACGGCCTCGCCCGGAAACTGGACATTGACCCTAACCCGTACATGTCGCGGAAAACGCTTGTGTCCGTCCTCGTCCGGACGCTCTTGCTTGAAGGCTCCGGTAACGCCGTCGCGCAAGTCCGGCTCGGCGACAGCAACGACACACAGTGGATAGAGGCAATACATCCCGTGCCGCCGCAACGCGTCAGCTTTGCCCCCGCCTCCCCCGAAGGCTACCGGATTCTCATTGACGGCACCCCGTTTGACCCCGCCGGACTGCTTCATTTTGTCCTGAATCCGTCCCCCGCGTACCCGTGGCGCGGGACAGGCTTCCGCGTCTCACTCCGTGACGTTGTCAATGCGCTGTCCCAAGAGGCAAAAACAAAAAACGCGTTTCTGTCCAGCAAATACACGCCTTCGCTGATTGTCCGGGTGAACTCCGACGCGGAAGACTTAAGCACAAAAGAGGGGCGGAAAGATATCCTGCAACAGTACGTGGAAACCTCTCAGGCCGGGGAACCGTGGTTATTACCCGCTGACATGATGGACGTTGCTCAGGTCAAGCCCCTTACGCTCAATGACCTTGCAATCTCTGATTCTGTACGCCTCGACAGACAATCCGTCGCCGCGATTCTGGGCGTGCCGCCTTTCCTTGTCGGCGCAGGTGCCTATAACAGAGCCGAATGGAACAGTTTCATTTCCGCGACGCTTATGCCCCTTGTGCGCGGTATCGAACAGGAATTGACGCGGAAACTTATCATTTCCCCGTCGCGCTATGTCCGGTTTAATCCGTGGTCGCTGTACGCCTACGAGTTAAACGATTTGTCCGATATCGGCGCGGATTTGTACGCCCACGGGCTGATGACCGGAAACGAAGTCCGCAACTGGTTAGGCCTTACGCCTATGGACGGCCTCGACAAGCTCGTAATCCTCGAAAACTACATCCCCGCCGACCGTATCGGCGACCAAAAAAAGCTCAAAGACCTGAAAAAGCAACTGAAAGAAGGTGATACGGAATGACGCAATACCGCACCGCCGTGGCAATCTCCGAACCCCTCCAGACCCGCGACAGTGACGCCGCCCCCATGATTTCCGGCTACTTCGCCGTGTTCGGCTCGCCGTATGATATCTGTCCCGGCGTCCGTGAGTTCGTGGACGCGCATGCTTTCGATGACACCTTATCTGGAGATATCCGCGCCCTTATCAATCATGACACAAGCCTTGTCTTAGGCCGCACAGCCGCCCACACGCTACAGCTTCGCACCGATTCCTACGGCCTCGCCGGGGATATCACAATCAATCGTGACGACACCGACGCCATGAACCTGTATGCACGCGTCCGGCGCGGCGACGTGTCACAGTGTTCTTTCGGCTTCGAGATTCTCAAAGAGCGCAGGCAACATTACGATAACGGGAATATGGACTTTATCATAGAGGCAGTCCGGCTTTTTGAAGTCTCTGTTTGTACGTTCCCGGCCTATGAAAAAACCAGCGTCACGGCACGCTCCGCGCTCGACGCCCGCCGCGAACAAATCCAACGCTTCCGCGCCGAACGCCTCCAACAGCAAAAGGACGCGCTCCGGGAAATCCTCCGCAACGCACAGAAATGAGGTGTATTATAGTATACATTACCTGTAACGGAGGTGAGTCCGTGGCAAACCGTATCAAAGGCATTGTCGTCGAAATCGGCGGCGATACGTCCAATCTGTCCGCCGCACTCAAAGGACTGGATTCCGATATCTCAAAAACACAGTCGCAATTGCGGGATGTCAACAAGTTACTGAAACTCGACCCCCACAATACCGAACTGTTAGCCCAGAAGCACAAACTTCTGTCTCAGGCCGTGGACGATACCTCCAAGCGCCTCAAAGAGCTGAAAGACGCCCGGAAAGCCGCCGAAACCAACCTCAAAAATTACGACGACTGGAAAGCCGCTATTCAGCCCGTTCAGGACGAAATCTCCAAGACCGCCGACAAGTTAAACAAGCTCAAAAGACAGCGCGACGAAATGGAGAAGTCCGGCGATATCAACTCCGACGCGTTCAAGGCTCTGCAAGGCCAGATTGACGAAACCTCCGCCCACCTCGACGAACTCAAAAAGCGCCAGAAAGAAATTAATGACGAGTTCGGACACCCCATTTCCCCGGAACAATACGATTCATTAAAGCGGGAGATTATCGACACCGAAAATAAGTTAAAAGGTCTCAAAACACAGGCCGATGAATCCGCCGTTGCCCTGCAGAAAATCGCGCAGGCCGGGGAGGGCTTGAAAAAAACCGGGGACATTATCTCCGGCGTCGGGAAAGCCCTTGCGCCGATTTCCGCAATAGCCGCCGCTGGCCTCGGTGCCGCCGCGAAAACGTTCGCCGACTTTGACGCCCAGTTAAGCCGCGTGCAGGGCATTTCCGGCGCGACAGGCGACGAAATGGAGAAGCTCAAAAACCAAGCTATTGAGTTGGGCGGCTCCACAAAGTTTTCCGCCAAAGAAGTTGCCGACGCTTACGAATATATGGGCATGGCGGGGTGGAAGTCGGAACAAATGTTAGAGGGTATGCCCGGTGTCCTTGCCCTCGCCGCCGCGTCCGGCGAAGACCTCGCTACTGTCTGCGATATCCTAACCGACGCCTTAACGGCGTTCGGACTGGGTGCGGAGGACGCCGGACACTTTGCCGATGTTCTCGCAGTCGCCGCAAGTTCCGCAAATACTAACGTCGCCATGATGGGGGAGACGTTCAAATACGTTGCCCCCCTCGCGGGTACGCTCAAACTCACGGCGGAAGATGTTGCGGAGGTCGTCGGACTGATGGCCAATTCCGGCATTAAGGCCTCTCAGGCCGGAACCGCATTGCGCGGCGGTCTGTCCCGGCTTGTCAAGCCAACGGATGAAATGCTTGTCAAAATGCGCGAACTCGGGTTAGCCGTTGACACGTTCTCCGAAGCCGAAGCAAAGGCACAGTCCGACAAACTGAAACAAGGGTACGAAGCCCGTAAAAAAGCCCTTGCCGACGAAGAGGACGCCTTGAAGAAGTCCCTCGATAAACAGTACAAGGAACGCGAAAAAGCGTATGACAAGGAAACTGACGCGTTAAAAAAGAAGCTGGACGCCGATTACGACGAACAGAAAAAGGCGTTCGACAAACAGGAGGACGCCTTAAAGGACAGTTACGACAAACAGTACGACGCCGCCAAGGCCGCCGCCGATAAACAGCTTGAAGCCCTCAAAACCGCGCAAGAGGCCGAAGTAGCCGCTTTTGAAAAGGCCACTGACGAGAAAATAGCCCAAATCGACCGTCAGTACAACGAAAACCTGAAACTGATTGACGAAAACAAGTACAATCAAATTAAAGCCGTCGAAGACCAGATAGCCGCTCTGAACGCCCAGACGGAAGCCGAACGCGCCGCAATCGAAGAACAGGCGCAGGCAAAAAAGAAAGCCGAACTGCAAGCCAAAATCGACAGCGCGAAAACGGCCGAAGAACGGAAAAAAGCGGAAGAAGCCCTTGCCGCTTATGTCGCCGAACTCGAACAGAAACAGCGTGAGGCCGAACGTAAGGCGCAAATCGAAGAGCTGAAAGCCCAAAAGGACGCAATCAAGGAACAGGCCGACGCCGAAAAAGCCGCCTTGAAAGAACAGGCCGACGCCGATAAGGCCGCCTTGAAAGAGGAACGCAAAACCCAGCTTGACGAACTGAAACAAGAACACGCCGAAAGACAGGCGGAGTTAAAAGAAAATAACGACCAGTCCCTAAAGGTGATGAAAGAGGCGCAGGAAAGCGCGCTTTCCGCCACAAAGGCCTCCAACAGCGAATATTTAGCCGAACTCAAAGAGGCCAACCAAGGCCAAATCGCCGAACTCAAAGAGGCTAACAGTGAAAGGCTCTCCGATTACAAGGAACAACTCGACCAACAGAAAACCGCCCTGAAAGAATATCACGACGCCGAATTAACCGAATTTAAGGCGAACGTGGACGCGCAAACGGACGCGCTGAAAGACGCCGTTTCCACACAGTCCCTGATTTTGACGGACGAAAATGGAGAAATGCGCTCCCTGAATGATTCCGTTAATATTCTGCGCGACGCGTTCTCCGGGCTGTCAGAGTCCGAACAGGCCGAAGCCGCTACTATCCTGTTCGGACAAGAGGCCATGTCGGGCTGGCTGGCCGTACTCAATGCCGCACCGAAAGACATTGAAGACCTGCATACCGCTATCGCCAATTGCGACGGCGCGGCGCAAAATATGGCGGAAACCATGTCCGACAACGCAAAGGGCGACATTACCGAACTCACAAGCGCCGTGGAATCGCTGGCTATTTCGTTCGGGGAACTGTTAGACGATGGCTTGCGCGAGATTGTCAAGGCGTTAAAAGAGGTCGTCGACTGGGTGAACAATCTGGACAAAGATACAAAAGAGCGTATTGCAAAAATCGGGTTGCTTGTCGCGGCGCTGTCGCCACTGCTAATAGGCCTTGGCGGCCTTGTATCCACTGTCGGCACCATTATGACCCTTGCCCCGAAACTCGGTGCCGCGATGTCCGTCGCTAAGGGCGCTGTCGCCCTGTTCACTGGCCCCGTCGGTATCGCTGTCGGTATCGTCGTCGCGCTGGGTACCGCGTTCATAACCGCTTATAAGAACTCAGAAACATTCCGGAACGGCGTCAATAAAGTTGTTAGTTGGATTACCGATAAGCTCAACGCCGTTAAAACATGGGGCAAAGACCTTGTTGACAATTTCGTGTCCGGCCTCGACGAAAACCCCGTTTTTAACGCCGTCCATAAAATAGCAAAGACTATCTTCGATTTCCTCCACTTCTCCGAACCCGAAAAAGGCCCCCTTGCCAATTTCCACACGTTCGCCCCCGATATGGTGCAGACGTTCGCCGACGGTATCAACGCCAATTCCGGCCTTGTCGAAACCGCCGCGAACGGCGTCGCCGGACTTGTCCGCGCCGGACTGGACACCGTGACCGCGAAACTTGCCGATGTGAAAACATTCTGGGCGGACAGGTGGAACGATATCCGCGACGCCTCCCAAAACGCCGGGGAACAAATCCGCGAAAAATGCGCCACGCTGAACGATAACATTCAGCAATTCAAGGATGGCTTCGCCGAACGCCTCTCACGCGCCACGGATTCCCTGAACGGCTTCCGCGACGGTGCCTCCAAAGCGTGGGAGGATGTCAAACAAGGCGCGTCCACCATGGCCGACAAATTGGCCGACGCGTTCGGCTCTGTCCGCCAGAGTGCAAGCGATATGAAAGACAAAGTTGTGGGCGCGTTCGGCTCCATGCGCGACGCCATTTCCGATAAAATCAACGCCGCCAAAAACTGGGGCAAAGACCTTATCGCAAATTTCACCGGAGGCATTCAGGATAATTTGCCAAATCTGGAAAGCGCCGTCGACGAAATGGCCGAAACCGTCTCCGACCGCGTGGGATTCTCCAAGCCGAAAAAGGGTCCCCTGTCGGACGCTGACACCTACGCCCCCGACATGATGGATTTGCTTGCAAAAGGTATCCGGGATAATCTTTCCGCCGTCCGGAAAGCGACGGATTCTGTCGGCGCGGCTATCAAAGATTCCTTGACGCTCTCGCAGAGTTTCCCCGCGCTCGCAAAAGCCGCCGTCACGTCCACAAGCCCCGTAAAGGCCGCCCTAAGCGCTCCGTTGCCCTCAACGTATCCGAACCCATACGCGTATCAAAACGCCGCCAGAGGCCAATACAGCCTCGTCCCCGGCGTCCCCGCGCAAACACAGCGTCAAGCCCCCGTCAACTTCACTGTGACAAACGTTATCGGCGGTTCCCGCGTCGCCCGGTTACAGTACCAGTACAACGAAAACGAGAAAGCGCGGCGCGGCCCGTCGCTTGTCAAACTCTGATTGAAAGGAGGCGATTCTGTGCGCGACCCCCTCGCCCCGGTTATAGAGGGCTTCGACCTTTCCGGGCTTGTCAACCGCTATTCGTTCGAGTGCGAACCCTTTTTTACCGATAAAGGCGAAAGCGCCACCATGCTGGACGGCTCCACCGTCCACGACGTGTTCCCCCTCAAAGCCCGCTTCTCGTGGGCGCTCAATTCGCTGTCCGCCAGCCAGTACGCCGCGCTTAACGCCGCGTTACGCGACACCGTTACTGCGCAAATCTTTGACCCCACTATCAACGCCGTTCGCTCCGCGCGCTTCCACGTCACCCGCCCCGCGTTCGTTTACAACTTCGCCACCCAAGATTACATGGCCGCCGCCGGAAGCACGCTAATTTTAGAGGACGCCGCGCCCCGGGCGTCGTCCGCTGTCACGCCCGCGCCACGACAGGTCGACGCCTCCCGCGACCCGCTCGCGCCCGTGATTGCCCGCTATGACCTGTCCGGCATCGTCAACCGCTATTCGTTGCAGTGCGAACCGTTCTCGACCGACGGCGGCAACGGCGGCACCATGCAGGACGGCTCCACGATTCAGGACGTACTCGCCGACAAGTTCCGCCTCTCTTGGACGCTTAACGCCATTTCCGCGCAACAGTACGCCGATTTGTGCGCCGTCCTCAGCTCCGGAACCGCACCCGATACCGTCTCCGCGTCCGTCTTTAACCCTGTCCTCCGCGCCGGATATACCATGCCGTTTCATGTGACTTTCCCCGCGTTCCGGTTCGCGCTCGACAACGGACAGTGCATGGCCTACGCCGACAGCGCCCTTGTGCTGGAAGAATCAAGCCCCAAGCGGGGTCTCCCTGTCATGGGCGGCGACGACTGGCACCTGTTCGACGACGGCACACTGGAACTTGACCCGCTCCCGCCCGAGGGCGACGAGGCCGACAGATGGAGACGCGTTTTAGATATCCTTGACGCCCCCTCCGGAGACCCGAACGCCCCCATTCGTGACGTTGACCGCATAAAATTGAACCCCGGTATTCCGTCCCTGCCGTCCGGCGTCCCCGAACAGTTCCCAAACCTTGACACAATCGTAATCCCGCCCGATTGCCAGACTCCCCCCGACGCGTTCGACAACTGCCCCGGCCTGACGGTTATCAAAATTGTGTCGTTACCGTCCAAGTCGGATTACTTTGTGGGGGAATCGCTGGACTATGCCGGGCTTCGCGTTATCGAAATTTTCGACGGCGCGGAACGCGACATTACACCGGAATGTGTACTGCTCCCCGCCGAGGGGTACGTGACAAACGTCGTTGAGGATATCATGGTGGATGTGCGCTATCACGACAAGTCGCTGTGTACATTCTGGGTGCAGGTCGCGGAAGCGGAAGTTATCGCCTCCGGCGACTGGTGGACGATGTTCAGTAATGGTCGGCTGGATATTTATTGTGTCGGGGATATGCCGGAAGGAGTGGGAGATGACGCGTATCTGGCATATGATGACCAGATAACAACCGTCATTTTTTCAAATAGCGTGACAGGCATTTCCGATTGGGCTTTTAACGCTTGCCAACATCTGACAAGCGTCATTATCCCTGACAGCATCACAAGCATTGGCATCGGCGCTTTTGACGCATGCGGTTTAACGGGCGTAAATATCCCTAACAGCGTGACAAACATTGGAGCGCGTGCATTTTCCAACTGTCGCAGTTTGATAAATATCGTTATCCCGGACAGCGTGACAAATATCGGAGCCAGCGCATTTTCCAATTGCGACGCACTAACCAGCGTAACGATACCGGACAGCGTGACAAGCATAGGAACGGAAGCCTTTGCTCAAAGCGGACTTGTGAACGCGACAATACCCGGCAGTGTGGCGGAAGTTGACCTTTCCATGTTTTACGACTGCCATAATCTTACAAGTATCGTCATTGAGGACGGCGCGACAGCTATTTATGCACCCGACAATTCTAACTGCAGTTCACAATCGATTACCATACCTGCCAGCGTAACGACGATTTCCGCTCTTCCTCTTCCTGTTTACTGGGGAACCACTGTAGACGTTTACTATGGCGGTACAGAGGAACAGTGGGACGAGGTTTGCAATCCCATTATCGTAAAAAGCGATTATATCATCCACTACAACAGCAGTCCGACGTAAGGAGGCGGTATCATGGCGAATATTATCGCGTCCGGCGACTACTGGCGGCTGGAAGATGACGGGACGCTGTATATCTACTGTGTCGGCGATATGCCGAATTATACGTCCAGTGCGGCTCCGTGGTATGATTACCATGCGCAGATTACAAGCGCGTCAATTGCTAACGGCGTTACCAGTATCGGAGATTACGCGTTTGACAATTGTAGCGGCTTAACCAGTATCACGATACCGCAGGGCGTTACCAGTATCGGAAAAGACGCGTTTTTCTACTGTAGCGGCTTAACCAGTATTACGATACCAAGTAGCGTTACCAATATCGAAAGTAGTGCGTTTAACGGCTGTAGCGGCTTAACCAGTATCACAATACCGAGCGGCGTTACCAGTATCAAAAGTAATACGTTTCACAACTGTAGAGGCCTAACCAGTATCACGATACCCGACGGCGTTACCAGTATCGGAGATGACGCGTTTTCCAACTGTAGAGGCTTAACCAGTATCACGATACCCGATGGCGTTACCAGTATCGGAAATAACGCGTTTCACACCTGTAGCGCCTTAACCAGTGTCACGATACCGGGTAGCGTTACCAGTATCGGAAATCACGCGTTTCACAACTGTAGCGGCTTGACCCGCGTCACGATACCGCAGGGCGTTACCAGTATCGGAGAGTTCACATTTTACAATTGTAGCGGCTTAACCAGTATCACGATACCAAGCGGCGTTACCAGTATCGGAAAAGGCGTGTTTCGCAATTGTAGCGGCTTAACCAGTGTCACGATACCGGGTAGCGTTACCAGTATCGAAGATGGCGCGTTTTCTAACTGTAGCGGCTTAACCGATGTCTACTACGGCGGCACGGAGGCACAATGGGACGCTATCACGATTGACAGCAACAACACCCCATTAACCTCCGCCACAATCCACTACAATTACGCGCCTGTCACGCTGTCAAGTATCGCAGTCACAACGCCGCCAACGAAAACGGCGTACACTGTCGGCGAAACGTTCGACCCGTCCGGAATGGCCGTCACCGCGACCTATAGCGACGGAACAACCGCGACAGTATCCGGTTACGGCTTCTCACCGTCCGGGGCGCTGACACTCGCGGACACAATAATCACTATCCGTTACACCGAGGGCAACATCACAGAGACCGCGCCTGTACCCGTTACCGTAACGGCGGGAAACAGAGCGTCAATCCCAATTCGGCTTCAAATCATAAAGCCCAACGGAAGCGCGTTAGTGTTCCAATCCGGCGCGGTAAAACAAGTGGAGTACGCGCTTTCCACGTCCCTTGACGGGAAAGACGTAAACGCCGACCAGTTTACCGCCGTTTTCGAGGATTTCGCCTCTGACTGGCTCTCGCGCTGGAACACCATAAATCAGTCCTGCCCCGTCTGGCTGTCCGTCGGAACCAAAACGGAGAAATATTACTTCAAATCCCTTACGCGTATCGGCAAACGCTATTTCGAGCTGACCGCGCAATCTCCCTTGGGACGCCTCAACGACGAATTCCCCGGCGACCTTTACCACGCCGTACCCCTCCCGGATGTTATCGCCGACGTTATCGGAAACGTTATCCCCTATACCGTCAATCCCCTGCTGGAATCCGTCTCGGTTTACGGCTGGCTCCCCTACCAAGACCGCCGGACTTCCTTACATCAGCTCGCCTTGGCGTACGGCTTTATTATCCGGCGTGATAATTATCATAACCTCTACTTTACCATACCGGAGACCGCCGCTTACAGTCTCCCGGACAACGCGATTTATAACGGCGGCTCCGTAACGTACCGCTTCGGCGAAACGTACGCCCGCGCCGATATCACCGCCTACGAGTTCCGCGAAAACGATACGGAAGCCAAAACTCTGTTCGACAACGTGGACGATATCCCTGCCGATAACTTTATTGTTAAGTTCGATTCCCCTGTTTTTAATCTGCAGGCCGACGACACCTTGACCGTTCACTATTTCGGCGTCAACTTTGCCAAAGTCTCCGGCTCCGGACGCCTCACCGGGAAGCCCTATACCAAAATAGCAAGCGTCGTCTCCGTCGACGGCGACGCAAACGCCGACCCGCAACATGTCTTGTCCGTGGCCGATGTCCCCTTGATAACGTCCCTCAACGCCGTTACGGTCGGCGAACGGCTCCTTAGCTACTATAACGCCCCAGCCGTCGTCAACGCCGATATTGTCTGCACAAACCAGCGCCCCGGCGACTGCGTGTCGTTCGTCGACCCGTTCGGCGACCCCCGTACCGGATACATCACCGAGTTGTCCGGCACGGTCTCCAGTGTGGAACGCGCCTCCGCCGCGCTTGTCTGCGGCTATACTCCGTCGTGGGGCGCGGCTTATGATTCCGTCAAAGTGCTGACGGGTTCCGGCGTCTGGACTGTCCCCGCGTCGCTCGACGGGTCTACCGTCCGCGTCGTGCTAATCGGCGGCGGAACGGGCGGCAGTTCCGGGCAATACGGTACGGGTCTCGAATGGGTGGAGGCGTCGTCGAGTTATGAAGTTGCCGTCGGCTCCGGACGCGGACTCCCCGGCTCCGGCGGAAATGTGCTGGATGTCAAATTTACCGCTGTCGGCGGCCAGACTTTCCAGTACAGCGCCGGAACCGGAGGCGCGGGCGGCCTCGCTACCCCGGACACCACATCCGGACGCCCCGAAAACATGACCGTCTATGTCACCCGCTCCGGCGACCGCTGGCACATGAATCCCCATTGCAACGGCGGCACATACACGCCCACCACACTGAAACAGGCGCTTCTAAAGCACTTGACCCCTTGCGAAAACTGCGTGAAAGACAACGCTTTGTATTATGTCTCCAACCCCGGCCAACCCGGCACCGCGTCCACGTTCGGCGACTATTCCTCCGACGACGGATACCCCGCCAGTAACGGCTTCTACGACGTTTTGTACGGTATCCTTTACGCCGCGCCCGGCGCGGACAACGGCGTGGACGGCGGCTCCGCTACCACCGGAAAGGAAAATGGCGAACGCACAAACCCCGCCTATACCGACGTTGTGCGCCCCACGGTCACGCTTCCTTGGGACACGTCCCAAAGCTGGACTTCCGGCGAAAACGGCGAGGGCTGGCATGAATCCGAAGGCTCGGTTTATGATTGGGCTTACGGCGGGACGGGCGGCGGCGCGGCTGTCGGCAATCATGGCGGATGGGGCGGACCCGGATACTTTTCCGCTTATGTCCGGGGTGGCGGCGGCGGGGACGGCGCGCACGCGGAATTTATGTTTCCAGATAATATCACTTATGGTTCCGGAGGCTCCGGCGGCCACGGCGGCGGAGAGGGCGGCAAGGGAGGTACCGCCACCGCACAAAGTGGGTATCAGGCCGAACCCGGCGCTGACGGTTACGGAGGTGCCGGCTCTAACGGCCAGAACGGCGCTGACGGCTGCATCCTCGTCTACTACAAAAAGCCAGATGAACTGCAGTATTCTTTCGCGGTTCGCGACGGGCAACTGATATTGACCTACTACACCGAAACGCCCCCGCCGTTTTCCGTCAACAGCGCCGGACAACTTCTCTACTCCTACGCCGACGGCGAAACCCCGCCGACGTTTGAAATTAGAAACGGCATACTGTACAAAATTGAATGAGGTGATTTATCATGCCAGAAATCCCGCTCGGCACTGTCGTCGGTCCGCAAGGGCCGCCGGGTCCAAAAGGCGATACCGGAACCTTTTCCCCGGAGGATTTGCAACGGATTTCCGACTTGGAATCCGGCAAGGTCGATAAAGTATCCGGTAAAGGCCTGTCGACGAACGACTACACCGACACCGACAAAGCCAAAGTCGCCGCCGCGCTGACGCAACATCAGGACATTTCCGGCAAGGTCGACAAAGTGTCCGGAAAAGGCCTGTCTACGAATGATTACACCGACGCTGACAAGGCCAAAGTTGCCGCCGCGCTGACGCAACATCAGGACATTTCCGGCAAGGTCGACAAAGTGTCCGGCAAAGGCCTGTCGACCAACGACTACACCACGGCGGAGAAAAACAAGCTGTCCGGCATTGCGGCGGAGGCCAACAAGACCCTTATCGACGCCACGCTGTCCGACGCCGGAAAGGCCGCAGACGCGAAAGCGACAGGGGATATTTTCGCGCTTTTGAAAGAGCTGATTACTGGTATCGACGCGCCGATTTATCGCACCGCGTCCGGGAATCCCGCCACGTTCTCCGACGCCGACGCCGCCAACGTCAAAGCGCTGTCCGTGACGATAACGCTCACGCAGTCCGGTTCCGGCAACCCGTCGCCCACGAATATCCGCCCCATTACGGGCGTGTCGTCCGTGACTGTCACGCGGACG
>JAFXQV010000012.1 GCA_017526785.1 Oscillibacter sp. | reverse complement strand
GTTCGCACGGTCTTTTTACCCGTGTTGACCTTCCGCGCCTTTGTACGGAGGACTGTCCGCACGCAATTTCCTCATTCTGGAAATTGCGTCTCCTGTCCTCTTGAAACCTCTGTCTGATTTTCTTCTCTCGTCAGCGCTGCTGGAAATTATTTGTGCTTGACATTAAAAAAGAGACATGATATACTTGCAAAGTATTTTGGTATTATTTTCCGTGCCTGAAAGACGGGAGGACTGTGAGATGACAAATCAAAAGGTCTATTATCCAGAGATAGATGCACTTAAAGGCTTTACTATCTTTCTTGTGATACTGGGACACGCAATCATTGTGTTTCCGATTAATCTGCATGAAAACGCTACCTGTCTTTGGCTGTATAATTTTATTTACAGTTTCCATATGCCGTTCTTTTTCTGTTTGTCTGGCTTCCTTTTTTCTTTTCATGAAGATTATCGTAGTTATCTCTGGAAAAAAGTGAAAAGAATCGCCGTTCCCTATCTGATTTTCAATCTCGTGGATATGGTTCCACGTTCCATGTTTGGATTTTTGTTTAACCGCCCCAGAAGCCTTCCAGAATCGCTCTTATCTATCCTGTTTTATGGCGGGGAATTTTGGTTCCTTTACGTATTGTTTATCCTTTACATGATTTTTCCGCCGCTTGCGGCTCTGGAGAAAAAAAGCATAAAATGGGCATTGGCTATAGAGGGCGCGTTATTCATTTGGGCGTTACTTCCGCTGGAATCCGTTTGGATTCTGGACAGACTTAGACTGTATTTATTCTTCTTTAACACGGGCTTCCTTGTCAGAAGTGTACATACAGTGACTTACAAGCGGATGGAAGGAACTTCGCCTATCCGAATCTGTGCCTTGTCTGTCCTGATGCTCGCTCTGTGGCTGACATTCTTTTCGTTACCTACCCCCCCACAGTCGTACAAACGTTTGATTTCCGTTATCATTGCTTTGCTCGGTTCTATGACCGCTTATACCTTTATCCGTTGGAAACCCTTCTGTAACGCGTTTGCTCGTTTCGGCTCTTGGACGCTTCAACTCTATTTGCTGAATAGCTGGACTTTGGGCGTTTCCCGCTTAATAATATGTACTTTTCTGGGCGTCACAAATCCCGCTGTAATTATTCTGTTCAATGTAGCTGTGGATTTTGGACTCTCCTATCTGTTTATTAAATATTTCTGTGTCCGCTTCCGGGTATTTCGTTGTGCTATGGGCATTGTATAGTCGAGGCGGCTACGGGCGGGGGATAACTCCGTCCGTTTTTGTTACCGTTGGCAGGCGCTATAAAAAATGACGTTGACAAGGCGCTTTTCCCCTTGTGCGGCGGCGCGGAGTATGCTATAATTCTTCCGAAATGGCGCGTCCGCGCAGACGGGCGGCGCAACATACGGGAGGAATCGCACATGAAAGAGTGGACACGGGAAGAGCGCTACCGCGAACTCCACGACGCGGAGGAAGTGCGGGGACTGTACGAGCAAATCAGCAAGTCCGCATACCGCCAGAAGTACCACATTCAGCCCGTCACGGGACTGTCCAGCGACCCGAACGGGTTTGCACTCCACAAGGGCGTGTGGCATCTGTGCTACCAGTGGTGTCCGTGGGGGGCGGTACACGGCCTGAAATACTGGTACCATGTCACCAGTGAGGACTTAATCCACTGGCGCAACGCCGGAATTGGCCTGAAACCCGATTGCTACTACGACAACCGGGGTACGCATTCCGGCTCCGCGATTTCCTCCGGCGACGACCTCTACTTCTTCTACACGGGCAACCACCGCGACGAGGACTGGACGCGTACGCCCTACACCTGCGCGGCGGTACTCGGTGCCGACAACCGCCCCCACAAGCTGGAAAAGCCCCTCT
This sequence comes from Oscillibacter sp., assembly GCA_017526785.1. GTDB lineage: Bacteria > Bacillota > Clostridia > Oscillospirales > Oscillospiraceae > Oscillibacter. The sequence continues at coordinate 3,571 of JAFXQV010000012.1, read as the reverse complement.
TCGGCCCCCGCGACGACTACAGCGAACATCAGCGCGACCCCAAAATTGTCTGGAACGAACAAAAGAAGCTCTACTTTATCTTCATCGGCGCGCAGACCATGGACAAGCGCGGAACCGTACTCATTTACAAGTCCCCCGAACTGCTCACGGGCTGGACGTTCGCCGGGGAACTGAAAGTACCCGGCTTCGAGAAGTTCGGCGGTATGTGGGAATGTCCGTATATCGTGAACATCAGCGGGAAGGACGTGCTGATTTTCTCCCCGCAGTATACGAAACTCCCCGGGCGCGCCGAGAGTACAAACCACAACGTCTACCTCATAGGCGCTATGGACTACGACACCCTCACGTTCACGCCGGAGGGCGACTACCGCTACCTTGACTTCGGCTTCGACTTCTACGCGGCGCAGGGCGCGGCGAACGTCGGCGACCCCGACAAGGCGATTTTAATCGCGTGGATTGGTCTCCCCGACAACCACTACCCCACGGAGGAGGAGGACTGGGAGGGCAGTATGTCGCTCCCGCGTGAACTCCGCCTGAAAGACGGTCGTCTCGTACAGACGCCCATCAGCGGCATTGAGACGCTCCGCGACGCGGAACTCACCCCCGACGGCACGTTACCCGCCGCGTGTGAACTGGAAGTATGTCCGGCCGACGGCGACTTTGACCTGAACCTGTTCACGAAGTCCGACGGAAGCGGCGGCATGCGTCTGCACTACGACGCCGCCAAAAAGACGTGTACCGTTGACAAGACCGGCATGGAAAAGCGCTTCAACCAGTCCGTGGGCGAGATTCTCGATATGCCCCTTGACACTCCGCTGAAAAAGTTACAAATCTTTATTGACCGTTCCTCCACGGAGATTTTCGCCAACGACGGCGAAGCGACATTTACCACGCGCAGTTACCCCACCGAAAGCGAGTTCCATTACACGGTCACGCCCGGCGCGTCCGTGAAGCTCTGGACTATGAAAGCGTCCGTCGTGGACGACTTTGTAATTTGACAGTAACCGCCGTTCCCCGTCCTTGCGCGGGACGGGGGACGATTCTTGAACGAAACGGAGAGTGTTTCATGAAAAAGAAAGTATTCGCCAGCGACTTTGACGGCACCCTGTATTTCTACAAGGCCGAGCCGGAACGCAAACTCCCCCCGGAGAACGTCGACAAAATCCGGGAGTACCAGAACGCCGGACACCTTTTCGGCCTCTGCACGGGGCGACAGGTCGGCGGTCTGACCCCGTTCATCACGGGACTTGTCAAGCCGGACTTCTACATCACCAGCAGCGGCGCGAACATCGTCGACCAAGACTTCCAGCCGATTCTCAAGCGCGGCGTGGACAAGGACGTGGCTGACGCCATTGTGAAGGAAATGCGCCCCAAGGGCTACCGCCTTACACTGGACGTGGAGGGCGATATCTGCGTATTCGCCAAGATGGACTACCCCGGAAAATATTACGTCATCAGCGGCGTGGACGACTGCCCGCCGGGTCTGATTCACCAAGTCAGCGTACACACCGAAAGTCTGGAAGAGGCCGCCGCCAACGCCGCCATGATTAACGAGAAATTCGGCGACAAGGTGCAGGCGTTCCAGAACGTGATTGAAATCGACATTGCCCCGAAAGGCTGTTCCAAGGGCAAGGGCGTCGAGTTTCTGCGCGACTACATGAAGAGCAAATGGGGCGACATCGTGCTTTACGGTATCGGCGACTCCGTGAACGACTTGCCACTGATTGAGGCGTCGGACGTGTCATATACATTCCCCTACGCGCCGGAGGAACTCCAGAAGCGGGCAACGAAAGTCGTGCCGACGATTGTCGACGCCTTAGAGGACAGCTTGAAGCACGAAGTATAATTTCAGGAGGACAACGCCAATGAGCCAAGCCTTACGGGACGCGAGAAGATACGAAGAGGCGCGGGAAGCGATGATTCCGCGTGAAGCGCGCCCCGCGTTTCACCTTTCGGCGCGTGTGGGGTGGATGAACGACCCCAACGGCTTTTCGTGGTACAAGGGGCAGTACCACCTTTTCTACCAGTATCACCCGTACGACTCCCACTGGGGTCCCATGCACTGGGGACACGCCGTCACGGGCGACTTGCTCCACTGGAACTATCTCCCGACGGCGCTTGCCCCCGACCGCCCGTCAGACCGGGACGGCTGTTTTTCGGGTTCGGCGCTGTCGCTCCCGGACGGACGCCAGCTCTTGATGTACACCGGAAACGCCAAGGAGTACACGGAGACAGGCGAAGTCCGCGAAGTCCAGACGCAGAATTTAGCGTTCGGCGACGGGATAGACTATCACAAGTACGAACACAACCCGGTCATTACGGCGGCGGACTTGCCGGAGGGCGGAAGCCGTTTTTCGTTCCGTGACCCCAAAATCTGGCAGGCGCGCGACGGGAGTTACCGGGCGTTAATCGCCAACCGCGACGCCGCGCAGGGCGGACAGGCGTTGCTCTACAAGAGCGTCGACTTGGAACACTGGGAACTTGTCCACCCGCTGGCGCGGAACGGTAACCGAATCGGCCTCATGTGGGAGTGTCCGGACTTCTTTGAGCTGGACGGGAAACATGTACTGCTGGCCAGTTCCATGGACATGCTCCCGAAAGATTTGGAGTACCACAACGGCAACGGCACATTCTACCTTATCGGCGGCTACGACCCCGATACCGAGACGTTCACGGAGGAATCCGACCACGCCACGGATTACGGCATTGACTTCTACGCGCCACAGACGATTCTCTCCCCGGACGGACGCCGCATTATGATAGGCTGGATGCAGAATTGGGACACCTGTAATTTGCACGTCAAGTCTACGCCGTGGTTCGGGCAGATGACGCTCCCCCGCGAGTTACATGTGAAGAACGGGATTCTGTACCAGACGCCGATACGGGAACTGGAACGCTTGCGCCGGGATGAAGTCACTTACGAAAATGTGACGGTCGAGGACGGGGAAATCTTCCTGCCGGGCGTCGCGGGGCGTCTGGTCGATTTGGAAGTCACGGTCGAACCCGACCCGGATTCCCCGGTGTACAGCCGTTTCGCGTTGCGGTTCGCAAAAAATGACCAGTTCCGGAGCGGTATCAGTTTCCGCCCGCACGAGGCCACGCTGAAAGTCGACCGCAAGTTTTCGGGTTCGCGCCGGGCGATTATCCACCAGCGCCGGGCGTACGTGCCGCACAGGGACGGACGAATCAAACTGCGCTTGATTCTTGACCGCTACAGCGCGGAAGTGTTTGTCGACGACGGCGCAAAGGTCATGACCTTTACCATCAACACGGAACTGAACGCGGAGGGCATTTCGTTCTTTGCCGACGGCAAGCTACATCTCAACGTGAAAAAGTACAACCTCTCCGAGGCGTGACACAGCGGGAACCGGATTTTGTATCCGGTTCCCGCTTCTGGACAGTGGAAAGTTTTCAACCTGTGCGGTGAAATTAAGAGGGCGTATTCACAAGCGTTTGAGCAGGGTGTGGCAGTGCGAAATGATAACCATGGCGGCGGCGGAATCGGTCGTAATCTCGTAGTCTTTGCTGAGGCGGCGGGAATGGTTAAGCCACTCAAAAGTACGCTCCACTG
>JAFXQV010000031.1 GCA_017526785.1 Oscillibacter sp. | reverse complement strand
GTGGGGTGGGTGATGGGACTTGAACCCACAACGCCCGGAACCACAATCCGGTGCTCTGCCAATTGAACTACACCCACCATATGGCACTGAAACGCCCCGACAGGGGGGAATGGTACGCCAGAAGGGACTCGAACCCCCTACCTACTGCTTAGAAGGCAGTTGCTCTATCCGGATGAGCTACTGGCGCGGATTTGGAGCAGGTGACGAGAATCGAACTCGCATCCCCAGCTTGGAAGGCTGGTGCCCTGACCATTGTGCTACACCTGCGCGACCTGTCCGGTACGTCAGCTTACCTATCATAGCAGGATTTCGGGCGCTTGTCAAGGACTTCTTGCGGATTTTTTCACGATTTTTGCGTACCGCCGCCGTCGAACGCGGTTGCGTCACGGGGGAAATTGTGGTAAACTGTCGGCGTGACGCGAAAGGGGGCGGCGGTATGCCGAAATTATGGGAACCGAATCCGGATTATGACCCGTCAAGGCCGCAAGCGTGGGGCAATATGCCATACAAGCGGCTGTATCGTGAACTCACACCGGAACAACTGTCGGAACTGCTCCGGGACGCCGAAGCGCAACAATGGAAAGTGCTGGATTTGAGCAACACCAACATTAGCGAAGTGCCGGAATCCATCACGCGCCTGTCCAGTCTGCAAACGCTGGATTTGGGCTTCACCCAAATTCGGGAAGTGCCGGAAACCATCGGAAACCTGTCCAGTCTGCAAGAGCTGGATTTGAGAGACACCAACATTAGCACAGTGCCGGAAACCATCGGAAACCTGTCCAGTCTAAAAGCGCTGGATTTGAGCCGCACCAATATTAGCGCAGTGCCGGAAACCATCACGCGCCTGTCCAGTCTGCAAATGCTGTATTTGGGCTACACCAAAATTAGCGAAGTGCCGGAAACCATCACGCGCCTGTCCAGTCTGCAAACGCTGTATTTGTACAACACCCCAATTCGGGAAGTGCCGGAAACCATCGGAAACCTGTCCAGTCTGCAAGAGCTGGATTTGAGAGACACCAACATTAGCACAGTGCCGGAAACCATCGGAAACCTGTCCAGTCTAAAAGCGCTGAATTTGAGCAACACCCAAATTCGGGCAGTGCCGGAAACCATCACGCGCCTGTCCAGTCTGCAAATGCTGTATTTGGGCTACACCAAAATTAGCGAAGTGCCGGAAACCATCACGCGCCTGTCCAGTCTGCAATCGCTGGATTTGTACAACACCCAAATTCGGGAAGTGCCGGAAACCATCGGAAAGTTAAAAAATCTGAGCAGACTGGATTTGTGCAACTGTCACCTGAAAGCGATTCCGTACGCTCTGGTAACGCTGGGACTGCCGTTTGTTATAGATGATAAGTATTCTATTCAAAACTCTATCAATCTGACGGGCGTCGAACTGGACGAGGGAGACCTGCAACTGTTCGCGCAACCGCGGGACGTGATAGAGGCGTACTACCGGGGACAGACGCAAACGCTCCGGGAGTGCAAGGTCATATTCCTTGGTGACGGCGCGGTGGGCAAAACGTCCCTGATTGAGCGTATCGTAAACGGCACCTTTACGCCGGGGACGCCGCCCACGGACGGAATCGAAGTGACAAAATGGTACATGTCCGTCAAGGCGACGGAGTGGGAGACCACGGTGGACGACGCGCCGTTTACGGTACGCTTTCTGGATTTCGGCGGACAGGAAATCATGCACGCCGCGCACCGCTGTTTTTTGACGGCGCACACGGTCTATGTCGTGGTCTGCGACAGCCGCGACGACGAGAAAATAGACGATATCGCGTCGTATTGGCTGGAGAGCGTCAAGGCGTTCGCGCCGGACTGCCCCGTGATTCTGGCCTTGAACAAGGCCGACCTGAACCCCAACGCGTCTGTCAATGAGCGTGACCTGAGAGAACGGAATCCGGCGTTAAAGCGCGTCCTGCGCACGTCGGCCGCCTTGAAACCGGATGACGATTACGGCGTCAGCGAACTGATACGCGCCATCCGGAAGCAAATCCCCGGCGCGGTCAACCAGTACAAGGTCAACGTGGACATGTTGCGCGTCAAACAGGCCTTGGAGGACATGCGGCAACAGGAAGGCACCGGCTACATCACCTCGGAGCGCTACCGGGAAATCTGCAACGGAAATCATATCACGGACAAGAAACTGCAATACTCCCTGTTGGGCTTTTTCCGTGACTTGGGCGTGGCGTACTACTACGAAACGCCGTCTCTGGACACGCGTCTGGAGAGCGTCCGCGTGCTGAATCCCGAATGGCTGACGAACGGCATTTACCGCCTGATTCTGCGTACGCGGGAGGACGGTTTCCTGCAACACGCCGAAATCAAGGAGACGTTGCGGGCGACCCACGCCGGGGACGTTCACCGGGAGATTACGTACACGCCCGAAGAAACGGAGTACATTTTGCATGTCATGCGCTGCTTTGAGATTTCGCACGACATCGGCGGCGGCGTCGAGATGATTCCGCTGAAAATGCAAAAGACGCCCCCGGAAAGCGTGGAACAGTTCCGCACGGCGGACGCGTTACATCTGCGCTGGGAGGGTATGTACCTGCCAAGCAATCTGATACACCGTCTGTTAATCCGCAAGTTCCCGGAACTGGACATTGCTTGTGTGTGGCGTACGGGCGGGCATTTCCGCCGCGGCGACTGTGAGGCACTCGCGCAGATGAACGAGAAAGCCCTTGACGTGTACGTGACGCCGGGGCGCGACTGCCGCCAGTACATGGAGACATTCCGCGTCGAGATTCAGGACATTTTGTCGAAGTTGAACCTGAAAGAAGTGTCGGAAATCATCTGCCACACGGTGAACGGCCGGGAAGGGCGTGTATCGTATCAAGCGGCGCTGAGCCACCTGTACCACCGCAAAGAGGAAATTTACCTTGCCAATATTGACGCGTTCGTGTCGCCCGTGGATTTGCTGAAGGAAATTTATGTGGACGTGGAGCGGGAGCTGAAGCGTTACCGCATGGAGTGGGAGCGCGGCTACCGCGACACGCGCCCCACGGAAAGCCCCGTTGACAAAGAACTCCAACAACTTGAACGGGACAAGCAGGAAACGGAGGTTCTCTTACAAAAAGAGGAACTTGCCGGAAAGCGTCAGGAAAACAAATGGAAACATATGCTATACGTTGGGATTCTGGGCGTGTTTTTGGGCGTGGGGCTTACGTTGCTTATCGTGGCGGCGAATTTCCCGGACAAGTTCCCGGAAATCTGGAATCTGATAACGGATATCCTGCCCGGCGGCTGACGCCGCAAAATTTCGGCTTGTGTGCTGAAAAGAGATGTCATAAACTTGAAACCGCCCCGCTTTTGACAGCGGGGCGGCGTTGGATATACGGATTACTTTTTCAGGCCGTCGTAGGTCTTGCAGACCGGGGCGTTTTCCTTGAAAGACTTCTCATCGAACCAGAGCAGGTTGTTAGAGGTAGCCTTGTCGAAGAGCTGCATAGTCAGCGGCGGGGCGTTGAACTTGACCGTACTGCCCACGGACACATCCTCGTTAAGTCCCATCGTCGGAATGACCATGACGACTTCATCGCCCTGACAATCGGCGTGGAGGTTGACTTCGGAGCCGAGCATTTCGGACACTTCAATCTTGCCCTGCAGTTCGCCTTCCCCGACGGACAGGTGCTGGGGACGAATGCCCACCACGATGTCGCACGGCTGTTGATTGTTCTGTTTAAGCGCAGCCTGCTGGAAACTGTCGAGTTTGAACTTCGCGCCCTTGACCTGCGCGTAGTAGACGCCGTTTTCGAGTAACAGCTTGCTGTTGTCAAAGAAGTTCATGACGGGCATGCCGATAAAGCCCGCGACGAACAGGTTCACCGGGCAGTTGAACAAATCCTGCGGCGCGCCAATCTGGTTGACAAAGCCGTCTTTCATGATAACGATTCTGTCACCAAGCGTCATGGCCTCCGTCTGGTCGTGGGTTACGTACATAAACGTAGTGTTGATTCTCTGGCGGAGCTTGATAATTTCGGCGCGCATCTGGTTGCGGAGCTTCGCGTCGAGGTTCGAGAGCGGTTCGTCCATCAGGAACACTTTGGGGTCACGCACCATGGCGCGGCCAATGGCCACGCGCTGACGCTGGCCGCCGGAGAGCGCCTTGGGCTTGCGTTCGAGATACTGCGTGATGTCCAGAATCGCGGCGACTTCCCGCACTTTCTTGTCGATAACGTCCTTGGGCGTCTTTTTGAGTTTGAGCGCGAAGGCCATATTGTCGTAGACGGACATATGGGGATACAGGGCGTAGTTCTGGAACACCATTGCGATATCCCGGTCTTTGGGGGCGATGTCGTTGCAGAGTTTGCCGTCGATGTAGAGCTCGCCGCCGGAGATGTCCTCCAGACCCGCGACCATGCGGAGCGTGGTGGACTTGCCGCAGCCCGACGGGCCGACTAACACGATAAATTCCTTGTCTTTGATGTGCAGGTTCACGTCATGGACGGCCGTCACCTTGTTGTCGTAGACCTTTTTGAGATTTTGAATCAATACCTCTGCCATGCTTGCCGGCTCTGAATAACGCGCCTCCGCCCGTTACCCTCGCGGGCGTCCGTATCGGAACAAAGCGCCGTCCGGCTGGCATTTGCCCCGAATGTTTCCGGGGCTTCCGAACCGTGATTTGCCCTCAGAACGCGCCGCATTACGACAGGTCTCCACACTGCCGCACCGCGAGCCTTGCGGAAATCCGATTTCCTCCTTGTTTCCCGTCCGGAATCCAGAAAAGTGGAGTGGACGCCGCCGGGGAATATATCGCAAAGGGGAGACCCCTTTACAGACAGACACCTGTATTTTACGCGCTTTTCCGCCAAAAATCAACTGACCCCGACGCCAAAAATGACCGCGCTTTTTTGTGGAAAGCGACATGTCACCGCGGGAAACATTGTCGCCCCCACCCGGCGCTGACGCGCCACCCTCCCCCAGAGGGGGAGGGCGGGAGGCCACGTCGGTATGCTTGCCGCCGCAAGGCGACAGAGGGGGCTTCAACTGCCCAAGTCCGAAAACAACGCCGCACGGCGCGCCTTATCCTTTGCAGACAGGCGCAATCCAGCCCTTGTCGTCGGGCAGACGCCCCCACTGAATGCCCGTGAGCGTGTCGTAGAGCCTCTGCGTGACGGGGCCAATGTGGCCGTTGCCGATTTGCACCGTGTCGCCCTTCCAGTAAAGCTCCTTGACGGGCGAGACGACCGCCGCCGTACCCGTGCCGAATACCTCTTGCAAGGTTCCGTCATGCCCGGCCTTCATCACGTCGGCGATTGCCAGCTTGCCCTCGATGACCTCGTAGCCCCAGTCGCGGAGGAGTTCCATACAGCTCCGGCGCGTCACGCCGGGGAGTACCGTACCCGTGCAGGCCGCCGTGTACACCTTGCCGTCAATCATGAACATGATATTCATGCTCCCGACTTCTTCCACGTACTTCTTTTCCACGCCGTCAAGCCACAGAACTTGCGCGAAGCCCTTCTCCTCGGCCAGCGCCCCGGCCTTGATGGACGCGGCGTAGTTGCCGCCGCATTTCGTGAAGCCCGTCAGACCCGGCGCGGCGCGGATGTAGTCGTCCTCCACGTAAATCCGCACGGGGTCGAGACCCTCTTTATAGTATGCGCCGGACGGGGCGCAGATGATACAGAAAATGTAATTGTGGCTTGCGTGTACGCCCATGCCCACGTCCGACGCGAACACGAACGGCCGGATATACAGCGACGCGCCGTCGGTGTGCGGCACCCACGCCTTGTCGACTTCCACAAGCGCCTTGACGGCCTGCACGAAGTCCTCTTCCGGCACCAGCGGCACACACATTCTGTCGCAAGAATCCTGCATGCGCTTGGCGTTGCAGTCGGGGCGGAAAAGCTGAATCGTGTTATCGGCGGTGCGGTAGGCCTTCATGCCCTCGAAAAGCTCCTGCGCGTAGTGGAACACCACACAAGCCGGGTCAAGCTCAAACGGCGCATAGGGGACAATACGCGGATTGTACCAGCCCCTGTCGATGTTGTAGTCCATGAGAAACATGTGGTCGGTGAAAATTTTCCCGAAACCGAGATGATTTTCATCCGTAGGTAAGGCTTTCGGGGTGGTGGTTCTGGTGATTTTGATGTCCAGCATGTAATTACGCGCTCCTTTTCTGGCGGCCTGACGGGGTTCCGTCCGGCCGGGAATTGTCAGCGGAATGATAGCACACAAGCACTGAAAAGTCAAGCGCCGCGGGAAGCGTTGGCAAGGTTCGTTTTGCCGCGCCGGTGTGGGAACAAGAAAGCGTCCTGTCCTTTGAAACGGGGACGGGACGCTTTTTGTTTGTAGCCCTCATAGGGAAGGTATGAACTAACGTGTCTCAAATGCGGAGACGTCCGCCGTTTTGAAAAGCGTTTTAATCCCTCATAGGGAAGGTATGAACTCGCAAGAATAAGAAACTCACAGCTCTGGTCATGGCTGTGCTGGTCATCGTTTTAATCCCTCATAGGGAAGGTATGAACAAAAAAGAAAACTCATCGCTGTATAAGAACAGTGACGGATAAGAAGTTTTAATCCCTCATAGGGAAGGTATGAACCCCAGCAGATAACTCATCTCTATGACGCTCTGTCCAGTTTTAATCCCTCATAGGGAAGGTATGAACAACAGTAGTTACGCGGGGTGTAAAGGCGAAAACTTGCGCGGTCAGCCCCTTTCATGGTCAAAAAGTCGGTCGGTGCCGGAAACCGAACACCGCGCAAACCCGCTTGGTGACGGCATTCTTGTCAATTCCAGAAACTGGAATCGACATCGACCGACTTTTCCGGCGATTTTCGGTCAAAATCCGTTTACAGCGGCAAAGGTTTCTTTCAAAGTGAAGCCATTATATCCGCCTTTCCGTGCCTTGTCAAGACTTTTTCCGAAAAAAAGTGTCAGAAAGACCGACCGACTTTTTCAGGGGCGTAATAGAAAATTTGTTCTATCTCCCGCGTGACGAAGGCGGCGAAACATCGCACCCCGCCGACGATTCCTTTGCACATAGATTCGTGGATATGCCACAGAAACCGGATTGACAAGCCGTTACAAATCTGTTACAATGCACGAAAGCGAACCTGTTTGAACATCTGACAAACGGTTTCGCTTCTGTTTCCGGGCAACCGGAAATATAGAAAGGGAGGGAAAGCGTATGAAAGAACGGGTACAGAAATTCGGGCGCTTCCTGAGCGGCATGGTCATGCCGAACATCGGGGCGTTCATCGCGTGGGGCTTCATCACGGCTCTGTTCATCCCGGACGGCTGGCTTCCGAACGAGAGAATCAACGAGATGGTCAGCCCCATGCTGAACTATCTCCTGCCGATTCTCATCGGCTACACCGGAGGCCGCATAATTGCCGACCAGAAGGGCGCGGTAGCGGGCGCAATCGCCACACTGGGCGTGATTGTCGGCGCGGGAATCCCCATGTTCATCGGTGCCATGATTATGGGGCCGCTGGGCGGCTACGCTATCAAGAAGTTCGACGAGGCCATGGACGGACACGTACCCGCCGGGTTTGAAATGCTCGTCAACAACTTCTCCGTGGGCATTATCGGCGGGGCAATGTCAATCGTGGCAATGTTCATCATCGGGCCGGCGTGTCAGGTGCTGACAGGCGCGTTGGGCGCGGGCGTGGGCTTCCTTGTCGACCACGGTCTGTTACCGTTCACGGCGATTCTCGTGGAACCCGCGAAGGTGCTGTTTCTCAACAACGCCATTAACCACGGCGTGTTTACGCCCATCGGCGTACAGCAGGCGCAGGAACTCGGGAAATCCATCCTGTTCATGATTGAGTCGAACCCCGGCCCCGGCCTCGGACTGTTGTTGGCGTACTGCATCGCCGGGAAAGGCTCGTCGAAGTCCTCGGCGGCCGGCGCGGCGTTCATCCAGTTTGTCGGCGGCATTCACGAACTGTATTTCCCGTTCGTACTCATGAACCCCATCCTGATTTTAGGCCCCATGACGGGTAACTTTGTGGCGATTATCGTACTTTCGATGTTGGGCGGCGGCCTGAAGGCGGCGGCGTCCCCCGGCTCGATTATCGCCGAACTGCTCATGACCCCCAAGGGCGCGTATTTCGCGAACATCTGCGGTATCGGCGTCGCGTGCGCGGTCAGCTTTGTCGTGACAATCACACTGATGAAGCTGTTCGTCCGCGAGAGTGAGGGCGATTTGGAGGCGGCACAAGCGGCAATGGCGGAGGCCAAGGCGGCGGCGAAGGGTATCACCGCCCCGAAGGCCGGCGGCGTGTACGTAGACCCGAAGGACGTTAAGAAGATTGTCTTTGCCTGCGACGCGGGCATGGGTTCGTCGGCCATGGGCGCGACGATGTTGCGGAACAAGCTCAAGGGCGCGGGTATCACGGACATTGCGGTAGTCCACGCGCCTGTTTCCGAAGTGCCGCGGGACTGCCAGATTATCGTCACGCACCACGAACTTTCGTCGCGTGCCGCGAACGATAACCCCGGCGTCCGGATTATCCCCATTAAGAATTTCATGGGCGCTCCCGAGTACGACGCGCTTGTGACCGAAATGGTGGAGGGGCGCGGCGCGGCCAGCGCGAAGAGCGCGGCCAGCGTCAAGGCCGACGCCTCCGACCGCGTGCAAAAGGGCGAAATCCTGCTGAAAAAGGAAAATATCCGTCTGGGCTGCAAGCCCGTCTCCCCCGAGCAGGCTATCCGCGACTGCGGCCGCATGATGGTGGACGCCGGAATCGTCGAGGAAGGCTACATCGAGGGCATGATTGCGCGAAATAAGGAGTTCCCGGTAGCCATTGGCAACCATGTCGCCATTCCCCACGGCACCAACGAAGCCCGGAAGTATATCATTCACAACGGCCTTGTGTGCATGACGTACCCCGAGGGAATCCAGTGGGACGAGGACACGGTGAAACTCGTCGTCGGCATCGCGGTCAAGGACGGCGGCGACCATGTGGACGTGTTGGGCGCAATCGCGGAGGCGGCCGAGACCGAAGAGGATACCGACGCGTTAGTGAAAGTCGGCAACGTCGAAGCTCTCTACAAGACGCTCAACGGGATTAAAGATTGATTCCGTCTGTGCGTTCCCGAACCGCCTAATCTGAAAACAGGGAACCGGGCATTTTGTCCGGTTCCCTGTCGCGTTTTACGGCTTTTTCTCCGGGTGCCTCTCGTAGTAGTCCGCAAGTGCCGATTGGATGGCCTCCTCCGCCAAGACGGAACAGTGCATTTTGTAGGCGGGAAGCCCGTCCAGCGCCTCCGCCACGGCCTTGTTGGTCAGCTTCATGGCGTCCGCGACGGGCTTGCCCTTAATCAGTTCCGTTGCCATGGAACTGGACGCAATCGCGCTCCCACAGCCGAACGTCTCGAATTTCACGTCTTCCACAACGTCGTCCCTGATTTTCAGGTACATCTTCATAATGTCGCCACATTTCGCGTTCCCCACCTCGCCGACGCCGTCCGCGTCCTCAATCACGCCGACGTTCCGGGGGTTGCGGAAATGCTCCATTACCTTTTCGCTGTACAATGCCATAATCTCGGCCTCCTCACAGAATGAATTGCGCCTTTCCGGCCGTCAAGTCCCGCCATACCGGGGAGAATCCGCGCAGATACTCCACGACTTCCCGGACATTGCGGATGATATAGTCAATTTCTTCTTCGGTGGCGTCCTCCCCGATACTCAGCCGTAAGGAACCGTGCGCCACGTCGTGTACGCGCCCGATGGCAAGCAGTACGTGGCTGGGGTCGAGAGAACCGGACGTGCAGGCGCTTCCCGACGAGGCGCAGATTCCGCGGTCGTCCAAGTGAAGCAGTAACGCCTCCCCCTCTATTCCCTCAAAGCAGAAGTTGACATTACCGGGGAGACGTTGCGCGGCGTCTCCGTTCAGCGCGGAATGCGGGATTTCCCGCAAGCCCGCAATCAAGCGGTCGCGCAAAACGCGCATACGCTCCGCGTCTTTGTCCATGCGCCCGGCGGACTCTTTCAGCGCCGCCGCCATTGCCACAATGCCGGGAACGTTTTCCGTGCCGGCGCGTTTGCCGCGCTCCTGCGCGCCGCCCTCAATGAGATTGGAAAGCCTCACGCCGTTGCGGACGTACAGAAAGCCTGTGCCCTTCACCCCGTGGAATTTGTGCGCCGAGGCCGACAGCAGGTCGATATTGTCCGCGTCCACGTCAACGGGCAAGTGTCCCACGGCCTGTACGGCGTCGGTGTGGAACGTCACGCCGCGCTCTTTGCAAATCGCGCCTAATTCCCGTATCGGCTGTATCGTGCCTATCTCGTTGTTGGCGGACATGACCGTAACAAGACAGGTGTCGCCCCGAATCGCGGCTTCCAGTTCGTCGGCGCGGACAACGCCGTTTTCGTGTACGTCCAACAGCGTCACGTCAAAGCCGTCTTTTTCCAGTTTGCTGAGCGTGTGCAAGACCGCGTGGTGTTCAAACGCCGTGGAGATAATGTGGCGTTTCCCCGCCTTGCGTCCGGTTTCGGCCGCGGACAAAATCGCCTGATTGTCCGCCTCACTGCCGCCGGAAGTAAAGACAATTTCTTTGGGGTTGGCGTGAATCACGGCGGCGACTTCCTCCCGCGCCCGCTCCAACGCCTCCTTCGCCCGCTGTCCGAGGGAATAGAGACTGGACGGGTTGCCGTATTCCTCTTCCAGAAAGGGAAGCATTGCGTCTATGGCGGCGCGGCTGGGCTTTGTGGTGGCCGCGTTGTCGGCGTAAATTCTCATGGGTTCGGCCTCCTTCCAACAGTTGCTATCATATACCAATTTACCAACCATGTCAATAGGCTATATGATGAGAACTTTTAAAAAAACAGGGAACCGGGCATTTTTGTCCGGTTCCCTGTCGCGTTATGGTATCACCGTGTAGCCCGCGCCGGAGAGCGCGTCCGTTGCCCGGTCGAAGTTTTCGGCTTTCACAAGAATGTAGTCCGTATTGTAGGTGGAGACGGCGAAAAGGCCAATTCCGCGCTCCGCGAGGACGCCCGACAGCTTGGACAGAATCCCGACAAGCGAGAAGTCCAACACGCCCTGTACGCGGAAGCCGCGCCAGCCGTCGTCACGCGCCGTCGCGGCGGCGGGGGTGTCCGCCGTTTTGCACACCAGTGACAGCTCCTCATCGGTTCGGGCGACAAAGTAAAACGCCGCGTCCCAATCCACGTCGGCGACGCTTGACAGCTTGCAGACGGTCAAGGCGTACGGCAGTTTCTCTATGACCACGCCGTTACTCCTTGTCCGTCAGCGCGACGGCGGCGGCGTACAGCAGGAACAGTCCCGCGCTCAGGAACACCGCCCCGGCAATGTCCGTCAGCCAGTGGACGCCCGACACCAGACGCCCGGCAACCATAAACGCCGAAAACGCTATCACAAAGCCGTCGACAGCCCGCTTGACGCTTGCGCGGTTCGCTCTGCGGTCGACCTGAAATTTCAGCGTCGGCAGGACGCTCAGCACAAGCAGTGTCGTCGACGACGGGTAGGACGCCTCCATGACGCCGTCAATGAGTATCGGGCGGTAGTTTATCGGCACCATCTCGAAGAACAGGTACGCGAATATCACCACGACATAGTAGACGCCCAGCAGGATAAGGTCTGTGTCGACTTTTACGAAACTCCGGCGCTTGACCAGTTGGAGCAGTCCCAGAACGCCGAAGCCCAGACAAATCGCTATCGGCACCAGCCCGAGCCAGTCCGTGACGGTGTAGAGCGCCATGTGAACGCCCGTCAGTTCGTGGAACCAGACATTTAAGGCCGCGAAGCCGATATTTGTGCCGTTCTGCCCCGCCGGACGCACGTCCACGCACTGTATGAGTACCGTCCAGAGCGCGAACACGGCCAGAAGAACGCCGCCTAATTTGAGAGCCTGTTTCCCTTTTTCTTTCATGCTGTCACCCTTTCGTATGATTATAGAGCGCGGATAGGATTATAGCGCGCGAACGGAGGAATTACAAGGCAGAAATTGTCAATTCCGGTCAAGCGGCGCGTGCCGCCGCAAAAATTCAGGGATTTTCGCAAATAACGCGTGACTTTTCGCGCCCGGACAGGTATAATAGCCCGTGACAGGCAATCACCCGCCGCGTACTTTCAAGGAGGCGAGACGTTTTGAACAAGCTACATGAACTCTCCGAGCGTTTTGTCCGG
Source organism: Oscillibacter sp. (assembly GCA_017526785.1). Lineage (GTDB taxonomy): Bacteria > Bacillota > Clostridia > Oscillospirales > Oscillospiraceae > Oscillibacter. The sequence continues at coordinate 176,790 of JAFXQV010000031.1, read as the reverse complement.
CGTTACCCGGACTTCGGCCTGCCCGGCCTCATGCGCTACATCGTCGTCGCGCAGGCCGTCGTGTACGTCCTGACGGTGTTTTCCAGCGCCACCGCCACAAATTTTCTGGCGTTCCACTGGCAGGAGATTTTGCACGGCGAAATCTGGCGCCTTGTGACCTTTATCTTCATGCCCACCAGCAATTCTATCTGGATGGTGTTTATTCTTTACCTGTACTACATGATTGGTACGACCCTCGAACGCGACTGGGGTACCGCGAAATTCAACCTCTACTACGCCTCCGGCGTCGCGCTGACAATCGCCGTCGGGATTGTGGCGGGGCTGATTGTGGGGGACGCGTGGATTAGCGGCACGGACTTTATCAACCTGTCCATGTTTTTCGCGTTCGCCATGCTCTACCCCGACATGCAGTTTCTTGTGTTCCTTATCATCCCCGTGAAAGTCAAATGGCTGGCGTGGTTCGACGCCGCAATTTTCGGCTTCTCGATTCTCACCAGCTTGTTACACTTAGACTTAGTCGGGGCGTTGCTCCCGCTGATTGCGATTCTCAACTTTTTCGTGTTCTTCTGGCCGGATATCTCGGACTGGGTCATCTACCACCGCCAGCGCGTACAGCACCAGACTTCCCCGAAAACGATTCATTTCCGCGACGCCGCCCGCCAGCGGAAGCGCAAAGAGGCGCAACAGGGCTACCGCCACAAGTGCGAAGTCTGCGGACGCACCGACGCCGACTTCCCCGATTTGCAATTCCGCTACTGCTCCCGCTGCGCGGGCTACCACTGCTTCTGCCAAGACCACATTTTCACCCACGAACATTTCAAGTAAGTCTGCCGTAGAAGAAGGCGTTTTCTTTTGGCTCTGTGAACGTTCGTTCGAGCATGGCAACGTGGGACAGAAACGCGGGGTCGTCGAAGAAGCGCGCCCGGCGCGTACAGCGCGACACGCAAGCCTGACACTTGATACAAGTCCCCGGCACGTCCGACACGTTGCCGGGGTCAATCGCGCCCATCGGACACGCACGCGCACACGTCCCGCAGTTGTGACAGCGCGACAAATCGACTTTCGGCTTTGCTTTCAGGAATCTGGCGGGGAGGCCGTCCGCGCCTTTCGGGACGTAGTACGGCGCGGCGGGGTCTCCGGGGACGGTCATGCCGGACGCGGTGCCGTTGCGCACGGCGTCGGCGATAGTTTCGGCGAACGTACGCAGCGCCCGCAAGTCCGTTACGCCGGGACGCCCGCCGCCTAATTTGTCCGTGAAAGCGTGTTCCCCGACAACCGCCCCCGCGCCGACGACCCGGAAACCGTTGTCCGTCAGCACGGACACCAACTCCGCAAGGGCGTTGTCAAAGGCGCGGTTGCCGAACGTGACAAGCGCCGCCGCCGGGGTGTTGTCGCCGCGCAGACAGGCCTTGATATCCGGCAGAATCTTGTTAGGCAGTCTCCCGGCGTACACCGGACACGCGAACACAACAAAGTCCGTGGGCGTGAACGCGTATTCGTGTTTGCGGGCTTCCGGGCGGTTCAGGCTGAGCGTGTCCATCGGTGCCGGGAAGCGTTCCGACAGCGTACGCGCCGCCGCCACGGCGATTCGTTCGGCGTTGCCGGTGGGGCTGAACCATAACGCCCGTACTGTTTTGATTTCCATGAAAAAGTCTCCTACAGGGCAAAGTCGGACGCCTTGAACTTTCCCGGGCGCATTGACACGGGGCGCGGCGGAACACGCTTTAAGGGGTCGTAACGGAACGCCTTACAGTGGTGTTCCGGCGACACGGTACCATGTTTCGCGCAGACGAGTTCCGCGTTATTGACAAGTGCCGCGTGTTCGCAGTAGGCGCAGTGCGGCTCGATATCACGCCGGAATAACATACCAATCCCCCCTAATACGTCGCCCCCCGAAAGGGGGGCAGTTTGTCACATGGCGATAATTTCGATGGCGTCCCCCGTGGCGGTGGCCTTGACCTGTGAAATGGGGTGGTCGTAGCTGTCGATAATGCGGGACGCCAACTCGTCCTCGAGGTCTTTCTGAATCGTGCGGCGGAGGTTCCGCGCCCCGTACGTCCGGGAGTACGATTTCTTGGTCAGATACGCCACAAGCGCGTCGTCGTAGTCGAACGTGATGCCCTTTTCGCGGAGGGAATCGCGCAGTTCGTTGAGCATGATTCGGGCGATGTTGCCGAAGTTCTCTTCCGAAAGGCGGTTGAACGTAATCACGGCGTCCACGCGGTTGATGAACTCCGGGCGGAGGAACTGCTCTAAGGCCTTCATGGCGCGGTCTCTGTCCTGTTCGTTTGCGGTACGCCCAAAGCCTACTGTACCCTCTTTCGTGGCGCTCCCGGCGTTGGAGGTCATGACGATGATGGTATTCTCAAAGTTGACCTTGCGGCCGTGGGCGTCGGTGATTTCGCCGTCGTCCAGAATCTGCAACAGGACATTCAAAACGTCGGGGTGTGCCTTCTCGATTTCGTCGAAGAGAACCACGGCGTAGGGCTTGCGGCGTATTTTCTCGGTGAGCTGTCCGGCCTCGTCGTAGCCGACGTAGCCCGGCGGGGAACCCACGATTCGGGACACGGAGTGCTTTTCCATGAACTCCGACATGTCCAGCCGGATGAGGGAGTCCGGCGTGTTGAACAGGTCGCTGGCAAGCTGTTTGACGAGTTCGGTCTTGCCGACGCCCGTCGGTCCCACGAAAATAAAACTCACGGGCTTATGCTTCGGGCTGATTCCGACGCGGTTCCGGCGTACGGCGGCCGCCACAGCCGACACGGCCTCATCCTGCCCGATGATGTGCGTTTTGAGGCGCTCTTCCAACTGGCTCAGGCGCTGGAACTCCTGCTCACGGATTTTGGACGCCGGGATTTTCGTCCACAGCTCGATAACATGCGCGAGATTGTCCATGGTCAGTTGGGGGTCTCCGATTTCCAAGAGGCGGTCTAATTCCGCGTGCAAATTGATTTCCTGACTTTTCAGGAACGCTAAGCGTTCATAATCGGGTTCCTGTCCCTGCGCGCGGCGCTCTTCGATAAGGTTCCGCTCTTTCTCGTAATCGTCCAGTTCGCGTTGAATCTGCATGCGGCGGGAGATGTTCTTGTCTTTCAGGTTCAGGTCGGAGCAGGCTTCGTCGATAAGGTCAATGGCCTTGTCGGGGAGAAAGCGGTCTGTGATATAGCGCTCCGACAGTACGACCGCCTGCCGCAAAATGCCGTCGGAGAGCTTGACGCCGTGGAAAGCCTCGTAGCGCGGGGCAAGGCCTTTGAGAATCTTCACGGAATCCTCTATGGATGGCTCATTGACGGTCACGGGCTGGAAACGGCGCTCCAATGCGGTATCCTTTTCGATGGAACGGCGGTATTCGTTGAACGTCGTCGCGCCGATAACCTGTATCTCCCCGCGGGAAAGCGCGGGTTTCAGGATGTTGGCGGCGTTCATGCTTCCCTCTGCGTCCCCGGCTCCGGCCAGATTATGCACCTCGTCAATCATGAGAATGATGTTGCCAAGCGCCCGGATTTCGTTAATCAGGCCTTTCATGCGGCTTTCAAACTGTCCCCGGAACTGCGTCCCCGCCACAAGCGCCGTGAGGTCGAGAAGGTGTACCTCCTTTTCGCGCAGCTTAAACGGCACGTCTCCGCGCACAATCCGCTGTGCCAGACCCTCCGCGATTGCGGTCTTGCCGACGCCCGGCTCGCCGATAAGGCAGGGGTTGTTTTTCTGGCGTCGGTTCAGAATCTGCACAACGCGCTCGATTTCCTCTTCACGCCCGATTACGGGGTCAAGTTTGCCCTCTTTCGCCCGCTCCGTCAGACAGATACAGTAATTGTTAAGGAATTTCCGGCCGGGGGTGCGGGCTTTGGCGCTTTTGGGCGGCGGCGTGGGGGCGGGGTTGCGGTCGTTGCCGGAATTGGAAAACAGGCGGTTCATAAAGGGGAATGTGGCGGTATGCCCCTGTTCTTCCTCCTCCTCGTCGTCGTCGGACGCGTTCATCTCCTCCATGTCCTGCATGGCGGAGAACATGTCCGTGCTGAGGGCTTCCAAGTCCTCGTCGGAAATGCCCATGCGCTTCATCATCTCATCGACCTGCGGCAGACCGACTTTCCGCGCACAGCTCAGGCACAATCCCTCACTGGTCGTCTTGTCGCCCTCCAACTTCGAGATGAAAACCACGGCGACATTTTTCTTACATCTACTGCAAAGAGTTGGCTGCATTGTAACCTCCCGCGACGGCGCGTCCCGCCGCAATGATAATTGGAATACTCCGGCGTCCTGTCACCGGAAGGACAGCGCCGGGAAGAACAGGGACAGAACTTTCAAGGCGCGGCTGTCGGACACGCCCTCCACGTCCGCGAACACGAACCGTAACAGAAACGCCGCCACGGTCACGAACACGATACCCTGTATCAGTCCGAGAACCAGTCCGCCCGCGGCGTTGACGGAACGAAGACCCGGAATCGCTTTCACGGTGTCCAGCGAGCTGAACACGATTTTCAGCACGAGCGTCAGCACAAGGAACGAAATCACGTACAGCACGCCGTAGACAATCGGGCGCACGACATCCCGCAGAACTTTGGCGATAGCCTGTGAGGCCGTCCCCGTGAAGGACTTGCGCATGTCCTCGAAGCGTTCCTGTAAGGAATCGGTAACGGGTTTCGGGAGTTTGTTTTCGGACTGCAAGCGCTCAAAGAGTTCGGAGAGATAGTCGAAGCGCAAGGCGCTGAAGCTGGTTTCGTCCAAAGTGTCCTGCAAGGCGGCGTCGGCCTCTGTCTCGACGTAGCCGCCGATGAGTTTGCTTAGGCTCTGCCCGTCCATGGCCTCCTCGACGGCACCCGTCACGCGGGATTCCAGCATAGACGTGACTATGTCCGTGACTTGGTCGGTGAACTGCGCCGTGACGAACGACGCGCCCACCACGGCCAGAATCAGCACCGCCAAGCCGGAGAGCATGCGAATCATGCCGCGATAGGAGCCAATCAGCGCGCACACAAGAACCAGCAGAACCGCGCCGATGTCGATAATATCTCTTAGAGTAAAGCCTGTCATTTCTGTCATGAGAGTTCATCTTCTTTCCTGTCGGATTCAGGGCAGGAACAGTTGCGCGGAGGAGCCGCCCAACAGCAACGCGGAGCCGTCCGGGCGCATGAGTACATTTTGTATGTTCTCCGTGCCGCTGAGGGACGCGTAGACCCCTAACGCCAGATTATACACTACAAGTCTGTCCGTGTAAAGAGCCGCGACGTAGCGTCCGGCGGCGGAAATGTCGACGATTTCTTCCAGCACGTCCACAGACCCCAGTTCTTCCCCGGAGTCGTCGACGGTGACAAGGCGTCCGACGCTTCCCGACTGGTAGCGGCTCAAATAGAGCGCGGCGAAGCCGTCCCCGCCCAAATCGTACTCCCGAAGCCACGCGTCCCCGTAGTCGTAACGCGTGCTGATTTCGCCGTCCGCCGCGACGCCGACCACGCAACTGTCACACATGGCGGTCAGCCCGGAACCCCGCTGGCGTACTTCCAGCGTCAGCGCGTCCGGAAGGTTGCACTCCGCCTCCGGTTCCTTTTCGTCGAGGCGGTAGTATAAAATGTCGCTGACGAAAACGCTGTCCCGCTGTCCGAGCGTGACGGCGGCCACGCGGCTGTTGTCGTCCAGCACGCAGGCGTCAATCACGAAGCGGCGCGACGAGTGGAACTCGAAAACGGGTTTCATGCGCATGTCGTAGACGCGCACGGCACCCTTGTAGCCGTGCCGCCCGGCCGTGACGGCGAGCCAGCCGTTTTTGTTCAGCCGCGCCGACAAAAACGGCCCGTCGTTGTCGGAGGTCAGGGACAGAATGGGGCCGCTCTCGCCCAGCACGTACAATTCGGAGCCGCCCACGTCCCAGACCGCGACGCGGTTGCCGTTGGCGGACAGCGCGGGCGTGGTCATGCGCACGGGCTGTGACCAGATTTCTTCTCCGTCGCCGCCCAAAAGGCGGAGACTGGTATCTGTCAGCACAACCAGCTTGTCGCCCATCGAAGCGAAGCGGGAGAGCGCCGAAGAGGGATACGCGTACAATTTATCGGTGTTGTCGCGGCTTCCGTAGCGCAGGTAGCGCCGCACGGCGTCAAGACCCGTACCGTGTCCGAGTGTGGACAGGAGCGCCGCGCCCAGCGCGAGCCAAAGCACGACCAGCACAGCCACGCGTTCGGGGAGCGTCCAAGGGCGCTGGAACGGGTGCCGGGTCTGATGTAAGGCGGCGTCGGCGGGGAGTTGCACGTCCATGTCGTTGTCGGGGAAGTCCTCCCAGTGGAATTCGTCATCGTGAAAGTCATTCATTTAGGCGTTTATCCTCATACCAAAGTCGTGTCAGGTACAGCCCGCCGGGGGGAACCGTGGGGCCGGCGGCGGAACGGTCTCCACGCTCTAAAATGCCGGGTATGTCCTCCGGCGAAAGTTTCCCCTCCGCCGCGTAGAGTACCGTACCCGTGATAGCGCGTACCATGTTGTACAGGAAGCCGTCGGCGCATACGCGCAGTTCCAGCAGTTCGCCCGTACGCGTGACGTTGCACCAGTAGACGTGCCGGACGGTCGTCCGGGTCTCCGTGCCGACCGAGCGGACGGCGCGGAAATCGTGGGTTCCCTCGAACATGTTCGCGGCGCGGTTCATGAGCGTTTCGTCCAGATGTTTCGCGTAGAAACACGCCCGGTTGACAAAAAACGGGTTCCGGATACGCGAGTTATAAATCCGGTACGTGTACTCCTTGCGCAGACAGGACGTTATCGCGTTGAAGTCCGGCGCGACTTCCAGCGCCTCCCGGACGGCGATATCGTCGGGGGTGTGCGTGTTGACCGCCAGCGGGAGACGGTCGACGGGTATCCGGGATTCTGTGCGGAAGTTCGCCACGTAGCGCTCAGCGTGTACCCCGGCGTCCGTACGCCCGCAGCCCGTGACGTGTACGCGTTCGCCCGTGATTTTGCCTAATGCTTTTTCCAGCGTGGCGCAGACCGAAACCGCGTTCTTCTGGACTTGCCAGCCGTGGTAGGCGGTCCCATTGTACATGAGTTTCAAGGCAATGTTTCGCATATTCCGCCCCCTCTCGTTCGGATACCGTCCCGGTGTCATGATTCCGTGGGCGTTTGCGACGTTCCGTTGATATCGTCTGTTCCGGCGGAAATCTGACGGTCAAGTTTTTTGATTTCTGTCCGCAGTTCATCCAGCGAGCGTCCATAGTCCTCATAAGACTGCCGCGCCTGCTCAATTTCTTTTTTATTTAAATTGCGGTCAAAAACCCATGAGAGAAACCCCTTCTCCGTCGCTGATAATTGCAGAAAGGCTACTCCCAAAAGTGCTGCTACTATCCACACAGCCATAAATATTTTCGGGATAAAACCGTCTTCTCCAAGCTCCCGTATTTTAGCAATGATATCGCTTGGCAGAAACAGCAAGGAGAATACCGAGGCTAATGCTAAGACAGAGAAAATAAAAGCAAAAGGTTTCGCTTGAGTCAGAATACCTTTTCGAGAAGAAATCAGTTCGCCCAGTTCCAATTCTGACTTGTATCGCTTTTGAGCAAGTTCTGCCGCGTGTTCTTCCAGTTTGCGCCTTTTCAGCGTATTGGAAAAACGGTTCAGCTTTTTCATAACCGCCTTATCATCTTTCAGGATGATTTGGCAGATATCGCACAGTTCCGCGCCGTATTTCGCGCTGGCGTTCTCCAAATCGGGGATTCTGGAACGTGAAAAGGCCTGACGGATTTTCCAGTCAAATAATAGTGTCCCGATATTGGTAAAGAACGTGCCTTCAATCTTGGAGTAGATTTCATATTCCTCCGGCGTGGCCTTATTGAAAATCTGGTAAGGCTTCCGGCCAAGATACCGTCCGATTTTCAAATGCAGATTGCGCATGGCCGACGCGCTGATACTGTCCGGTTCCAGCACAAATAAATTGACATCCATTAACGGCAGAAGTTCCGGCATGAAATCGGCGTAACCCGCCTGACAGTCGAACAGAATCACGTCATAGTTTTTCCGCGCCCACTCCATGTAACCGCCGAGGATTGTTTTCAGGGTTCCATTCTCCGGGGTGAGGCTCCGTTCCGTGAAATACTGGTCGGAAATCGCGGGAATAGAGGGCATGAAATCCAGACCGGGGCGGATAGTCAAGGGGTGGCGTTCCGCTTCCGCCTGACCGCGAAACAAGTCACTGAACGAGAAAAGGCCGGGTTCGTTGTCCTGACTGTGGTCGGACAGTTGCCCCTCATAGAAGTACGTCGCGCCGTTTGTGCTTAAGTCACAGTCAGTCAGAAGCGTACGCACACCGCAACGGCACAGCAAATCCGCCGCGCTGAGTGCCAGCGTGGTTTTTCCGCTTCCGCCCTTGCCGCTCAAAAAGGCGATTGTCGTACTCATGTTTCATCTCCTCCTTTCCGGAAACCCTCCGCGTTATCCGTGAAGAGCTTCCGTAACTGTTGATGGTCGACCTTTTCCTCGGCTTCCGCGTCATAGATACGCTTAGGCAACGAAAACGCCGCGAAAAGCATTCCGATTCCCATTCTAAGCCCTACTGCCGCCGTATAAAACAGGAGCATTCCATCTGGTTTATGATAGGAGTGGATAAGCATAAGAAATGCGGCATGGATTCCCATAGCAAGCATAATTGACAGGAATATACCATGAAACGCCCACGCGATAAAATCCTCTCGATACTGTCCGGCATTTTCAGGGTAGAACTCAATCCACATAGACACCGCGAACATCAGACACGCGCCGCCTAACGCCGTTGTATCCGTTGTATCAGTCGCGGCGAAAAAGTAAGGCCAAATGACACCCATAAGAAAGGACAGAAGCCAGACCAGACCACATGCCACGCTTTTTACTTGATTTGTCGGATACGGATATAGTTCTTTCAGGGTATGCGCTATTTTTTTCCTTTTTGATATCTCGTCAGACATGAAATATATTCACCTCTGTTTCTTTTGGAAAAGCGCGAACTACCACCCGAGCCGCCCCAGCACGAACACACAGACGCATATCACGCCGCCGATAGCCAAGGCGTTGTAATCCCGGCGCTGATAGCGTAAGACGTGCAGGCGTGTCCGGCCTTCGCCGCCGTGGTAACAGCGGCACTCCATCGCCGTGGCGAGTTCGTCGGCGCGCCGAAACGCGCTGACAAACAGCGGCACTAAAATCGGAATCATAGCCTTAGCGCGTTGCATGAGGTTTCCGCCCTCCAAATCCGCGCCCCGCGCCTTTTGCGCCGACATGATTTTGTCGGTCTCTTCAATCAGCGTCGGAATGAACCGAAGCGCGATAGACATCATCATGGACAGTTCGTGGACGGGGACGCGGAAGCGTTTCAGGCCGTTGAGCAGGCTTTCGAGGGCGTCCGTTAAACTGATAGGGCTTGTCGTGTAGGTCATGAGGAACGTCCCCATAATCAAGAGCATGATTCGCAGAACCATGAAAAGCGCGGTTTTGATTCCGGTTTCGGTGACCGTGAGGAAGCCCCAGCGGAAAAACTCGCGTCCGCCGGGCGTGAAGAACAGATTCAGAACCGCCGTAAACACGATGATGAACAGTACCGGGCGGAGTCCGCGTACCATGGCGCGGGGCGGGACATTTGCCAGTCGCACGGACAGAATCAAACACGCAATCATGACGGCGTAGGACACAAAGCCGTTGGCGCTGAACAGCGCGACAATATAAAGCGTGGTCAATAAAATTTTGGTACGCGGGTCGAGGCGGTGCGCGATAGTATCGCCGGGGAAATACTGTCCGAGCGTGATATCTTTCAGCATGGGACGGTCTCCTTTCGCAGGCGCAGAATTTCGCGTTCGAGGGCGTCCACGGTGTACACGTCGGGGGGAATGTCCAGACCGCGCCGACGTAAGGCAATCGCAATCCGGGCGGCGTGGGGAATGTCCAGCCCCGCCGAAAGCAGTTCCTCCGAACGCGAAAAAACCTCCGGCGGCGTGCCGTCCATCAGAATCCGCGCCGACTTCATGACGAGTATCCGGTCAACGTTCCGGGCGATTTCGTCCATGCTGTGACTGACAAGCAGGATTGTCTTTCCCTGTTCGCGGTGATAGGCGCGGATATTCTCCATGAGCGTTTCACGTCCCACGGGGTCAAGTCCGGCGGTGGGTTCGTCCAAGATTAACACGTCCGGCTCCATGGCCAGAACGCCCGCCAGCGCGGCGCGGCGCTTCTGCCCCCCGGAGAGTTCAAACGGGGATTTGTCCAGTTGGTCTTCCCGCAGTCCGACAAGGCGGGCGGCGTCGCGTACACAACGGTCTAATTCCGCGCCCTGCCTGCCCTGATTCACGGGGCCAAAAGCGATATCTTTATAGACCGTCTCCTCGAAAAGCTGGTACTCCGGATACTGAAACACCAGTCCCACGCGGAAACGGACATCCCGAATTTTTTTCGGCTCCGCCCAGATATCCCTGCCGCTGAGCAGAACCTGTCCCTCTGTGGGGCGGAGAAGCCCGTTTAAGTGCTGGATGAGCGTGGACTTCCCGGAGCCCGTATGCCCGATGATTCCCAGAAACTCCCCCCTGCCCACTTCAAAGCTGACATCCCGCACGGCGTCGCGCTCGAACGGCGTACCGATACTGTATGTGTGGGTCAGGTGCCGGATTTGTAAAATGGATTCCAAAGCGTTATCCTTTCCGCGCAAGCGCGTTGGCAATGGCGTCGGCGCACTCGTCGACGGAGAGCGCGTCCAGCGGCATGGGCATTCCGTCCTGACAGAGGCGGTCAAGCAGTTCCACGGTCTCCGGGACGGTCAGCCCGGTGTCGCGGAGCTGTTCGACGCGGGAAAAGACCTCTTTCGGCGTGCCGTCCATGACAATGCGGCCGTCGTCCATGACAAGCACGCGGTCGGCGTCCTCGGCCTCGTTCATGTGGTGCGTGATGAGCAGGACTGTAATCCCCTGTTCGCGGTTGAGGCGTCGGACGGTCGACAGCACCTCCCGGCGTCCCATGGGGTCTAACATGGCGGTGGCCTCGTCGAGTACGATACAGTCCGGGCGCATGGCCAGCACGCCCGCAATTGCGATACGTTGCTTTTGCCCGCCGGAGAGCAAATGCGGCGCGTGGGTCACAAATTCGTCCATACCTACGGCGTGTAACGACGCGTCGACGCGCCGCCGGATTTCGTCCGGCGGCACGCCCAGATTTTCCGGCGCGAAGGCTACGTCTTCCTCCACGACATTCGCCACAATCTGGTTGTCGGGGTTCTGGAACACCATCCCGACGCGCTGGCGGATTGCAAGTAACAATTCCTCGTTCCGGGTGTCCATGCCCTCGACGGATACGGAACCCTCGTCGGGCAACAGTACCGCGTTGCACATCTTGGCAAAGGTCGACTTCCCGGAGCCGTTGTGGCCTAACACAACGGTGAACGCCCCGCGCTCAATGGCGACGCTGACGCCGTCCAGCGCGGGGGACGCCGCCCCCGGATACGTAAAGCGGACGTTCTCCGCCTCTATCATCACGGACATTGACAGATTCCTTTCACAGTTCCTGTTATCGCGGATACATGGGAGCTTTTTAAATTTCTTTCAGGGTTCGGCCGTCCAGCGCCCGGCCGCGCCGCAGGGCAGGGCAAGCCCCGATTCCGTCACGGGTAAACCGAGTTCGTCCCAAGTGACCGTCCCGCCGAAGCGCGGCTTTAACAGCGTACTCAACAGGTAGCCCGTCACGGACGGCGCAAGCCCGGTTGTGTAGGAGCTAATCAGGAAGAACAGGGGGCGGTCGGACAGCGCGCCCACGCACAGCTTGACGAGTTCATATAACTGTTCCTCAATCTTCCAGAGTTCGCCGCCGGGACCCCGCCCGTAACTTGGCGGGTCCATGATAACGGCGTCATAGCGGCGTCCGCGGCGTATTTCGCGTTCCACGAACTTGGCGCAGTCGTCGACAATCCAGCGAATGGGAGCCTTTTCCAGTCCCGATAAGCGGGCGTTCTCCCGCGCCCACGCGACCATACCCTTGGCGGCGTCGACGTGGCACACACTCGCGCCCGCCTTCGCACACGCCACGGTAGCGCCGCCCGTGTACGCGAACAGGTTCAACACGCGTACGCCGTCGCCGTTGCGCGGGAACAGCCCGGAAAACAGTCCGGCACTCTTTTCCGCCTCCGGCGCGGGGACACGCGCTATCTGTTCACGGGCAAAGTCCCAGTTTGCGGCCTGTTCGGGGAAAAGTCCCGTATGCTTGAAATTCATGGGCTTGATGTGAAAGGTCAAGTCCCGATACGTGACAGGCCAGCTTTCCGGCAGGTCGTTGGCCTCCCAGTGTCCGCCGCCGCTCTGCGAACGGTGGTAACGCGCCCCGGCCTGTTGCCAGAGTAAATTGTTCCGGGGCGTGTTCCAAATTACCTGCGGGTCGGGGCGGATAAGGATTTCACCGCCCCAGCGTTCGAGGCGTTCCCCGCCGCTACAGTCAATCAATTCATAATCTTTCCATTTGTCCGCAATCCACATTGGTTTGTCCTTCCTGTAACGTCCCATCGGTTCACTCGTACTGTATTTTTAAGTAGTATTCGTCCATGCCGGGCGTGGCGCTTAGCAAGGCCTCAATGGCGGTGCCGCTCTGCTCCTGCGCCTGACGCGGCAGGCCTAACTCCACGGCTTTGGCCTCCATGGCGGCCTTTTGGTTCTGCCGGAACTCCGTCACGTCGTCAATGTGAATCCGGTTGAAGAGGCCGTTTTTCTCGTCGAGGGCGCGGAAGCCAGATTCGGGTATCTCGTGGGAAATGACCTTGCTTGGCGGTATCGTGACCGTGACCGTCTTCGCGCCCTCATTGACCCGGATTTCCACCGCGCTTAAGTCCACGCCGTACTTAATCACGCCGTCATAGGACACGATGAAACTTTTCCCCGTAAAGGGTACGCTCTGCCCGAACAGAACATGCCCCGGAAACTCGGCCTTGTCGGCGTTGGTGTAGTGGTACTCGACCGTCACGAGGTCTTTTACGTATTTCAATTCCTCTTTGAGTATGGAACTGGTAATTTTGGGGGCGTCGGGCGGGGCAACGTCCAGATAGCCTACGGCGCAGAAGGCCAGCGCCGCGCCCAGTATCAGCGCGAACAGAAACACCTTGACGCGCGACACGCCGCGTTTCCGCTTCTTCTCGACGCGTTCCTCTGTCTCGTCGTCGGCTTTACTTTTCGTATTCGACTTCAAGGGTATACTCCTCCATTCCGGGGACGGCGCGCAAGAGCGCGGAGATTGCTTCGCCGGACTGCTCCTGTGCTTTCTGCGGCATTTCCAACTCCGCGGCGCGGTGTTCCATCTTGTCTTTCTGCGTGACGCGGAAGGCGGTCACGTCGTCGATACGGATTTTGTTGAACAGCCCGTTGGACTCGTAGAGGACGCGGAAGCCCTCTTCGGGGATTTCGTGGGAAATGATTTTGGCGCGGGGTATCTCGACCGTGACAATTTTGGAAATCCCATTGACCGAAAGCCCCACCTGACTGATGTCCACGCCGTACTTAATCACGCCGTCGTAGGAGATGATGAACGCCTTTTTGGTAAACGGAATCGGAATCGTGTTGAACAGCTTTTTTCCGGGGAGTTCCTGCTTGTCGGCGTCGGTGTAGTGGTACTCGACGGTCACGAGGTCGCGGACGTATTCTAATTGTTCGCGGAGCAGTTCACTGGTGATACCGGGCTCGGGCGGCACCATGTCGGCCTGCGAGGCAATCGCCGCGACGAGTATCGCGGCCAGTATCGCCACCGCCAGAAGGAAGCCCTGAAACATCCGGTCACGGAAGATTTGTTTTCGCTTGGTACGTCCGCCCGGTTCCCGGACGGTTTGCAGTTGTTCGCTCATAGGTAGCCCTTTCTTTCGTCCGGCAACGGACGCCGCATACGTTCTCCGGGACTTTGCGGCATTATACCACGTTCCGCCGGAAAAGTACAGTGTTTTTTCACGCGAAAAGCCCTCCCCCGCCGGACGGGAGAGGGGCTTGTTAGGTTGCCTTTGCCGCGAGTTTGCGTCGGCGGAACAGCCTCATAGACCAGTGGACGCAGTAGACGTACCCCACGGACATCGTAAAGTTCATCACGGGATACCAGCGCGTGGCCACAAGCAGGAACACGTAACCCGCGCTAAGCTGAATCAGTCGCAGATAGTACCGCGTCCCGGCGCGTTCCTTGGCGTAGCGTTCCAGCAGGGACAGGAACAGCACGTAGACAATCACCCACACCGACAGCGAGATGATTTTGAAGTCCTGACTGGCCGTTTCGTTGCGGAGCATTTCCATGACCTGCGTCAGATAGTTCAGGGAGATTATCAGAAACATATGCAGGAACAGGTAGTAACTGTCGCTCAACGACTTGCGCTCGCGGTCAATGATGTGGTCGTAGGCGTAGCCGTAGTTCAGGAACAGCCCCGACGCGAACGCGAACGCAAGCAGAGAGTGGCTGATTCCCTCCAGAGTAATGGGTTCGTCGAAAAACCCGGACAGTTCGACAATCATTTCCCCGAACGAGAACACGACGTACAGCATGACGCGCTCGGCGAGGTGTGGGAAGTCGACGTGCAATGTCTTGTCCTTCTGGCCGCCGACGCCCGCGCCGATACTCACGACCATGAACAGCGGCGACAGCGGCAGTCCGGTCGCGTTGAAAACCGGGATGGACGCCAGAATAATCGCCGCTTCGATTACCAGAAGATACGGCTCTTTATTCATGTACTCCCGGTACGTCTTGTATCCCGACGCCTTGCGGAGCGCGAACCAGTATTGAAAGGCCAAGTGCAGGAGAATCGCCGCCCCGGCGACGTTAATCTGTGTGTAGTAGTCGCGCCAGTCGTCGCGGATACCCGCCGCGAGATAGTACAACAGATACATGTTGATAAAAATGCAGAGGTTGCGCTGTTTCGGGAACTGCGGGAAACGGTTGATGAAGAGTACCGACAGGTACCAGATTTCAAGAGAACTCATGGAAAAGAGCAGGAATGTCATATAGGCGGCGACGCCCGGCGCGCCCTCTTCCAGATTCAGCAGGGAGCCGCAACGGCTCAGCGTGTGGACGAAAATCAGGTCATAGATAAGCTCGATGTACTCTACCTTCCGTTCCTCGTCCTGTAAAAATTCAAGCATGGCGGATTTCCTTTCGGTTGGATTTCTCGGGCAACGAAAACGGCGTCCCCGAAACGGAGCCGCCGTCTTTTGCGTTCAGGCGTACACGTCGACATACTGCCCCTTGGGGACTTGCGGCAACATTTCCAGCTCGTTCAGCGCCATTTTGGCGTCCATGGTCATGGCCTCCTTGGCAAGGCGCGTGGAATAGGCCTGTTCCAGCGTGTCGGCCTTCATGCTGATACTTTGATAGGCGACTGTGTTCATTAAGGCGTCCATAATAATCTCCTTCCGTCCGTTGCGAACCGCTTCATAAAGAATATCGGCAGACGGCGCGGAAAATTAAGGGGCGTCGTCCCACGACATGGCGCGTGTCACGGCCTTCTGCCAGCCGTGTACAAGCGATTCACGCTCTTGCGCGGACATTTGCGGCTCATAACAGGCGTCGATTGTCCAATGCTTGCGGAGGTCGTCGCGGTTCTCCCAGAACCCGACGGCCAGCCCCGCCAGACACGCCGCGCCCAGCGCGGTCGTCTCCTGCACGCGGGGGCGCAGAATCCGGCGGCCGATGATGTCGGCCTGAAACTGCATGAGAAAGCGGTTCGCGGACGCGCCGCCGTCCACGCGGAGTTCCGGGAACGTAATCCCCGTGTCCTGCTCCATGGCGTGGAGTACGTCGGCGGTCTGGTAGGCGATGGATTCCAGCGTAGCGCGGATAATGTGGTTACGCCCCGCGCCGCGCGTCAGGCCGACGATGACGCCCCGGGCGTACATGTCCCAGTAGGGCGCGCCCAGACCCGTGAACGCCGGGACGACGTACACGCCGCCGCTGTCGGGAACTTTACTGGCAAAGTATTCGGTGTCGGCGGCGTCGTGGATAAAATGGAGTTCGTCGCGGAGCCACTGCACGGCCGCCCCGCCGATGAATACGCTACCCTCCAAAGCGTACTGAATTTCGCCGCCCAGACCGACGGCAATCGTAGTAATGAGGCCGCGCTGACTTCTCACGCGCCTTGAACCCGTGTTCATGAGCAGGAAACAGCCCGTGCCGTAGGTGTTCTTGGCCTGTCCCTCTTCAAAGCAGGTCTGCCCGAAAAGCGCGGCCTGCTGGTCTCCGGCGATTCCGGCAATGGGAATCTCCGCGCCCTGTACGCGAACCGTGCCGTAAATCTCGCTGGACGGGCGCACCTCCGGGAGTATCGACATGGGAATATTGAGGCGGTCGCAGATGGTCTTGTCCCAGCACAAATTCCCGATATCGTACAACATGGTACGGCTTGCGTTAGTGTAATCTGTGACGTGAACCGCGCCCCCGGTCAGCTTCCAGACAAGCCATGTGTCGACGGTGCCGAAGAGCAGTTGGCCGTTCTCGGCCTTTTGCCGCGCCCCGGGAACGTTGTCAAGAATCCACTGAATTTTCGTCGCGGAGAAGTAGGCGTCAATCAAAAGCCCGGTGTGTTCGCGGACGTACGCCGCGAAAGCGGCGTCTTTCTGTAGCGCCTCGCACTGCGCGGCCGTGCGGCGGCACTGCCAGACAATTGCGTTACAGACGGGCTTCCCGGTCTGCCTGTCCCACAAAATGGTCGTCTCCCGCTGGTTCGTAATGCCGATGGCGGCGATTTCGCGGGCGTCGACGCCGCTTTGCGCAAGCACTTCGTGGAGTACCCCGTACTGGCTGGAGTAAATTTCCATGGGGTCATGCTCGACCCAGCCGGGGCGGGGGTAGTGCTGTGTAAACTCCCTCTGCGCGACGGATACCATAGTCTGGCCGCGGTCAAAGAGAATACAGCGACTGCTCGTGGTGCCTTGGTCTAACGCGAGGACGTACTTTTTTTCGCTCATGCGCGGCCTCCTGTCGCGGAACGCCGACAGGGCGTGACAACCACGCCCCGCCGGATTACGATTGTATCTCCTGCAAGCTCTTCCAGAGGGCGTCGGCGTTCTCCATGGCCTCGAAGTAAAGGTCTGTCAGAATTCCGGCGGGAATCTGCAACTGTGCGGCCAGCGCGCTGACGGTGTTCCAGTCGGCGTTCTCGTAGCTGAGAATCAGCCGATAGAGCGCCCCCGACGCCCCCTGCTGGTACAAGAGCGCGTTCCGGATTTCGTCGGCAATCGGGAGCGCGTCCAGAATGTCGGCCAGCGGCGCGTCAATCAGAAACTGGAGCGTGGAGAACATGCCCAGCAGATAGGCCTCCCCGCGCGAGAGCGGCACGACCTGCGTATGGTTGATGAGTTCACTGCAAAAATGCGCCCGAATCAGGGACAGCTTCAGGAACTCCTCAAAGAACGGGTCGATTCCCCGGCCGTCACTGCCGCTGCCCGCGCTGAGCAGGTAAATCCACTGCTTCAACTGCTCGATTCCGAGTTTCATAATGGCCTGCTGTACGGAGGTCGTACGGTTGCGGGAGGCGTACTGCACGGAGTTGGCGACGCGGAGTAACGCGTAGGTCAAGGAAGCGTCGGCGGAGATAATCTGCTCGATTTCCGCCATATTGGGTTCCTCGCGGGTGACGGCAATCATCAGCGTAAAGAAACTGCTCTGCAGATAACTGCTGGAATGTGCTTTCGTGGCGAGGCGCTCGGCGACGGCGGGTCCCTCGAAGGCGTGTACCCCGGCGTCGACGGCCTTCTGATAGAGTTCGTCGCTGTCGATTCCGGTCGCGATACAGTGCTTGCCCATGCTCCCGGCGATTTCGATGATGTTGCGCAAGCTCTCGTCGGAGAGGGTGTGCATGTTGAGGCGGAGGTAGTCGATGCTGTCCAGAATGTCCAGATAGCGCGGGGCGAACTGGAACTCATTGACGGCAATCCGGTAGCCCTCCTTCTGGTACATCTGCACAAAGTGCATGGCCAGCGGGTGTACAATCACGCTGTCGTCAATCTGGATGACGAGGTCAAGGGGGGCGAACAGGCGCGGAACCTTTTTCATCAACAGCGTGGTGGTAAAGGTCATGAAGTTCAGGGAGCCTTTCAGGGCTTTTTCGGAATTTTGCGTGAGGAAATTGTAGATAGCGTCGGCAACGGCGAACTCGTTGGAGGCGGCGGAAGCGCCCAGACCGCCGTAGAGTTCGTCTTCCCCGTAGTAGAGGATTTCATGCCCGATAACCTGACTTTTCGTGTTTTTAATGGGCTGTCTGACGATATAGTTATTGGTTGCCATATTGTCCCTCCCGCCCGGGTTTATCCGGTCTCAACTTTTCTTGTCGCCCAGCAGTTCGTCGATGACGGCGACAAGGTTGCCGATTTCGGGCTTGCTGAGCTGTTCGTCGGCACCCAGTTCGCGCCCCTTCACCCGCATTTCCTCGGTAATCAGGGACGAGAAAATCACGACGGGAATATGCTTTAACTGCATGTCGCTCTTGACAAGTTTCGTCAGGCGGTGTCCGTCCATCTGCGGCATTTCGATGTCGGTGATGATAAGGGATACGTTGCCGTCGAGTTTGTCGGCCTTTTTCAGCTTCGTGACGTACTCCCAGAGGTCGAGGCCGTTGCTGAACATGTGCAGGTTGGTGTAGCCGGCTCTCAGGAGCGCCTCCCGGATGAGCTTGGAGAGAAGCGCGGAATCCTCCGCAATCAGAACGGGACAGTCTCTCCGCGCGCGTTCGCCCAACTGGTCGATTTCCTCGACCCGCACGGACGTTTCGGGGGCGATTTCGGCGACAATGCGCTCAAAGTCCAGAATCGTCACAAGCTGGTTGTTGCACTGCGCGATACCCGTCGCCACGCTCTCCCCGGAACCGCTGATGGCCTTGTCCGGCTTCTGGATGTCCGTCCACGAAATGCGGCTGATTCCGATGACCGTATGCACGCGGAAGGCAATCGTCATGCGGTTAAAGTTCGTAATGATGAAGAGGTCTTTTTCCCCGGGTTCGCCGTCGTGACCCAGATACCGCGGGAGGTTGACGACCGTAATCACGGTGTCGCGGGGCTTGATGATTCCCTCGACGGCGGGGTGCGTGTGCGGCATGGACTTGACGTGGACGGACAGAATAATCTCGTTGACCTTGGCCACGTTGATTCCGTAGAGGTTCCCGGCAATGGTGAACTCCATGATTTCAATTTCGTTGGTGCCGGACTCCAGCAGGATTTCGTTCTTGTCGTTTTTGTCAGAGCTTGCCATAAAATCTCACTCCTTCTTGTGCGTCACAGGATAATCAGCGGCTGGCCGTAGGCGCGGATTTGCCCCTGCCCGGTTCCCGGGAAAAAGGACAGCGTACGCGCCACACTGCCGCCCACGTTTTCGGCGATAATGCGGATTCCCTCGCGGCGGAGGTTCATGTGTACGCTCTCGATGTTGCGCTGTCCGATGTTGCCGAGCCCGGAGGAGCCGGAGACCTCGAACATCTTCGCCCCCCCGGCGATTTTGGCGACGAGCCGGGGTTTCCGCGCCCCCCGCGCCTCCAACTGCTTGAGGGTCTCCCGGATTCCGGTGTCTGCGTACTTCATGGTGTTCTTGCGCCCGGCCTCCATGTTAATGGGTAGCATAATGTGGATGAGCGCGGCCAGCTTCACGGCGGGGTCATACAGGCAGATACCGATACAGGAACCCAGCGCGTACGTAATCAGTTCGCCGTCCCATTGCAAAATTTTCATGTCGGCGATTCCGACGGTCAGTTTCTGTGGTGCCTGATTCATCATTCCAACACGCCCAGCTTTCTCAACAGGAAGTTCAGCGAGCGGACATCCGGCGAGAGCAGGAGACGGCACGGCACCTCCTGATTGTCGCACATAAAATTCCCGCCGATGGTCATGAGGTAGTCGGACTGGCCGCCGTATTCGGCCATGGGTACGGTCAGAATCGCGCCCTGCATGTCCACGGACAGGCTCGGGACGGTCAAGTTCACGGAAATGTCCGCCAGACCGGAAAGCGCGTTGATAAACGTGGAAATCATGATGTTTCCGATTTCAATCAGCGCGGAGCGTTCAAGGTCTTTTAAGTCTCCGTAGTCGTGGATTTCCTCGGAGAGCATGCTACTCAGCGCGAGATTCACGAATTCTATCGACTGCACGGCGAGCATGATTCCGTTCATTTGTCCGCTGATGCCCACCATGACGCCGGCGGTGATGGCCTCGGGGCCTCCAATCCATTCAATGGCCTCGTTGTAGCCCATAATCCGGACTTCGGGCAGTGTGATTCGGACATTGCGCCCCAGCATGACGGAAAGGGCGGCGGCGGCGTTCCCGGTTCCGATACTCCCGATTTCGCGGAGGGTATCAATTTCCATGCTTGTCAACTGGTCATAACTTTTGATTTCCAAATGTCCCACCTGATTCAAAAAACGTAGTCAAACGATATAAAATATACCCAATGAATACGTTTTTGCTTTTTCCCGCTTCAAACCTGTCCCGTTTCCCGAAAGTCGCCTTCACAGTAGTCCGGTTTGTGTAACAGTCCACGGGCGTAAATTCCCGACAATCCATCGGTACTAAGCGAAAACGTACTGCGTCGTATCGCGTATGTTCAAAGCCGCGTTCAAGTCCCTGTCAATCAGTTTCCCACAATATTCGCAGACATAAGAGCGTTCAGACAGTTTCAAGTCCGCTTTCAGTGTTCCGCAGAAATGGCAGGTTTTTGAGCTTGGACACCATCTGTCAACAATGCGGAGCGGAATCCCGTGGAGCTTGCATTTCCATGTAAGAAAATCGCGGAATCCATAGAAATTCTGTTGCGCCACCGCTTTTGACAAATGGCGGTTCTTCATCATACCCGATACGTTCAAATCCTCAACCGCTATAAACTCCGGCTTGGCTTTCACCAGAGCGGCAACTGTCTGCCGCAGATAATCCTTACGGATACAGTCAAGGCGATAATAGAGTTTTTGAACTTTCAACCGCTGGTTTTGATACCGTTTGCTTGAATCATTTCCTTTCTTAGAATTTTTCTTTTGACTTTCGCGTTTTCTCGAAAGCCTCCGCTGTTCCCGTTTGAGCTTCTTTTCCAGTTTTCGGACTTTGCGTGTGTGATTGATGTTGGGAAATTCCCGCCCGTCACTGACAACCGCGAAAGACTTAATTCCCAAATCCACGCCGATTCCCTTTGTTTTCGGTTTCACGGATTCCGGGTCTGGGATTTCCACCAGTACGGAGCAGAAAAAACGTCCCGCGTGGAGAGAAATACTGCCGGAATGAATGACATTTGCTTCCGTTGGAAAGTATCCGTACTCTTTCAGCGCGACCCATCCAAGGCCGGGCACTTTGATTTTGTGCCGTTCGCAGACAATTGGCTGTTTCGCGCCGTTTCTTACAAAGTAGTAAGACGGTTCATTGACGCCTTTCTTCTTGAAGTTCGGATGAGCGGCAAGCCCCTTGAAGAAGCGCTGATACGCCGAATTTGCGTTAATTATTGCCTGTTTTACCGCTTTGGCGTTCGTTTCTTTAATCCATAGCTTATCCGAGTTTTCGGAAAGATACTCGTGATTCAGCCATACGGAGAAATCGTAAGCCGACATATACCGCTGTCCGTTCCGATAACGTTTATCCGCTTCCGATAAAAACAGGTTGTAGACAAATCTGCAAGTCCCGATTGCCTTTAACAGAGTGAGGCGCTGTTCCGGCGTGGGCTTAATCTCTGTTTTCAGGCTCTTTAACAAGTCTTTCACCTCCATTATTAGTGAATACACCTGAATATTTAAGCCCACATTTGTTCATGTTTTTGATTGCTTAACATCACCTCATTTCTGTGTTGCGTGGTCAGCGCAGGCCGTTGACCGTGGTTGTGATTTCGTCGGATGTCTGCACCATGCGGAGCATGTACTGGAAAGAACGCTGGGATTCAATGACCTTGGCCAGCTCGTAGGCGTAATCGACGTTCGAGAGTTCGATATAGCCCTGTATCAGACGGCTCTCCGTGACGAGAGACGGGTTCCCGTTCTTCTCCACGGGGATAAAGCCGCTCAGGCCTTCGCTCTGCATGCCGTCGTGGTTGATGAAGTCGAAAACGCCGATGGGGAGCGGCACGCCCACGGCAATGTCATTCACGGGGTCGGCCACGGTGATGGGACGCCCGTCCGTGCCGATGACGTAACGCCCGCTTCCGTCGGAGAGATACCATGTCGTGTTGCTTTCGGGCTGTGGGGCTTCGGTGCCGGGTTCGGCGTCCTCGGGGGCTTCGGGCTGGGTGGTCTCCACGACGTTCGAGAGCGTAAAGGAACCTTCCCGCGTGTAGGTGTACTCCCCGGTCGTGGGGTTGTAGAGGGCGAAAAAGCCGTCACCGGAAATGCAGTAGTCAAGGCCGCGTCCCGTCTCCAAAAAGCTGGTCGGGGAGAAGTCCGCTTGGTCGCCTTCGAGCCGGGAACCCACGCCGCGCTGCAGCGTCTCGTCGATGCCGCGCACGGCTCCGGTCATGAGGGTCTGGAAGTTCGGACGCCGCGCCCGGAAGCCGTAGTTGTTGACGTTGGCGATATTGTTGGCGTGTACGTCCAGCCGCATTTGCTGTTGTTGCGCGCCGACGGCGGCGGTGTAGAAAGAAACATCCACAAGGATTCCCCCTTACGACAGCCGCCCGACTTCCTGCGTCACGCGGTTGAGTACGTTGTCATAAATCTTGATGGCCTCGGCGGCGCTCTGGTAAACGCGCTGGGTGGAAATCATCTCCGTCATTTCCTTGACCCAATCGATGTTGGCGCGTTCCAGCCAGCCGTTGAGTACGGATGTTGTGGCGGGCTGTGCCTCGGCCTCCGTGGTGAACGTGCCGTAATCGTCCTTTTCCAGCGCGGCGTCGTCCTCGAACGTGAAAACGCCGATACGCCCCAAAAATCCGCCGCCTTTCGTGAACAGTCCGCCGTAGCCGTCCGTGTCGAACTGGTCGGTAACAAGCCGGATAGGCTCCAGCGTCTGACTTAACACGCGGCCTTGGTTCGGGAGTGTCAGATATCCCTCGTTGTCGAGCGAGAAACTGCCCGCGCGGGTGTAGACAATCCCGCGCCGCACACTCGGCCAGTCCTCCGGATATCCCCGGCCTTCGGGTTGGGCGGCTTCCGGGTTTTCGACGGCTTCCGGGTTCTCCGGGTTCTCCGGATTTTCGGCGGCCTCGGGTTCCCCGGTCTGGATTGCGAAGTAGCCGGAACCGTTGATAGCGAAATCAAGCGGCAACGTGGTATTGTCGAGACTGCCCTGTGTATAGTCCGTGTAGAGCTGGCGGGGCGCGGTAATCCAGCTCTGTTCGCCGATTTCCTCGTAGGTCTTTGTCTTGTTGCCGACGAGTTCCCACATGACATTCTCAAAGGTGGAACCTGTGAAGCGGTCGGCCTTGAATCCCGCCGTGGCGGCGTTCGCCATGTTGTTGGAAATCACGTCCAGATGTCGCCCGTGCGTCAGCATGGCGGACGTGAGATTGTAGAAGCCCTTGACCATAAAACCAACCTTTCCGCGTCAGATGGAATCGGAGAGAAGCACCTTTAGTTTCTGCAAGGCGCGGGTGTGAATCTGGGAGGCGCGGGCGTGGCTGACGCCCAACACCGCCGCGATATCCTTCATCTTCATGTTTTTCTGGTAGTAGAGTGACAAAACAATCTGCTCGTTCTCGCGGAGCGTGGAAATGGCTTTCGAGAGGGTTTCGAGCAGTTCTTGACGCTCTACCACCTCGTCCGGGGAGGATTCCGGGGACGCGCGGTCATGGTTCGACAACTGGTCGCAGCCCTCTAACGTCTCCTCCAGCGAGACCACGCTGTACACCGACGCGTTGACCATGCTTTCCTGATACTCTTCGTCGGAGATGTGGAGATGTTCGGCTATTTCGTGTTCCGTGGGGAAACGGCCTAACTTGCTGTAGAGTTCGGCGTTGACCTGCTCAATTTCGCGGGCGCGCCGCCGAATCGGGCGCGGAACCCAGTCCTGCTGGCGGGCGAGGTCGATAATCATGCCCCGGATACGCTTTGCAACGTAGGTTTCAAACTTGCCTATAGAGGGGTCGTACTTGTCGACGGCGCGGGAAAGGACAATCAGACCTTCGTTGATGATGTCGTCAAGCTGTGCGAAACTGCTGTAGACGCCCTGAATCTGCAAGGCGATATTGCGGATGGTTCCGGTGTGGCGCATGACGATTTCCCATTTCAGTTCCTCCGACGGGTTGCGCCGATACTCCTGAAAGAGTTCCTCCGTCGTCATTTTCTCGTAGTCATCGTGTTTCATGCTCCGACCGTCCTTTTCTCGTCAGACGCCGACATGGTAATGTTGCCAATGGATTGTATCTGCACCGTGCCGACGATTTCCGTAAAGGAGAGTACGTAGAGATTCGGGAAATACTGGGACAACAGGCGGCTTAAATATACGCGGATAACCTGACTTGTCAGCAGAACGGGATTCTGCCCGAGTTCTTGGAACTTGCGGATGTTCTCCGCTAACTGCGAAATCAGCGGCTGAATGAGTTCCGGCCCCATGGCAAGGTAAATGCCGCGCTCGTTGCGGGTGAGAGAAGCCACAATCCGGCGTTCCACTTCGCCGTCCAGCGTAATGGCGCGGAGCTGGCCGTTCTCGCAGAACTGGCGCGTAATCGTACGGCTCAACGCGCCGCGTACGCTTTCGGTGATGGTGTCGGGGTCGCGGGTGTTGCCGAGCGCGTCGACGGCGGTTTCCAGAATCGTCCCGAGGTCGCGGATTGGCACGCCCTCCATGAGGAGGTTCCGCAGAATCTTCTCCAGCAGGGCGTAGGACACGACCGCCGGGCAGACTTCCTGCACGAGTTCGGGGGCGGTCTTTTTCAGGTTCTCCACAAGCTGTATCGTCTCGCTCCGGCTGAGGAGTTCGTAGGCGTGCTGGCGGATGGTCTCCGAAAGGTGCGTCACCATGACCGAGAGCGGGTCAATGACTGTGTAGCCGTAGATTTCGGCCATTTCCTTGTTTTCGGGGAGAATCCAGCGCGCCGGGATTCCGTACGCGGGTTCGACGGTCTCGATACCGTCAATGTCCTTGACGGGGTTCACGGGTTCGAGGGCGAGGTAGTAGTCCATGAGGATTTCGCCCCGCGCCACTTCCTCTCCCTTGATGTAGATGATGTACTGGTTCGTCCCAAGCATGGAGCCGTCGTGCAGGCGAACCGTCGGAATGACAAAGCCCATTTCCTGCGCGTACTGCCGCCGGAAAATGACTATCCGGTTAATCAGCTTGCCGCCGCTCCGCTCGTCCACCAGCGGAATCAGACTGTAGCCGACTTCCATTTCAATCGGTTCAACGGTCAATAAGGAATAAACGTTGCTGATATCCTTGTAGTAATCAGCGGCGGTGGGGATTTCCTCTTCGCCCTCTTCGGTGGCGGCTTCGGCCTCTGCGGCGGCTTCGGCCTCCGCCGCACTGGCGCGGCGGAACAGGAACCAGCCCGCAACGGCTAAGGCAATGCCCACAATAAAGAGCGACACATGCGGCGTATGCGGCAGAATGCCCAGAAAAATCATCGCGCCGCCCGCGACGATAATCGCCGTGGGCTGTGCCAGAAACTGTGAACGCATGTCTTCGCCGAGACTGCCTTCCGAGACCGAACGCGTGACAATCATGCCCGTGGCGGTGGAAATCATCAGCGCGGGAAGCTGTGACACAAGGCCGTCGCCGACCGTGGCGCGGGAGTAGACCTGCAACACCGTCGAGAAGTCCTGCCCGCCCATGAGCATTCCGATGACGACGCCCCCAATGAGGTTGACGGCCGTCAGGATAATGGACATGGTCGAGTCGCCCTTGACAATCTTCGTGGCACCGTCCATAGCGCCGTAGAAGTCGGACTCACGCTGAACCTTGGCGCGGCGCTCCCGCGCCTCCTGTTCGTTGATGATTCCGGTATTCAGGTCGGCGTCGATTGCCATTTGCTTTCCGGGCATGGCGTCGAGCGTGAAACGCGCCGCGACTTCGGCCACGCGTTCCGCGCCCCGCGTGATGACGATTAACTGTACTAAGACGATAATCACGAAAATGATAAAGCCTATGACCACGTTCCCGGCCGTAATCAACTGGCTGAACGCGTTGATAACCTCCCCGGCGTAGCCGCCGTTCGAGAGAATCAGGCGCGTTGAGGACACGTTCATGCCCAGCCGGAACAGGGTCGTGATGAGCAACAGAGACGGGAAAATCGAAAATTCCAGCGCCTCGGAGATGTTCATCGTGATGACCAGAATAATGACCGACAGGGACAGGTTCAGCACCAGCAGAATGTCCAGCAACTGCGGCGGAATCGGAATAATCATGAACAGGACGACCACAACCACAAACAGCGTGACCGCGTTATTTTCGATAAGTCGTCTCATGCGCTGATACCTTTCCGTTACGCTTTCACGCGTCCGAGCTTGTAGAGATACACCATGATTTCCGCGACATCCTCGTAGAGGTCGGGCGGGATGGAGTGGTAAAGTTCCGCTTTCGCGTACAGAGACCGGGCTAAGGACACGTTTTCAACCACGGTAATGTCGTGCGCCTCGGCTACCGCGACAATGCGGAGCGCCAGCGCGTCCAGACCCTTCGCCAGCACAAGCGGCGCTTCGTCGACATAGGGCTTGTAGCGCAGCGCAACCGCGACGTGTTCCGGGTTACGGACGATAACATCGGCTTTCGGAACCTGTTGCATCATGCGCTGTTGTGCGGCGCGGCGCTGTAACTCCTTGATTTTGCCCTTGATTTGCGGGTCTCCTTCGGTCTGCTTGTACTCCTCTTTAATTTCCTGCTTGGTCATTCTCATCTGCTTTTCGTAGTCCCACCACTGGTAGAAGAAGTCGAGACCCGCCAGCGCCAGAAACGCCATGGCCACCTTGACCAGCATGGAGAATATCGCGCCGAACAGATGTTCAGACGCCCCGCCGAGGTCGGCGTACAGGTACCGCTCCGAAATCCCCATCAGGTCGCGGAGGCTGGAATAAATCAGGAACAGTAAAATAACGACTTTCAGCAGATTTTTGAGGGCTTCGACCACGCTCCGCATGGAGAACAGATTTTGGAAGCCCTT
Organism: Oscillibacter sp.; assembly: GCA_017526785.1. Lineage (GTDB taxonomy): Bacteria > Bacillota > Clostridia > Oscillospirales > Oscillospiraceae > Oscillibacter. The sequence goes on along the minus strand of JAFXQV010000031.1, from coordinate 149,814 downwards.
TAAGGGGTTGATTTTCTCGAACTTGGGTTTAATCAACTCGAAACTGACCAGTAGCCGGGTCTGTGCGAACGTGGCGGCAATCGACAGCAGTGCCGCCACCGCCAGAAACGGCCCCGCGACTTCCCCTATCAGCGACACACAGCGCAGTAACATGGTCTGGTCGGGCATTCCGCCGCCCTGTATCAGCCGGATACAGTAGACCATGAACGCGCCCACCGCCGACAGCGCCCCCGCGAACGTGATTCGCATGACGATGATACTGCCGAACAGCGACGCCACGGAAACGGCGTCCCTGCTCAGAAAGACATGGCCTTTCTTTCGTTCGTCCCGTCGCTTTTTTGGGGTTGCCTTTTCGGTTTTGGAATCGTTGTCGCCCACCGCGCACCACCTCGCTTGCGGGGCGTTTCACGGCGTGCCGCCGTGAATCCGTTATTCTCCGGTCACAAAGAGCGTCAGCACGTCCCGTATCGAACCCAGCATGACCGACTCCGTTTCCAGAAGAAAGTTACTCATGGGAGCCAGTAACACCGAAAGCATGAGCATTCCGACAATCACTTTCAGTTCAATGTTAATGGCGAAAACGTTAATTTGTGGAATCGCTTTCATGAGAATTCCCATGCCCATTTGACCCAGAAGCTCCGCCCCCAGAATCGGGAGGCTTAGCTTGAAGGACAACAGCACGCAGTCCGAGAAGAACGCAACCATGTGATTGGCGGCCATATTCCCGAACGCCGCGCCCCCGAACGGCACCACGTCCCCCGACGACAGCACAAGCCGAATCAGCGTCACATGGCCGTTGGAGAGGAAAAACAGCAGTTGCGTCATGAGGTTGAGCAGGTTCGCCGTACTCGTCATGGAAGATTGGGCGCTTGGGTCGTACGACCGCGCCATACTCATGCCCATTTGGGTGTCGATGATTTCCCCGGCCTGTTCGGGGACGTAGAGCAGGAAGCGTATCAGCATGTTAATAAAGAAGCCAATGCCGAGTTCCAGAAACAGCCGTACGGCCAGTTCAATGAGCGTTCCGGGAACCGCCGCGACCTGTTCACAGGCGGCGTAGGCCGCGATAGAGAAGCACAGCACGAGGCCGCTTTGGAAGAACGCCGGAACCCCGTTGCGCCCGAAGAACGGGCTGAACAGCACAAAGCCCGACATTCTCATAAAAATGTAGAGAAAAAGCGTGAACGCGCTCCAATTGAACATATTTCAACTCACATAATCATCTTTAGAACGCAATGATTATGACAAAACCCGGATTACTCTAAACCATGAGGTCAAAGAGCTTGTACGTGTACTCCTGTAGAATCCGAAGCATCCAGTTCCCGCCCAGAATCAGGAACAGTATCACGACTATCAGCTTCAACAGGAACGCTATGGACTGTTCGTGAATCTGCGTCACGGCCTGCAGAATCGCCACCACGACGCCCACGAGCATGCACATCAGCAGAATGGGGCCGCCCAGACGAATCGCCACGCCCAGCCCGTCGCCGAAAATCACGGCGACATCCGCGCTATTCATCGCGTTTCACCTCGTTTCATGTCAGCGGCGTGTACTGGAAGCCGCGCACCAGAGACGTGAAAACCAGTTCCCAGCCGTTGAGCGACACGAACAGCAACAGCTTGAACGGCGTGGAAATCATCGACGGCGGCAGCATAATCATGCCCATGGACATCAGCACCGTTGACACGATAATGTCAATGAGCAGGAAGGGGATGTAGAGGTACAGCCCGATTTCAAAGGCGCGGCGGAGTTCGCTCGTGGCGAAGGCCGGGACAATGACGCGCAACGGCAGAACCCGCGCCGTTTCGAGGGAATCCGGCATTTCAATAGCGGGGTCCATGTCGCAGAACATCCGGATTGTGGAAATTTCGGAGTTCTGCACCATGAAATTTTTCAGGGGCAGTTGGGCGCGGTCGAAAAACGCGGACTGGTCGATTTCCCCGGCGACATAGGGCTGATAGGCCGTCGCGCTGATTTCCCGCACGACCGGCCCCATGGTGAAGAGCGTCAGGAACAGCGACAGCCCCACAAGCACCATATTCGGCGGCACCTGCTGTGTACCCATCGCGTTGCGCAGGAACGAAAGCGAAATCACGTACCGCGTGAACGAAGTCATGAGGATGACCGCCGAGGGCAGGAGCGTGAACAGCGCCATGAGATAAATTATCTCCAGCGTCTGGACGCTGTCGCCGTTGATATTGATAATGCCGTCAGCCATGGTCATTCCTCCGGGGACGGTTGAGGGTTTCGCGCAGGACGCCCAAGAATCCGGCGTCGGTCGGCGCGTCCGAAAGCCACGCCTCCGCGTCCTCGCCCTCCCACTCTTTCAACAGGGTTATGTTGTGTTCGGTCACGCCCAGCAACAGGCACCGCCCGCGCGCGTAGAGAACCAGCAGGGACGCGTCACGCCCCACGCCGATTCGGGTCAGCACGCGGAAATTTTCGCCGCCGCCCGTCCACGAAGTTCCGCCCGGTGCGCCGTGCGTGGCAATCCAGCGGCTTGTCAGGTACGCCAGCGCCAGTATCAGAATCGTGGTAAAGAGCATTCCGAGGGCGTGCCAGAGAGTGCCGGCCATGCGTCAGGGCGCGCCCAGAATCGCCGTTACGGTCTTCATAATCCGGTCGGGCTTGAAGGGCTTGACGATAAAGTCCTTGGCGCCGGACTTAATCGCGTCCATGACCATCGCCTCCTGCCCCATGGCGGAACACATAATGACGTTGGCGGCGGGGTTCTTGCCCTTGATTGCCTTGAGCGCCTCGAGTCCGTCCATGTTCGGCATGGTGATATCAAGAATGACGAGGTCGGGCTGTATTTCGTCATACTTGGCCACGGCGTCCGCGCCGTCGACCGCTTCGTGCAAGTCGGTGAACCCGTTCTTGCTGAGGGTGTCCTTAATGACTTTTCTCATAAAGGCCGCGTCGTCAGCCATTAAGATTTTTGCCATTTGTCCATCTTCCTTTCCAAAACAATACAAAATGTGCGTTATATGCAACCGCGTCCGGAGAAGCCGGGGCGGGAAATTTACAGCAGGTCTTCCAGACCCGGGCGGCGGAGGATTTCCGTAATCCGGATTCCGAAATTGTCGTCAATGACCACGACATCGCCTTGCGCGATACACTTGCCGTTTACGTAAATGTCCACTTGGTCTCCGGCGAGTTTGTCCAGCACCACCAGAGAACCCTTGGAGAGCGACACGATTTCCTGCACCTTCTTGCGCGTGCGCCCGATTTCCACGGAGATTTCCAGCGGCACACTCATAATCAGGTCAAGGTTGTGCGCCTGCTCTTCGGTCAGCTCGGTGCCGTCCTGCAGTCTGGGCATGGAGACCGGGGTCGTCTGAATGACTTTCTGGTCGGGCTTGCGGGTCTCGCCCATCGGGGCGGACGGCCACGCGTAATAGGGCGGGTACGGCATGGGCTTTCCGTCGGAGCCGGTCGGCCAGCCGTAAAACGGCGGATATTGCGCGGCGGGCTGCTGCGCGGGCGCGGGTGTGGGCGCGGCTTGCGGCGCGGACACGCCGGACATCATGCGCTCGATTTCCTCTTGGCTCATCATGCCGCCGCCTCCCGACGGTGCCGGGGGCGGGGTGGGTGCCGCCATGCCGGACATCATGCGCTCGATTTCCTCTTGGCTCATCATGCCGCCACCTCCCGACGGTGCCGGGGGCGGGGTAGGTGCCGCCATGCCGGACATCATGCGCTCGATTTCCTCTTGGCTCATCATGCCGCCGCCGGACGGTGCCGGGGTGCTTTGCTGTGCCATCATGGCCTCGATTTGCGCCTGATTGAGATTCCGGCTGCCCTCCGGCTGGGCGGCGTTGTCCAGCGCGGCGGACGCGTCCTCCCCGTCGCCGAGGCCGAAGCCGGAAATCATCTCCTTGGCCAGTTCCACGGACATGACGTTGATAAACTCGCTCTGCACGGCGTCCTCAATGCTCAACGCGAACTGCACAACCACAATCGGCCCATGGCTGACCGGGAGCCACTGTCCCCGCAGGTCGTCGACGTTGGAGCCGTCGAACGTCTCCGGCGTGGAGATGTTGACCACGCGCCCGAGGAAGTCCGACAGCGCCGTGGACGAGGCTCCCATCATCTGGTTCATGACTTCGCAGACCGCGCTGAGCGTCAGCTCGTTGAGCTCGAATTCCTCTTCCGGCGTCTCCATGCCCATGAGAATATCCACGATGATTTTTACATCGTGCATTTTCAAAAGCATGATGTTACTGCCCGTCAGACCCGCAACGTATTTGATTTCCACGCCGATTGCGGGGTCAAGGTCGCCCAGCGAAAACTCCTCCGCGTTCACAATCGAAACACGCGGCGTCGTGATATCGACTCTGTGGTCCAGCAGGTTGGAAACCGCCGTAGCCGATGAGCCAAGGCTGATGTTCATAATCTCGCCAATGGCGTCAATCTCCATCGGTGAAAACAGATTACTCATCTTCCTGCTCGCTCCCTCCCTCTATGTGATGTACGTCTCTGATTTTTACTGCCACATGCTTTTCATCAACGCCCATCAGGCCGGAGAACCACTGCCGCTCCCCAATCCAGAGCGACACGGCCGAGTCCGCCTTGATGTTCATGTCAATGACATCCCCCACGTTGAGCGTGTATATATCCCGAAGCCGAAGCCAGGTACGCCCAAGCTCGGCGGTGATGACAAGGTCGGTGTCCTCCAAGTGACTGTAAATCTCCTCGGAATGGTCCTCTAACTGTCTGCGCATGGCGCGGTTTTGCTTTGCGATACCCTCGAAGATTCGGTTGAGTACCTCGTCGGCCAGACAGATGTCGAAGCGCCCGGAGGCGTTGGCAAAGTTCACGTCGATACTGACCACGACGACGGTCTCTTCCAGCCCGATTAACTGCACAAGGGTCGGGTTGGTCTCCACGCGCCCGAACTCGAAATTCAGGTGCAGGTAATTTTCCCAGCTTCCGCTCAAAAGGGAGATAAACTCAGAGATAAGGTGCGCGTACAGGCTCAGGTCGACGTTGGTGTAGGCGTAGTCGGAGGGGAGGTCGTCCACGTTCCCGGTACCGCCGCAGAGGCGGTCAAACATGCTAATCATGATACTGGGCGTGGCGCAGATGATGACCGGGGTATCCTCGCGCTGTCCGTCGAGGCGCAGGTAGGCCAGCGACACGACCGAACCCTCCAAGAGCGCGTTCGAGAACTCATAATACCTCTGTTCGTCCACGGTGTCAACAGAAACTTCACAAGTGGCGTGGACAAGCGCGTTAATCCGGGTCGTCAGTACCTTGACGTAGTTATCAAAGACGCCGTTCAGCATTTTCAGGCGCTCCTTGGTGTACTTTCTCGGACTGCGAAAGTCGTACTTCTGATATCGTTCCTTGGGTTCCTGTTTATCGGGTTCCGGATTAAACGCGGCTTGCAGAAGCGCGTCAATCTGACTTTGTGACAATACTTCAGCCATAGGCACCTCATTTCCTGTCAGCCGCGCACATTTATTCTAAAGGGGCTCCGGCGTCTTCCGCGTAAAATTCCTCGGAGACTTCCGCAGGGGCGTCCCCCGTGCGGAGCGTCTGGTACTGCTGGAGGGCGTCGCCGAGTTCGCTGTAGAGGTTCTTGCCCGTGATAATCATCTCCACGCGGCGGTTGTGGGCGCGCCCCTCGCGGGTGCTGTTGGTGTCGACGGGTCTGTGCTGGCCGTACCCGACGCTGACGATACGCGCCGGGGAGATTTCCACGCGCTTCTGTAGGTAAATCGTCACGTTGGTTGCGCGGTTGGAGGCCAGACGGCGGTCGTTGTCGACGTTGTTGGGGCGGTCGGGCGACGCCTGCGCGGTATGCCCCATAACGCGCAGTTCGTCCACGGCGCGGGCGGCGTGGTTGAGCGCGTCGGCCACGACGTTCAGGATACGCTCGCCCTCCACGGTGATGGTCGGGCTGTCGCCCATGAAAAACACGGCGTCGTTGAACGACACGAACACATAGCCGTCACCCTTGGTGACTTCGATGTTTTCGGCCTGTCCGCTATCGGCGGCAACTTCCTTTAGCATCTGCGCGAGTTGTTCCAGCAAATCGTCGATGTCGGTCTGTTCCATTGCGTCCTCTGTGGGCGGGGAGAGGCCGTAGTCGGAGCCGATACCCTCGGACGGGTCGGCAAGGGGGCCTTCACTGCCGGAAGTCATGGTGCTGGTTTCCAGCGACGACGGGTTGAAGCTCTGCACAATGGCCTTGAACTTCTCCTCACTGATAGTCGACATGGAGTAGAGCAGGACGAAGAAGCAGAGCAACAGCGTCACCATGTCGCCGTAGGTGTCCATCCAGTTCGCGCCGCCGCCACCGCTGCTTTTCTTCTTGATTGCCATAAAGAGGTCGCTTCCTCCCTTCATGTTCCCGCTATTCCGGGACGGAAAAGCGGTTCTGTCTTATTCGTTACCGGCGGTGGCCTTTTCGCGGGCGTTTTGAGAGACGAACGTCAGGAGGCGTTCCCGGAGAAACTTGGGGTTTTCCCCGGACTGAATGCCCGTAATGCCCTCGACGATAATCATCTTGCACAAGATTTCCTCGTCTCCGCGTGTCCGCAGGTGAGTCGCAATGGGGCCGAATACTTGGTGCGCCAGCATACAGCCGTACATGGTCGTAATCATGGCGGTACCCATGTCGTCGCCGAGGGAGGAGGAGCCGTCGGACATGTTCAGGCCTTTGCACATGTTGATAAGGCCGCAGAGCGTGCCGACCATGCCGAACGCGGGTGCCATTGCGGAGGCCTTGTCGTAGAGCGCCGCGCCGGACTCGTGCCGCGCCGCCATTTGCTCGATATCGGTTTCCAGCACGAGCCGGACGCGGTCGGCGTCGTTGCCGTCGACCAGAAGCATGATAGCCTGTTTGAAAAAGGGGTCCTTCTGCTCGGAGGCCATGCCTTCCAGCGACAGCAGGCCGTCTTTACGCGCCTTGTTGGCGATTTCGGTCAACTGGTCGATAATGCTCATGGGGTCGAACTTCTTGGTATTCATGACCAGCCCGAAATGCTTGGGAATGGATTTCAGCACGGATGTCGGCATACTGGCCGCCACGACCGCGAACGTACAGCCCACCACGATGAGGACGCTGGGCATGTCGACGAAGTTCATTAACTTGTTAAAGTCGATTTTCGGGAAGCCCAGCATTCCCAGCAGGATAAACGCGAAAGACAGAAGCAGTCCCACGACGTACGCAATATTCATAAAAATTTCCGCTCCGTTTCTTATCGTTCGTTCTTGCGCGGGGGTTCCCGGCTATTTCCTCTTGTCGGCTTTGTCGGTCACGGCAATCTGGCGGTGGATGTCGAGAACTTTCGCGTTGTACTCCGCGATTTTGCGGATGATATCCTGTATGGTCTCCTGCACGAGGTAATAGTCATGGTTCATCATGACGACGCGGGTTTCCGGGATGGTCTCGATACACTCAATCTGGTTATGGTTGAGCAGGAACTTTTCCTTGGAGACTTTGGTTAGTACAATCATGGTACACTGTTCCTTTCTGCGCCGGAGGGGCGCGGGGGAGGGTATCCCCCGACGCCCGGAGAATTACCGCTTCATGTTGACGAGTTCTTCCAGCATGGAGTCGGTCACGGTGACAATTCTGGTGTTGGCCTGATAGCCGCGCTGGATGACAATCATGTGTGTGATTTCGTCGGCGAGGTCGGTGCCGGAGGATTCGAGGCCGCCGTTGAGGATTTCCGTGTCACCCGAACTCTCGATGATGAGGCGGTTCGCGTCGGTGCCGCCGGGGTTGACGGGCTGGCCGTCCATGCCGATTTCCGGGTAGGTGACGGTGCCGCCGACGGTCGTCAGGCGGAGATTGCCCGCGCCGCCGAGAGCCGTATAGTAGCGCCCGTCGGTATGGGTGACGCCGTTGGGGTTCTCGGCCTTCGCCACGGCGATGACGCCGATGACTACCTGAATGTCGTCCGCAGTGACGGCGGTAATGACCCCGGCGCGGTCGACGCTGAGCGTATCGACGTTGAGGCGCTTGTAGGGGATGTGGGTGGCTTCCTGTCCGGGGGCGTTGGCCTCGGCGATAGCTTCCAGCGCGGTCTCGTTGTCCACGAGTTCGGGGTTCTCCTCGTCGTCGCTCTCAAGGGGCATGAGAATTTCCTTGGTGTCCTCATTATAATACGGAAGCCGAATCGGCGTCAAGAGCGTGCTGAACTGCGCGTTCTGGTCGGGGTTGGAGACGTTGAGAAAGCCGTAGACGATGTTCCCGCCGCCGTCGGTGAGATAGCCGCTGTTGAACTCGAAATTGCCCAGACGGCTCAGCGACATGCCGTTGAGTTCGGCCTGCGTGTTGATACCGAGCTTGGTTTTGTCGCCGACGAGAAAGAAGCCGTCGCCGTCTATCATGCAGTCCATGCCTCTGCCCGTGGTGTTGAAGATTTTGGTACCCATGTCGAGGTCGATAGTCCCCAGCGTACAGCCGAAGCCGATTTGCGCGGGGTTGTTGCCGCCGATTTCCTCCGTGCCGTTGGAGCCGGAGCGGACGTTGGTGTACAGGGCTTCGTCGAATGTGTACCGGGTAGCCTTGTAGGCGTATGTGTTGACGTTTGCGACGTTGTTGCCGATGACGCCGAGGGCGCTCATGTGCGTTTTGAGACCCGCGACAGCCGCGTACATGGAACTTGTCATGTGATAACTCCTTATATCATGCGGGGGCGTTGGGGCGCGCCAGTCGGGCGACGCCCCGCGACATCCTGTAGAGGACCTGCCGTGTACTGTCAGAGCAGTACAGCCCCGTCAATGTTGGTGAAGATGTTCTGCTTCATTTCCTCCCCGGACATGGTGGTAATGACCCGCCCGTAGGGGATGTTGATAATGAAGGCCTGCGAATCGCTGAACGCAAGAATGTTTTTCGCGCCCTTCTCTTGGGCTTTCTCGACGGAATCGGCCAATTTGCCCATTAAGTCGGGGGTGAGTTCAATTCCGCGTTCCTCGGCGCGGGCGAGCGCGTGCTTGGAGAAGTTGACGGTCTGCGCGCACTGCCGAAGCATGGCACCGAACGCGGGTTGTGTCCGCGCGGCGGCCGTGGTCTGCGTACGGGTGGGCGGCGCGACGCCGTGCAATTTGTCAATCATCGTCGTTGCCCCTCCGGAAAGCGTTCAAATGACGCCGATTTCCTGCATGGCGTCCTCAATGACGGACAGCGGGATATCGTCGTGTCCAAGGGCGCTGAGAATCGCGGCGGCGTCGGCGCTGTTCCCGGCGGCGGTCAGCAGATTCACCACGGCGTCATACCTGTTGGCGTTCGGGTCGAGAAAGTCCGCAATGGCGTTGGCGCGCTTGTCGTCGTCGTCGTCGGAGGGCTTGATAGCTTCCAAGAGGGCGTCCACGGTGTCGTCTTTGGCGCTCTGGAGCTTGGCAATGTCGTCGAGCGCGGCGCGGGCGGCCATGTCCATGGAACTGGATGTGGTCTGCTGGGACAGCCAGTCCTCGTCGTTCTGGAGCGCCTGCGCGTTCTGCTCTTGCGACTCCTTGGACGGCAACTCCCCGACGGCCAGCACGTCCGACAGCCAGTAGCTCTTGTCGCCCACGAAAATGACCGGGGTTCCGTCGAGCGTACCCGTACCCGTGACCTTGCCGGGAATCTGAATCGTTTCGTTTCCGACTTTCTCGGCGATGATAACGTCTTTCCCGACCAGAGAGGCGGCGTAGGTCAGACTGGTGGTGTCGGTAATCAACTGGCTGATGTTGGAAATCGCCTGCACCACGGACATTTGAACCATCTGGTTCATCATGTCGCTGATGTCGGCCTGATTGTCAATGGTCTGGTTCTGAACCGTGGCGACCATCAACTGTAAGAAGTCCTCCATTTGGAGGTCTTTTCCGGCCTTGGTGCTGGTGCTGTGCTTCGCGACGGTGGAGGCCGCTTCCAGACCCGTCGTCACAATGCCCTTGAGGTCTGTGTAATAGTTACTGCTCATGTGTACTCCTTTCCGGGCGTCAGACGCCGATTCCGACCAGTCCGAGCCGCAACTGGTGTATGAAATCGCTGTCCTCGTGTTCTCCGCGTTCCCGGTCACGCTTCTGCTGATTCTGCTGCTGGCGCTGCTGGTTCTGCCCGTTGTCCTGATTGGGGTTGATGAAAATGTAGGGGTTGTTCTGGGTTTCGGTCATCTCCACTTTCACCTGCGGGCGGGACGTGGACGCTAAAAGCTGTTGCAAGCCGCTTGTGTTGCGTTCGAGCAGTTCGGCGGCGCGGACGGTCGTTGCGCTGAGCTGTACGTGTAACGCGCCGTCGGCGGCCTGCGTCAGCGAGACCGTAATTTTCCCGAGTTCGGGCGGGGAAAGCGTCAGTTCCACGTAACTGTTGCCCTCGGCGTCGGTCAGAAATTCCTCAACGCGTCCGCGCAACTGCTCCAAGCCGTCGGGGGCTTCGAGTTCGACGGGCTTTTCCTGTACGGTGGCCACTTTCACGGGTTCGGCGTCCATGTAGCCGAAAACCGGGGTCTCGACCTTCACATTTTCCACGACGACCGTTTCCTCTACTTCCTCGGTCTGCTCCTCGGTCACGGGCTTGTCCGAAAAGTCCTGCACTTCCGTGCGGACTTCCTCCACCACGTCGCGGAACTCTCGGATTTCCGTGTGTTCCACGACTTCTTCCGGCCTGACCTGAATCTGTTCCAGCGGCGCGACGACTTCCGCTTCCGTGTGCATGTCGGGGAGAAACTCCGGGGTGATTTCGACTTCCAGCGTGTTTTCCTCCGGGGTCACATTGACGGGAATCATCTGTAACCATGACTGCATCATCATGGCCGCCGCGATTTCGTACTGTTCGGCGGGCGTGTCGGCGTTCTGCTGTGGCGTGGGCGTGTCGGGCTTGTCCTTGGGTTTCGCGGAGGAAGTCTGCGCGGGCGTGTCCTTGCCGTCATTTGCGCGGGTGTCCTGCTGTTTCTGGCGTACCATGCTCCCGAAGTCGGAACCGTCGGACGCTTTCGCGTTGCTCCGCGAAGCGCCGCGCCCGGACGGTGCCGCCGTCAGAATCTGGTCTAATGCCGCTGTGTTTCTCATTTCCACGAATTTATGTCACCTCCATATGATATGGGCTGTGGGTACGCGTTTTTTACGGCCTCACCTCCTTTCATGGGTTCCGCTTGCACGACGGCGGCCGCGTTTCATGGACACCGGAATCAGTTTACCCGGCGGCGCTCGCGGCCGAAGCGCGGCGGGCGGCCGTCAAATCGTCGAGTTCCTTTTCCTCGGCCTTGGCCAGCGCGGCGTTAAATTCCGATTGCCGCGTCTCCCGCAGACGTTCCAGAGAATGCGTCTCTTTCCGCGCCTCCACAATCTCGGCGCGCTTCTTCTCGGCCTCGCGCCGCAAGCGCGCCAGTTCGTCGTCCTCGTTGCGCGCCCGCCGCGCCAAAACCTGCTGGCACGACTGCCGCTCCAGCGCCTCAATGACCGACATGCCCTCGGCGTTCTTGCGTACGCTCTCGGCGTCGTAGTCGGCCAGACGCTGGTAGGCCGCGCTCCGCCTGTTCTCCTGCGCGGCCACGCTCGCCTGTATGGCGGATAACTCTATCATTAACGCGTCCAAGCCCTGCTGTTTGAAGTTCAGGACGGGTTCCAATTGAAATTGAAACCGTTTCAAAACGGACACACCTCACTTTCGGGTCACTCGGCGCGGGTCTGACTGAAAATGGCCGCCATTTGTTTGAGACAGTCCTCGTAGCTGAAAGATTCGTTGATTCCCTGCTTCAGAAAGGCGTTGATTGCGTCAATCTGTTTCAGGGCTTGGTCGAGTTTGGGGTTGCTCCCGGCCTTGTACGCGCCGATGGATACAAGGTCCTCGTTCTTCTCGTACACGCTCAGGATATCCCTTAGACGTGACGCGAGTTGCCGATGTTCCGGCGGGACGAGTTCGACCATGAGGCGGGAGATACTCGCGCCGATGTTGATAGCGGGGTAATGGTTCGCGGCGGCAAGCGCCCGGGACAGCACAATGTGACCGTCCAGAATGCCGCGTACGGTGTCGGCAATGGGTTCGTTGGTGTCGTCGCCCTCGACCAGTACCGTGTAAATGCCCGTGATAGAGCCGGTCTGGAAGTTGCCGCTCCGCTCCAAGAGTTTCGGGAGTTCGGCGTAAATCGAAGGCGTATAGCCACGCGCCACGGGCGGCTCTCCGATTGCAAGCCCGATTTCGCGCTGTGCCATGGCGAAGCGCGTCAGGGAGTCCATCATCAGAAGCACGTCGTAGCCTTGGTCGCGGAAAAACTCCGCGATACCCGTCGCCACGGCGGGGCATTTCATGCGCAGCATGGCGGGCTGGTCGGAGGTCGCCACGACAAGCACCGAGCGCGCCATTCCGGCCTCTCCGAGGTCTTTCTGCACGAACTCCAACACTTCCCGTCCGCGTTCGCCCACAAGCGCAATGACGTTGATATCGGCCTTAACGTTTTTCGCAATCATGCCCAGCAGGGTACTTTTCCCGACGCCGGAACCCGCAAAAATGCCCATGCGCTGACCCTTTCCGATAGTCAGCAGGCCGTCAATGGCCTTGACGCCGAACTCCATTTTTTCCCGGATGGGCGGGCGCGTCAGCGGGTTAATGTAGCCGCCGCCGATGTTGTAGGGTACGCCCTCTTCAAGCGGTCCCTTGTCGTCGATGGGCTGTCCAAGTGCGTTGATAATGCGGCCTTTGAGATACGGTCCCACTTTCAACTGTAGCTGGTGTCCGGTGTTGCGGACAAAGTTCCCGGCGGAAATGCCGCTCATTTCGGCGTAGGGCATAAGCAAGAGGCGGTCGTTCTTGAAGCCCACGACTTCGGCGGAAATCTGCCCGCTCGATTCGTCGCTGTAAATGCGGCAGATGTCGCCGACGGCGGCCTTGCTCCCGGACGCCTCAATCGACATGCCGACGATGTTTTCAATTTTGCCCGTGTGGCGGATGGTCTCCGCCTGCCGGATTTGCCGTATGGCGTTCTGGAACACGTACCCACCCCCTTATTAAGTTCCCCCCGAAAGGGGGGCGTATCGTCAGCCGGAATTTTTCGGGGCTTTGCCCGTGTAAAAGACGGTCGGGGAATCGTCGTCGGTTCCAACGCTGTCGAGTACCTCCCGGATGTTGGCAAGCTGTGTCGAAACGCTCGCGTCCAAAATCGCGTCCGGGAGTTCGACGATACAGGTACCGGACTCGTCGTCGGCCATGGGAATGACGCGTACGCGGTCGGAGATGTGGCCTAACGCGGCGGTCAGTTCGGGCGTCGTGAACGCCTTGCCCTTTACGTCGCAGTCGGCCACGTAGATATGCGCCCACTCGCAACGTTTATGGGTGTCGGTCGCGGCGTCGACCATGCGGAGCAGGATGTCACTGCTGTTCTTCAAGCTGACCTGTATGACCTTCTCGGCAATGGTCATGGCAAGGTTTTTCATCTCCTCGCGGTTCTCGTCGAAGAGGCGGTCACGCGCCCGCGCCGCCGCCTCTAAAAATTCCGTCACGTCGCGGATTTGTTCGGCGGCCAGTTTATTCCGCTCTACTTTGGCCTCGGCCATGGCCTCGTTCATCCCGGCGGCGTACCCGGCGTTATAGCCCTCCTCCCGGGCGCGGAACTTCTGCTGTTCGAGTTCGGATTCAAACTCGGCGATTGCCTGCTGTTTGTAGGCCGCCACATAATCCTCGGCCTCTTTCCGGGCGTCCCGTAACAGGGCGTCGGCTTGAACGCGGGCGAATCCAAGGGGGTCGGTTTCGGGAGTGGGTTCCTGCTCCTCTTCCTCCCCGTCCTCCTCGAACTCGGCGGCGTCCTCCGCTTCCGCGCCGGATTCGGACGGGAACTCGTCCCCGTCCAAGTCCATGTTGGCATACTCTCTGACAGGCAGGGGCGTCTTCGGGGTGTCCTCCCCGACGAACAACTCCCCGGCCGGACGGAGTACATAGGCGTCCGCCTGCATCGTTCTGCGGTTTCTCTTGACAACGGCCACAGTCCCCCGCTCCTTCCGTTAGGCGATGATATCGTCTTTGCCTCCTTTGAGGATGATAATCTCCCCTTGGTCTTCGAGCCTGCGGATAACGTCCACAATGCGCTGTTGCGCCTCGCCCACGTCCTTCATGCGGACATTGGTTGTAATCTCCAAGTCGTCGCGGATACTGGCGGCCATACGCGTGGACATGTTCGCGAATAGCTTGTTGGACACGCTCTCGGGCGCGGCCTTGAGGGAAAGCACCACGTCCTTGCTGTCGACGTCGCGGAGGAAGCGCTGTATAGAGCGGTCGTCCATCGTGACAATGTCCTCGAACACGAACATACGCTGGCGAATCTCCTGCGCGAGTGTCTCGTTTGTGACGGACAGGCCGTCGAAGATAGACTTTTCGCTTGCGCGGTCGAGGTTGTTCATGACGCTGGCCACGAAGTCGACACCGCCCATCTTGACGTTGGAATCGCTCTGGAAAATGTTGTCGAAACGTCTTGCCATTTCGGTTTCCACCAGTTTGACGTACACCGGGGAGGCACTGTCCATGAGAGCCAGATTCTCCACGACGCGAATTTGCTGCTGTCCCTCCAACTGTTCGATGACGCCGGCGGCGAGTTCGGGGGTGACGTAGGAGAGTACCAAGGAGATAATCTGCGCGCGCTCGTTCTGCAAGATTGCGAAGAGGTCTTTGGGGTTGGCCTTGTTGAGGAAAGCGAACTCCCGGCTCTTGAGGGACTTTGTAATCTTGGTAAGGAGCGTGGCGGCGGTGGCGTTGCCGAACGCCTTTTCGAGTACGGAGCGGGCGTATTCCAGACCGCCTTCCGACACCGCCTTGTTCATCATGCACATCTGGTAGAACTCGGTCAGCACGGCTTCGCTGACATCCATGGACAGGAAGCCGAGCTTTGCGACTTCGAGTGTGACCTGTTCCACGTCTTCGGGGTCCATGTGCTGATAAATCAGGGAGGCCTTGTCGGCACCGATTGCGACAATCACGGCGGCGGCCTTCTCTATCCCGGTCATTCTTGCGAGGATATCTTCCGGGGTGGGCGCTTCCATGGTGTAGGGGGTGTAAATGTTCGCGTTCTTTTGTTGCGGCTGTTCCGGCTGTTCCGGCGGAGTTGCCGCCGCTTCGGGTTCCTTCTCCTGCGCGCCCTTCTTGGCACGGTTAAGTCGAGGCATGTTACTCTTCGCCTCCTTCCCTTATCCAGCTCTTGAGCATCTGGGCGGCAATGGAGGGGTTCTCCTCCACGAACAGGCGGACTTTCTTTCTGAGTTCCATGTCCTCTTCGGAGTGAATGTCCATGATATTCGCGCCTTCCGTCTCCTCCTCGCCCTCGCCCTCGGCGGCGGCTTCGGCTGCCTGCGCCTCCTGTACGGCCTTCTCCTGCGCCTGCTGTACGGCGTCCTGCAGCGTGGGCATGATGACTATGCCGTTTACGTCCACAGTAGGCTCGGGCATGGTGACGACAATCGAGCCGGGGGTGCCTTCGGGTACTTCTTCGATAGTTCCGTCCTCGTGGACAATGACGGAAACGGGCTGTTTCTCGCGCAACTTCTGTTCGACTTTGATTTCCAGCGCCCTGCGCTCTTCGGCGCGTTTCTGCTCCTCCAAAGCCTCCCGTTCCTCGCGCTCCTTGCGCCGCTTTCTGATATTCCTGACGATGAGCAGAATCACGATGACCAGAATCGCGAACAGAATCAGACCCGCGACGGCGGCATAGAGTACCCAGTTGGGGATTTCAAGGCCGGGCAGAAGCTCGACGACGCGCGGCTCTTCGGGCGTGGGCGGCGTGACGTAGAACGGATGCACCATGATGGCGATACGGTCGGCCTCCGTGGTGACGTTGATACCGGCGGCGCGCGCGACGACCTGCGTCAGCGTGTCCAAGTTGGGCGGGGTGTCGCCCAAAACGGAACTGTTAATGGCCACGGAGACCATGACATCTTCCACGACGCCGATGGGGTACTCCGTCTGGCGGTGGTGCTGGGTGACGTTGTAATCGATTTCGCCGGAGGCGTTGATTTCGCGCTCGTTCCCGGTGAGGTCGCTTTCGCGGATGACGTACTCGTTTAAGTCGGCGTTGGTGGTGGTGCCGACGGTGCCGCCCGCGCCCTCGCCGTCGTCGCGTACGATGCTGTCCCCCCACAGACGGCGGCCGATGATACCGCGCCCTTCCGAGGAGCCGTTCTGCGCCCACGCGGGTTCCTCGTAGATGATGGAGTCCTCGTAGGTGCGGTTGACGTTGACGGTACTGCTGACGCTGACGCTGCAGTTCCCCTCCCCGAACAGGTCATTGAGGACGCGGAGAACGTTGTTGCGGAGGTAGGCGTTTACCTGCGATTCCAGCGCGAGTTTGAGCTGGGCGCTGTCGGAGGCGGTGAGGGAATCGGCCTCGCCCGTGTAGGTGTTCCCGGCGGTGTCCATGATTTGGACATCTTCAATGGCCAGCCCCTGCACCGCGCCGCGGATGAGGGCGCGGATTGCGTTGGCCTGCTGGTCGGTCAGGGTCTTGTTGCCGCTCATCTCGACGGTGACGGACGCGCTGGCGTTGACGACATCATCCGTGCTGAGGATATAGCGGCGGTCTTCGCCCCGGGTGATGAACACTTTCGCGCTTCTGACGCCGGGGATGTACGTAATACAGGCGGCCAAGCGGTCTTGTAAGTCGGCCTGCCAGAGTAACTGCCTGTCGGCGTCGGAGGAAAGGGAGCCGATGTTGGACAGGTACATGTTGTACCCAAAGCCGGATGTGGGGTAGCCCTCCAGCAGGATATTCATTTTCAGCCGGGCTTCCTGCCCCTCGGGGACGAGAATCCGGTTGTTGTTTTCTATTTTGTAGTCGGTGATGTTGTTCGTTGACAGGTAATTTACGACTTGCGTCAGGTCCTCGGCGGACAGGTCGGTAAACAGGACGGCGTAGCGGTGGTTCGCGCTATGCACGATGAGGACGCCGATGACCACCACGGTCACGGCCGCCACGAACATGGCAAACACCTTCGTCCGGAGGCTCAAACTTACCCAGAACGCCCGGATTTTTTGCCATATTTTTTTGATTCGTTCAACCAAACGCACAGTCACCCCCTCTCTATGTCATGCCCGCGAGTCAGATACTGATTCGCATGATTTCGTTGTAGGCGTCGAGCGCCCGGTTGCGGAGCTGTACGAGGAGCTGTACGGACAACTGCGCCTTGGTGGAAGCGATGGTCAGCAGGGCGGGGTTGTCAAGCTGGCCTGTGGCCATGAGGTATTCCATTTGTGTTTTCGCGGCGTCGGTCTCCTTCACGGCGTCGACGGCCGCGCCGAAGATGTCGGTCACGGGGTTGATAACGTCCGCCACGGGTTCCGGCGAGCGTTCCAAAGCGGCCTGAAAGACTTCTCCGAACGACGGCGCGGCGCGGTCGGCCGTCCACGGGTTGGCCTGTCGGTCGACCGCCCATGTGTCAATGGGCGCGGACGCCGTGGACTGTGTCTGCTCGGCGGTGCGAATCTGCCCGGCGGTGGGTGTCTGCCCGGTGGGGTTGCCCCCGTTTTCCGCGCCGGACTGGCGTAAGGGGTTAATGGGCATCTTGTCCCACATGGCTTTGAGCGGTGACTGGTTCCAGATTGGTTTGATTACGTCCATACTGCCTCCCGGAAAGTGAAACGGAAAAACGGAAAGTGTCTGCGCCGCTTCCTTTCGGCGCGTCCGCCACTTCCCTGTGGCGGGCTTTGATACCGCTTGAAAGAACCGTTTTTCCGCCCTTTCCTTACGGCATGCCGGCTTAATTTATGCCGCTTCCCTGCGGCAAGGTTTCGCTACTGTCCCATCTCCAGCCCTCTGGCCACGACCTGCTTAAAGGTGTTGAAGAGCGTCACGTCGGCGTTGTAGGCCTGGCTGGCGGCCATGGCGTCCGTGACCTCCTTGACAAGCGTGACGTTGGGCATTTGCACGTATCCGGCTTCGTTGGCGTCGGGGTGGGTGGGGTCGTAGACAAAGGGCATGTCGGTCTCTTCGTCGTCGTTGATTTCGGCCACGCGGACGCCCCCGGCCTGCCGTACGCGTCGGCTCGACGCGGTTTTTCCCTCCACGGCGGCGCGGGAGAGCGCCCGCCGGAAGCCGTTCTTGTTGGTCTCGGCCTGCATGACGACCACTTTCCGGCGGTACGCGCCGCCGTCCTCTGTGCGGGTGGTGTTCATGTTGGTGATGTTCTCGGAAATCACGTCAAGCCGCACCTGCTGGGCGGTCATGCCGGAGCCGATGATGTTGAGCGTTGACAGGAAAGCCATGTCGGGAACTCCTTCCTATGTTCGCTTACCCGGTAATGGCGGCGCGGAGCGTGCTTAAATCGCTGGAAATCGCCTGTAGCGTGTACTGCATTTGATAGGCCGTCCGGATTGCCTCCAAGCTCTGCTCGGTGACGTTGACGCCGTTTTCGTCCATGCGGGTGATTTCGTCGTCCTCCGTGACGCTCCATCCGGTGTCCTCAATGGTTTTCCGGTACGCGGCGCGGGGGTTTGTGCGGAGGCGGACGGCCTCGGCGCGCGCCTGACGCAGTTTCGCGCGGAAACGCTCCTCAAAGGTCACGGTCTTGACCTTGTAGCCGGGGGTCTCGGCGTTTGCGACGTTGTCCAGATGTGCCGCCTGCTTCGCCCAGAGGAAGTCCATGGAGCGCTCCATCATGCGGAGGCTGTTACTGGTCATATTGGTGGCGGTCGACGCCAGAACGGAGGACACAAAGCCCACCCCTTTCCATTTTTCCACTGAAATTCCACGATTTTCTACTTTTCACCCGGAATTCCGGTAAAACGATACATACCCTTCTTTATAACACATTTTTTCGCGCTTGGCAATCCCCAAAACGACAAAAAGTGGCATGTTTTCCGTTCCAGAAAATTCCGGCCGCCGCGTAAGGGCGCAACACTTCCAGAAGTATCCGTCAAAGACAGACACTCCCGCCCCATCCCTCTTGTTTTGGATTATACTATGTCCGCGCGAACTTTGCAAGATTCCGTCGACAAATTCGATAAAAAACTTTTCCCCCGGACGCGCGCGGCGTCCGGGGGCGGTGAGAAGTTACGCCATATGGGGGTGTGCCTCCGGCGACTCGCTGTCGCGGAACAGGAGCATAATGCACCACAGCCCCGCGAGGCCAACCAGCGTGAAGACCACGCGGGAGAGCGCCGCCATCTGTCCGCCAAAGAGGAAGCCTACCGCGTCGAAACCAAACAGCCCGATACTGCCCCAGTTTAACGCGCCGATAATGGCCAGCGTCATGGCGAGTTTATCCAGCATAATGGGAAACCTCCAATCTGTCCCCGCGCGGGGACGCTCCCACAGTATGCCCGTTTTCACGCGTCCGATACGCCGACGCGGCTTAATTCATAGAGTTCATGCGGCGCGATGTCCTGCCCGTGTTCCCACTCGATACCCGTGCCGCCGCCGATAAGGTGTACCGTACGGAAATAGTCCGGGTCTCTCAACTCTCCGTACCACGAGCCGCGGGCGTACGGCGACACGTCGAACAGTTTCACCTCCCCGGTCTCGTATACAAGGCGCAGTGTCAACGGCTCCGCCGCCGTCACGCTGACAAGTTTCGGCTGTAACATGCACGCCACCCCGCTTTCTTCGCGTTCATCATGGCATATCAAAGGGCAAATTACAAGATATTTATCATCAACTCAAAAAATTTCTTGACAAGCAGGAATATTTGCGCTATAATCGTTTATGTTAAATGAATGGGAGCTTTGAGGTGGTAAATTTCGTCCCAACCACGCGCCGCTGGTAATGACAAGGGGAAACCCTGAGAGATGCGGGAGACGGGGACGCCCGCCAAAGCTCCCTTTATTTAGACCTATTCAACACCTGAATGATGGTTTACATGGAGGTATTCAGAAGAGGTCTTTTTCCCTAACACTGAAACGCCCGGAATTTTCCGAGTGGAATGTGTACCTTGACAACTGAACAAAAATGAAGGAGTGATTTTCATGACCGTATTCACAATGGGGAAAATCCAAGTCGAGCGATTTCAAATGGTTGTGGCAAATCTTGATACAGACGAGGTAATTATTACCAAAGAGCGGATAGCTCACATCAATAAAAGACATCATGGTGATTTTGACGCTTATCAGGAATTTATTCCTGATATTTTATCTAATCCGGCACATATTTTGGAAGATAGAGACCATCCGCACAACACTGTAAATCTTCTCAAGGCATTTCCCGCCGATAATGAAATGTTGCATTTTAACCTCGTCTTACGTTTGCGTACGCCGGAACTCCCTCCAGAATATCGCAATTCTATTATGACATTCTGGCATATCCATGAAAAAGAATATCGGCGTATGGTTAAGAATCGAAAACATTATTAAAAAACTCCTTACGTAGACGGCGCAATTTGAAATGGATTGCGCCGTCTTTTTGTTTTTATCAGGCCTGTACGCTTCCGGAATGCGCCAAGGTTTCCAATGTCGCATGTTTACTGGATTGCGCGCCGCCGGAACGTTTTCCACAGAATGTACGGATATTGTGGAAACGTCGGAAAAACGCCGTGGAAATTGTGCAAATACACGAAAATCCATGCGTTATCCAGAAATTCCTTGCTTGTGGGGCGAATATCCCCTATAATAGATTAGACTGTCCGTTTTCGACAACTTCCCATGGAAAACGCTGGAAACGGGCGGCGGAACGTCAAAACCGGAGGGACAATCCGGAGAGAAGGTGATAGAAGATGTCCTTGGAAGCAATCCAGAAAGTGGCGGACGCGGAACAGGAAGGACAAAAACGGATTGCGGACGCCCAAGCGGAGGCGCGCCAGCTCCTCGCCGACGCCGAGAGGAACGGCGAAGCCTTGATAAAGGAAGTCCGGGCGGGCGCGGCGGAGGAACGCAGAAAGCTCATGCGTCAGGCGGAGGAACGCGCCGAAGTCAAGGCGCGGGAAATCGACCAAGAGGCGCGGGCGGAGGGCGACAAACTCCGTCAGGCGGCGCGGAAGAACCTCAACAAAGCCGCGGATTACATTGTCAGAAAGGTCGTGGGGCGCTGAATGATTACCAAAATGAAGCGGCTCCGCGTCATGGCGATGTCCGCGCAGAAGGAGGAACTGCTAAAGGGACTGCTCCATCTGGGCTGCGTGGAAATCAGCGAGCCGGAGGGGCGGCTGTCCGACCCGGAATGGGCGGCACTGCTCCGGCGCGGCGACGCCGACCTGTCGCGTACCAAAAGCGAACTGACCGACACGCGCACGGCGCTGGACGCCCTGAAGCAGTATTGTCCGGCGAAAGAGGGGCTGTTCATACAGCGGAAAAGCGTCTCGGAACACGAATTTTTGAGTTCCAAGACCGTCGAGGAAGCCCACGAGGCCAGCGCAAAAATTAACGGCCTCCTTCGGACGCTCTCCCGGCTCCGCAACGAGCAGAACCGCCTCAACGCGCGCAAGGCGGCCTTGCTCCCGTGGCAGTCTCTGGACATGCCGCTTGAAAACGGCGGCACGGAACACGCCGCTTTCCGGCTGGAGACCTGTCCGGGCGGCACGGACTTGGGCGCGGTGCGCACGGCGCTGGGCGACGCGCTGGCGGACGTGTACGAAGTCAGCGCGGGGCGGGAACAGACTTGCGCCCTGCTGGTGTTCCACAGAGACGACGAAGAGAACGTGCAAAACATTCTCCGCCCGTACAATTTCAGCGCGACGGCGTTTCCGGGGCTGACCGGAACCCCCGCCGACAATATCGCGGAGTTAGACCGGCTCCTTTCGGAAAACCAAGCCGAACAGGACAGAACCGTTACGGCGCTGTCGCAGTGCGGCGAAAGCCGCGACGCCTTGCGGCTCTACGCTGACCGCCTGAACGCCGAACTGCTCCGCGAGGAGAACGCCGGACGCCTCTTGACCGACGGCACGGTAATTTTCTTCGAGGGCTGGGCACCTGCGGAGGCCATGCAGCCCGTACGGAGTTTCCTTGACCAGAACGGCTGCGCGTGGGACGAGGAGGAACCCGCCCCGGACGACTGCCCGCCCGTGGCGCTCAAAAATAACTGGTTCACGCGCCCCCTCAACATGGTTACGGAAATGTACTCCCTGCCCGACTACCACAACGTCGACCCCAACCCGTTAATGGCTCCGTTCTTCATTCTGTTCTACGGAATCATGATGGCCGACATGGGCTACGGACTGCTCATGATTCTGGCCGGACTGCTCGTGACGCGCAAGTACAAGCCCAAGGGAACCGCCGGACACCTCTTCGGACTGCTCACGCTCTGCGGCGTCAGCACGTTCGTCATGGGCGCGGTCACGGGCGGATTCTTCGGCGACTTCCTCACGCAGGCCGTCAGGCTGACCACGGGCGGGGAGTTCGCGCTTCCGGCGCTCTTCACGCCCCTTGACGACACGCTCATGATACTGGTTGGCGCGATGTGTCTGGGCTTCGTCCAGATTCTCACGGGCATGGCCGTCAGCTTCGCGCAGAAAATCAAAAAGGGGCAGGTCATGGACGCCGTCTGGGAAGAACTCACTTGGTGGATTGTCTTTGCCGGACTCGGCCTCATGGTCGCGGG
Source organism: Oscillibacter sp. (assembly GCA_017526785.1). GTDB lineage: Bacteria > Bacillota > Clostridia > Oscillospirales > Oscillospiraceae > Oscillibacter. Next base: position 127,377 of record JAFXQV010000031.1, on the reverse strand, counting down.
GATTACGCCCGTGCCGCTGATTTGCGGCGGTGTCATGGTCGTGGCCGGCCCCATTGTCACGGGCGAGGGCATGGGCAAGGTTACCGGGATTTTCGGCTCCCTCTACAGCCACGTCACGGGCTATTTCGGCGACATTCTCTCCTACTCCCGTCTCATGGCGCTGATGCTGGCGGGAAGCGTCATTGCGCAGGTGTTTAACACACTCGGCGCGATTCCGGGCAATATCGTCATTTTCCTTATTATCTCCCTTGCGGGCAACACGCTCAACTTTGCCCTGAATTTGCTGGGGTGCTACGTCCACGACTTGCGCCTGCAGTGTCTGGAATACTTCGGCAAGTTCTATCAGGACGGCGGACAGCCTTTCCGCCCGCTGGCTATCAATACCAAATTTGTGGACGTTCAGCCCTCTTAAGGCGAACCCCCCGCATACAAAACATTTCAGGAGGATAAACACTATGGATATGGATTTGAGCCTGATTCAGCAGGTCGAACTGCAAGCGCAGAGCGGAACCTTCCTCGGCCCCATCGGCGGACTGGCGCTCGCGCTTCTGGGCGCGGGACTGGCGGCGGTTCTCTCGGGCATTGGCTCCGCCAAGGGTACCGGAATCGCCGGAGAGGCCGGCACTGGCCTTCTGTGTCAGGACCCGTCCAAATTCGGCAAGGTCATGATTCTGCAGGTTATCCCCGGCACGCAAGGCCTCTACGGTCTGGTGGTGTGGTTCTTCGCCATTTTCCGCATGGGTCTGCTCTCCGGCACGCTCCCGGAATTTACGGTGGCGCAGGGCATGCAGTATTTCGCGGCCTGCCTGCCCATGGCGCTGGGCGGCCTGTTCTCGGCTATCGCTCAGGGACGCGTCGCGGCCGGCTCCATCAACATCCTTGCAAAGAAGCCCGACGACTGGTCTAAGGGTATGGTACTCTGCATTACCGTCGAGTTCTACGCGATTCTGTCCTTGCTGGCCTCCATGCTGATGATTATCAATATCAGCGCCTGACCCCGTTAGAAAGGGGTTGTTCAACGATGAACGGAATTGAACGCATCACACAGCGTATCGCACTGGACGCGCAGGAACAGGTCAACGACATTCTCCGCAAAGGCCGCGACGAGGCGACCGAAATCACGGAACGTTTCCGGGCGCAGGCCGACCGCGAACGTACGGCGCTTTCCGAACAGAACGAAAAGGCCGCCGCAGAACGGGAAGAGCGTCTCGTGAGCATGGCGCACATGGAGGCGCGGAAAGTCACGCTTGCGGCGCGTCAGGAAATGGTCGAGGCGGCGTACGCGCGCGCGTTGGAACTGCTCCGCGAAATGCCCGAGCATGTCTACATTGACGTGCTTGCCAAGCTAATGGCGGAGGCGTCGACGGGCGGCGAAGAGGAAGCGGTTTTCTCCAAGAAAGACCGCGCCAGCGTCGGGAAAAAGGCCGTGGACGCCGCCAACAAGAAGTATGGCAAGTCCATCAGGCTGTCCGACAGCACGGCCGACATCGCGGGCGGCTTCATCCTGAAAGGCCGCAACGTGGAGGTCAACTGCACCTTTGAGACGCTGGTTCGCCTGCAACGCGCCGGAACCGCCGGGGCGGTTGCGCGGACGCTGTTCCCGGAAAAAACCGAACTGCGCAAGGCGTCGGCCTCGTGAGGGGGAAACGCTATGGCGAAAGGTATCAGAGACACCGACTATTTAGCGATTTCGACCCGTATCCGGGCAATGGAGAACGGACTGCTGAGCCGGGAGCGCATGGAACAGCTTTTAGAGGCGCGTACCGGGGAGGACACCGCGAAACTTCTACAGGAGAGTGGATACCCCGACCTCGACGCCAGCCGCCCGGAGGCCATGGACGCGGCTATAGCCGCAATCCGTGAGGAGACGTTCCGCGACCTCGCCGACGGCGCGCCGGATACGCGTTATCTGGACTTCTTCCGCGTCCGGTACGACTACCACAACGCGAAAGCGGCCGTCAAGGCGGCGGCGCTCGGCACGAACCCCGAAACGATGTTCAGCGGTCTGGGGCGCGTCCCGGCGGAGGAACTCTTGGGCGACCCGGACGGCCTGCCCGGCGAACTGGGCGCGGCCGTCGCGGAGGCCAAGGAAATTCTGGAGACCACCCGCGACCCGCAGTTAAGCGATATCGCGCTTGACCGCCACATGTACGCCGACTTGTGCGCCATTGCCGACGGCACCGGGAGCGCGTTTCTGCAAGGCTACGTCCGCCTGATGATTGACACCGAAAATTTACGGGCGCTTGTCCGTACGCTCCGCATGGGGCGCAACGCCGACTTTCTGAAAGGTGTGCTTCTGGACGGCGGCGAACTCGACGCGGACAGCGTGCTTTCCGTCGCCAACGGCGGAAGCCTGCCGGAACTCTACGCCCCGACGCCGCTTGCCGCCGCCGCCGAGTCCGGCGCGGAGGCCGTCAAGGGCGCAAGCCTGACCGCCTTCGAGAAACTCTGCGACGACGCGGCCATGGACTACCTGACGGCGGCGCAGTTCGTGCCGTTCGGCGACGCGCCGCTTGTGGCGTACCTCGCGGCGAAAGAGACGGAATACACAAATCTCCGGATTCTGCTGTTAGGCCGCGCCGCCGGGCTGTCCGCCGACGTTATCCGCTCCCGGCTCCGCGCCGGGTACGTGTAAGGAGGGGATTGCATGGCCACAACATGGCGTATCGCCGTTATCGGCGACTGGGAATCCGTCATGGGCTTTCAGGCGCTCGGGCTGGATACGTTCCCCGTCACGTCCCCCGAAGAGGCGCGGGACAAAATCCGCGAACTGGCCAAATCCGATTACGCGGTCATCTATCTGACGGAACGTCTGGCCGTGGCACTGCCCGACGTGATTTCCCGCTACAAGGACGAACTCCGCCCCGCGATTATCCTGATTCCGGGGCGGGAGGGTTCGTTAGGCGTCGGGCGCGAGAACATCCAGCGGGCGATTGAACGCGCCGTAGGCGCGGATATCCTCTAAGCCCCGACGGAGATTGAAAGAAGGGTTTTAGTATTGAGCGGTAAAGTAGTAAAAGTATCCGGGCCGCTGGTGGTCGCCACCGGACTTGCCGACGCGAATATGTCCGACGTGGTGCGCGTGGGTCCACAGCGCCTGATTGGCGAAATCCTGACCATGAAGGGCGACACCGCCTCCATTCAGGTCTACGAGGAGACATCCGGCCTCGGCCCCGGCGCGGAGGTCGTCACGACCGGAGCGCCCATGAGCGTCGAACTCGCCCCCGGCATGATTGAGGGCATTTACGACGGTATCCAGCGCCCGTTGGAGCGCATTGTCGAGAAAGTCGGCGCTTGTATCACAAGGGGCGTCGAAGTCCCCGCCGTCGACCGCGAGAAGAAATGGGACTTTCAGGCCGTGGTCGAACCCGGCGCGAAGGTCATCGGCGGCGACGTTATCGGCACCGTACAGGAAACCGCCGTCGTGCTTCACAAAATCATGGTGCCGCCGAATCTGAAAGGCACGATTAAGAGCATTCAAAGCGGCTCTTTCAACGTCACGGAGACCGTCGCCGTACTCAAAAAGGACGACGGCGAGGAAGTGCCGCTGACCATGACGCAGAAGTGGCCGGTTCGCGTGGGGCGTCCCTACACGACCAAGTATCCCCCGAAGCGCCCCCTCTGCTCCGGACAGCGTATCATCGACACCCTGTTTCCGATTGCCAAGGGCGGCACGGCCGCCGTTCCGGGGCCGTTCGGCTCCGGCAAGACCGTCGTGCAACACCAACTGGCGAAATGGTCTGACGTGGACATCGTCGTTTACATCGGCTGCGGCGAGCGCGGAAACGAAATGACGGACGTTCTGCGCGAGTTCCCCGAACTCAAAGACCCCCGTACGGGCGAAAGCCTGATGAAACGTACGGTGCTGATTGCCAACACTTCCGACATGCCCGTGGCGGCGCGGGAAGCGTCCGTCTACACTGGCATTACGATTGCCGAGTATTTCCGCGACATGGGCTATGACGTGGCGGTTATCGCCGATTCCACGTCCCGCTGGGCGGAGGCTCTGCGCGAAATGTCCGGACGTCTGGAGGAAATGCCCGGCGAAGAGGGCTACCCGGCCTATCTGGCGTCGCGCCTCGCGCAGTTCTACGAACGCGCCGGGAGCGTGGAGTGTATCGGTTCCGACGAGCGGCGCGGCAGTCTGACGGCCGTGGGCGCGGTGTCGCCCCCGGGCGGCGACCTCTCCGAACCCGTGTCTCAGGCCACAATGCGTATCGTCAAAGTGTTCTGGGCGCTGGATTCGTCCCTTGCGTATCGCCGCCACTTCCCCGCCATTAACTGGCTGAATTCCTACTCACTCTATCTGGATTCCCTGAAGCCGTGGTTTGACGAGAATTTCGGGGAATCGTTCATGCAGAACCGCGCCAAGGCCATGAGCATTTTGCAAAATGAGGCCAGCCTGAATGAAATCGTGCAGTTAGTCGGTAAGGATTCTCTGTCCCCGGCCGACCAGTTGACGCTCGAGACCGCCCGCATGGTACGCGAGGACTTCCTACAGCAGAACGCATTCACGGACATTGACGGCTATTCCAGTTACGACCGGCAGGCGCGGCTTCTTTCCATGGTGCTGGAATACGACAAGCTCTGCCGCGCCGCCATTGCCAAGGGTGCCGACGTAATGAAGCTGTTCGCCATTCCGGTGCGCGAGACTATCGGCCGCGCCAAGAGCGTACCCGTCGACCAGTACAAGGACGCCTACGCGCAAATGAGGGCGGACATGGCACAGCAAATCGAGGAAATCGCCGCGCAGGGAGGTGAAAACGCGTGATTCGGGAATACAAAACTGTGGAAGAAGTCGTCAGCCCGCTGATGATGGTTCGCATGGTCGAGAACGTCACCTATGACGAACTGGTGGAAGTCGAACTGCACGACGGCTCTGTCCGGCGCGGAAAGGTGCTGGAAGTCAACGGCGACACGGCCGTAGTACAGCTTTTCGAGAGCGCCGCCGGAATCAATCTGGCAAACGCGAAAGTCCGCTTTCTGGGACACCCGCTCGAACTGGGCGTATCCGGCGACATGCTCGGGCGCGTGTTCAACGGCATGGGACAGCCTATCGACGGCGGCCCCGACATCCTCCCCGAGGAGTACCGCGACATTAACGGCCTCCCCATGAACCCCGCCGCCCGCGACTACCCCAACGAATTTATTCAGACGGGCGTCTCCACTATCGACGGCCTGAACACGCTGGTTCGCGGGCAGAAACTGCCGATTTTCTCCGGCTCCGGCCTCCCGCATGCCAACCTTGCCGCGCAGATTGCCCGTCAGGCGAAAGTGCTGGGCGACGAGGGCTCTAACTTCGCGGTGGTGTTCGCGGCTATCGGTATCACGTTCGAGGAATCGGAATTTTTCGTGAGCGAGTTCCGCCGCACGGGTGCCATTGACAGAACGGTACTCTTCTCCAATTTGGCCAACGACCCCGCCGTGGAACGTATCTCGACGCCGCGCATGGCGCTGACCGCCGCCGAGTATCTGGCGTTCGAGAAGAAAATGCACGTCCTTGTCATCATGACCGACATCACGAATTATGCCGAGGCTCTGCGCGAGGTCTCCGCCGCAAAGAAAGAGGTTCCCGGACGCCGCGGCTTCCCCGGCTACCTCTACACCGACCTTGCGACTTTGTACGAACGCGCCGGACGCCGCCTTGGAAATCCCGGCTCTATTACCATGATTCCCGTGCTGACCATGCCCGAGGACGACAAGACACACCCCATCCCCGACTTGACCGGGTACATTACCGAGGGGCAGATTATCCTTTCCCGCGCCCTGTACCGTCAGGGGATTCACCCCCCGGTGGACGTGTTGCCGAGCCTGTCGCGTCTGAAAGACAAGGGCGTGGGCAAGGGCAAAACGCGTGAAGACCACGCCGACACCATGAACCAGCTTTTTGCCGCCTACTCCACGGGCAAGGATAACAAGGAACTCATGAGCATTCTGGGCGAGGCCGCGCTGACCCCCACGGATTTGCTTTACGCCAAATTCGCCGACGAATTCGAGCGGCGCTACGTCAATCAGGGCTACGAAGAGAACCGTTCCATTGAAGAGACGCTGAATCTGGGCTGGGAGCTGTTGAGCATTCTGCCCAAGGCCGAATTGAAGCGCGTCAAACCTGAACTGATTGAGCGTTACTGGCCGAAGAAGGACTAAGGAGGGGTAAGCCATGCCGAATGTCACGGTAAGCCCTACCAGAATGGAACTGACCCGCCTGAAAGGGAAACTCCGTACCGCACAGCGCGGGCATAAGCTCCTCAAAGACAAGCGGGACGAACTCATGAAGCAGTTTTTGGACACTGTGCGGGAAGTCCGCGCCTTGCGCGCCGAGGTCGAACAGGATTTAATGGCCGTACACGGCTCTTTCACCGTGGCGTCCGCGCTGATGAGCGCGCAGGCCATCCAGCAGGCCTTGATGTACCCCAAGCAGAGTGTCGAACTGACCATGACCACGCAAAACGTTATGTCGGTAAACGTCCCGGTCTACAAGTTCGAGACGAAAACGAAGTCCGACGCCGATATTTACCCGTACGGTTTCGCGGACACCTCCGGCGAACTCGACGACGCCGTGGACGCGCTCGGGAAGGTGTTCCGGAAGATGTTGAAGCTGGCGCAGATTGAGAAGGCCGCGCAGCTTATGGCCGAGGAAATCGAAAAGACCCGCCGCCGCGTCAACGCGCTGGAATACGTCATGATTCCCAACACGCAGGAGGCCATACGCTATATCACGATGAAGCTCGACGAGAACGACCGCGCCACCATCACGCGTCTGATGAAGGTCAAGGACATGATTTTGAAGCAGGCCATTGACGAACGCCGCGAACGCGACGCGGAAGCGTTAGCGGGTTCCGAGGCCGCACAGGTCTGATTTGCCGCACGGGCGGCGCAATTCGCGTACAACCGGATTGCGCCGCTTGTGTAAGTTTTGGCGGCGTTATGAAAAAGTACCTTGTATGTTTCTATACAGACCGAAAAATTTTCCTGTAGCCCCTTAATTTTTTTCGGAAACTGTCGATATAAAAGATGAAAGGTTTCGTGGAAAAAATTCCTCTTGACAAATCTGTCCTTTTCTGTTAGAATGTGACAATGTAAGAAGAAACATTTGGATTTACTTCCAGCAACTTCCACAAACCCATGTTTCCAACGGTCATGCGCAGGCCGTTTGAATAGTCCCGCGTCAAAGAAATCCGGGCGTTGTGGCCAGATGTCAGGAAGAGCAGAGACGCAAGGCCAAAAATATGCGGCAGTAAGGATACTGACCGCGCAGTTTTAAGGAGATGAATTATCATGCGCGTACAACACAATATCACGGCGATGAATTCCTATCGCAACTACAACACCAACGCGAGTGTCATCAACAAGAACATTGAGAAGCTCTCCTCCGGTTACAAGATTAACCGCGCCGGAGACGACGCGGCGGGTCTGGCGATTTCGGAGAAAATGCGCGCTCAAATCACGGGTCTGGAAGGCGCGCAGAAGAACGCGAAGGACGGTATCAGCCTCGTGCAGACCGCCGAAGGCGCGTTGACCGAAGTCCACTCCATGCTGAACCGTATGTACTCGCTGGCGGAGCAGTCCGCCAACGGCACGTATGACAAGAACCTCGACCGCCAGCAGTTGCAGAAGGAAGTCGACAAGCTCCGCACGGAGATTGACCGTATTTCCGACAGCTCCAACTTCAACGGCATTAAGCTGTTGGACGGCACCCAGAAGATTCGTAGTGCAGCCGAGGCCGAGAAGGCTTACGACTTGGCCAAAGGTCTGGATTTGGACTCTGTGGGTGGGCTGACTTTCGAGTCGGCCTATGCCGGAAAAGAGAAGGTGGAAAGCGCTGTCTATGCCGCCTTGTCCGGCGTGAAGATTAATATCAAGCTGGACGCGGAAAAGGTTGGTACTGGCGGCGCTCTTACAGCGGATTTCCATGTGACCATGTCAAGGGACGGCTCAACGAATGAGCTTGCAGAATTTGACGCCACCGAGGCGGCGAGCGATGATACAGCCCTTATCGTTGATGATTATGCCATTACATGGAACAAGGGCACAATCGAAGTTTATGGGCTGGACTCGGATGGCAATTTCAACAGCAGCGATAAAGTGGCCAGCTTCGATGGTGCCATTCAGACCCAAACGGATAATACTGCGTGGGAGAGCGGATATCTTGACAGCAGCAAGAAAGCCATTGATGACATCTACTTCCAGGTGAATCTGTTTGGCAAGAACGATGGTTTGCAGCTCCAGATTGGCGATACCGCCGCCGCCTACAACCAGATGAAGATTGACATCGGCAATATCGCCTCCTACAATCTGGGCAAGGACGGTTGCGACGGGTCGAAAGATTCCATTACCACCGTTGACATCAGCACCCAGAAGGGAGCCTCTGACGCGCTGTCTGTCATTCAAGGCGCCATCAACACCGTTTCCGACGTACGCGGCACCTTGGGCGCGACGCAGAACCGCCTCGAACACACCATCAACAACCTGTCTGTCATGCAGACCAATATTCAGGACGCAGAGTCCACCATCCGTGACACCGACGTAGCCGACGAAATGATGAAGTACACCAAGAACTCCATCCTCGTCCAGTCCGCGCAGGCCATGCTGGCGCAGGCGAATCAGCAGCCGCAGGGCGTCCTCCAGCTTCTTCAGTAAGCTGGAATAAAGGATAGCGCGGCGCGTTAGGAATTACCGGGAGGGGGGGGACACCCTCTCCCCCGGAGATATTCCGCGTCGCGTCTCCCGGAGCGCTGATTTTCATGGAGGAGGTACGAAATGACAAAGATTACCAGACGGTTCGCGCTTCTGCTGGCGGGGGTGCTGATTCTCGTCGCGCTTGTCGGTTGCAAGAAGAAGGAGGAGCAGAAGTCCGGCATTATCCTTGACTACGCCACCAAGGGCGTTGTCGCCACGGAAGACCCGGAGGCGCTCCAGAAAGCCTTTGACGAGGCGCAGAAGAACGCACGGGAAGGCATGATGTCCTTGAACTACAAGAATGATGCGTACAGCGAAGACGGTAAAACGTTCAGTTGCTACATTGGCAACTCCCCTTCCAACGCGGATGACCTGTTTGTGTCCATCTACGCGGACGCCGCGTGTACAGACGAACTGTTTCTGGGTCAGCTTCTCCGTCCCGGCTCGGCCTATGAGAGCGTTGAACTGGAACGCGCTTTGGATTTGGGCGACCATACGGTCTATGTACCCCATACGTTGATTCGCATGGTGGACGGTGAGCAGTCGATTGTCGGTCAAATCGTCGTTACAATGGTCTTCCATGTCTATCCATTCTAATGTTCTTGCCACCCGAAACGCGTTGTTGCGTACATTGCAAAGTTGCGAAAGGAAGGAATTTACCATGAAAAAGAAGAAGATTTTATCGCTGATTCTGGCTTTGGCCATGATTTTCAGCATGAGCGTCTCTGTGTTTGCCAGTGGCACCGATACCGGCGGCACAAGCACCAACACCGGCGGCACAAGCACCAACACCGGCGGCACAAGCTCCGGTAGCGGCGGCGCAAGCACGTATGGCACCGATTTCGAGGCGCTGGCCTCCGTCGTGGTTCCTACCATCAACGTCAAGGTTCCCGCTACGCAGGGTAAGCTCTTCATCAACCCCATGGGCTTCGAGCTGAAGATTGCCGACGGCGCGGCCGCTTCTGCCGCCGACAAAGCAGACACCACTATCAAGCTCAGCTCTGAGAAGGTCATCAGCCCCGTATACATGATTGAAAACGAGAGCCCGATGAAGCTGGATGTGCTGGTCAATGGCACAGCCGCCCTCGAGGGCACACCGACCGCTCTGGCGATTGGTTCTGTGTATCCGTTTGCTTCGGATAACACCAAGAACGAGGTAGTTATTTACGCCCAGTTCCTGGCTGCAACCGAGGTCAAAGCAGTGACTGATGAGGTTCGCAATAACGCCAGCGTGGGAAATCCGGCTACCTACAACAGCAAGTCGCCCGCAGACAATCTTTTCGGAGTTGGTACCAAGGCGGCTGACACAGCCAAGAAGGTCGGCACGATGCTCGCCGCCACAAGCACAAGCGGTACCTTGAATAGCGGCTTGATGTATTTCCAGTTCTTCGGTGACTGCAACCCCAAGGCCAAAAATGAGTGGAATGGCGGCGACCAGATGAAGGTTTCTCTGGCCTTTACGTTCCAGCCTGTTACCACCACCACCTGATTCCTTCTGAATCTATGGAAGTCCGACACAACGTGAAAGCGGAAGCGCGTCATGAACTGTCGGCTGTAAAACGTTTGCCGGTCGTAATCGTTGCGCTGCTCGCTGTCCTGCTGGCGGCCGCGGGTTGCGGCCGGCAACCTTTACAGAGTGAATCCGAACCCGATGTGTCGCCCGGAAATGTCCCGAAACTGTTCTACGAAAGCCGGGGTATCACCGTGGCGGAGAATGACCCGGAAGCGTATCAACAGGCGTTGGAAACTCTACGCGAGGAAGCGGAAAAGCCGTCCGTCGGCCTTGAATACAAGAACGACGCCTACAGTACGGACGGCGCTACTTTCTCCTGCTATATCGCCAACCCGACCCGGAATCAGTATGACATGTACATCGACATCTACGATGAGACGATGACGGAAGAACTGTATTTATCGGGTTTGATTCGTCCCGGAAACGCGTTTGAATCCCTGACTCTGAACCGTCCTCTTTCGGAGGGAACCCACGCACTGTTTGTGGCCTTTACGCAGGTCAAGCCGACGGAAGGCGGCGATTTCGCCATACAGGCACAGGTCATTATTATCATGGATTTTCATGTGGGCGAGAACGCGTAGGTATTCGGAATACAAAACACGTTATCAAATTCAGAAGGAGAGAAAACCGCTATGAAACGCAAACGATTTATCAGCATGGTTTTCGCTCTGGTCATGGCTCTGACACTGGCTGTCCCGGCGTTCTCGGCTATGGAGGAACGCAAGGCCGTCTTTCAGGCTGTCGCCACCACAACCCTGCCCACTATCAATGTGGACATCAGCCAAACCCAGACCCCCATTCTTTTGAATCCGTATAACTTCGTAATGCCGAACGCGACTACCAAGAAGGCGACAGCTATCGAAGGAAATACAATTCATGTCAAGAATATGACAGTGACGGATTTGATGGTCAGTGCCGCGGTTACGGGTTCCACTGCCGGTGCAGTCTCATTCTCCTCAACGTCTGTCGCAAGCACTATCACGGCGAAAAAGGCCTTTGTTTACGGCGTCTTTGAGGTGAAAAACAGTCCCGCTTCCGTTACTGAGGTGGCCTATAAGTCCACTGCCGCGAATCAGGTGCTTGTGAAGGCGTCTACCCAGACCAAAAAGGATGTGGCGAAACTGCCCGCCGCTTCTGAGACCAATCCGAACTATCTCGCGTTCGGGGTATTTGGGAACTGCACCACAAAGCCCAAATCAAAGTGGACAGAGGATGACACATTGAGTGTAGCCGTGGCGTACAGTTTTAGAATGGTTCCCATTAGGAGTTGATGGAGTCATGCCAGTGCAATGAAAATCCAACAGTCGGGAGCGCGTCTCCCCCTGCGCGATGGAGGCTAAAACATGAAGAGAAAGCTGTTAAGTTTGGGACTGGTTGTGGTTCTTCTGCTTGCCACAATTGTCCCGGTCTCGGCGGCGGAAGTTGTGCCGTCGGGCAATATGACAGCCTCTGCGGACGATTTCAACGCGGCGGATTTCGAGGAAGCGTCGCTGGCCGAGCCGGTGGAAGACTTCGAGGATGAGGACGCGTTGACCTCTGAGGAAGGAACCGCAGAGGTGCCATACCAAAAAGCGGAAACCGAAGGAATGGGATTTAGCGTAGACGAGGACACGGCAACCTTAATGGGCGAAGTCTCCGCCCCTCGTATTAGTGTGGTAGAACGTACCGGGAGCTTTCAACTTTACCCCTATAAGCTGGACGCGGACGGGGATTCTCATCCCGAACAGCTCACATCCGGCGTATACCATATCAAGAGCATCAGCCCCGACACGATTACTCTCAATGTGGTTCCTCGCTACATTCAGGTAGAGGGCAGCGAAGTAGATATCAACTACGGCCTTGATAACTATAATGCCAAAAAGCTGACGAAAAAGACGATGTTCGTCTGGTTCGAGTTCAAATCGGTGAGTAGTGCAACCGACGTTCCCAATAGTTGGGACAGCGACACCAACGGATACACGGACGTGTTGGGAAAAGTTCCGATGGATGGTTTCAAAAAAACCGCTTGCGTGATTCCCTCCGTGGCGGAAGGTGGAGAGCGGTTTGTGGCGTTCCGGGCGTTCGCCTATGTCAGCGCTCCTTCCACGGAATGGTGGAAGGCAACTGACAGCGTTGCCTTTGACTTGGAGTTCTCGTATGGCGTGGAAAGTGCCATATTGCAGGGGTTCATTGAAGAAGATGAGGAGCCATCCGACGACGCGGAACCGTTCGACGTTGCGGAACCTGTCGAAGAGATTGGAGCGCCCGTCGAAGATGAGGAGCCGTCCGACGTAGCGGAGCCTGTCGAGAACGCGGAACTGTCCGACGTTGCGGAACCTGTCGAAGAGATTGGAGCGCCCGTCGAAGATGAGGAGCCGGAATCCGGGAACGCGGAACTGTCTTATGTGGCGAAAGTCGCCGACGACGTGGAAGCGTCCGACGTTACGGAACCTGTCGAAGAGATTGGAGCGCCCGTCGAAGATGAGGAGCCGGAATCCGGAAACGCGGAACTGTCTTATGTGGCGGAAGTCGCCGACGACGTGGAAGCGTCCGACGTTGCGGAACCTGTCGACGACGTGGAACCGTCCGACGTTGCGGAACCTGTCGAAGAGATTGGAGCGCCCGTCGAAGATGAGGAGCCGGAATCCGGCAACGCGGAACTGTCTTATGTGGCGAAAGTCGCCGACGACGTGGAAGCGTCCGACGACGCGGAACCGTCCGACGTGGCGGAACCTGTCGACGAGATTGGAGCGCCCGTCGAAGATGAGGAGCCGGAATCCGGAAACGCGGAACTGTCTTATGTGGCGGAACCTGTCGACGACGCAGAACCCGTGGAAGATGAGGAACCGTCCGACGTAGCGGAACCCGTTGAAGATGAGGAGCCGTCCGACGTAGCAGAGCCTGTCGAGAACGCGGAACTGTCCGATGTGGCGGAACCTGTCGACGACGCGGAAGCGTCCGACGTTGCGGAACCTGTCGAAGAGATTGGAGCGCCCGTAGAAGATGAGGAGCCGTCCGACGTGGCGGAGCCTGTCGAGAACGCGGAACTGTCCGACGTGGCGGAACCTGTCGAAGACCCGGAGCCGTCCGACGTGGCGGAAGTTGCCGAGGATACCGCAGAATCCATTCAAGATTCATAGAAATTAGGCATACAACGTGTAGAACTGTCGTTAGGAGCTGTAAGCGCCTAACGACAGTTCTTTTTATCTGCCATTCAACCTTTTTCGCGTTTCATTCCGGGAAAAACAGTCGTACGGTCAGCGCGGCGACGACAAAGCCCGTGACATCCGCCGCCAGTGCCGCCGGAATCGCGTGGCGCGTCCGGCGGATACCCGCCGCGCCGAAGTAGACCGCCACCGTGTAAAATGTCGTCTCCGTACTGCCGAGCATGACCGCCGCCGTACGTCCGACGCGGCTATTGACGCCGTGGACGCGTATCAACTCGCCGACTGTGGCCAGCGCGCCGCTCCCGGATATCGGGCGGACGAGCAGTAACGGCGCGGTTTCGGGCGGGATTCCGAGTACGTCCAGAAGCGGCGCGCACCACGCCGAAAGCAATTCCATCGCCCCGGACGCCCGGAACATGGCGACGGCGGGCAAGAGTGTCACCAGCGCGGGGAGTATCCGCAAGACGACGCGGAAACCGTCCTCCGCGCCGCGCGTCAGCGACGCGTAGACATCGGCGCGACGCCACAGCCCGCAAAGTCCGACGCTTGACAGCAACAGCGGCAACAGCAGATTCATAGCGCCCTGTCCCCCGTGCGGGAAAGCAGATACTCCGCACACAGCCCGACGGCAACCGACGCGGCGGACGTAACCCAGACCGCCGGGAGAATGTCCAGCGGCGTCCGGCACCCGGCCGCGCTCCGCAGAGAGGCCACGGTAGCCGGGAAAAGTTGTATTGAGGCCGTGTTCAGCACGACCAGCCGGCACAGTTCGTCACTGGCCGCGCCGTGGCAAGTACGCGACATCCGTTCGGCGGCGCGGATTCCAAACGGCGTCGCGGCGTTGCCGAGGCCTAACAGATTCGCCGTCACGTTCGCCGTCAAGGCGGAGAGCGTTTCCGCGTCGCGTCCGGCCTCCGGGAACAGCCGCCGCAACAGCGGTTGGAACATCCGCGACAGCCCCGCCGCAAGTCCCGCCGCGCGTAACAGCTCCATGACGCCGTTCCAGAGCATCAGCGCCCCCAACATCGACAGGCACAGTGTCACGGCCTCCGCCGCGCCGTCGAGTGCCGCCGCCGCGACCGCTTCCGCGCGCCCCGTCAGAAGGCCGCATATCCAAGCGAAAGTTACCAGTCCCGTCCATATCACAGACATTGCCATTGGCTCCACCCCTTGTAATATTCCTGTAATATTTTGGTAATAAAGTGCCGGATTATTCACAAAATGTTCACATTTCAAAACTTTTACAAATTGTTCACAAAAAGTTTTCACTTTGTAATTGACAAATTATTACAGACTATGTTATGGTTTTCCCATGGTTCAAACACCGTTGCGCGGCGTGGGCTGACCGGGGCAGTGGACGCGGCGCAACGGTTCGGACGGTATCATATACACCCCATCCCCCTTCGCGGGGTCGCCACACACTGGAAGGAGATATATCGTGAAATCCACCGGAATTGTAAGAAGAGTTGACGAACTCGGGCGCATTGTCCTGCCCATCGAAATGCGCCGCACGCTCGATATCGCGGAACGCGACTCTCTGGAAATCTATGTCGACGGCTCGTCCGTCATTCTGAAAAAATACGCCCCCAGCTGCATTTTCTGCAATGAAGACACGGGAATCCATACCTTCCACGGGAAGAACATCTGCGCCAACTGCCTTAACGAACTGCGCCGCCTCGTCGAACCCGACCCCATGTCCGGCATGACCGTCGAAGTGGCGCTCTGAAGTACACAGTACCCCAGTCCCGTTCCACCCGCCGGAGCGCCTTCCGGGGCGCGTGACATCGAACATATGCGACACAATTAGAACGCACGGCCTTTCGGCTGTGCGTTCCTGTTTTAAAGCCGCGTATTTCGCCGTCAGTATCCGACGATGAGACCCTTTTCCATGGCGTAGAAACTGTTCAGGCCGCGACATGGCACCAGTTCCACGCTCTTGACGGGTAACTCTTTCAGAATCGCCTCTTTGAGCTTCAGCGCCCCGGTGAGGTTCTCACAGTGGTGAATCATCACGGACGCCCCGGTGCAATCCTTGCTGGCGTTCATGATATCGACCATGACTTTGTAGGTCTTGGCCTCCCCGCGGGCTTTGCTGACGACCTGAATGCTTCCCTGAGCAGTGCCTATGGCCACGATGTGAATGCCCAGCGTATGCAGGAGCGTCCCCACCAGCGGACGCATACGCCCATTTTTGATGAGGTTGTCAAAGTTTTCGAGTGTGAAACAGGTTCGGAGCGACGCCTGATAGACCCGCAGGGCGTCGCAGACTTCCTCGAAGTGTTCGCCGTCGGGGTCGGCCTCCATGAGCGCTTTCGCGCGGCGAATCAGCAGGTAGGGGACGCCCGCCGTGGACTTGGAATCAATCACGCACACATGATAATCGGGGTGTTCCTCCAGAAGCAGGTCGCGCCCGGACACGGCGGAGTTGTAGCTTCCGGACAGCGCGCTGGAAATCGTGAAACAGACCGTGTGCTTGGCCTTTTCAAAGGCTCTGGCGTAGGCCGCCGGGGACGGACACGCGGAAGATGAGGAGCCTTTTTCCTCGCGCATGGCGCGGACTAATTCCACGGTGCGGAGGCCGTCGTTGTCGATGAAATCCCGCTCCCCGACGCGGATTTTCAGCGGAACCGACTCAAAGTGTACATGTTCGCTGGAAAAGTCCTCCGCCCGCAGGTCGCAACTGCTGTCACTGACAATATTCCACATTGTTCCACACTCCCTGTCAAATGATTTATCAGACCATATGACATGATACAACAACACCGGCACTTTGTCAATGACCGGAAACAGATTTTTCCTCCGTCGTAATCAGCCCCCGCAAGGCCGCGAATTTGCCCTGACCAATGCCGGAAACGTTCATGATATCCTCCGGCCTCTCGAAAGCCCCGTGTTCCTCCCGGTAGGCGATAACGCGTCCGGCGAGGGCTTCCCCGATTCCGGGCAGCGCGCACAGCGCGGACAAGTCCGCCGTGTTGATGTTCACCAGTCCGGCGCTGTCGGCGGGCGTGTCCGTGTCGGATGTGGGGGGCGCGGCGCTGTCGGGTGTGGCGGGCGCGGGTTCGCCGTCGGATGTCACGGGCGCGGGTTCGGCGTCAGATAGAACGGGCGCGGGTTCGGCGGACTTGCCCGGGAGCGCCAATGTCCGGACGGTCAAAGCGCGTTCGGGGGCGGGGCGGCCGCGTATCGCGAACAGGAAGCACAAAAACAGCGCCGTCAGCCCCAGCAGAACCAATTCCCCATGATTTACCACTTTGTTTATCTTTTGTTTCTTTTTCACGCTTGAACTCCCCCACTTTTTTTGTTATACTGGCCTCACCAAGCGGCACGGGATACCCCGCGCACAGAAAACGGGAGGAACTTCGATGAACGCATATTTCAAACTCTCCGGCGGCAAGCGATTTTTCGCCGCTTTTCTGGCGTTGCTTCTGACGCTGGCTTTGACACCATTCCGGGGCTTCGCGTCCGAGGAAGGACAGGTCGTGCTTCCCCCCGACCCCGACATTCTCGCGCAGGGCGCGTTACTGGTCGACCTGAAAACCGGGAAAATGGTCTACGGCAAGAACGAACACGCCGAACTCTTCCCGGCAAGCCTGACCAAGGTCATGACGGCGCTTCTGACGCTGGAGGCCATCGACACGGGGCGGCTGACGTTTCAGCAGGAAGTTACGGCCGGGTCAGTCGTCAAAACCCTGCCCGCCGACGGAAGCACGGTGGGGCTGAAAGAGGGCGAGGTCATGACGGTGCGGAATCTGCTGGACTGCCTGCTGATTCCGTCGGCGAATGAGGCGGCGTGCGTGCTGGCGGTGGCGGTCGCGGGTTCCGTGGACGCGTTTGTGGACGCCATGAACAAGAAGGCCGACGAATTGGGCTGCCGGAACACGCACTTTGTCAACCCCCACGGACTGCACGACCCCGGGCATTATACCTCCCCGTGGGACATGTACTTGATTACCAAAGCCGCGATGAAATACCCGACGTTCATGGTCATCTGCGACACGGACAGAGTGGTAGTCCCCGCCACGAACATGAGCAAGGAACGCGCCCTGCTGAACACGAATTACCTCATCTGCAACCGCCGGATTCCGGACTACAAAAACCCGGAAGTCCACGGCGTCAAAACAGGTTCCACCAGCCAGTCCGGACACTGCCTCGTGGCCACGGCACAGCGCAACAACAAGCACTTTCTAAGCGTCGTCATGGGCGCGGAGCGCGTGCAGGAGGGCAAAAAGACCATCATCCGGAGTTTTTCCGAGACGACCCGCCTGTTTAACTGGGGTTTCGACAATTTCCGCTATATGACCCTGCTGGACGAGGGGGAACCCATTGACGAAATCCCGGTGTCGCTGTCGCGTACCAACCACGTCACGGCGGTTTCCGGCGCGGAACTGGAAGCGTTAGTCCCGGCGGGGCTGAAAAAGGATGTCGTCGAGCGGAGTATTCAGCTTGAAACGGATTCCATAGAGGCACCCGTCGAGGAAGGACAAAAGTTGGGTACCGTGACCGTCAGCTACAACGGCGTGGAATACGGCTCTGTGGACTTGCTTTCGTCCCACGCGGCGGAGCTGTCGAAGTTCCTGCAAGTCGAGAAGAAGGCCGTCGAGATAGCCAAGAAGCCCGTGACATGGGCGGCGGCCGGGGTCGTCGGCGTGGCGGCACTGGCGCTGGCCATTCGCGGCGCGATTAAGAACCGCCGCCGCGCCCGGAGTTCGGGCTTCAGCGGGTACAACGGCCGTTGACACACAATACGCCTTCCTCTGCCGGGGAAGGCGTACGCGCGTTTCCGATTGACGCTACACGGCTTCGGAATCGTTGACCAGCGCTTCCCCGACACGGTAGATGTCGCCCGCGCCGACGGTCAGCACGAGGTCGCCGGGGCGTACGATTTCCCGCAGTTTCCGGGCGGTCTCGTCGAGCGTGGAGCAGTACACGGAGCCGGGGATGTTGCGGCACAGGTCGGCCGAGGAAATGCCGAGGGTATTCTGTTCCCGCGCCGCGTAGATTTCCGCAAGCACAACGGCGTCAGCCTGCTTCAACTCCTCTACAAAGCGGTCGAACAGATTCGCCGTCCGGGAGTAGGTGTGCGGCTGGAACGCCACAATGACGCGCTGATAGCCGAGCTGACGGGCGGAACTCAAGAGCGCGTGTATCTCGTCGGGGTGGTGGGCGTAGTCGTCGCGGACTTCCGCGCCGTTGAATGTGCCTTTGTGCTGGAAACGGCGCTCCGCGCCCGTGAAGCCCGAAAGCCCCGCCTCCACGTCCGCGCCCGGCACGCCTAACACGTACGCCGCCGCCGCCGCCGCGAGCGCGTTTAGCACATTGTGTTCCCCGTACACCTGCAAGGCGACATGGGCGTACTGTTCGCCCCCAATCACGATATCAAATTCCGGCCTCCCGTGAGACCAGCGCAAGTTGGCGGCGGTGCAGTCGGCTTTCTCTTGGAGGCCGAATGTCATGACAGGGCGGTTCAGTCCCGCGATAGTCGTCATGGCGCTGGCGTTGTCGGCGTTGACGATGACGCGTCCGGTCGGCGGAACAAGTTCCGCGAAGCGCCGGAATGACCGCTGCACGTTGGCCAGATTGTGGAAGTAGTCCAAATGGTCGGCCTCGACGTTGAGAATGACCGCTACCGTCGGCGAGAAGCGGAGAAAACTGTCCCGGTATTCGCATGATTCGGCGATAATCGTGTCACCCTGTCCGACGCGATATCCGGCGTGCAGAATGGGCAGGGTGCCGCCAATCATCACGGTTGGGTCGCGCCGCGCGGACAGGAAAATATGCGTACACATGGAAGTCGTGGTCGTCTTGCCGTGCGTCCCCGCGACGCATAGCGCGTTGGGGTAGCGCCGCATGATAGCGCCCCAGCCGTCGGCGCGTTCGTAGACGGGAATGCCGCGCGTAATGGCTCCGGCGATTTCCGGGTTACTGTCCGGCGCGGCGGCGGTGCGGATGACGAAATCACAGCCGCCTAAATTTTCGGCGTTATGCCCGATTGCCACGGCGATTCCCAGTCCGCGCAGGCGTTCGACGGCGCGGCTCTCGGACATGTCGGAACCCGTGACAGTCAAGCCCATCTGTTGCAGGACTTCCGCAAGAGGCGACATCGACACGCCGCCGATTCCCACTAAATGCGCCCGTTTCCCGGGCAGCAGATACGTTTCAATGGGGGAAGGTGTTGTCATTCAGGAGCGCTTCCTTTCATGGGCAGAAGCCGCGGGGGCTTTCTGTCCGTTTTCCATTTATGTTTCGATTACCCTATTATAATGCGCGTGGAGGCGAAAAGCAACAGAAAGGCGGGGGAACATGAAAAATATTCCAGAGAGCGCGGCGAAACGGCAAAAAGTGATTCCCCCGGCGGTGCGGCACGTTTTACGGAAACTCACGGCGGCGGGTTATGAGGCGTGGTGCGTGGGCGGCTGTGTGCGCGACACGCTTCTTGGACGCGTCCCGGAGGACTGGGACGTGACCACCAACGCCACCCCCGAACAGGTCGCGGAAGTCTTCCCGCGCCGCACAATCCCCACGGGCATTCGTCACGGTACGCTCACCGTCCGCTCGGGAAGCGGCGGCGTGGAGGTCACAACGTACCGCGTGGACGGCGTCTATGAAGACCACCGCCGCCCGTCGTCCGTGTCGTTCACGGGTTCCTTGGAGGAGGACTTGAAGCGCCGGGATTTCACTGTCAACGCCATTGCGATGGGCTTGGACGGCGAACTCCGCGACCCCTGCCACGGTCAGCGGGACTTGCGGGCGGGCGTCTTGCGCTGTATCGGCGCGCCGGACGAACGCTTCGGAGAGGACGCCTTGCGGCTCATGCGCGGGTTACGCTTTTCCGCGTCGCTGGGGTTCCGGCTCACGCCCGGCGTGGCGGAGAGCATCCGCCGGAACCGGGAACTGCTCTCGGAAATCGCCCCGGAACGGATTCAGATGGAGCTTTGCAAGCTGTTCCGGGCGCGGTACGCCACGGACGTTTTACGGCAATACCCGGACGTTATCGGCGTGTTCTGGCCGGAAATCCTGCCCATGATTGGCTTTGACCAGCGCAACCCCCACCACTGTTACGACGTTTGGGAACACACGTTACACGCCATGGACGGCGTGCCGTTCGATGATTTGACGCTTCGCCTGACGATGTTCCTGCACGATATCGGCAAGCCTCAAAAATTCTGTACCGATGAGTACGGTATCGGACACTTTCCGGGACATCAGGCGCTAAGCCGCGACATGGCGGCCGAAATGCTCAAACGCATGCGCTTTCCCCGGGTTCTGCGGGAACGCGTCGCGCTCTTGATTGAACTGCACGACAGGCCGCTTTTGCCG
Organism: Oscillibacter sp.; assembly: GCA_017526785.1. Classification (GTDB taxonomy): domain Bacteria; phylum Bacillota; class Clostridia; order Oscillospirales; family Oscillospiraceae; genus Oscillibacter. Next base: position 106,722 of record JAFXQV010000031.1, on the reverse strand, counting down.
ACCGAAAAGGCCGTCCGTCGGGCTTTGCGCCAGTTGGGGGAGGAGACTTTCCGGCAGTTGCTGGCCGTGAAGCGCGCCGACAACCTCGCCCAGTCCGGCATGGACACGCGGCGGCTTCAAACCGTGCTGGAAGTCGAAACGATTCTGCGTACGCTGATTGAAAAACAGGCCTGTTTCAGTCTGCGGCAGTTGGCCGTCAACGGAGACGACCTGCTCGCGCTGGGGCTGTCCGGCAAGCGCATCGGCCGGACGCTCGACGACCTGCTAAACCGCGTCATAGAGGGCGAACTGCCCAACGACCGGGAAGCACTCCTGCAGACCGTCCGGCAACGCCCCGGACAGAACCGTACCCCCACACATACACGCGCAAATAAGTTATCTCCGTAAGTCTTGCCTGTTGCCGGAAAGTGTATTATAATAGCGCCGGACGCAATCGCGCCCGGAAAGGGGAACTGTAACCATGATAAAGCGCTCCGCTGGTATCCTGCTTCCTATCTTCTCCCTGCCCTCGCCCTACGGCATTGGCTCCATGGGCAAGGAAGCCCGCGCCTTCGCCGACTTCCTCAAAGAAGCCGGACAGAAGTGGTGGCAGATACTGCCCGTGGGTCCCTCCGGCGGCGGCAACTCGCCCTATACCACGCTGTCCACCTTCGCCGGAAACCCGTACTTCATCGACTTGGAAGCCCTCGCCGACGACGGCCTCCTGACGCCCGACGAACTGGAAGCCGCCAAAGTTCCCGTCGGCGATATCGACTACGCCGCGCTCTACGAGACCCGCCCCGCACTGCTCCGCAAAGCGTTCTCCCGTATCACGCCCGAGACCGCCCGCGCCGCGCGTGAGTTCCGCGACAAATTCCCGTGGGTGCGTGACTACACGCTCTATCAGGCCTTGAAAGAGCGCTTCGGCGGGAAAGCGTGGTTTGACTGGCCGGAAAAGGCGCTCCGCCAGCACGAACACCACGCCCTCGAACGCTGGCACCGTGACCTTGAGTCCGAAATCGCCTACCACACATGGGAACAATACTGCTTCTTCCAGCAGTGGGACGCGTTCAAGAAGTACGTCAACGAGCTGGGCATTCACATCATCGGGGATTTGCCGATTTACGTTTCCCTTGATTCGTCGGACGTGTGGGCGGAGCGGGCGCAGTTCCAGTTAGACCCCGAGGGACACCCCACGAAAGTCGCGGGCGTGCCGCCCGACTACTTCTCCGAGGACGGCCAGCTCTGGGGAAATCCGCTCTACAACTGGGACGCCATGAAACAGGACGGCTTCGGCTGGTGGATTCGCCGCGTTGAGGGCGCGTCGCGCCTGTTCGACGCCATCCGGATTGACCACTTCCGCGCCATGGAGAGCTACTGGGCAATCCCCGCCGGCTCCAAGACCGCCAAAAATGGCCAATGGGTCAAGGGTCCCGGCATGGACTTGCTGCGCGTGCTGACAAGCTGGTTCCATAACGTGACCTACATCGCCGAAGATTTGGGCATTCTCACCGACGCCGTACACGAACTCCGCGACACGTCCGGCCTCCCCGGCATGAAAGTCTTGGAGTTCGCCTTCTCCGACGCCTCCAACGCCTACCTCCCCCACAACTACACCAACCCGAATTGCGTTTGCTACACGGGTACCCACGACAATGACACCCTTATGGGCTGGTGCGCGTCCGTCAAGAAGCACGAAAAGGCGTACGCCGAGAAGTATTTAGGCGTCAAGGGCAAGGAGGCCATGCGGCAGGCGGTACTCCGCGCCGGACAGGGCAGCGTGGCCGTGCTGTTCGTGGCGCAAATGCAGGACTATTTGGGCTTAGGCACCGAGGCGCGGACGAACGTCCCCGGCGTCGCCGACGGCAACTGGCGCTGGCGTATGTTGCCCGGTGCCGCCACGCCGCAAGTCGCCGACGAAATCCGTACGCTTACGGAGACTTACGGCCGCTGCGCCCCGCGCCCGGTCGTGAAGCCCGAGAAGAAGTCCAAAGCGAAAGCCGAGAAATAGTACCCTTCCGCCGCTAAAAGTCCCCCTCCGCCGCTAAGCGACGGAGGGGTTTTTTCAGGACACGGGCAGTATGACAGGAGCCTCAAAGGGAATAAACGTGGGACGGTCAAACGAAATGAGCTTCCAGAGCGCCGCGTTCTCGACTTGGAACATCTCCTCGGAAATGTCCGCTTCGGACAAAGTCGGCATATTGTCCGGCTCGCCGTCCTGCTGTGACGCGGGCGAAATGTCAAAGAGGCGGAGGGGCTGTCCCTTTTCGTTGTAGGCCACCGCGAAAAGCGCGGGCGCGCCGCCCTCCCGCGCCGCCAAGCGCTGGCGTTCCGCTATGACCCGCTCCCGGATGCTTTGCGGCTCCGGGGGCGTTTCCGGTTCCGGGAACATCTCCGGAACCGCCGCCGCGCATAGTGACGCAATCATAAGCAGTCCGTGGCCGTAGGAAGTATCGTAGCCCTCATCGCCGAGGTCGCGGGCGGTTCCGGTCAGCAGTTCCCGGAACTCCGCCGACGTTAAGTCCGGGCGTATGGAGAGCGTCAGCGCCGCCGCCGCCGCCACTATCGGCGAGGCGTAGGACGTGCCGTAACCGCTTATATAGCTTTCTCCGTCCTTTGAGGAGGGGGCGCGCATGCTCTGCCCCGGCGCGACAATTTCGACGCTCTCATTGCGGTACGAGAACGCGGCGACGGACAAAGTTTTCCCCACGGCACCCACGCCGATAACCTGCGGGTAGGCCGCCGGATAATTCAGGGGGTCTCCGTCCGGATTATGCTGGCCGCTCAGCAGATTGCCCGCCGCCGCGACCATCAGCACGCCCCTTTCCCCGGCGTACGCAATGGCTTTCCGGAGGGTTTCGGAATCCTTCTCAATGCCGAGGCTCAGGTTCAGAACCTGACATTTCCATGTGTCCACGCCGTCACAAATCGCCTTGGCGATATTGGCGATACTGCCGCTCTTGCTCTCGAAGCATTTCAGCGGCACGAGTTCGACGCCCGGGGCAAGTCCGGCGACGCCGATACCGTTGCCAGCCGCCGCAATCAGCCCGCTGACAAACGTGCCGTGTCCGACGCCGTCCGACACGTCATGCCGTGCCTCGTCGTCCTCCGACACGCAGTAGTTGGCACCGTCCAGCACCTTGACGCCCGCGAAAGCCTGATGTTCCTTGAAGATACCGGAATCCACGATACCCACCCGGACGCCCTCTCCCGTGACGCCCTTCTGCCGTACGATATCCACGCCCAGCTCCTGCTCGTACCACGCCTGTTCGGCGCTTTCGGACGCGCCCCAAAGACGCGCTTTCCCGGACAGATTGGACAATGCCTCTATGCCGGGCGTGTCGTCCAGCGTTACAATGTAATTCGGCTCGGCGTGGAGCAGTAAGCCGCGCTCCCGCAGTCGTTCCACCGTGGCGGCGTCCCCGGCCTGATACAGCCCCAGCGGGGCGTAGACCTCGCTCATCTCCGGCAACTCCGGGGCGGAGGCGTCCAGCAGACAGGCGGGCGTGTCAATTTCCACCAGATAGCCGTCGAAGTCCGCTGCCGCCCCGACCGTCAGACAAAGCGCCAGCGCACACACCAACAAAAAACGTTGTACAGCTTTCAAAATTGCACCTCCCGGTGATTACTCAGGGGTAACAGCTTCCGGCGCAAAGGTTTGGTCACTGTCCCCGTTATCTTGCGTAGTCGCGCCGCTGTCGGCGACGGGTTCCGGCTGCGCCGTCTCGGGGTTGTCAAGCGGCTCCGGCGTGTTTCCGGTGTGGAGCGCCCCGCCCGTCTCGACCAAGTGGCGGTACAGGAACGTCACAATCTGCGCGCGCGTGCAGGTACGCTCCGGCTCAAAGGTCGTCGGGGTCGTCCCCCCCGTGATTCCGCGCGACACCCCCCACGCGACAGCTTGCGCGTAGTCCGTCCAGTCCGGCACGTCCTCGAACGGGTTGCGGTACCCGGCCGGGGCGTCGGCCAGCTTCCAGAGGTAGACCATCACGGCGGCGCGGGTGCAGGGCGTGTCCGGGTGGAACGCCTCGCCGTCCACTAACCCGCGCTCCGCCGCCCAAATGGCCGGGCGGTAGTAGTAGACGCCCGGCGCGACATCCGGGAACGGGTTCCCGCTCCGAATTTCGGGTTGCCCGGCGGCGCGGTACAGGAATGTCAGAATCTGGGCGCGTGTGCAGGTGTCGTGGGGGTTGAAGTTCGTGGGGCTGACGCCGTTCGTGATACCCCGCGATATCGCCCACGCCACGGGCTGGGCGTAGTACGCGCCCGGCTCCACGTCGTCGAATCCCGCCTGCTGGTACACCGCCGACAGGTACAGCGGCGCGGACGGCATAATAAACGTGGCCGACGCCGAGGACAGGCTTCCGCGTACGAAGGTCAGTCCGGACGCCCCGCCCCACGTCATGAAACGCTGTCCCTCCGGGGCGGGGTTCGCCGTGACGCTGACCGCGATACCCGCCGGGGCTTCCGCGTAGTCGGCGTATCCCGCCGTGACCGTCACGGGGTACGTCACAGACCAGTCGGCGTTCTCCGGGGACAGACCCGGCACGGGTTCCGTATCCGGCGCGGGCGTCGACGTGTGGCCGCTGTCCGGCGCGGGTTGGGACGTGTTGCCGTTGTCCGGCGCGGGCGTCGACGTATGGCCGCTGTCCGGCGCGGGCGTCGACGTATTGCCGTTATCCGGCGCGGGCGTGTTCGCGGCGTTCCTGTCAAGCGACGCGTAATCGACTTCCGTCAGATTCACAACCTCGTCCGCCTCATAGACGTTCGTCAGATTGTTATAGCGCAACGCCACTTCTCCGTTACGCGCGAAGGCGTAGGAGTGTTTCCCGCCCTGCACGTCGTGGGCGTACGGTGCCTTGAAAAACAGCCAGTCACGCGGCACGCCGTCCACGTCACAGTTGGTCAGGTCGACCAGCCAGTAGCGCCCGTTTATGCGGACGTGGTTCCACATATGCGGCCCCGGCTTGCCGGAACGGTCGATTAAGTCGCCCGTGATGATGTAAGAGGCCACGTCGCCCGAAAAATTCGTCAGCTCGCAGAGGTATTGAAACGCTTTCGCGTAGCCCTCGCATACGACATTCGTCGACGCGTCGCCGTCAAAGACGCGGATTAACTGCCAAGGCCCGTTTCCGTAGACATCGGAACCCTGTTGCGCCGCCGCGTGGTCGTAGGACACCGCGTCACAGATTGCGTCACGGTAGGCCGTCAACTTCTCGAAGTCCGTACGGCTCTTGTTGGCGTCGACGATTTTCTGCGCGTTGGCCGCGATAGAGGCCGCCTTTTTCGCGAGGCTTGTGTCAATTTTGTAATTATAGTAACTGTCGTCGTCCGCGCTCTTGGCGTAGTTCTCGGCCACCATCATTTCCACGTCCAGATAGGCGTCGCTGGCGAACGTAAAGCCCTTGTTTTCGCTGTACTTGACCGACCAGTGATACGTCCAGTGGGCGGCGGCGTTGTCCGCGCCCTCGTACGACTTGGCGAACCAGTACAGTTCAAACGGGCAGTCGGCCAGCAGTTTGTCCATGATGGCGGAGCTTGACTTCTGGCGGTCGTGTCCGATTGCCCGGTAGAGCGGCTCCCAGACGGCGTCCCATGTGGCGTCGGTCAACTGCCCGGAGGCGTCCTTTGCGACGGTCACGCCCAGTTCCGCCGCCGTCCACGACTTCCCATTCAGCCCCAAGTCGTCGGCCGTGAAGCGGAAAATCGTCGATTCCCGATTCCCCGCCGCCACTTTTTTGACATCCTCTTTCAGAATGTCGTAAAGTTTCCGGTCGAACCCTTGGAGATGTTTCCCGGCGGAAACCGACGCGTAATCCTCCACCTCCGGCGCGGCACGGCGTCCCAGCGCCGCCAGATAGCCGCAGAAATTCGCGTCGTTGTCGCCGGACGCGGCACCGATTCGCGGCACTGTCCGCGGCGACGCCGTGCCGATTTCCTCCGTACGCGTGGCCGTGTCCGCCGCCGCCGCGTACCCCGCCAGCGCCAGCGCGCACAACAGCGCGCACAGTATCCGGCTCCATTGCCCGCGTTTGCGGTTGATATTTGTCACGGTACCTCCTTCATACTCCGCCCCAGATTCACCATCTCAATGGCACCCACGGCGCAGTCCGCGCCCTTGTTTCCGGCCTTGGTTCCGGCGCGCTCAATGGCCTGCTCGATATTGTCCGTGGTCAGCACGCCGAACATCACCGGAACGCCCGTCGACAGCGACGCCGCCGCGATTCCCTTCGACACCTCCGCGCACACGTACTGGTAGTGGTCGGTCGAGCCGCGAATCACCGCGCCCAGCGCGATTACGGCGTCATACTTGCCGCTTTGCGCCATACGCGTGGCAATCAGCGGGATTTCAAACGCGCCCGGCACCCACGCAAGCGCGATATCGTCCGGCGCGACGCCGTGCCGAAGCAGTGCGTCCTCACAGCCGCCCAGCAGTTTCGACACAATGAACTCGTTGAACCGCGCCGCCACAATGCCGACACGAATGCCCTTGCCGTCCAGCATGCCCTCGTAAACTTTCATATTCTGTCACTCCTTACTCGAAAAGCGGTCAGTAGTTGAGAAAATGCCCCATACGCTTCTGCTTCGTCCGCAAGTAGAATAAATCGTCGGGGGTGGCCTCCATCTGAATCGGGACGCGCTCCACGATTTCAAGCCCGAAATCAGAGAGCTGATAGACCTTGTCGGGGTTGTTCGTCAAAAGGCGCATAGTCCGGACGCCCAAATCACGCAGAATCTGCGCCCCTATATAATACTCGCGCAAGTCGGCCTCGAACCCTAACGCGATATTGGCCTCTAAGGTGTCCATGCCGCCGTCCTGAAGCGCGTACGCCCGGAGTTTGTTTAGAAGCCCGATTCCGCGCCCCTCCTGACGCATGTACAGCAGTACGCCGCGCCCCTCTTTTTCGATTTGCGTCAGCGCGGACGCCAGTTGCTGTCCGCAGTCACAGCGCAGTGACCCGAACGTGTCGCCCGTCAGACATTCCGAGTGTACGCGGCAGAGAATATTTTCCCCGTCGCCGATGTCGCCCTTGACAAGCGCTACATGGTGTTCCCCGTTCAACAAATTCCGGTAGCCGTACGCCGTGAAATTCCCGTACTTCGTCGGCAGGCGCGTCACGGCGACTTGCTCTACAAGTTTTTCGTGGCGCTTGCGGTAATTCTGCAAGTCCTTGATTGTCACAAAGACAAGCCCCCACTCTTGGGCTTTCTGTTGGAGTTCCTCCGTCCTCATCATGGTGCCGTCGTCGCGCATGACCTCACAGCACAGCCCGCACGTTTTCAGCCCCGCAAGGCGCAACAGGTCGACGGTCGCCTCTGTGTGTCCGTTGCGCTCCAAGACGCCGTGGGGCTTGGCCAGAAGCGGGAACATATGCCCCGGACGGCGAAAGTCCGTCGGTTTCGCGTCGTCGTCCACGCACTTCATGGCGGTTACGGAACGTTCCGCCGCCGAAATGCCCGTGGTGGTCGATATGTGGTCTACCGACACCGTGAACGCCGTTTCGTGGTTGTCGGTGTTGTGGGAGACCATCTGCGGAAACTGTAGCTTCCGCACATAGTCTTCGGACATGGGCATGCAAATCAGCCCCTTGGCGTGAACCGCCATGAAGTTGACGTTTTCGAGCGTGGCGAACTGCGCCGCACAGATTAAGTCTCCCTCGTTCTCGCGGTCGGCGTCGTCGGAAACCATGACAAGTTTCCCCTGCCGGAGTGCGTCCAGCGCTTCCTCAATGGTGTTGTATTGAAACATTGGCTCTAAAACTCCTTAGCTGTTGTCAAAACCCGTTCCGGGCTAAGAACTCGCGGGTAATATTGCTTTTCGCGGGTTCGGGGCGTAGCAGGGATTCCACATACTTCCCGATAATGTCCGTTTCAAGGTTTACGCCGCTTCCGGCGCGGCGCGCCTGTAACGCCGTCACGCGCAACGTATGCGGAATCACGGATACGGAAAAGGTACGGGCGTCAGTTTTCGCCACGGTCAGGCTGATTCCGTCCAGCGCAATGGAACCCTTTTCGACGATATAGCGCCGCAGTGCAGGCGGGGCTTCGACCGTGTACCAAACGGCGTTGTCGTCGCGGCGCACGGACACGACGCGCCCCACGCCGTCAATATGCCCCGACACGATGTGTCCGCCGAAACGCCCGTCCGCGGGCATGGCGCGCTCAAGGTTCACGATGTCCCCGGCGGACAACGTTCCGAGTGTCGAACGGTTCAGCGTCTCGTGCATGACATCCGCCGTGAAGCCGCCGCCGTCGACGGCCGTCGCCGTCAGGCACACACCGTTGACGGCCACACTGTCCCCGGTTTTCAGGTCGGACAGAATCTCCGCCGCCCCAATGGACAGTATAGAGGAATGCTGTCCGCGTGTTACCGCCCGTATGTGTCCGGTCTCCTCGATGATTCCTGTAAACATAGCCGTCAATCTCCGTCCAGTATGCCTTCCATGAGAAAGTCCCCGTCCAACGGCGTCACGGTCACGTCGCGGAGACGGAAAGCGCCGTCGGGCGTCTCGATACCGTCCCCGGCTATCGGCGACTTCGCCTCCGCGCCCCCGAACAGTTTCGGCGCGATGTACGCCTGAACACGCTGGACAAGTCCGAGCCGCAACAGCGACCAGTTCAGCGCCGCGCCGCCCTCACATATCACGCTGTCCAGTTTCTCCGCGCCGATACGCTCCATAAGGGCGTTGAGATTCACGCGTCCGGCGTCGCCGGGGAGTTCCCAGACCTCGCAGCCGCGCTCCCGGAACGCCGCCACGCGTACGGGGTCGGGCGTCGCCGCCGCGAATATCGTGCGGACATCCCGCGCCGTGCGCACAAGCTGGCTGTCCGTCGACGTTCTCAGCGTGCTGTCGCACACAATCCGGACGGGGTTCCGCCCGTTCTCCATGCGGCATGTCAAGGCGGGGTCGTCCGCCGCCACGGTTCCCGCGCCGACCAGTACCGCCGCGTAAATGTTGCGGTTCTGATGTACGTGCCGCCGCGCCGCCTCGCCCGTAATCCACTTGGAAGCGCCGGAACGCGTGGCGATTTTGCCGTCAAGCGTCATGGCGTATTTCAGGACGACGTACGGCTTCCCGGTGCGGATGTAGTGGAAAAACACGGGGTTGAGCGCGTCGCACTCCTCGCGCATGAAGCCTGTCTCGACGGTCACGCCGTTGTCGCGGAGAACGCGGATACCCTGCCCCGCCACAAGCGGGTTGGGGTCGTCGGAACCGATGACCACGCGTTTGATACCCGCTTGCAGGATGGCGTCGGTACACGGCGGCTGGTTGCCGTGGTGACAGCACGGCTCCAGCGTGACGTACAGCGTCGCGCCGCTGGTGTCGTCGGTGCAGTTGCCTAACGCGGCGCGCTCGGCGTGGAGGTCTCCGTAGCGGGCATGGTAGCCCACGCCCAAAACGCGCCCGTCCTTCACAATCACCGCCCCGACGACCGGATTTGGATTTGTGCGGCCGCGGCCGTGTTCGGCGAGTTTGACGGCCAGTCTCATGTAACTGCGGTCTTGCGCTGCAATGTTTTCGGCTTCCGGCATGTCAATCACACTCCAAAGTTATCCGAATCAAAAAACCCTGAACGTCTGTTCAGGGCTGACGGCACGGGATTTGCCCCACGCCGTGCGAATCTTCGCTCTTCCGGACTGTGAAAGTTTGATTTCTGACTGTTATCAGCCCCGCCCTGAAGACTCTTTCTGATTCAATTCCCGTCCAGTATACTATAGGGTTTCGGGCTTGTCAACAGATTTTTCGCGCGGGAATCGTCGTCAAAATCTTTTTCCCCTTCAAGGGAAGTTTTACGTTTTCACCAATTCGCGCGCGCTGTTTTAGGCGGTGTGGCAATCCAAAAACCGGGGCTTGATTTCCGACATATGAGGAAGATATAATAGGAAGCACAATCTTTTCCGGATAAAGGAAGCGAATCAGCATGAATGTTTCTGTCAGTTTAAATGAAGCGGATTCCGCGCTTGTCACAAAATACGCGGAAATTCACGGAATCAGCGTCGCGGAGCTGTTCCGTCAGGCCGTCTTGGAACGGATTGAGGACGAGTACGATTTGCAGGCCTACGAACAGGCTATGAAGGAGTACCAAGCGAACCCCGTCACCTACACCCACGAGGAAGTCGGAAAAATGCTGGGGCTGGCGGAATGAAATACACGGTGGAATACACGCCAAAAGCCGAAAAAGCCTTGCAAAAGCTGGATAAGCCCACACGCGCCCTGCTGTACGGCTGGATTAAAAAAAATCTCGTGGATTGCGAAAATCCGTATGTACACGGCAAGGGACTTGTGGGAAATCGGCGTGGGCAGTGGCGCTACCGCGTCGGCGACTACCGTCTGATTTGCGACATTCAGGAACAGCGGGTTGTGATTCTGGTTCTTGAAATCGGACATCGACGGGATATATACGGCTGACGAAACAAGCCCTCCGGAATTTCTCCCGGAGGGTGATTTGATGGGGAAGCGTCCCCTCTCAAAGGCGCGTGACGAATTCGGACAGGGGCTTACGGTTGTTGTGAAGCTGGGACGGGCGGGCGTTTTCGGCCGGGTACCCGAGCGAAAGCATGGCAATGGGCGTTGTCCCCGCCATTTCCGGGAACTCCACGAGGAGCTTTTCCGGGTCGAACATCCCGATATAGGTTGTACCCAAGCCCAAGTCAGCGGCCTGTAACATCATCTGCGTCGCGGCGATTGCGGCGTCAATCTCGCCGTGGTCTTTGCCGTCGTACTCGCGCTTCCACGACACAGAGGGGTCGTAGGCCACCACCAGTATCACGGGCGGATGAAAGTGGGACGCGGTGCAGACATCGGCCTTTTCGAGCGCCGACTTGCTCTCCAGCACGAACACGCGTTGCGGCTGGTAATTATGGGCGGTGGGTGCGTTCCGGGCGGCTTCGAGGACGAGTTCCAGCTTTTCCGGCTCTACCGGGGCGTCACTGTACTTGCGCAGTGAGTAACGCGCCTCCGACAGTTCTTTGAAATCCATAACGGCGTGTCTCCTTATTACGAAAGTGAAAACCCCGGTTCCGCCCCGTAAAGGCGGGGACGTTCCGGGGTTCTGTACGCGTATATATTACTTGAGTTCGACCTTGCCGCCGACTTCCTCGATTTTCTTCTTGAGTTCCTCGGCTTCCTCCTTGCCCAGACCCTCTTTGAGCGTGGACGGGTTCTCTTCCACGGTCTTCTTGGCTTCGGCCAGACCCTGCCCGGTGATTTCGCGGACAACCTTAATGACCTTAATCTTCGCGGCGGTGTCGAACCCGGTCAGAACCACGTCGAACGAGGTCTTTTCCTCGACCACGGGAGCGGCGGCGGCGGCGGGAGCGGCCATGGCGGCGGCGGATACGCCGAATTCTTCTTCAAGGGCGTGTACGAGTTCGCTGAGTTCCAGAACTTTCAGCTCTTTGATTTCGTTCAACAGAGCGGTGACTTTTTCAGACATTGTTGTGACCTCCTAAATATAGGCGATATGTGATTTGTGGCTTATTCGGCGGCGGGGGCGGGTTCTTCGGCGGGAGCCTCCATCTTTTCGGCAATCTGCTTCAGGACTACGGCAAGACCCGTAATCGGGGCGAGCATGGTTCCGAGAACCTGCGCCTGCAACATCGGGAGCGGCGGAATCGCGGCCAGTGCGTTGATTGTGTCCAAGTCGACCGCTTTGCCGTCCATGAAGCCGCCCTTAATCTCGAATTTGCCGTTGAGCTTCTTGGCGTAATCGGCCATGATACGGGCGGGCGCTACGGGGTCATCGGCGCTGACAGCCAGAGACGTTGTGCCGTTCAGGTGGGAGTCAAGGTCTTTCAGCCCGGTGTTGTCGAACGCGAACCGGAGGAGCGTGTTCTTGACAACGGCGTAATCGACCTCATTTTCCCGGCAGTCTCTCCGGAGCGCGGTATCCTCCGCGACGGTAATGCCTCTGTAGTCCACGATGACGCCGGCGGCGGCGTTGCGGATTTTGTCGGTCAACTGCTCGACGACCGCCTTTTTCGCCGCGAGGACTTTCGCGTTGGGCATTCTGAGTTCACCTCCATGAGTTTCAATCCACGTTCGCGGACAGACGGAAAGCGCCCCGGCGCACAAAGACACCGGGACGCGCAATTGCACACACTTGCGGAACCGTCCTCGGCGGGGCTTACGGGTAAACCTGCCTGCTGTCTCTGGAACGTGAAGCGTATTATATACCGGCTTGCAAGGCTTGTCAAGACGGCTGTTTCGATTTTGTAACAAAAATCTTATCACAAAGCGGAGCGTCTCCCGGCGGATACCGGGAGACGCGTCTTTTTGCGGCTTACTCCGCCTCGCCCTCCGCGGGCTGCTGGGGAGCCTGACGAATGGACAGGGAAATCTTCTGGCGCTCTTCGTCAATGTTGGTAATTTTCGCGTTGACGGTCTGGCCTTCGGAAAGCTCGTCCTCGGGCTTCTCCACGCGGTGGTCGGCAATCTGGGAGATGTGAATCAGCCCGTCGACGCCCGGCACGACTTCCGCGAACGCGCCAAACGGCATGAGCTTCACAATGCGCACCGTGGCCACGTCGCCGACGGAGTACGTGTTGAGGAAGTCCTGCCACGGGTCGCGGTTGTGGTCCTTGACGCCGAGGGAGATTTTCCGGCGGTCGGGGTCAAAGTTGATGACGTACACTTCCAGCGTATCGCCGACTTTGCAGACCTCGCGGGGGTCCTTAATGCGGCTCCAGCTCAATTCGGAGATATGCACCATGCCGTCGACGCCGCCGATGTCCACGAACACGCCATAGGAGGTCATGGACTTGACGACGCCCGTGTAGCGCTTGCCGACCTCGATGGACGACCAGACCTTGTCCTGCGCGGCGCGGCGTTCCTCGTCCTGCACGGCGCGGATGGAGCCGACGACGCGGCGGCGCGCCCGGTTGAACTCCGTGATACGCAGACGGACGGTCTGACCGCGCATGGCGGACAGGTCAGCGCCGCGCGGCTTGCCGCTCTGGGACGCCGGGACGAACACGCGGATACCGTCGACCAGCACCACGATACCGCCCTTGTTCTCCTCCGTGACCACGCCCTCGTGGATGGACTTTTCCTCGACGGCCTTCTCGACTTCCTCCCACTTCTTCTGGGCGTCCAGACGGCGCTTGGAGAGTTCCGCGAAGCCCTCCACGTCGTTGACGCGCACAATGTAGGCCTCGATTTCGTCGCCCACATGCACAATGTCCTCGGGGTTGGCGTTGGGGTCGTCGCTCAGCTCGCTGAACTTAATGTAAGCGGTCTGCTTCGCGCCGACGTCGACTTCCACTTCCTTCGAGGTGATAGCCCTGACAATGCCCGTGACCTTCTCGCCTGTATTCAAAGTCCGGAAGGACTGCTTGTTCAGCATTTCTTCAAATTCGTTGGCGGGTACTTCGTTAGCGGGTTCCTGCGCGGGTTCCGCCGCTGCCGGGGTTGCGGGTTCTTCTGTGACAGGCTCCGTGCTGCCCGCCACCGCTTCGTTGGTGAATTCTTCGCTCATCGTTGCAAATACCTCCTTAATGATGCCCGCCGGAGTGGACGCGCCCGCCGTCAGCCCCGCCGCGTCACACCCCGCGAACAGTTCCCGGGACAGCTCCGCCGCCGTCTCAATCTGGACGACCTTGGGGCAGAATTTCCGGCAAATCTCGGCGAGATGGCGCGTGTTGGCGCTTTTGCGGTCTCCGACCACAACCATGACCCCGACACGGGCGGCGATTTCGGTCGCCTCCGTCTGGCGTCTTTGCGTGGCGTTACAGATTGTATCATATTTTTTCGCGTCTGTACACTCTTTTTTTAAGATTTTCCAAGAGTTTTCAAAAATTTCGCGGATGCAGGTTGTCTGCGCCACCACGGTCAGCGGAATTGACCGGGAATCGGGCGTTGTGTCCAGCCAGCGGCGCACGGCCTCGGGGCTGTCGAGTACCAACGCGTCCCGGCACCAGCTCGCCACGCCCATGACCTCCGGGTGGTTCGGCTCCCCGATGATGACGGGCTGTCGCCCCTCGCGCTCGGCCTCTGCGACGAGTTCCTGAATCCGGCGCACGTTCGGGCAGGTCGCGTCGACGCACTCGACGCCGCGCCCCGAAAGGTCGTCCAGCACGCCCTTTAGTTCCCCGTGAGAGCGGATAATCACAGTCTCCCCGGGGTTCAGGCTCTCCGGCTCCGACGTTTTCCGCACCCCCAGCGCCGAAAGTTCCGCAATCACATGGGCGTTGTGAATCAAATCGCCCAACATCCAGCAATTTCCGCGTTCTCCGGCGGTCTTGCGCGCCAGTTCGACCGCCCGCCGCACGCCGTAGCAGAAGCCAGCGCTCCGCGCCAAGATAACCTGCATATGCCGCGCCTCCTTAATAAATAGAAAAATATTTCCGGAAAACCTTACTTTTTTTATGCCGTTGCCGATAAGACTTATGAGAAGATAGCAACAGCGACCATCGAAAGGGGGAACCCGCTGTGAATCCGATTTTGAGTATCAACACGCTCCGCCCCGCTTCGGTGCGGCTGGACACCGTGACCCAGACCCAAGAGCAGAAAGTCCATGAGGCGGAACGCAAAAAGACCGAACAGGCGCAACAGACCCAGCAGACCCAGCAGACCGCGCTTCAGGAGGCACCCGCCGCCGAGTACACGCCGGGGACTACCGCCAGCGCGTACCCCGTCGGACAGGACGAGGGCGTGAAGCGTAAAGTGTTCGTCGACCCCGTGACCGTGCCGGGGACGCTCTCCGCCAAGATTTCCCAAGACGAGGCGGAGGCGGAGGAAAACGACCACGAAGTGCAAGTGGCGGAGAGAATCGACCGCGTGACCCAAGCCAACGCCATGGCCGACAGAATCGCCCCGCCCGCCCAGCGGAAGGAAGCGCCGGAGGACAACGAAGGCTTCATGACGCAAAGGCTTGTCACGGTCAGGACTACCGCCAAGGAGACGCCCGCCGAGAAAGCCATTGACCCCGTCTACCAGAACGCGCCCCCCGTGGAAACGCAACAGCTTGACCCGCAACTGACGCAGTCCACCGACGTGAAGGACACCATTACAGAGCCTAAACGGGCGTCGGAACGGGAAGACCCCGCGCCGCGTTCACCGCGCAGTGTGGACAGACCCCGCGCCAGACGGGAGCGGCCGGAAATCAGACCCGCCCCGCGTAAGCCGCGCGAGGTCGAGCCAGTCGACCGCGCCGAGGAGCAGGAGTCGCGGACAGTCGAGGCAGTCCGCGACGCTGAGGAAGAGGAGCCGTTCGCGTTGAAGCCAGTCAGCGGTTCCGGGGAGCAGGAAGCGCAGGCCGTCGGCACCGAATGGCAGGAGCCGCAAGCAGTCAGCGGCACCGGGACGCAACAGCCGGAAGCGGTCGGCGCAACCGTCGGCACGGGGGCGCAAGAGCCGCAAGCCGTCAGCGGTACGGGGACGCAAGAACCGCAGACCGTCGGCGGTACGGGGACGCAACAGCCGCAAGCCGTAGGCGGTACGGGGGCGCAAGAGCCGCAGGCCGTCGGCGCTACTGGGACGCAACAGCCACAAGTCGTCGGCGGTACGGGAACGCAACAACCGCAAGCAGTCAGCGGTACGGGAACACAACAGCCGCAAGCCGTAGGCGTTACCGGAACGCGACAGCCGGAGGCCGTCGGCGCAACCGTCGGCACGGGGGCGCGACAGCCGCAATCCGTAGGCCAAGTCGGCAACAATCCGCAAGAGCCGCAGGCCGCGAACCAGACAGGCACCGGGGCGGCCAACGGAACCGAAACCGACGCCCAGAAGGCGGCCAAGGCCGAGGAGGACAAGAAAGCCGAACAGGCCGAAAAGACCCAAAAAGAGCAAAAAGCCCAAGAGGAAAAAAAGGCTCAGCAGAAGGAACAGGCCGAAAAAGACCAGAAGGCCGAAAAAGCCCGCAAGGCCGAGGAAGTCAAGAAGAAGCGTACCGCCGCCGCCAAGAAAATCAAGCAGGACATGGAGCGCCTGAAGGCGCAGATTGTCCGCGAGCGGAACCCCAAGACGGCGGAGGAATTGAGCATTCAACTGGTGCAGATGAACGCGAAACTTCGGCAGGTCAACCCCGGCGAACAGGTCTCTTTGCTTTTCAAATAACCGGACTTTCCCGCTTCTCCGTTCCGGGGAAGCGGGAAAGTTTTATGCAAGCGGCGCGCCGCCGACGGCCTGTCCGCCCAGCGCGTACGCCCGCACTAACATTTCATCGGCCGCCGCCTGCATTTCCTCGGCGCTGGCGCGGCGTCCGGCCGGGTGGAACGGGTACGCCTCCCCGAAAATCAGCCGCGTTTTGTGGAACGGCTTTTTGGGGCCGTCGACAAACACCGGAACCAGTGCCGCGCCCGTCCGGCTCCCAATCATGACGGCACCGCTTTTGGCTCGCGGCGGCAGTCCGTCCATGTAGCCCACGCCGTTCCGGATGGTCGTACCCTCCGGGAAAATCATCAGGTTGTCGCCGTCGCGCAGAATCTGAATGGCGGTCTTGACGGCCTTGATATCCGCGCCGCCGCGCTGTACCGGGAACACGCCCAATGTACGCAGAATCCAGCCCAGCACGGGATTTTCAAACAGTTCCGCTTTCGCCATTGCGTGCAAGCGGTAATTCACGGGCAGGTTGACCGCAATCAGTAGCGGGTCCCAGTCGCTGGAGTGGTTCGGACACAGTAACACGTTGTGTCGCGGCAGGCGTTCCAGCCCCTCCACCCTCACCGGGTGGACAATCGCCGCGTAAATTTTAATCAGCCAGTACGCCAGCACATAAAACGCGTTGGTGGGCTTGATTTTCTCCGGCGTCTCACGGTTCATACGTCGATTCTCCCCTGTATAATCTCCGACATCGCGTCCACGGTCTCCTGAAAGGTCAGTTGTGTGTTGTCGAGCCGCACGGCGTCGGCGGCCTGACGCAACGGCGCTTCGGTACGGTTCGCGTCGTCGCGGTCGCGGGCTTCGAGTTCGGCAAGCACTTCTTCATACGGCTTGGGCGTGCCGCGCTTTGACAGTTCCAGCGTACGCCGCCACGCCCGTTCCTGCGCCGACGCCGTTAAAAATATCTTCACGTCCGCGTCGGGAAGCACGACCGTGCCAATGTCGCGCCCGTCCATGACGACGTTGTGCGTCTTGGCCAAATCGCGCTGGGCGTCCATGAGAAACGCCCGTACCGACGCGTACGCCGCCACCGCCGACGCCGCCATAGACACTTCCGGCGTCCGTATCTGTTCCGTCACGTCCTCGCCGTTGAGGTACATATGCTGTAGGCCGTCGTCGGCGTGGGAAAGTTCGACACGCGTTTCCGGCAACAGTGCCGTGACCGCCCCGGCGTCTTTCGGGTCAACGCCCGCCCGCAGTGCGGACAGTCCCACGGTACGGTAAATCGCGCCCGTGTCCACGTACAGAAAGCCGAATTTCCCGGCGACCGCCCGCGCAAGCGTACTTTTCCCCGCGCCGGAGGGGCCGTCAATCGCAACGCTGTAATGTTTCATCGTGATTCCTTTCGTAAGTGATATCTCTTGCCTTCCCGCCTATGTGGGAGAGGGGCGCGGCGTTCGCGGCGGCAAGTCCGGCGGCGTACCCGGTTGACCACGCAATCTGCAGATTATAGCCGCCCGTGTAGGCGTCCACGTCGAGCAGTTCCCCGGCGAAGTAGAGCCCGCGAACGCGGCGGGATTCCATCGTTTTCGGGTTGACTTCCGACACCTCCACGCCGCCCGACGTGACGACGGCTTCCGTGACAGGCCGCGTCCCGGCAATGTCAACGGGGAAGGCTTTCAAGAGCCGGAGCAGTTCGCGCCGCTGTACGCGCGTCAAGTCACGCGCCTTGACAGTCGGCGGAATGCCGCTGTCTTCTATAATAACGGGTATCAGCTTCCGGGGCAACAGGTCGTTTAAGGCGTTGGACAAGTCCTGATTCGCGTACTTGCGGAAATCGGACAGTAACCGCTTATCGAGTGTGTCGGGGTCAAGGGCGGGTTTCAGGTCGATTTCCAGCCGATAGCGGCAAGCGTCAAAGCGCCGCATGTGCGCCGACGCCGACAGTATCAGAGGCCCACTGACGCCGAAGTGCGTAAACAGCAGTTCCCCGAAACTCGTATACAGACGCTTTTCCGTCTGACTTCCGCCGTCGCACTCCCAGACGGTCAGGCCGACATTCCGCAACGTCAGCCCCTGCATTTTCGCGCAACGGCTGCCGCGTTCGCGGAGCGGCACCAGTGAGCCGCGCAAGGGCGTGACGGTGTGGCCGAGTTCCCGGGCGATACGGTGTCCCTCCCCGGTGGAACCCGTCGCGGGATACGACACGCCGCCCGTCGCCAGTATCACGGCGTCGGCCGCGTAATGTCCGCGTTCGCCCGTGACGCCCTCCACGCGGTCGGCGTCCGTCTCCACGGACACGGCGCGGTCTCGCACAATCTTGACGCGCAGCGCTTTCAAACGCCGTTCGAGAGCCGCGCTGACATCGAAAGCCCTGTCCGAGACCGGGAACACGCGCCGCCCGCGCTCGACTTTCAGCGGCACGCCCAGCGATTCAAAAAAGGCCATGGTGTCGCGCGGGGCGAAGCGGGAGAACGCACTGTAGAGAAATCGCCCGTTGCGCGGAATCGAGGCCAACAGGGTTTCCCGGTCGGCGTCGTTGGTCAGATTGCAACGCCCCTTTCCGGTGATGTTGAGTTTTTTTCCGAGGCGCTCGTTAGGTTCCAGAAGCGTGACCGCCGCGCCGTACTCCGCCGCCGTCGCGGCCGCCATCATGCCCGACGCCCCGCCGCCGATAACTACCACTTGTCCCAAACGTGTTCACTCCTCATCCGCGCGCCCAAAGACGCCGTACTCGTTCCAGATATCCTCCAAGCGGGAAAAGGCCTCCGAGGCGTCGGCGTTCAGGCGGTGCGCCAGTTCCACAAGTAACGCGTTCATCATGGACAGCGGCGCTACCATCGAGTCGACGAACGATATCATCTCGCAGGGAACGAGTAACGACGCGTCCGAGAGCGCGTGAACCGGGGACTGTACGTTGTCCGTCACGGCGACAATGGACGCGCCCCGGTCACGGGCGAACTTGACGGTATTGACGGTCACGGGGGAGTAGCGCGGAAAACTGATAGCAATCATGACATCTCCCGCGCCGATTCTGAACAACTGTTCAAAGATTTCCCCGGCGGCGTTCGACTGCACGAGCGTCACCTGTTCCAGCAGGAAGTGAAGGTAGAAGTTCAGATACCCCGCCACGAACGACGACGAGCGCACCCCCAATATATACACATGCCGCGCCGAAAGGATTTTTTCGACGACGCGCCGGAAGTCGTCGCGGCTGGACTGCGCGGCGACGAGGCGCAAAGTCTCCATGTCGCGCCGGACGGCCGCCCCGGGCAAATCCGAAAAGCGCGTGTCGGCGTCGCGGAGGCGTTCCGGGGCTGTCAGACGGCTTCGCAAGGTGTCCTGTAAAGCCCTCTGCATTTCGGGGTATCCGCCGTAGCCGAGTTCGGAGGCGAACCGCACAACGGTGGATTCGCTGACTTGCGCGAGTTCGCCCAGCCGCCCCGCCGTCAGCGCGGCGGCGTGTTCGGCGTGGTCGAGGATGTACCGGGCAATCCGCTTTTGTCCCTTGGAAAAGCGCTCCATGTCCTGTTCGAGTATGCGCAGGATGTTCTTTTGCACGGTCATTCCTCCCAGAGCGCGGCGACTTCTTCGGGGGTGAGCCGCCGCCACTTCCCCGGCGGCAGGCCGCCCAAATCGAGCGTATGTTCCCGGACGCGCCGCAGACGCGTGACGCGTAAGCCGCACTGCGCGCACATCCGCCGGATTTGCCGCTTTTTGCCCTCATGGATGGTCACGGACAGCACGGCGCGTCTGCGGGCGACGCGCAACAGGCGCACAAGCGCCGGGCGGATAGTTTCGCCGCCGTCGAGCGTACGGACGGCCGCGAGACGCTCCGCGACGTTCTGCAAGTCCCCGGAGACCGTGACTTCGTACGTTTTTTCGACTTCATGCGCCGGGTGCGTCAGCCGGAACGACAATTTTCCGTCGTTGGTCATGAGAAGCAGTCCCTCCGACTGGAAGTCGAGCCGCCCGACGGGAAACACGCGCTCTCCGCAGTCGCGGACGAGTTCCGCGACGGTGTGCCGCCCGTGGGTGTCGCGCATGGTCGAGACGTACCCCGGCGGCTTGTGCAACATCAGATAAATTGTTTGTTCGCGTCCGGGTAGCGGCTTTCCGTCCAGTAGAATGGTATCTTTGTCGGGGTCGGCCTTCTGCCCGGGGGCGGCGGGCTGTCCGTTGACGGTGACGCGTCCGGCGGCAATCCACGCCTCCGCCGTGCGGCGCGAACAGACCGCGCCGAGTAATTTTTGTACGCGCGTTTCCATGTCAGCCGAAGAACGCGGGAGCCTGTTCCCACGCCGACGGCACCGCCGATTCCCACGCGTACGGCGCGGACGGCGTTACTTGTACAATGTCGCCGTTTGTGGGCGTCAGAATGTCCGGCGCGGGGGGCTTGATTTTCACCGCGACAGAAACCGGTTCCACGGCCTCCTGACTGTGTCCGTAGGGCTGCCCCCACGCCGCCGCCTGTTCGAGTTCGTACACGGAATCCGGTGGCGGGGTCATCTGTTCCATGTCGTAGAGTTCCTGTTCCGACAGCGGCGCGGACGCCGTTTCGAGCGCTACCGGGACTTCCTCCCCGGCGAGGGCGTCCACGCGTCCCCACTCCGCGCCGTTGACGTAGAACACCGCCACGCCCGCCTTACTGCCCAGCCGTACGGGAGCCGACAGCGGCTTGTCGAGTTCGATACCGATTTTCACTTCCGCGCCAAAGGGAACCTGTACGCCGAGCGTGGTTCCGGCGACCAGCGGAACCGTGTCCCAGCGTCCGCCCGTGACGGGGACTTCCCCGAGAAAGTTTCCCATGACGGTCAAATTGCGCGAGGTCGTTGCGGGTGCCGTTTCCACGCTTTTCGGCGTCGGCCAACTAATTTCGGGTTCGGGTTCCCACGGCGTTGAGAAGCCGTACTCGTACATTTTCCGGTGGTCGTTCCAGTCGTCGCCGTCTTTGAGCGTCACGGCAATCAGACGCCGCCCGCCGCGTTCGCAACAGGTAACGAGTGTGCGTCCGGCGGCCTTCGTGTAGCCGGTTTTCAGGCCGATACAGCCTTCCAGCGACCATAACAGTTTGTTGTGGTTCTTCATGCTCCGCCCGGCCAAGGTGACAGTTTTCGTGGACGTAATCCGGCGTAACGTTTCGTTATTCATGGCGGCGTTGGCTAACTTCGCCATGTCGCGGGCGGTGGAGTAGTGGTCGGGATGGTTCAGGCCGTGCGGGTTGGCAAAGGAACTGTGCCACATCTCCAGAGACCGCGCCGTTTCGTTCATGCGCCCGGCGAACGCCGACACGCTCCCGGCGACGTGTTCCGCAATCGCTACCGCCGCGTCGTTGCCCGACGAGAGCATGAGGCCATACAGCAACGCCTCTAACGTGAGTGTCTCCCCGGCCTTCAGGTACATGGACGACCCCTCGGTTCCGGCGGCGTTCCGGCTGACGGTCACGGTATCGGTCATTTTGCCGTCGCGGAGTGCCACAAGCGCCGTCATGATTTTGGTGGTGCTTGCGATAAGCATTTGTTTGTCGGGGTTTTTCTCGTAGAGGACTTGTCCGGTGGAGGCGTCCAGCAGAATCGCGGCGGAGGCGGAGGTTTCCAGCGCCCGCGCCGGGTATGTCACCGGGAGAAGCGACAACAACAAAACCAGCGTCAAAATACGGCTGACGTGTGTTTTTACCATGGCATTTCACCTCAGAGGTCATTATACCCCGTTACTCGGCTTCCGTTTCCTGTCCGCGGGCTTTGCGCTCGTGATTTTTATCGAAATAATTTTCCACCCTTGCCATAATATCGGGGGCGGCGTCGACGATACGGTCAACGGTGTTGAGCGGCGGCGCGGCCACGGGCAACACCCGCGTGATACCGTCGCGGACGGTCAGGAACGCCACGGGGTCAATCTTGACGCCGGCGGTACCGCCCCCGGCGAAGCCGTCGGACGTTTTGCCGTAACTGCCGCCGCCACTCCCGAAGCCGAAACTCACGCGGGATACCGGAATCAGCGTCACGCCGTCGGGCGTGGTAATGGGCTTGCCGACAATGGTATTGACATCGGCCATTTCCCGCACCCGGTCGAGCGTGGAGCGCATCAAATCTTCAAGAGAGTTCTTCTTTTCCATGAGAATCCGTCCTTTCGGTGTTCTTGTATTTCCGCAGGAGTCCCAGCAGAGGGAGGAGGGAGATTAGCAAAGCCCAGACGCGCAGGGTCAGGCCGATTTGAGCTTGCAGGCGCGAGTTGGACGCGTCAAAATCGGTGTCGACGGTGATACGCGGGCGCGGAATTTTGCAGAGGCGTTCCAGCGTCGGCATGACCGCCCAGACGGCCGCTATTGTGTTGCCGCAGTAAATGGCGGCGTCGGCGGGTTCGTCGCGCCCGCCGTAGGTGACGTGTACCGTCAGCGGGTCGACGCGTACCGCGCCGTGAATGCGGCGCAGAGCCGCCGTCACGGGTTCCCAGACACGCCGGACGAGTGACAAAAGCCGTTGGGCGGTTTCGGCGGGGGTACGTTTCGGGGAGGGCTTTTCCGGCTCTTTCGGGGGAGATTCTTTTTCGGGCTTTTCCCGTTCCGGCGCGGGGAGGACTCGGTAACGAAAGAATCCGGCGCGTATTTCCAGCGTCAGGGCGCTGTCGTCGGCGGAGAAGAGTACCCGCAGGCGCGTGGAGAGTATCAGAGCGAGCAGAACGGCCAAGACAGCCAGCACCCACAGAGCAGGCAATGAAAACACCTCCTCACAGTTTTAGAGGACAATTTCCGGCGCGGCGCGGCGCGTGACGCTTCCGGCGCGTTAGTCTCCGGTGACGCTTCCGGGGCGCTGGTGTCGCGGGACGCTTCCGGGGGATTTGCGACAAGTGGCGCTTGCGGGGCGGTTGCGCGGCGCGGCCGGACGATTCGCCGGGACTTGCGCCGCTTGCGTCCGGGACGCTTGCGGGGTGTGCGGAACGTCCCCGCCATGCGGTACGGCGTCCGGGCGGCGGCGCGACGCCGTACGGGTTCCGGACGCGGTGCCAGCAGGCGCGGATACGAGACCGCCATCAATTCCCGTGGCGGGCGTGTCGTTTCGTCGGCGCTTTCCGGTTCCGGCATTGCTTCCGGTTCCGGGACGGTCTCCGGCTGTTCCGGTTCGTCGACGCTTTCCGGTTGCGGGACAACTTCCGGCGCGTTCGGTTCCGCGACGGCCTCCGGCGGTTCCGGTTCGTCGACGCTTTCCGGTTGCGGGACAACTTCCGGCGTGTCCGGTTCCGCGACGGCCTCCGGCGGTTCCGGTTCGTCGACGCTTTCCGGTTGCGGGACAATTTCCGGCGCGTTCGCTTCCGGGACGTTCTCCGGCGCGTTCGCTTCCGGGACAGTCTCCGGCGTCTCCACGGTTTCCACTTCCGCGACGCCTTCCGGCTTGTCCAGCTTTTCGACCGTCCGCATGTCCTCTATCTTCAACTGTTGCGGCGGGATGTCGTCCTCGTTCAGCGGCGGCAACTCGTTCAGACTGCTGATGTGGAACGAACGCAGAAATTTTTCAGTCGTCCGGTACAGTAACGGCCGCCCGGGCGCTTGCAGGTTGCCGCAGGTCTCGATTAGCCCGCGTTCCAGCAGTAAGCCCACCGTGTAGGCGCTGTCCACGCCGCGCAGTTTGTCGACGTAGGCGCGTGTCGTCGGTTGGTAGTAGGCGATTATCGTCAAGGCCTCCAAGGCCGGCTGACTGAGTTTCGCGGGCTTGCGGATTTCAAACGCTTTCCGTATCGCGTCGGCGTGGTCTGGCGACGAACACAACTGCCAGCGGTCTTCCATCCGTAACAGGCGCATGCCGCGCCGCTCAAAGGCGTAATAATCCTGTAAGCGGCGTAACGCGCGTTCGGCGTCGCCGCGCTCTATCGACAGCGCGAAACAGATTCGCTCAATGTGTATCGGCTCCCCGGAGGCGAACAAAATGCCCTCTATTGCCGATTCCAGTTCCTTTTCGTCCAAAGTCTCCGCCCCCTTCATTATGGTGCGGCGGCGGCGTTCCGTTCCCGCCTCCGACGGCGCAAGCCCCGGCGGGGGCCAAATTCCGGCACCGCTTCCGGGCGTTCCTCGACGCCCTCGGAGACTGTTTCGCCGTCGGCGGCCTCCACGGAGTAGTCCAGCGGCGACCCGAACAGCCGAATCATACGACCCCGGCACAGTTCCAGCACCGCCAGAAACGTCGCCACAATCTCACTGCGGCTCCGGCACCCGAAAAACACCCGGAACCACTTCAAAACCCCCTCGTCGCGCAGACGCCGCAAGATTTCCTCGGCCTTCGTCTCGACGGGGTACGGCTCATGTTGGGCAATCTCCCGAAACGCCGCCTCCGGCGACGGCAGAGACCGCGCCGAACGGCTCCGGAGTTCCGCCAGCGCCGCGCCCAAGTCCGTCACGCGCTGGTTGTACTCGTACACTTTGCCGTGTTCGAGCGGCTCCGGGTTCCGCGTCATGATATCGCGTCCGAACTCGCCCAACGGCGCGAGTTTCGCCGCCATGTCCTTGATTTTCGCGTAACTCTCATTCCGTTTCCGCTCCTCCAGCGATTCTATAAGGGCGTCCATTTCGTTCTGTGCTTCCTCGTCCTCAATCGAGAGCAGCATTCTGGACTTGATGTACATCAGTTGAGAGGCCATCGTGATAAACTCGCTGGCTATTTCCAAGTCCATTTTCTGCCGCTGTGCAATCCAGTTCAGGTACTGGTCGCAGATAAGGGAAATGGAAATGTCCTGAATCTCCATTTTGTTCCGACTCAACAGGAACAGAATTAAGTCTAAAGGCCCCTCGAAGTCCCGCGGTTCCTCGTTGCGGGAGCGGACGACCTTTTCCAGTTTGAATACGGGACTTTCCATGTCCGCCACCTTTCATCGGATAAAACAGCCCGTCGCGGGACACCCTAAAAGAATATGAACCGCGTCGCCATATGAAGATACAGCCAGTAAACGGTTCCGCTGATGAAATTCCCGTCCCAGCCGAGCCAAAGCACCGCCAGCAGAATCAGCAGGCCGAATTGTTCATAGCGCATCCAGCGCATATAAAGGCGGTCGGGGAGGAACGCCGCAAGCACTTTCGAGCCGTCCAGCGGCGGGAACGGAATCAGGTTGAACACGCCCAGCCCCAGCGACAACAGCGGCACCGAGTAGCCCAGAAACGCGAACAGCACGGAGTCTGGCGCACACAGCCGCGCCAGAAACATGGACGCCGCCGCCAGCAGGAAGTTGGACGCCGGCCCCGCTAACGCCGTAAGCGCCATGCCCCATTTCGGATTCCGGAAGTAGCGCGGGTCAATCGGCACGGGCTTCGCCCAGCCGAACCCGGCCGTAAACATCAGCGCCAGCCCGAACCAGTCGATATGGCGCAACGGGTTCAGGGACAGTCTGTGCATGTTCCGGGCGGTGGGGTCTCCGAGAGCCAAGGCCGCGAGGCCGTGGGCGCTCTCGTGGACACTCAGGCAAAGAATAACCGCCGCCACACGCATGAATGTGGCGCGAATGGACGTAAAATCGAGTGATTCTAACAAATTTTGTAAATAACCGACCATATCAGCGCTCCTGTTCCGCAAATTGTCCTGATTATAACAGCTTGCCCGGGAAAATACAAGCCGTTCCGTGATACTTTTCCCGCTTTTTGATTTCTTTCCGAAAACGCGAAAAGTTTGATAGACAAACGCGGAAATTTGTATTATAATGGACGGGATTATTTCGTAAACGACACCCACCGGACGGCGCGAGCCGCCCGGAAGTAAGGAGCTGATACGTTGAACAACATCAGAAAACCTGTCGCGGAGGGCGTGTACTTGACCTGTCTGCCCGCGCAAAAGTTCAAGACGGGCGTTTTGTCGGCGCAGTTTATCGCGCCGCTGTCGGCGGAGACCGCCGGAGCCGTCGCGCTGATTCCGTCCGTACTCCGTCGCGGCACGGCCAAGTCCCCCGACATGGGACTGCTCTCCGCGCGTCTGGACAACCTCTACGGGGCGCGGATTGATGATACCGTCCGCAAATTGGGGGAGTGCCAGTGCGCCGGATTCGTGGCGAGCTTCCTCGACGACCGCTTTGTACCCGGCGGGGAACGTCTTTTGGAACCCGTCGCCGACTTAATGGGGGAGCTGTTCTGCCAGCCCGTGACCGAAAACGGCGCGTTTCTCCCGGCCTACTTCGAGAGCGAAAAGGCCAACCTGCTGGACGCCATAGGGAGTATCCGCAACGACAAACGCCTCTGGGCGGGGCGGCGTCTGCTGTCGGAGATGTGCGCCGGGGAGCCGTACGGCGTATCGCGTCTGGGCGAGGAGGCGGACGTGGAGGCGTTGCAAGTCACGGAACTTTACGGCCGCTACCGGGACATGCTTCAAAGTATGCCGCTGGAAATCATCTACTGCGGGAGTGCGTCTGAGGAGGAAGTCGAACACGCGTTACGCGGCGCGTTCGCGGGACTGCCCCGCGCCGACGTACGCCCGATTCCCGGCACGACCCGCCACCCGTCCCGCGCCGACGTTCTGCACGTCTCCGACGCCATGGACGTGACGCAGGGGAAACTGGAACTCGGTTTTTCCGTCGGCAGTGACGACTATGTGGCGCTTCTGATGGGAAATTCCATGTTCGGCGGAAGCAGTAACTCCAAACTGTTCATGAACGTACGCGAAAAGCTGTCGCTGTGCTACTACGCCTCGTCGTCGTACTACCGCCGCAAGGGGATTATCACCGTCTCGTCGGGTATCGAGTTCGACCACTATCAGGCCGCCTTCGACGAAATCACGAGACAGCTCGAAATGGTTCAGAATGGCGACTGGGAGGACTGGGAAATCGACAGCGCCCGGAGCATTCTTATCAACTCCTACGCGTCCTTGGGCGACGCGCAGGGCAAATTAGAGAACTACAACCTGTCCTGCACCGTGACCGACTTCCACGACACCCCGGAAGAGGTCATGGGGCAAATCCGCGCCGTGACCCCGGAACGCATTATAGAGGCCATGCGTACGGTCAAGCTGGACACGGTTTACTTTCTCAAAGGAAAGGAGGCGTAAGGGCATGAATGTCACGCAATACGACCGCATCGGGGAGCGCGTGTACCGCAAGAAGCTGGACAACGGCTTGGAACTCCGGATTGTCCCGCGCCCGGGCTACGTCCGCAAGTACGCCTTTTTCGCCACGCGCTACGGCGGCATGGACACGCGTTTCCAGCTCAACGGGCAGTGGCTCGACACCCCGGCGGGTATCGCGCACTATCTCGAACACAAGATGTTCGACACCGAGGACGGCAACGCCTTACAGGAACTGGCCAAGAACGGCGCGGAGCCGAACGCGTTCACGTCCAACGCCATGACCGGCTACTATTTCGACTCCACGTCGCATTTCGAGGAGAACTTGCGGATTCTGCTTTCGTTCGTGTCGGTGCCGTACTTCACAAAGGAGAGCGTCGACAAGGAGCAGGGCATTATCGCGCAGGAAATCCGCATGATTGAGGACAACCCCGACTGGCAGATTTACCACCGCATGGTTCAGGGCATGTACGCCAACAACACGGCGCGAACCGCAATCGCCGGAAGCGTCGAGAGTATCCGCGACATCACCGCCGAGACGCTCTACCGCTGTCACGAGGCCTTTTACACGCCGTCCAACATGATTCTGACCGTCGTGGGCGACGTGGAACCCGGACGCGTCGAGGAAATCGCCGTCGAGATTCTCCCGAAACGCGGCGGAGCCGCCGTCCCCCGCGACTACGGACAGGAGCCGGAGGGCGTCGCCACGCATGAACTCAAGCGGAGTATGGAAGTCGCCACGCCGCAGTTTCTGGCGGGGTTCAAGTGCCGCCCGCCGGAGGCCGGGGCGGCGTGGTTCCGGAACGCGCTTGTGGGCGAACTCGCCTCGGACATGCTCTTGGGCGAATCCAGCCCCCTCTACCTGAAACTCTACGACGACGGCCTGATTAACGCCACCTTCGGCGGGGACTACGAGCTTCTCCCCGGCTACGCCTGCTTCTACGCCGGGGGCGACAGCCGCGACGCCCGCGCCGTCACGGACGCGATTATCCAAGAGGCCGCCAGAATCGGCGGCGGCCAGTTCGACACGAGCCTTTATGACCGTCTGCGGCGAACCATGTACGGCGAATACGTGCGGAGCTTCAATTCTTTCGAGACTATGGCCGTGTCCATGACAGAGGGCTATTTCCACGGCTACGACCCGTTCCTGTTCCCGGAAGTCTTCGAGTCCATCACGCCGGAGGACATCCGGGCGTTCCTGCGCGACAACGTGACGCCGGAACGCTGTGTGTTAAGCGAAATTGTGCCGATTGACGCCGACGCGGAGGAATCCGCGTGAGCCGGGGCATAAAGGGGGTGCTTTGATTGGAACAGGCACTCAAAAACATGCCGATTGGCTTTCCGGGTCTCTTCGGCGACTGGTCGTGGAACCCCGACCCCGTTGCCATCCACATCGGACACGGTATCTACTGGTACGGCATTATTTTGGCCTTCGCCATGCTCTGCGGGACGTGGCTCTCCATGCACCGGGCAAAGTCCGTCGGTATCACGGAAGACCACGTACTTGACTTCGTTCTCTGGGCTACGCCCTGCTGTATCATCGGCTCCCGGACGTACTACGTGTTCTTCAATCAGTCCCTGTACCGCACGGCCTCCGGCGGCTTCGACTGGGGGCGCGCCGTGGCGGTCTGGGACGGCGGAATCGCCGTCTACGGCACGGTCATTGCCGGGTTGCTCGTGGCGTTCGTCTTTTCTCTGCGGCGCGGCATTCCCTTCGGGGCGCTCATGGATACGCTCGTTTACGGCCTCATCCTCGGGCAGTGTATCGGGCGCTGGGCGAACTTCGTCAACCGGGAGGCCTACGGCGGGGCGACCGACTTGCCGTGGCGTATGCGGCTCTGGTTCAACGGCGCGAATAACGTGCCAGTGGCGGTCGACGTACACCCCACTTTTTTATACGAAAGCCTCTGGAATCTGTGCGGCCTCATCCTCCTGCTGGCGGTGATTTCGCGCGGGCGGCGCTTCGACGGCGAAAACGCGTGGTTTTACTTCCTCTGGTACGGCCTCGGCCGGACTTGGATTGAGGGACTTCGTACGGACAGCCTCTATCTCTTCGACTGGACACTGTTTGGCGCTCCGGTTCGGGTCTCTCAGGCGTTGAGCATGTGTCTGGCGGCGGTGTCGGCGCTGGCGCTGTGGGTCGAAATCCGCGTCCTGCGGCGCTCCCCGGAAAATTTGTACGTCAGACAGCCCGAAAGCCGGATGTGGTTCGAGGACGACCCCGACACGACAAAACGCCCGCGACGTGAAAAAAAAAGGACAGGTGACACTATGGCAATTCTCATGGACGGCAAAGCCTTAGCCGAAAAGACCCGCGCCCGCGTCCGCCAGCAAGTCAGCGCGTTACGGCGTCCGCCGTGTCTGGCGGTCATCCTCGTGGGCAACGACCCCGCGTCACAAATTTACGTCCGCAACAAGGAAAAGGACTGCGCCGAATGCGGCATTCAGACTCTGCCCTGCCGCCTCCCGGAGAGTATCAGCGAAGAACAGCTCCTGACGCTGATTTGGCGCCTCAACAACGACACCGCCGTAGACGGCATTTTGTGCCAACTGCCCCTGCCGCCGCACATCAACGCCTCGGAGATTCTCCGCACCATCTCGCCCGAAAAGGACGTGGACTGCTTCCACCCCTCCAACATCGGACAGCTCTCCATGGGGGAACCCGTGTTTCTGCCCTGCACCCCCGCCGGAATTATGATGCTTCTGCTCGAATACGGGATTCCCGTCCGGGGGCGCAACTGCGTGATTATCGGGCGCAGTAACATTGTCGGCAAGCCGCTGGGCATGCTTCTGACCGCCGCCGACGGCACGGTGACTATCTGCCATTCCCATACGGAACACCTCGCCGACATCACCCGGCAGGCGGACATTCTGGTTTCCGCCACCGGAAAGGCGAAACTCGTCACGGCGGACATGGTCAAGACCGGCGCGACCGTCATCGACGTGGGCATGAACCGCGACGAGAACGGCAAACTCTGCGGGGACGTGGACTTTGAGAGCGTGTCCACCGTCGCGGGCTGGATTACGCCCGTACCGGGCGGCGTCGGCCCCATGACCCGCGCCCGCCTGATGGAAAACGTACTCACTGCCGCGAAGCGTCGCAGCGGCGAATAAATCAGAGTTAGGAGGCGGTTTCATGGTCATTCATCAGTCCGCGGAGGACTACCTTGAATCCATTCTGGCGCTGGAAGAACACCTTGGACACGGACAGGTTCACTCTATTGATATCGTGAATCGTCTGGGGTTCTCGAAGCCGAGCGTCAGCATTGCCATGAAGAAACTGCGGGAAAACGGATACATCCTCATGGCCGGGGACGGCGCTATCACGCTGACCGACAAGGGTATGGAAATCGCGTCCAGCGTGTACGACCGCCACAAGACACTGACAAGACTGTTTGAGTATCTGGGGGTGTCCGTCGGACAGGCCGATGTGGACGCCTGCAAGGTCGAGCATGACCTGAGCGAAGAAACCTACGGGAAAATCGTGGAGTTCATCCGCCGCGCCTCTCCCGATAAGGCCTGAATACGCCGCGACATTGTTTGTAAACGCGCCCCGCCGCCCGGTATGTGTCGGACGGCGGGGTTTGTTACAGGCGCAAATCGGAATGGGTACCAGTGCGATACAATTTGACGATTTCTCCTTGGATTTTGTACAGAAGAATCCAATCCGGTTCAATATGCGCGTCATGAAGTCCTCTGTACTGCCCAAAAAGGAGCGTGTGGTCGTGATAAACGGCGGGGAGCGTTTGGCCGTCACGCAGAATCTGGAGCGCGGCGCATAATTCGGACAAATCTTTACCGCGCTTTTCCATGAGTTTCCAGTCCTTTTTGAATTGGACGGTTCTTTCAATTTTCATGAAAGTTTCCTCAATCACCGTCGTCGGATTCCAAATCAGCCACCAGTTCCTCCACTGAATTATACGGCCCACGCAGATTGATTCCCGCCTCGGCTTCGCGGATGGTACGCAAGGTCTCCTCGTTATACATCGGTTCGCCGACACGGAACGGAATTGCCTGTTCCCGGATGGCCTGACGGAGAAACAGGTTAATGGCCGTACTCCAACTCAGGCCGAGGCGTTCAAATAACGCTTGCGATTCCGCCTTGACCGTCGGGTCCACTTTGATGGAAGTCGTTACCGATACCATACTATCGCTTCCCTTCTTAAACTTAATAACTTTATAGAAACTATAAGTTTCTTTTAACTGTTAGAAGCATCCTTGTGTGTTCTATAATACTACTTTAAAGCTATTTTGTCAATACTTTTTGAAATTCGGTATGTGTACACGCTCGAACGACAACACACATACTTTTGCACAATCCTACAGAAAACGCTCTTGACAGTCCGCGTAATTTTGGATAAAATAACTGGCAATCTTAGGATTTTCCGCCGCGTCGGCGGAAAGTCAGCGTGACTACAGAGAAAGGAAGACCTCCATGAATGAAAAAGAATTGAACGTCTTGGCGGCGCATATCCGTTTGGAGACCTTGAAAGTCATCCATTCGCGCGGATTCGGTCATGTGGGCGGCTCAATGGACCTTGCCGAACTGATGGCCGTCCTTTACGGCGCGGTCATGAAGTTCGACCCCAAAAACCCCCGCTGGCCTGACCGCGACTGGCTCGTACTCTCCAAAGGCCACGCCGGCCCCGTCGCCTACGCGACATTCGGGATTATGGGCTTCTACCCCATGGAAGAGGCCTACACGCTCAACCAGCCGCACACCAGATTCCCCAGCCACACCGACCGGAAACTCACGCCCGGCGTCGACCTTACCACGGGTTCACTCGGGCAGGGCGTGTCCACGGCCACGGGCGCGGCGCTCGGCAACAAAATCGACGGCCGTACCAATCACGTTTTCTGCGTCATCGGCGACGGCGAGGCCGACGAGGGACAGGTCTGGGAAGGCTTCCACTTCGCCTACGCCCACAAGCTGGACAACATCATCTATTTTATCGACAACAACGGCTATCAGCTCGACGGCGCTACCAAGGACATTCTCGACCACGGCGACCTTGCCAAGAAAGCCGCCGGGTTCGGCCTCTACACGCAGGAGGTCAACGGCCACGACGTGGCCGCGATTTACGACGCAATCCAGAACGCGTACGCGAAAAAGGGCGTGCCGTCCTGTATCGTGCTGGACACTATCAAGGGCAAAGGCGCGACGTTCGCCGAATCCAGCCACGCGCATTCCTCCCAGCCGAAAGAGGAACAGTGGCAGGAAGCGTTAGCCGCCGCCGAAAAGGCCTACGCCGACGCCCAAAACGCCTGACGGAAAGGAGAGAGAATCAATGAGCGTTAATTTGATTGGCAAGCACGAAAAGGACGCCCGCGCCGCCCGTGACGCGGTCGCCCTCACGCTGGACGCCCTCATGGAAAAGGATACTTCTATCTGCTACCTCGACTGTGACCTGATGGGATGTATCAACACGAAGCGTCTGCAACAGCACTACCCCGACCGGGCGTTTCAGGCGGGCATCGCGGAGGGTAACGCGGCGGGTATCGCCGCCGGACTGGCCGCCACCGGGAAAAAGGTCTTTTTCCACTCGTTCGGCACGTTCTCGTCCCGGCGCTGCTACGACCAGATTTACATGTCCGCCGCCTACGCCGGGCTGCCCGTACACGTCCTCTGCTCCGACCCCGGCGTGACCGCCGCCTTCAACGGCGGCACCCATATGCCCTTGGAGGACGCCGCCATGTACATGTCCATTCCGGACACCGTGGTGACCGACCCCTGCGACTACGACCAGCTCGCCGCCGTCACGGCGCAGTTGCCCGACATCACCAGCGGCGTCACCATGACGCGTTTCCCGCGCAAGGACATTATCCGCGTCTACGGCGACGGCAGCACGTTCACGATTGGCAGGGGCGTCACGCTCCACGAGACCGACGGGGACGCCGTGACGATTATCGCCTCCGGCATCATGGTCGACGAGGCCTTGAAAGCGTGGGAGGCCTTGCGGGACGACGGCATTTCCGCCCGCGTGATTGACATGTTTACTTGGAAGCCCCTTGACACCGAGCTTGTCGTCAAGGCCGCCAAGGAGACGGGCGCGATTGTCACCGCCGAAAACCACAACGTCACTTGCGGACTGGGTTCCGCCGTGGCGAACTGCCTCGCCAAGAACTGCCCCGCGCCGCAGGAATTCGTGGGCGTTCAGGATGTGTTCGGGCAGGTGGGACCGCAGAACTTCCTTATGGACGAATACGGCTTGCGCGCCGCCAACATCGTGGAAGCCGTCAAGAAGGTTCTCGCCCGGAAGTGAGCCGCAATCCACCATATCGAAAGCCCCCGTTCGTCGCTGTGCGGCGGACGGGGCTTTTCATACGCAAGATAAGACGGGGCTTTTTGCGAAAAGTCACGCCGCGCACAACGCGCGGCGTGACAGTCGTCAGGCGTCAATGGGCGTCTGCACCGCGCCGACGAACAGCGGCACGCCGCCCGACGCCGTGACCGCGAACAGAAACGGACGGTCTAACGTGAATTGTACTTGCGGGAGCGGTTCGGGCATGGCACTGCCTACGGCCATCATGACCGTATAGGCGGCGGCCTCACAGCCTTCCTCGTCAATCTTGACGCGCGCGGCGTGCTTGGCCTGCCCAATGGTAATGTCGTCGCGGCTGGTGGTCATGGGCGAGAAGTCCGCGGCACGCATGTTGAAAATGTCCGTGACGCCCAGCGCCTGCAGTCCGGCGATAAGGTCAAGGTCGGACGTGACATCGAATTTCGGCAGGGACAGCACAATTTCCGCCTCGGCGCGCTTGGAATATTTGCCGGGTTCGGAGAGAAAGTCCATAGCCGCGCCATTGTTGAGCAGGTCAGCGGGGGTCTTGCCCCTGTCGGGGAGGATAAACCACATACCGCTGTCCCGGAGTTCCTTGTAGACGGCGGTAAAGCCGTCGCCCGTGTAATGCGCGTCGCGGAATGTCTGGTGCATAAAGGGCGCTTGACGGTCGCCGCCCACGGCGTGGAAGGTCTCCGGCTTGGTGGCGTATTCGTTAAACTCATCGTCCCACTTGGCCTTGAAATAAATGGTCGTGGCAAGCGCCAGAATCGTTTCGGCGGACATCTTCACGCCGCCTGCCTGTTCGGCGAGCAGGCCGCGTGTCTGTTCGTTGAGCCACGCTTGCAGGGAGGCGTCGAACTCCGGGGAGCCCATTTTCCCGGAATATGACGACGCGTAAAAGTTCGCGGCGACTTTTTTTAGCGTGTCGGCGTTGAAGCGGACTTTTTCGTTCAGCCAGAGGGAACTTCCTAACAGCGTACTCGACACGCCGTCGTCTGTGTAAAGGGCGTTCCAAATACGGTTGGCCTGTTCGCTGAGCGCTTCCGGGGACTTGGCGTTAAGCAGTTTCAGGATTTGCCCTTGACTGTTCCCGGCCGTCAGTCCCGACAGCATGGCCAGCGCCATATAGATATTCAGCGGCGAACAGACACGATTTTCCGTGCCGTTCAGGAACTGCCTCACGCTGTCCTTGAAAAACGGGTACAGCGTCCGGATTTCGTCGGCGGTCAGACGCGGACGCGCCGCGCTGGCCTCTCTCCACTTGTCGTAAGCCTCAAAATACGCGTCGAAAGAGCCGTTATAGTCCGATTCCAGCGGAAAGGGAACCGTCTCCGGGTACGCGGCCTTGACGATTTCCCCGGCAATCGGCGTGGCGGGCGCGGGTTTGTCGTTCCAATGCGCCTCGGGTTCGTCGTCGAGTGCGGGCGCGGGTTTGTCGTTCCAATGCGCCTCGGGTTCCTCGTCGGGATTGAGTTCCGGCACGGCGTCCGGGCTGACACTGGCTTTCAGTCCGGACAGGCCGCCTTGGGATTCGGGGGGCGTCCCCGCGCCACAGCCCATCATCGTAAGCCCCATCACCGCCGCCATCAGCAGGGAACAAAAACGCTTCAGTCTCATGTTACGCCTCCTTAATTTAAGCCGTCATAAATCTGCTTCTGTATGCTTAGACGTTCGCCGGACGGAAAAGTTCCGTACATCAGAAAAAGTATAGCACAACGAACTTGTGTCAGGATTCAAACAAATCCGCATGCGTTCCGGTACGCATAAGGAGCAAAACCAGCTCGTTTTCATAGACTTTGTAAATTAAGAGCCAATCCGGCTGAATATGACATTCCCGATAACCAATCCAGTCACCTGTGAGGGCGTGGTCGCGGCTGGATTCCGGCAGGGGACGCCCCGCCGCTAACAAATTGACGGCGTTCTCCAAAAGGGCGGTGTCGCGTCCCCGGCGGACGGCGCGTTTCAAATCGCGCTTGAAACGGTTTGACAGCACAATTTCAAGCATCATGCAAAACCTCGTCCATCGCCTCCCGGAATGTCGCGTAGCGCTTGTATTTGGACGGATTGCGGAGCATTTCCTCTCCCTCCTCCAGTGCGGCGACAGTTTCGGCGTTTGGCGTCCCGTCAGAAGCCTGAATCGGAAACGGAATCCTCCGTTCCCGCACCACGGCGCGGGCGAAAATTGTAAATGCCGTGGTCGCGTTCATGCCGAAATCCGTGCAGAGCGCGTCAAACTGACGCTTTAATGTTTCGTCCATTTGGACACTGAAAGTTGCCTGTGCCATACCGATTCCCCCTTACAGTCCGCATTATAACCGATTGCGCGTGGAAAAGCAAGACACCCCGAAAAAACGCCCGAAAAAACGGCCTTTCACACTGGACATTTCTGTTTTCGTGGTGTAGAATAAAGGATACTATGCGGCAGTGTGTCCATGTCCGGGCGGCCGGGCTTCCTTGAAGGAGGGGAAATCGGCGGACGTGGAAACGTGTCAAGGAGAAATTGAGGTGAAAAAATGGCAAATGCGTTCTTTGGCGGCGTTCATCCCCACGACATGAAGGCCGCGACCAATGAAAAAGCCATACAACAACTCCCGCCCCCGCCGGAGGTGGTCATTCCGATGTCCATGCACTTCGGCGCTCCGTGCGCCCCGCTGGTCAAGAAGGGCGACTACGTGAAGGTCGGGCAGAAAATCGGGGAGTTCCGGGGACTCGGCGCGCCGATTCACGCGAGCGTCTCCGGGACGGTCAAGGCCGTTGAGCCGCGCCCGTACAGCATGGGCGGAAACATGATGTCGGTCATTATCGCGAACGACTTTCAGGACGCGCTAAGCGAAGAGGTCAAAGCCCCCGCGAACCCCGACGCCCTGAGCGTCGCGGACATGGTGGAGGCCGTCAAGAATGCCGGTATCGTGGGCATGGGCGGCGCGACGTTCCCGACGCACGTTAAAATTTCCAGCGGTATCGGGAAAGTCGACACCGTGATTATCAACGGCGCGGAGTGCGAGCCGTACATCACCGGAGACCACCGGACCATGCTGGAGCGCCCGGAGGAGATTATCGGCGGCGCGACGTATCTGGCGAAAATGTTTGGCGTCGACGTGGTCATTATTGGCGTCGAGGACAACAAGCAGAACGGCATTGACAGCATGAACCGGGTCATCTCGGAGAAAAACGCGCCCGTGGAGGTGCGCGCTCTGGCGTGCCGCTACCCGCAGGGCGGCGAAAAACAGCTCTGTCAGGCGATTACCGGAAAGCAGGTGCCGCCCGGCGGACTGCCGTCGAATATCGGCTGCGCCGTGTTCAACATCAACACGACTTGCGCCATTTACCGCGCTATCAAGGACGGTATGCCGGTCGTCAAGAAGATTGTGACGGTATCCGGGTCGGGCGTGGCGGAGCCGAAGAATCTGGAATGCCCGATTGGCACGCCCGTCTCCCGGCTGTTCGACGAGTGCGGCGGGCTGGACGAGAACACCTACAAGTTAGTCATGGGCGGCCCCATGATGGGCATGGCGCAGTATACGGCGGAAGTACCCGTCGGCAAGGGAACGGGGGCTATGCTGGCGTTTTGCGGCGACGAGGAACAGACCGTGGAACACCCGCAGTGTATCCGTTGCGGCAAGTGCGTGGCGGCGTGTCCGATGCACTTGGAGCCGCTTTTTATGTACCAGTACGCGTCGAAAGACATGCTGGACGAGTTGAACGAGGCTCACGTCATGGACTGCATGGAGTGCGGCGCGTGCGCGTACGCCTGCCCGGCGCGTATGCACCTGACGCATATGTTCAAGTACGGCAAGCAGAAGCTCAAAGACAAAATGGCCGCTGACCGCGCGGCGGCGGAGGCCAAGAAAGCGTCCAAAAAGGAGGTTGTGGCGAAATGACTACGGATTACAAAAGCCTGAAACTCATTGCGACATCCTCCCCCCACATCCGCGGCGAACAGACCACACAATCTATCATGCGCGACGTGCTGATTGCGCTGTGTCCGGCGCTTCTGTTCGCGTGCTACAATTTCGGCGTGCGGGCGCTGTCGGTGACGGCCTTTTCGGCGGCGGCTTGCGTGTTCTTCGAGTGGGCGTACCGCAGACTGATGAACAAGCCGCAGTCCGTCGGCGACCTCAGCGCCGTTGTGACGGGCGTGTTACTGGCGTTCGTCTGCCCGGTGCAGATTCCCTACTGGACAATCTTTATCGGCGATTTCTTCGCCATTATTCTGGTCAAGCAACTTTTCGGCGGAATCGGTTGCAACTTCGTCAACCCCGCGCTGGCCGGACGCGCCGCGCTTCTGGCGAGTTACGCCGGAACTATGACAACGTGGGCAAATCCTGTCGGAAAGTTCGCGGCCGTCCTCGGCTCGACCGCCGACGTGACCACGACCGCCACGCCCCTTGCGCAACTCAAGGGCGGAACCGCCGCGTTTTTGATGAGCAAGTACAGTGTCGGCGACATGTTCCTTGGCACGATTCCGGGGTCTTTGGGTGAAGTTTCCGCGCTGGCGCTGTTGCTGGGCTTCGCGTGGTTGCTCTACCGGAAAATCATCAACTGGCAGACGCCCGTTTTCTACATCGGGACTGTCGCCGTGCTGGCGTTCCTGTTCCCGCGCGGCGGGCTGGGCAACTTCGACTGGATGATTTACAACGTACTCGGCGGCGGCCTGATTCTCGGCGCGGTTTTCATGGCCACGGACTACGCGACTTCCCCCGTGACGGCGAAAGGACAGGCCATTTTCGGCGTGGGCTGTGGACTGTTCACCATTGCAATCCGCTATTTCGGCTCCTACAACGAGGGCGTGTGCTACTCCATCATGGTTATGAATCTGTTCGTGCCGCTGATTGACCGCTACGTGAAACCCCCGCGCTTCGGCGTGGTCAAAGATACCGAAAAGGAGGCGGCGAAATGAGCGGAAATGTCAAGCAAGCCGAAAAAGTCAGCATGGACCCGAAATATATTGCCACACTGACAGTCCGGCTATTTGGTACCTGTCTGGTGGTCGCGTTCCTGCTCGGGCTGGTCAACATGGTCACGCTCCCGAACATCACCGCCCGCCAGAAAGCCGCCACCGACGCGGCGTTAAAGCAGGTCGTCGAAAACCCCGACGCTTCGGAGTTCTCCGACGCGCTGGAACTCTCCGGCGACATGACCGCCGCCGCGTCCGGCGCGGGCGCGACGTTGTCCGCGCTCTACGCCGTCACGGAGGACGCCGCCCCCGCCGGGTACGCATTAACTATTGTCGCCAGCGGCTCTCAGGGCAATATTGAAATGATGGTCGGCGTCGACGAAGCCGACGTTGTGACGGGCGTCTCGATTGTCAGCAACTCCGAAACGCCGGGTATCGGCTCCAAGGTCATGGGCAACGAACCCACCGCAAGCGGGACGCCCGTGCTTGACCAGTTCATCGGCAAGTCCCCGGCGGACGGCACGCTTTCCGTCGGCGGCAACATCGACGCTATCAGCGGCGCGACGGTCTCCTCTCGCGGCGTGACAACGGGCGTCAACGCCGCCTTGGCGGTCGCCGCCCTCATGGACTGACGAAAGGAGGCGCGACACATGGATTTCAAATCCCAATTCAAAGAGGGGCTTGTCACCAATAACCCCGTACTCGTACAGCTTTTAGGCCTGTGTTCGACAATGGCCATTACCACTTCCTTCTTTAACGGAATCGGCATGGGTATCGCCGTCACGATTATTCTGACCCTCTCCAACATCATCATTTCCGCAATCCGGAACATCGTCCCCGACAAAATCCGTATCGCCATGTTTATTGTGGTTATCGCCGGGTTCGTGACAATGGTTGACCTGCTGTTACAGGCGTTCGTCCCGGCGCTGTCGGAATCGCTGGGCGTGTTCATTCCGCTGATTGTCGTGAACTGCATCATTTTAGGCCGCGCCGAATCGTTCTCGTATAAGAACGGCGTTCTGGCCTCCGCGATTGACGGTATCTGTCAAGGTATCGGCTACACGGTCGTGTTGCTGATTATGTGCGTTATCCGCGAGTTTCTGGGCGCGGGGACGTTCGGCGGCGGCATTTTGGGTTCCGGCGGAATCTTCGACGGCGGCGCGCTCGGTGCCGGAAAGGGCATTACCATTCTCCCCGAACAGTACCCCATGAAGCTCCTGACGTTGCCGGTGGGCGGATTCATCGTGCTGGCGGTACTCATTGCCGCCATGCAGTGGGCTTTAGACCGCTCCAAACGGAAAGCGGAACAGGCCGCGAAAGCTGAAAAGGAGGCGGCGAAAGCATGAAAGAACTCTCCACGCTGATTACGATTACCATTGGCGCGATTCTGTCCAACAACTTCATTTTTTCACAGTTTCTGGGCTGCTGCCCGTTCATGGGCGTGTCCAAGAAAATCGACACCGCCACGGGCATGGGCTTCGCGGTCGTGTTCGTCATGGGTCTGGCGTCCGCTATTACGTGGTGCGTCTACAACTGGATTCTCGTCCCGCTGAATC
The DNA here is from genome assembly GCA_017526785.1 of Oscillibacter sp. Taxonomy (GTDB): domain Bacteria; phylum Bacillota; class Clostridia; order Oscillospirales; family Oscillospiraceae; genus Oscillibacter. The sequence goes on along the minus strand of JAFXQV010000031.1, from coordinate 66,939 downwards.
TGGTCTACATGCAGACCGTGGCCTTTATTCTGGTCATTGCCGCGCTCGTGCAGTTCATCGAGATGTTCCTACAGAAGTCTGTTCCGGCGCTCTACACGGCGCTGGGCGTCTACCTGCCTTTAATTACGACCAATTGTGCCGTGCTGGGCGTCGCCCTGCTCAACATCCAGAACTCCTACAACTTCATTGAGGCGGTCGTCTACGGCATTACGGGCGGCGTGGGCTTCCTGCTGGCGATTGTCCTGCTGGCGAGTGTGCGGGAACAGCTCGTATTCGCCGACTACCCCAAGTCCTTTGACGGGTTCCCCATTGCGCTTGTCGCCGCCGGGTTAATGGCGCTGGCGTTCATGGGCTTCTCCGGTCTCGACGTGTTCAAGTGAGGGGGGCTGAACCATGTTAAACGTATTGTCCGCCGTACTCGTACTCGGACTGCTGGGCGCGTTGTTCGGCGCTCTGCTGGCGGTGGCCTCCAAAATCTTCGAGGTCAAGAAAGACCCCCGCGAGGAGGCGGTCTTAAGCAAACTGGCGGGCGCGAATTGCGGCGGCTGTGGTTATCCGGGCTGCGCGGGCTGTGCGGCGGCGATTGTCGCGGGCGACGCGCCTGTGACGGCCTGCGCCCCCGCCGGCGCTGACGCCGCCGCCGCTATCGCCGAAATTATGGGACAGACCGCCACTGTCGGCGAACGGGAAGTGGCCTTTGTCCGTTGCAACGGCGGAACCGCCGCCGTGAAGCGCTTCGAGTATGTCGGCGTTCAGGACTGCACGGCCGCGGAGAAAGTCGCGGCGGGGCCGCTCGACTGCGCGTGGGGCTGTCTGGGCTTCGGCTCTTGCGTGAAGGCCTGCCAGTTCGGGGCAATGAGTATCGGCGCGAACGGTGTCGCGGTCGTCGACGAGGACAAGTGCACGGACTGTATGGCCTGCGCGGCGGCGTGTCCGCGCAAGCTGATTGTGTCGGTACCCGTGTCGAAAAAGGTTCGCGTGCTGTGCCTGAATCAGGAAAAGGGCAAGGCCGCTATGACCGTTTGCGAAAATTCCTGTATCGGGTGCGGACTGTGCGAACGCGAGTGCAAAAAGGACGCAATCCACGTTGTCGACGGTATCGCGTCCATCGACTACGCGAAGTGTATCAACTGCAAACTCTGCACGAAAGTCTGTCCGCGAGACGCCATTACCCCGGCCGCCACGCCGGAGGAAAAGGAAAAGTACAAGGAAGTCAAGAAAAAGGCGGCCGAGGCCAAAAAGAAAGCGGCGGAAGTCGCCGCCGCGAAATCCGGCAAACCCGCCGCCGCGAAAAAGTGACCCTGTCCTGAAAAAGCCTCCCCTGTTCACGGGGGAGGCTTTACAAGAAAGGAGAAACCATGTCGTTTCAGGAAGAACCAAGAACGGAAATTATAAACGGCAAAGTCAAGGTTATGGAGCCGCAATGGATAAACCATGTTTTGATTAAAGGCAATCTTTACGGGATATTCGGTAATTATCTTCACGAAAAGCGTCAGATTCCCCTTAGCGGGGCAACGGTTTTTCTGGAAGAGGGTGTCGAGGAATACAAGCCAGGATGTTTTCTACCGCGTCAGAGACTGACGAAAAAACGGGGCCGCTTGGGTATGCGGTCCCGTTCCTGTTTTGATTGGCACTTTCGCGCCGTGCGTCTGACAGGAAAGTTTTCCTTGCTTTCGTCAGTTGTCAAACCAGCCCGGCGAATACGTCACGCCGCTGTCGGAAAAGAGGTATCGGGTATAGTAGTTTGTCCCGTTTATGGTGTCGCTAAGTCGTCTGGAAACGCGTATCCTGCGCCCGGAGGGGTCTTTGAGGATAGCGCTCACGTCGTCGAGCGCCTCCACGATTTCGCAGTTTACGCACCTGTCGCCGTCGAAACGGTGATAGGGCTGACCCGGACGGAGTTTTAGACCGTGATAATAGTTGTTGCCTACGCGGTAATCATGGTCACGGTTCGACTCCTCCCGCCTGATTCGTTCCTGCTCGCGTTGTTTCTCCTCTTCCTGCCGTTTTCCCCAAGAAAAGCACCACGCGAAAAAGAGAACCCAAAGAGCCGTTGTGATAATTCCGGCAACCGCGCCGAAAGTCTGCCACAGCATACTGATGGAAGTTATCATAAAAACCAACACGGCAACTACCATAACTTATTCCCCCACTTCGTTGTAAAGACGTTGTTTTCATCACGGAACCGCAAGGATACGCGGTTCCGTTTTCCCATGCGCTTTCGCGCCGTGCCTGACAGAGATTCACCTTGGATAATACCTTTGCCCGGTGTCGGAGACGAAAAAACCATAGGAATAATGAGTTTTCGTGACTTTTCCTTTCTTTGACATTCCAAGATTTTCCCTTGAAATGCGTATCTCCTGCCCGTACTGGTCTCTTACAATGGCGCTTTTTTCGTCCAACACTCTGATGATTTCGCATTCCACGGACTGATTGTTGTCAAACCGATGGAGACGCATTCCTATTTTCAATCTGTGTTTCTCATCCTTGGGGCCGTAAAGTTCCACATGCTCTTCGGGCGTCAGCGCATAGGCAATCAGCCCGACGCCAATCCAAATGACCGTGGCGCCAATCACGCCGTTTTTGCCGAAAAAGCGCCATCCGGCGTATTCAAGGCCGATAATGAAAGCACAGCCCAGAAACGCACCCTTTTCTTCGTCCGACGAGGCAAGGAAAATCAGGAGGAGCCAAAGAGCCGTGACGACAATCAGGCCGATTTTGCCGAAAAAATGCCAGCCCGCATATTCCGACCCGATAAAAACAGCCAAAGCAAGAAACGCAGCCATGCTCTTGCCTCCTTAAATTAGTAACTGATAAACGAAAGCGGGGCCGCAAGGGTCACGGCCCCTGAGCGCTTATTTCGCGTATTCGACGACTTTTGTTTCCCGGAGGACGTGTACCTTGATTTGTCCGGGGTACTCCATTTCGTTTTCAATCTTCTTGGCGAGGTCACGCGCCATAATCACCATTTGGTCTTCGCTGACCTGTTCGGGCTTGACCATGACGCGGACTTCCCGCCCGGCCTGAATCGCGTACGCCTTATCTACGCCCGGATAGGAGTTTGTGATTTCCTCCAACTGTTCCAGACGCTTGATGTAGTTTTCGAGATTTTCGCGCCGCGCTCCGGGACGCGCCGCCGATATCGCGTCGGCGGCCTGTACCAGACAGGCAATGAGTGTCCGCGGCTCCACGTCGTTGTGGTGGGCTTCGATAGCGTGTATGACCTCTTCGCGCTCGCGGAACTTCCGGGCGAACTCCACGCCCAGCGCGACGTGGGTACCCTCCATTTCGTGGTCGACGGCCTTGCCGAGGTCGTGGAGAAGTCCGGCGCGGCGGGCTACCTGCGCGTCCGCGCCGAGTTCGGCGGCCATGATTCCGGCCAAGTGGCTGACTTCGATGGAGTGCTGTAAGATGTTCTGGCCGTAACTGGTGCGGTAGTGCAAGCGCCCAATCATCTTGACAAGTTCGGGGTGCAGGTTGCGCACGCCGCACTCGAACACGGCGCGCTCTCCCTCCGCCTTAATCGTGGCTTCCACGTCGCGCCGGGCGCGTTCGACGGTTTCCTCAATGTGGGTGGGGTGGATTCGCCCGTCAGCAATCAGTTTTTCCAGCGCGACACGCGCAATCTCGCGGCGGACGGGTTCAAAGCACGAAATGGTAATGGCTTCCGGGGTGTCGTCTATGATGAGGTCGACGCCTGTCAGGGTCTCGATGGAACGGATATTACGGCCTTCGCGTCCGATAATGCGTCCCTTCATCTCGTCATTGGGCAGGGGAACCACACTGACGGTCATTTCGGCGGTCTGGTCGGCGGCGCAGCGCTGGATGGCCTGCGCGACGACCTCGCGGGCGCGGGCTTCGCATTCCTCCTTCATGCGGGACTCGACTTCCTTGATTTTCAGGGCGGTTTCGTGGGTGACATCGGCCTCGACCTGCTGGATTAAGTAGGCGCGGGCTTGGTCGGGCGTAAAGCCGGAAATGCGCTCAAGGAGCGCCATTTGTTCCTGCTTGATACGCTCGGCCTCGGCACGGGCTTCGTCGACGGCCGCATGTTTCCGGACAAGGTCTTCTTCCTTCTTCTCGATGGTGTCTAACTTGCGGTCAAGGTTATCTTCCTTTTGCTGTAAGCGGTTTTCCTGCCGCTGTAGTTCGGTGCGGCGCTCGCGGACTTCCTTCTCATATTCGCTGCGGTCTTTCAGAATCTTCTCGTTTGCTTCCAAGAGGGCTTCCCGGGTTTTGGACTCGGCGCGCTGGTGGGCATCGTTGATGATGGACAGGGCGCGGTCTTCGGCTTCCCCGATGGTTTTTCTCTCCGTGGATTTCCGGTAGCGAATACCGAGCAGAAAGAACACAAGCGCGCCAATCGCCAGCCCAATGGAGCCGGAGATGTACCATGGCATTTGCGGTTCCTCCAATCATTCGGTATCGGTTAGCGTTGATGAGGCGTCCGGCGGCCTACCCCTATGGCGCGCCGAATATACCGCATTTAGTTTAACCGTTTCGGGCGCGACTGTCAACAGGGAACAGGAAATTTTCTCTTGATTTTCGCGGATATGGCGGGACGGAATCCCGCTTTAATTTTCCGGCGTGACGAAATTTTCGGTTGTCCGACACGGGCGGCTGTGGTATAATGGCGCATTATCAGGAAATGGAGGCGGACGGCTTGCGATTCTGGAAGATGAACGGCGCGGGCAATGATTTCGTGATTCTGAACAACTTGGAGGAGCGGCTTTCGCCGGAGGACTTCCCGCGCCTCGCGAAGACACTGTGTGAGCGGCACTTGTCAATCGGGGCGGACGGGCTGATGGTCGTGGACGCGCCGACGCGGGGCGGCGATTTCCGGATGTGGTTCTATAACTCGGACGGCAGTCCGGGGGAGATGTGCGGCAACGGGGCGCGTTGTATTTGCCGCTACGGCTACGAAAACGGCTTGGCCGGAGAGCGTCAGCGCGTCGAGACGACGGCCGGAATTGTCACCGGGGAGCGTATCGACCGCCGTTCGTACCGGGTACGCCTCAACGACCCGACGACCATTGATTTGCGGCGCGTCATAGAGGTTGACGGGCGTCCGTGGGAATGCGCGTATGTGGAGCTTGGGAACCCCGGGCTTCCCCACGCCGTGGTGGCGTATCCGGGACTGCGCGACGCCGACGAAAACGCGTTGCGCGAACTCGGGCGGGCGTTCCGCTGGCACAAGGCGTTTCCGAAGGGCGCGAACGTCAACTTTTACGAGCTGGCGGGGGAGAACCGCGTGTACGAACGCACATTTGAGCGCGGCGTCGAGGATTTCACGTACGCCTGCGGCACGGGTACGGCGTCGGTGGCGGCGGTGCTGACACTCCGCGGACTGGTGTCCGGCCGCGACTTCCGCGCCGACATGACCGGCGGCACGCTTCGCGTGGACGTGGAGCGCGACGGCGACGCCATTACCGGACTGTTCCTCACGGGTTCGACAAACGTCGTGGCCACGGGGGAAGTACGCGACGAGACCCTGTTTCCGTGATATCCGTCATTTCGCACAAATTCGACCGTTGATTTTCCATTCCGTCAAGCCTGTTCTGTGCAATCCGCACAAAAATTCCCCTTGCAGTTTCCAAAGAAATGTGCTAAAATAAACATACATTGTACCGACAGGACGCCATGCCATGGAAAGGAGGCGCGTTTTTATGAAGCTGTACTTTTACGGCGCTGACCAGTGCGTGACGGGGAGCTGTCACTGCTTGGAGGTCAACGGAAAGAAAATCCTTATCGACTGCGGCCTACAGCAAGGCCGCGACGAAGTATCCAACCACGAATTCCCCTTCAGCCCGCAAGAAATTGACTGCGTACTCGTCACCCACGCCCACATTGACCACTCCGGCCGCCTTCCCCTGCTGGTCAAGCAGGGTTTCCGGGGGCGCATTCTCACGACCCGTATCACCGCCGACCTGCTCGAAATCATGCTCTTGGACTCGGCCTACATCCAAATGCAGGACGCCGAATGGAAGAACCGCAAAGCGGAACGTTCGGGCATGGAGCGCGTGGAACCGCTCTACACCCCGGAGGACGCCGAAGCCGTCATGAAGTATATGACCACTTGCGAATACGGCGAGATTATCGACTTATACGACGGGGTGGAAGTCGAATTTGTGGACGCCGGACACTTGCTCGGCTCGGCCTGTATCGCCATGGACTTGACCGAAAACGGCGTCACGAAACGGATTGTCTTTTCGGGCGACCTCGGGAACGTCAACCAGCCGATTATACGCGACCCGGTGCATTTCCACGGCGCGGATTACGTCGTCATGGAATCCACGTACGGCGACCGCAACCATAGCGGGGTCTGGAGTTACCGCGACAACCTCGCCGCAATCATCGACGAGACCATGGCGCGGGGCGGAAATCTGATTATTCCCTCGTTCGCCGTCGGGCGTACGCAGGAATTGCTCTACTTTATCCGCGAAATCAAGGACAAGCACGAAGTCAGAAGCAGGCCGGACTTTCAGGTTTACATTGACTCTCCGCTTGCCCGCCGCGCTACCGAAATCTTCAAGGGCGACTTGCTGCAATACCTCGACTACGACGCCCTGAAACTCGTCAAGGGCGGAACGCATATGTTCTCGTTCGACGGCTTGCGCATGACGGAGAGCGTGGAGGAATCCCGCGAACTCAACACCGACCCGACACCGAAAGTCATTTTGTCGGCGTCGGGCATGTGCGAGGCCGGGCGTATCCGGCACCACCTGAAACACAATCTATGGCGGCCGGAATGCACCGTGCTTTTCGTGGGCTATCAGGGCGAGGGTACGTTAGGCCGGACACTCTTGGAGGGCGCGGAGAGCGTGAAACTGTTCGGGGAGGAAATCGCCGTACACGCCAAGATTATGAACTTGCAGGGGATGTCGTCCCACGCCGACCGCGACCACCTCATAGAGTGGATTAGCGACTTCACGAACCCGAAGCCGCAACAGGTATTCGTTGTCCACGGCGACCGGGAGGTAGCGCCGTATTTCGCGCAGACGCTCAACGCGAAAGGCATTCCGGCGCATTCGCCGCAGTACACGGAAGTCTACGACCTCATCACGAACACGCTCTTGGAGCGGGGCTATCTTCCCGCCCGGAAGCAGAAAGTCTCCGGAAGCGGCCGATTCAGCGCCCCGTACGAGCGCCTTGTCAAGATGGGGCAGATTCTCAACGAGTCTATCAAGCGTTCCAAGGGGCGCGACAACAAATCCCTTGCGCGCTTCGCAGACCAGTTGAAACAGTTGCTTGAAAAATGGGAGGCCTAACAATCCATGAAACCCCGCTACGCGCTTTTGCCGTTGACGCTCTTACTGTGTCTGACGCTCTCCGCCTGTCGGACGGAACCCAAGGAGCCGCCCGATTTGCGCGGGCAGTGGCAACAGGTTCTCGGCGACGACAAGGAGCCGGACTATTACCACCTCGCCCGTATCACCGATGACTATATTGAAATTTACTATTACTACACCGCCGACGGAAGCACCAATCTTTTCTGGTACGGCTCTTTTGAACCCCCGGAGGACGGAAAAGAGCCGTACACATGGACATCCGAAAACAAACTGCCGGAAAATATCGGTCCGCGTGTATTCCGGTACGCTTCCAGAGACGCAAAGAGGGACTTTACCTACAAGAACGGTCTGCTCAGTTACACGATAGCGCCCAGTCAGGCGTTACGGATGAATGTCACGCTGGAACGCGTACAGGAAGAAGTCGAAATCAAAGGCGAAGTTCCGTACTCATAAGAAATTTCAGCCCTCCCCACAGCGGGAGGGCGAATACAGAAAGAGAGGAGAAATTAAGAAGGGAGTTTTTATGTCGGGTCAATGGACGCCGGACGCCAGACAGGAGGCGGAACGGCGCGTGGAACGCCGTATTTCCGCCGGAGTGTCCATTTTCGTCTGTGCGGCGACGGTCATTGGGCAGATTTCCATTACGCTTCTGCTGACGGCGTTTCTGCGGGAGAACGCCGGATACGCCTATCTGCTCTTGGAAATCGCGGCCATGGCGGTGGCGCTGTGGGTGTACCAGCGCGCGGGAAGCCCGAGCTACAAACTGGCGTGGATGTGCCTGCTGACCGCGACGCCCGTTCCGGGCATGATACTGTTTTGCTTCTGGGGCGGTACGCGGCAGTCGAAACGCCTGAGCCTGAAACCCGTCCCGCCCGTGCCGGAGAGCCGCGAACGCCGTCTTGACTACGCCCGGAACCTGTCGGCACTCCGGGGGCGCTCCCCGGCGTGGGGACGCCTCGCCGCGTACCTCATGAAGCGCGACTGTTGGCTTTTCCGCGACACCACGGCGCGCTACTTTCCGGACGGCGCGGCGTTCTTCGAGAGCCTCATAGCCGATATCCGCCGCGCACAACGTTATATTTTTCTGGAATACTATATCTTGGCGGAGGGGCGGGTCTGGGACGCCCTTTTCGACGCCCTGCGCGAACGCGCCGCCGCCGGGGTGGAAATCCGTATCATTTTCGACGACTTCGGGAATCTGTTCCGCTTCTCGGGCGACGCGCTCCAAGCCTTGCGCGACGCCCGCATTGACGCGCAGATGTTCAACCCCGTACACCGCTATATCGGGCGCGTGTACTTCAACTACCGCGACCACCGGAAAATCGCCGTCGTCGACGGCGAAACGGCCTACACGGGCGGAATCAATCTCGCCGACGAGTACGCGAACCTTGTCGAGCGCTTCGGACACTGGAAAGACAGCGCCGTACGCCTGCACGGTTCCGGCGCGTGGGGCTTCGCGGCGTACTTTATCCGGCTCTGGAAAATGCTGGGGCGCACGCTCTCGCGCCCCGACGACGACTACCGCCCCCGCCGCACATTCCCGGCGGCGTCCGGGTACTGCCAGCCGTTCTCCGACGGCCCCTTCCGGAATCCGGACTACCCCATAGAGGAAACGTACCTGCAACTGATTTCGTCCGCGCAACGCACGTTGTATATCACCACGCCCTACTACGCCGTCGAGGAGGCCATACAGACGGCGCTATGTATCGCGGCGGACGCCGGGGTGGATGTGCGCCTTTGCGTTCCGGCGATTCCCGACCACAAGTTAGCGTATCTTGTGGCGGAAACCTACTGGGGACAACTGTTACGCCACGGCGTCCGGATTTACCGCTACACGCCCGGGTTCCTGCACGCCAAAAGCGTGCTTGTGGACGGGGAGGCCGCGCTTGTCGGCTCCACGAACATGGATTACCGCACGTTCCAACTACACTATGAATGCGGCGTTCTCCTCTACCACATGCCCGTTGTCCGGGACATCCGGCGGGACTTGGAAAGCGTCATGGCACAGAGCGAGTTATACACGCTGGAGGCGTGGGAGGCGCGTCCGTGGTCACGGCGTCTGGCGGCGTCCGTGCTGAAACTCGGCGCAATCTGGCTGTAATTAGGAGAAATACGATGGAGCAAGACAAAAAACTCATACAGGTGGGCGTAGCGTTCGCCCGTTGCGCACTGCCGCCGCGCAAGCCCGACGGGCATAAAGGCGACTTCGGCAAAGTGTTTTTAGTCGGCGGCTCGCGGGCGTACACCGGAGCGCCGTACCTGATGGCGTCGGCGGCCGTCGGTTCGGGTTGCGGACTGGTATTTCTTGGCGTTCCGGGCGGTATCTGGGATGTAGAGGCGTCGCGCTGTGTGGCGTCGATTCCGGTCGCGCTCGGCGACGCCGACGCCCTCACGCCCGACGCCCTGCCCGCGCTCAACGGACAGTTACAGGCCTGCGACGTACTCGCAATCGGTTGCGGTCTCGGACGCTTCGAGGGCGTCGCGGATAGCGTCTGTTCCGTCCTGCGCGACACGCCGAAACCCGTTGTCTTGGACGCCGACGGCATAAACGCGCTCAGCGGACATATACATATACTGTCGGAGCGGCGCGGGCGCGTCACGATTCTGACGCCCCACGAGGGGGAGTTCTCGCGGCTCTCCGGCGCACCCGTCACCGACCGCGTACAGCAGGCGCGTGACTTCGCCACGACATACGGCTGTATCTTAGTCCTGAAAGGACACCGAACGATTACCGCCACGCCGTCGGGGACGGTGCTTGTGAACACGACCGGAAATTCCGGGCTGTCGAAAGGCGGGAGCGGCGACGTGCTGACAGGCCTTATCGCGTCGTTGCTGGCGCAAGGCGCGACGCCCGTACAGGCCGCCGCCGTGGGCGTCTGGATTCACGGACGCGCCGCCGACTACGCCGCCGACGCGCTCACGCCGTACGCAATGACGCCGCTGGACGTCATCGGGGCGTTCCCGCTGGCGTTCGCCGAACTCATGGAGACGGATTGACAGGAGGCTTTCAGAGTGCGAAAGCGTTTTTTCGCACAAATGATAATCGCGTGTCTGGCGCTTTCGGCCTGCGGCGGGGAACGCCAGAACGGCGCGGACGCGCTCCGCGCGCGCTATCAGGCCATGCGCGGCTGTGACATGACGGCAACGGTACGCTGTACGGAGTACGGCGCGCCTTGGGAGGCCGTGTTGCAGTGCGCGTACGCGCCCGACGGCGAACGCGTCATAGAGGTGGTGTCGCCCGACACGATAGCGGGCGTCAAGGTGATTCTCGACGGCGACGCCCGGCAGTTGCAGGCCGACGGGCGGCGTCTGAACGCCGGACGCGTCAGCGCGGAGGGGCTCAGTCCGGCGGACGCGCTCCCGGCGCTTCTGGACGCGCTCCGCGACGGCTGGCTTTTGGAACAAAACGCCGAGGACTGGAACGGCGTCCCATGCGTACGGCTGACCGTGGACACGTCCGGCGCGGCGGGCGGGAAACTGTTTTACACGCTCTGGCTGAAGCAGTCGGACGGAACCCCACTGCGCGGGGAAATCGCCGTCGACGACCAAACTGTAATGACGGCGGACTTTACATCGTTCGCGTTTTCTGATATAATGGAGGAAACGGTTTCTTGAACCGTACGCAAGAGGGAGGAAGTTTATATGGAAGAAGAAATACTGCGCCGGACGTGGGCGGAAATCGACTTGGACGCCCTGTCCCACAACTACCGCGCGGCGCGGGACAAAATCGGCGCGGATGTCCGCTACTTGGGCGTCGTCAAGGCCGACGCCTACGGCCACGGGGCGCTACAGGTCTCGCGGAAACTCCAGATGTTGGGCTGTGACTACTTGGCCGTGTCCAGTCTCGACGAGGCGCGGGAACTCCGGCGCGGCGGCATTACAACGCCCGTGCTGATTCTCGGCCACACGCCCCCCGAAATGACGCCCCAACTGATTCGCCACAATCTGACGCAGACCGTCTCCGCGCTGGCCAAGGCGGAGGAATACAGTCAGGCGGCGGAAGCGTCCGGCGGCGTCCTGCGGGTACATATCAAAGTGGATACGGGCATGTCGCGCTTAGGCTTTCTGGTGCGCGGGGAACACTTCGCGGGCGGCGTGGACGCTATCGCCAAGGCCTGCGCGTTGCCGTGCCTCGACGCAGAGGGCATCTTCACGCACTTCTCCACGTCCGATTCCGACGAACCCGGCGACCGCGCCTACGCCATGGAACAGTTTTCGGTCTTTACGGACGTGCTGGACGCGCTCGCCAAACGCGGACGCCGTTTCCGCCTTCGGCACTGCGCCAACAGCGGCGCGTTAGCCCGCTACCCCGAAACGTATCTGGACATGGTGCGCCCGGGTATCGCGCTCTACGGCCTCGGCGACGACGCCGCCGCACTCGGACTGCGCCCGGTGATGTCGCTGTACTCCTGCGTATCGACGATTAAGGTCTTTGACGCGGACACGCCCATCAGCTACGGACGCATGTACCGCACCCCGGACAGACGCCGCGTCGGGGTACTGCCCATCGGCTACGCCGACGGACTTTTCCGGGGTTTCTCGAACCGCCTCGAACTCTGGACGCCGTACGGCTCCGCGCCGATTTTGGGGCGTATCTGCATGGACATGACCATGGTTGACCTGTCCGCACTGCCGGAAGTCCACGTCGGCGACGCGTTGGAGGTATTCGGCGCGCACCAGTCCGCCGACGCCCTCGCCGCCATGCTGGACACGATTCCATACGAACTTGTCTGCGCCGTCAGCAAGCGCGTTCCCCGCCTCTACATGGAACACGGACGGGTCACGGAACGCAGTCTCAGGATTTTGGGACAGGCCTAACGATTTTTACGACTTACATTTCCGCTTTCGGCTCCGCACGTCCGCGCCCCGTACGGCATAGGATGCCAGGGCGGCAACGCGGAATTTGTGCCGCGCACGGGTATAAATTCCGTCCCTGTGTGGGAGACTGAAAGCGGCCATGTCCCGGGTCTCCGGGACGCGGGTACTTCTTTCGGTGGAGTGTGAACTTTTGTGGATACGACTGTCAAACGCGGCGATATTTACTACGCCGACCTCTCCCCCGTGGTAGGCAGTGAACAAGGCGGCGTCCGGCCTGTGCTGATTATCCAGAACGATACCGGCAACCGCTACAGCCCCACTGTGATTGCGGCGGCGATTACTTCCCAGACAGGGAAGGCGCGCCTCCCCACTCACATAGACCTTCCTGTCAACGCGAACTCCGGCCTCAGCCGGAACTCCGTCATTCTGCTTGAGCAAATTCGCACGCTCGACAAAAAGCGTCTGCGCGAACGGATGGGACACATTGAGGAGAACATGATGACCAAAGTAGACGCGGCAATCGCCGTCAGTTTCGGCCTGCCCCACGCCCAACTGGTATAACGAAACGCCCTCCCGAATTGCTCCGGGAGGGCGCGGCTTGTCAGTCTTCGCTGATGACAATCAGCTTGTCGTGGGGCTTCAGATTGAGCGTGTCGGACAGGGAGAGCTCAAACGTGCAATCCAATGTATCGCCGTCCATCCAGCCAATCATAAGGTGGCGCAGTGGCAACAGACGCCGCCGCAGTTCCAGCACTGTCCGGGTACCCTCGCAATGCAGTTCCGCCGCCGTTTTGAGGTAGACTTCGCTGCCCTCGTTGGTCAGAAGCTCGTCGAACGCCGAGAGCAGTTCCGGGCTTTCCGACAGTTGCGCAAGGAACAGGGACGACATGTTGGACGAAACTAAAAATTCCGTGTCGGGAGCGGGTATCAGAAGATTCTGGTTGTTTTCGCGGCGCATTTCCGTTGTGATGTTGAAGTTCAGATTCAGGCGTTCCCGGATGTCCCGGAGCGCCATAATCATAAAGATGTTCTGCAAGTCGGCTTCGTCGTCCGGCTTGTTGTAGGCGGAGAGCAGAACGATATGGTCGGCCTCTTTCGCCAGTTCTTCCAGCGCGTTCAAGTTGGACATGTCCTTGTCAAAGAAGGAGACGGACATTTTTGTTTCCCGCTTCTCCGCCGCTTTCAGGGATTCCTCCCGGAACTGTTCCGGCACGTTCACCAGCGTGGCGGCGGGGACGTTCTCCGGGAGTTCATACAGAATCGTGGAAAGAAAGGCGCTGTATCCGATAATGACCACGCGCCCGGATTCCTCCGTACCGCTGTAAGCGGGAAGCGATTCGACGGGCGGCAGTGCGGGGGCGTCCACGAACTTCGCGCTGTCGCTTTCCTCGCAAAAGACCAGCAGTTTGTCGCCCGGTTCCAGTACCATGGCGGGGTCAGGATTGAGATGCAATTCCTCGCCCTTGTAGATTCCCAGCGGGGAGGCGTCGTCCACGCGGCAGATGAGTTCCTCAAACGTCAGGCCTTCCGTGCCGGGCAGGGAAACGATGTGCATTTCCGAACCCTCGAAATGGAACATTTCCAGCAAAGTCTTGGAGAGTCCCGGCTGTGTGCAGGAATGCGCCATAATTTTGGCAATGGTGTCGTTTGTGTGCAGAAGCATGATACGATATTTATCGAGCATGGCCGGGGGAATGCGGTAATCGTCTTTCGAGAGTACCGCGATTGTGCTTATCCCGCGTTCCGGGACTTGGTGCAGAATCATGGTGACGGCCAGCAACATGCGGATTGTCCGGTCATTGTCCGTGGGATTGATTAAAACCGTACGACAGGTGGAAATGGAACAGCGCTCCAAAGTGTGCGGGTCGAAAATGTTAATAGAGCGGCAGAGAATCCGCACGTTCTTCGGACACTTCACGTTGTCCCGGATACACTCCTCCATTTCCTCGCGGTCGGTCTCGCCCGCCACCACGATACAGACAGCGCGTTTGTCCGCCCCATAGACAAGCTCCTGAATCAGCGAATACTCGCCGGGTTCAAAGCCCAGTACCACGATATGGCCTTCCTCCATGATGGGGACATTGCCTTTTTTCAGGCTGGTTATTTTCCCTTGGATTCCGGTGGATATAATACCAATCAGGAAACTGGTAACGAACAGGCTGTAAATGGTGTTGAACGCAATCAACGAACGGTATTTCACATCGCCATCGTCATAGTACGGCATAAAGCAGTTGATAATCGATGAGAAACTCGCCCACAGTCTTGCGCCAAACGTGTCATATTCGCCGCTGACGAGGATTCCGCCTGCCTGCATAACGAACGCGACAATGAGTGCCGTAATCGTGGTGACGATTGTCAGCAGTTTGATGAGACCCAGACTGCCTTCCGACATCTTTTCGTCAAGCCAGTACAGGAACTTTTCCTTTAAAGTGCGTTTTTTCTTCATATGTCTCCTTTCTACTGATTCATTGCGGGGTAAGGAAAACTAATCCGGCTCTTCTGTCGCGGAAACGTCAATGGAGTACGACTTTCCGCAGTCCGGGCAGACGTATTCGGCGGAGGTTCCGCTTGGCGTCTCGTCGAGTTTGACGCGCTCATAGTGGTGGCCTGTCGGCGGGATGACGGCCGTTTGCACGTCGCTGTATTCGGTGCCGTCCTGCCCGGGGACGCTCGCCGTATACACGGCAAGGCCTTCTTCCTCACATCCCGGCTCCTTCGCGACCGCTTCCGTGACCTCCGCCCGGACGATTTCCGGCTCTTCGGGGTTTTCGGGGTTGGGTATCAGCGCTTCGACCTCGGTGTGTTCCTCGTTCCATACCCACTCGACATTGTCGGGGCTTAACGGTTCGGCGGCGCTTTCCTCGTTGGTTTCGGGAATCGGTTCCGGCTCCTGTCCCCAGACGCGCGGGAGAAATATATTGCCGTCGATTTTGACGGTGATAAAGGGCAGGGTATCCATATCCGGTTCGGGCGTTGGCTGTGTCTCGTCGGACGGCGGCACATTCTCGTCGGGCGGCGGCTGTGTTTCGTCGGACGGCGGTACATTCCCGTCGGGTGTCGGCTGTCCGGTTTGTCCGGACGGGGACTGTGTTCCGCCGGACGGCTGCCCGGTTTGTCCGGACGGGGATTGTGTGCCGCCGGACGGCCGCCCGGTTTGCCCGGACGGGGATTGTGTGCCGCCGGACGGCCGCCCGGTTTGCCCGGACGGGGATTGTGTGCCGCCGGACGGCTGTCCCGGTTCGTCTGACGGCGGAATAAACGATTTGATTGGTATCGAAAAGGACGTGTTTGTGTCGGAACAGTCCATAACGGCAATTTTTTTCCCGTTTTCGTCCATCACGTAAACCGTATAGAACGCGCCCTCGTCCAGTCCGCTGACCGAAAGCCCAAACTCAAACAGTCCATCCTCGGTCATGCGCGGGTTTTCCACCCGAATCTGGTACGGGTCTTCCTCCGCCGTCAGAAACGTGGATTGATAAATTTTCTCCTCCGTCTCGATGTTCACGATGTCAAGCCCGTACGCGGTCTTTTCGGTAAGCCCATCGAAGAGCAGGTACGCCACGCCCACGAAATCCTTGGAGTAGGTTTCCTCTCCGGCGTAGAGTTCCGCCCGAAGCGGGGTACTGTCCGGGTTGCGGAAAGAGGTCTGGAACGCCAGCGCGTGCGCCATGCTCGAACACGGCCTGACGCGGATTGTCAGAGATGAGACGTACACGAACGAGCAGAACACGACCGCCGTCACCATCATCAGGGCGTGTCCGGCCATGGACGCGCCTTTGGAAACCACGCTGTTTTGTGTCCGTTTTTTTGACTTTTCGCGCGGTTTTTTTGTGCGCGACCGTTTGTAAAACTCCCGGACACGGGTTGTTTCGCGGAACGCGCGGGACGAATCCTCGGGTATGGCTCTGTGGCGCATGTTTTTGAGGGAAAGTTTGTTGGGTTCGCGGGATTTTTTCCACATTCCGTCCGGATTGCCAATCCGGACGTTGTTCAACTCACGGTTTCGCATTCCGGTGCGCTCCTCCCATAAGCGCGCTTAATCCTCGGCCTCCGGCGTGCCGCCCACAATCTCAATCTGGTTCCGGTCAAAGAGAAGTTTTAACTGGCGGTACATGGCGCGCTCCACGCGGTATTTCGCGCCTTCCTCACACTTGGCCGTAAAGCTAAGCACCATGCCGGCCTCCGTTATGACGGAAATGCCGATATAAAACGGCCCCTCCAGCAGTTCCGGGATGGCCGCCCCCGTACCCGCAAGCTCCGACTCTAACGCGGCCTCCACGGTCTCCAAGTTCTCCCCGTGGCCAATCTGCACGTCGCAGTTGGCGATGGAAAGTTTGTCCGTCATATTGATGAACGAGCCGATTTCCGAATTGCGTACCACGAGCGTGTTGCCGCCGATGTCCTCAATCTGCGTGGTGCGGATGCCCACTTCCTTGACCGTGCCGCGGAACTCGTCCACTACGATGATGTCCCCCACGTCATAGAGCTGTTCAAAGACGATGAAGATACCCGCCAAGATGTCGGCCACCAGTTCCTCCGCGCCAAGGCCGATAATCAAAGTGAGAATGCCCAGCCCGGCCACAATTTCCATAGTGTCCACGCCAAGCGTATTAAGTACCATCAGCCCGGCGGCAATCCCGCAGGCGTATTGAATCAGGCTGCCCAGAAGCCCCATCAGCGCCCGCCCCATTTTCCGGGAGGCCACTTTGCTGAGCGCGAATCTGGACAGGAGAAACTTGGAAATTCGGCTGACGCCATAAAAAAAGACGATACAGCTTACGATTCTGACCAGCGGGTCGGGGTCTCCCGCGCCGGAAAAAATGTTCAGACTGCGGTAAAATTCGCTTGTGCCGTCAAAATAATACTGCCCGCCAACGAGCAGGACATAGTAGGCGGCAAGCACGAGGATTCCGACCGCGCCGCGAAGCCGCTCTGTCACGGTGGGAGGTGCGGAGTCTCCCGGCGTATGCCGGGCAAGTCTGTCACCATGTTCCGCCGAGGCATTGTAATCGGCGTCTTTCATTAGGAAACAAACCTCCTTTTCAATTGGATTGTTGACTTGACATTTCGCGGGATTTGCGCTATTATGCGCAAGAAACAGACCCTTTGAAAGTCCCGGGTTGGAGAATGGCGGCTTCTGGAATTATACTCGAATTCATATGGCGTGTCAAGGGAATGTCGAGGTTTTGTCAAGGCCTGTTATGATTTCAGTTTCGCCAGCAACAAAAGCGCTGATTTTGAAAGGAGAACCTTACAATGGCAATGACAATCAACATGAACCGCGACGGCGCGGATTTGACACTCACGCTGGAAGGCCGTCTGGACACCACGACCGCCCCGCAACTGGAAGCCGAACTCCGCCCCGCCCTCGCCGACGGCGTGGAAAATCTGACGGTCGACCTGAAGGCGCTGGATTACGTCTCGTCGGCCGGACTGCGCGTCCTGCTCTCCGCCCAGAAAATCATGAACAAGCAGGGGGAAATGACCGTGCGCAACGTCAACGAGGCCGTGATGGAGGTCTTCGAGGTCACGGGCTTCGTCGACCTGCTGAACATTGAGTAAGACTGCGGAGACTTGACGTGGAATATACGATTCAAGAGATGATTGCCCATAAAGGGCGTGTCTTAGAGGAAACGGATTATGTCTGTTGCAATCGGGACATGCTCAATTTTCGCCTGATTTCCGGGGACTTCTACGAGTGGAACGGCGGAAAACTGCATTTCAAGCAATGCGCCGATGTCATGGACTTTCAACAGGCGGCGGAGGCGTTCCCGGCTTTCGCGAGCGTCCAATATAAGAGCCGGGAGAAATTCCCCTACTTTGTCGGCGGTCTGGACACGCTGACGGAGGCAATGGAACGCGGAGAGACAATCGCGGTCGAGGGCGGTCCGTGCCTGTTCGGGGAACACGAGGTAACGGTATCCGTACGCCTGAAAGGCGGGGGTGAAGAACGCCTGTTCGACTACGCCAACGGGAAAGCCTATCTCGACGGAACCGCCTTCGCGGAATCGGAGGGGCTGGCGGACTATCTCCGCCTGAACGGGGAGCGCGTGGAACGGATTGATTTCCAGCAGAACAAACAGGGCTTGACGCCGCAGGAATATTTGAATCTTCGCTACCCCTTCGAGATTGCCGCCGCCCTTCGGGGTTCGCTGGTGGTGCCTATCCCGGATATGTCCTACCGGAAATATCTCCTGTACGCGCTGGACGCGATTCCGGAGAACGTCCGAAAACAGGCCTTGGAGCAGTTCGATGAAATCCTGAACCGCATTGCGGACATGTATCTGGACGTTATCGGAAAATTACAGGCGCGGTTTCAGATTGCGCGTTTCGCCTGTGTCCACCGGCGCGACCCAGCGGCGCTGAAACTCTGGTATGAAAAACGCGCCGCCTATATCGAACGCAACAAAGTTCTCAGAAGTCTGACGCGTCTGCCGGAAAAACTGGAACCCGTCAAAGATTATATTTCCATGCCTGCCCTGCCGTTTTATCTCTTCGGCGTGGAAAATATTCTTGAGGTGAACAGCATGGATGAGACGGACTCTTATCGTAAATGCAAAAAAGCGCACAAGAACGCCTTGCATATGGGCTGCATTCTGATTCCGGAACTTCTCAGCGGCGACGGGATTCATATGTTTTACTTCGCGCCGTTGCAGTGGAAGGAATACGGCAACTACGAGGGCTACGAAAGCCCGGCGTAATTTGCAAAAACCGAAAATCGTTCCGTGCTTTTGGCAGAGAATGTTTTGAATAGAAGGGAGCGAGGAAGAATGAAGGAATACCGGAATCCTCTCCGGCGCAGTATTTTGCTGGGTTGCGGGGTGTTCGTGGCTTTTCTGTGCCTCACGCTCGCCGTTCTGAGCTTTTTCATCTATTATCGGGGGATGGTGGATAAGTATCAGACCTACATTGGGGACGCTTTGCGCCTGACCTTGACGGAAATCGACGGGGAGGACTTGAAAGGCTGTATTGAAAGCGGGGAGAAATCCGAGGCCTTCCGGCGGACGCAGAATTTCCTCGACCGCGTAAAACAGGAGTACGATTTTACATTTGTCTGCATTGAAAAGCCCCTGAACCTGAACGAAACCGACAACATGATGGACGTGATGGCGGGCATGACGAATGAGGAACGGGAGGAATATAACGGCGGCGATTCCGTCACACTGGGCGGGCTGACGGGAGACAGCTATTCCCCGGAAGTCGTCCAACAGTACCTGAACCGGATGGACGGTAGCACGGAAGTCAGCTACTACCGCAACCGCACGGAATTCGGCTATATGTACACGGGACTGCTCCCCATTCTCGATAACGCCGGGAACGCGGTGGCGATTCTGGCGGCGGATTTAAGCATGGAGGAGATTATCACCACGCTGGTCAGGTACATTCTGATTGTGCTGACGGAAATCGTGATTTTAGCAACGCTGTCACTGTCTATCATGTACCGCTGGCTCAACCGCCGGATTGTCGCGCCCATGATAAAGCTGGAAGAATCCGCACAAGGTTTCGTGGAAAGCAGTCAGGGGCAGGAGAACCCCGACGCGCTTGTGTTCCAAGACCCCGACATCCACACCGGGGACGAACTGGAGTCGCTTTCCGACGCGTTCAGCTCCATGTCGCAGGACATGAAGCGCTTTATGCAGAACCTGTTGAAAGTCTCCGCCGAAAAGGAACGTATCGGCGCGGAACTGAACGTGGCCACGAAGATTCAGGCGGACATGCTGCCGCACATTACCCCGGTCAATCCCGGAAGGCCGGAATTTGAACTTTACGCCTCCATGAATCCCGCCAAGGAGGTCGGCGGCGACTTCTACGACTTCTTCATGATTGACGACGACCACTTTGGAATGGTCATGGCGGACGTGTCCGGGAAGGGCGTCCCCGCCGCGCTGTTCATGGTCATTGCCAAGACGCTGATTAAGAACCGCGCGCAGGCGGCCGCCGGAACGGAAATGCACCCGGGAAAAATTCTGGCCGACGTGAACAACCAGCTTTGCGAGGGCAACGAGGCGGAGCTGTTTGTCACGGTGTGGATGGGCGTCCTGACGATTTCCACGGGGCATTTGATTTCCGCCAGCGCGGGTCACGAGTACCCGGCCTTTTACCGCGAGGGCGGGAAATTCGCCCTGCAGAAGGAGCGCCACGGTCCGCCGCTGGCCACCATGGAGGGACTGCGTTTCCGCGAGAACGAGACGGATTTAGGCCACGGGGAGGCGCTTTTCATCTACACGGACGGCGTGACGGAGGCGACCAGCGCGGAAGAGGAACTGTTCGGGGAGGAACGCATGCTAAACGCGCTCAACGCCCACGCCGAAGAGACGCCCGAAGAGATTGTCCGCGGCGTACGGGAACATATCGACGCGTTTGTGAAGGACGCGCCGCAGTTCGACGACATTACTATGCTTTGCCTGCGCTTCCGCTGACAGAAACGGAGGAATTTATGCCTGCATTGCGAATTGAGGCGAAACGGGAGAACGCGGAACAGGTCATGTCCTTTGTGGACGCGCAACTGGAAGCGCACGACTGTTGCATAAGGTCAAAAACACAGCTCGACATTGCCGTGGACGAACTCTTTACCAATATCGCCAGTTACGCCTACGGCGGCGCGACGGGCGAGGCGGTCATTGAGATGGAGTTCCCGGACGGCTTCGCGGAAATCACGTTTCGGGACTGGGGGACGCCCTATAATCCGCTGGCGCGTCCCGACCCGGACGTGACGCTCTCGGCCGAGGAGCGGGAAATCGGCGGTCTGGGGATTTACATGGTCAAGAAGAGCATGGACGCCGTTTCCTACCGCCACGAGAACGGCCAAAACGTCCTCACCATACGCCGGAAACTGCAAGACACAAGCCGTAAGCGCAAATAAGACGCGCTTGCATGGTTTGCATGAAGGAAGGGAGAACAATGGACGCGGACAGAAATTTGATACAAAACCGCATTATCCGGGATATGTCGGACGGCGTTGTGGTCATCGGGCTGAACGGGCATATTGAGCAAATCAACCCCAAGGCCTGCGAACTCCTGCAACTGTCCGAAAAAAGGGTCATCGGGAAGCCGTTTGCCCGGTTCTTCTTCGAGTACGAGGAAAACGACGCTTTCTCGCAGACCGTCCTTGACGCGATTTACGAAAGCGGCACGCTCCATGTCTCGGTGGTTCCCTATTTCGACGGCGAAACGACGAAGTATCTGCATGTAACGACCTCTTTCCTGACCGACGACGGCCGCCGCGTCGGCGTCATTGCCGTTCTCGCGGATGTCAGTGAACTTATCCGCCTGCGCAACGAGGTGGAGGCGAAGAATCAGCAGATTACGGCCTTGCTGGAATCCATGGTGGAGGCGCTGTCCAGCGCCATCGACGAGCGCTCCCCCTATACCGCCAACCACACAAAGAATATGGCGCGTTTCGCCGAGGCCTTTTTGGACTGGCTCCCCGGGAAGGACGCCCCGTGCCAGTTCGAGGGCGAGAAGCGCCGGGCGTTCCTGATGAGTGTGTGGCTGCACGACGTGGGAAAACTGACCGTGCCGCTGAGCGTCATGGACAAGGCCGACCGTCTGGGCGACAGCCTCCCGGAAGTCCGGGAACGCCTGCGCGTGATAGGCCTGCTGGACGAACTCGCCGAAGCAAGAGGCCAAATCGACGCCGACGAGGCCGCCCGACGCCGACAGCAGTTGGAGGAGACCCGGGACTTTGTGGAGCGGATTAACAAGGCCGGATTCCTCCCCGACGAGGATTTCCGGCGCGTGGACGCGCTCGCGGCGCGTACTTATACGGACGAACACGGCGTGACCTGCCCGTGGATTACGAATGACGAGTACGTGAAGCTGTCCATTCGCAAGGGGACGCTGACGGCCGACGAACGGGCGGTTATGCAAAGCCACGCCGCCGTCACGGGGCGCATTCTCAGCCACATCTCTTTCCCGGATTCCTACAGGGATGTCCCCACATGGTCGGCCGCGCACCACGAGCAACTCAACGGACACGGATACCCCGACGGCCTGACGGCGGACGCCATTCCCATGGAAGTGCGGCTGTTGACGATTCTGGACGTGTTCGAGGCGCTGACGGCGAAAGACCGCCCCTATAAAAAGCCGTTCCCGCCCGAAAGAGCGCTGTCTATCCTGCACAGCATGGTCGAGGAGGGCGCGGTCGACCGTGAAATGCTGTCGCTTTTCGAGCAAAGCCGCGCGTGGGAGGGAATCCTGTAAGCGCGGCGGAACGCCAAACTACCGGAGGGCGCAATTGTCCTTCTGGTAGTTTTCATATTGCGCCGCGCCGTACTTGACAATTCCCGCGTCATAGTATATCCTGAAACGCGGAATATGCCGGAATCCGGCATTGCAATCACATAGGGGGGTGGGATAGTATGGCATGGATTGGGACGGCGGAGGAACTCCTGTACGAACTGGTACAGGTCTGCACAATGCTGATGGAACTGTTCGGCATTTGTGTGCTGGTGTCCACGGCGGGCAGGTGCTTCTACAGGTGGCTCCGGAAACAGGCCGGAATCCGTCTGACGCTGGCGCAGGGAATCGCTCTCGCGCTGGAATTCAAGATGGGCGGCGAGGTACTCCGCACGGTCGTTGTGCGCGAGTGGGCGGAACTGGGCATTCTGGGCGCGATTATCGTACTGCGCGGCGTGCTTACGTTTCTGATTCACTGGGAGATTAAGAACGAGGAAACCGCGCTCGAAAGAGAAAAGGCCGGACTGTCCGCCGAGGCGTGACGGGCGATATCACAACGGGAGGGACTTTCATATGAGCTATCAGGAAGCGTACGCGCGCAAACTCACGACCGCCGGGGAGGCCGTGAAAGTGGTCAAGAGCGGCGACTGGGTGGACTACGGCTGGTGCGTCTGCACGGCGCGTAAACTCGACGAGGCACTGGCCAAGCGCTGGGAGGAACTGACGGATGTCAAGATTCGCGGCGGGATTCTGCTGCACCGTCCGGCGGTATTCGATGTCCCGGACGCGCCGGAACACTTTGTATTTAACTCGTGGCACATGTCCGGCGTCGAGCGGAAGGCAATCAACGAGGGTCTGGCCTACTATATCCCCATGCGCTACTCGGAACTGCCCGGCTTCTACCGCGACGAAATCGGCTCCCTTGACGTGGCCATGTTCCAAGTCGCGCCGATGGACGAACACGGCTATTTCAACTTCGGCCCCGGCGGCTCCCACCTGAAGGCCGTCTGCGAGGTGGCAAAGAAAGTCATCGTGGAAGTCAATCAAAACGTTCCGGTGTGTCTGGGCGGCTTTGAGCATTGCGTGCATATTGACGACGTGGACATGATTGTGGAGGGCGACAACCCGCCCATGGAGGAACTCGGCGGCGCGACCGTCCCCTCCGAAATCGACCTTGCCGTGGCGAATCTGGTGCTTCCGGAAATCCCCAACGGCGCGTGTCTGCAACTGGGCATTGGCTCCATGCCGAACGCCATTGGCAAGCTGATTGCCGAGTCCGACCTGAAAGATTTGGGCGTCCATACGGAAATGTACGTCGACGGCTTCGTGGACATGGCCGCCGCCGGGAAGCTGACGGGCAAGTGCAAGCCGTTCGACAGGGGGCGTCAGGTTTACGCCTTCGCCGCCGGAACCAAGAAATTGTACGACTACCTGCACAATAACCCCGCCTGCATGGCCGCGCCCGTCGATTACGTCAACAGTATCGCCCGCGTACAGCAGATTGACAACTTTATTTCGATTAACGGCGCGGTCGACGTGGACTTGTACGGGCAGGTCTCGTCGGAATCCAGCGGCACCAAGCACATTTCCGGCGCGGGCGGACAGCAGGATTTTGTGATGGGCGCGTATCTCTCCAAGGGCGGCAAGAGCTTTATTTGCATGTCGTCCGCCGTCAAGGACAAGAAAACGGGCGAACTCCGTTCGAGAATCCGCCCCACGCTTCTTGACGGTTCCATTGTCACGGCGACGCGGAGCAATCTGCACTACCTTGTCACGGAGTACGGAAAGTTCAGCGTCAAGGGCAAGTCGACGTGGGAGCGGGCGGAGGGTATCATTGCCCTTGCCCACCCGCGGTTCCGGGAAGAACTGATTGCCGCCGCCGAGAAAATGCACATCTGGCGGCGTTCCAACAAGCGTTAAAGCAAATTACAAAAGTGCGCGTATCCGCGTTTACGGCAGGTCTTTTCACTTTCCGCAAACGCGGATACGCTTTCCGTTATCACGGGAAACAATGTCCGAACCCGCGCCTTGTGATAAGCAATCATACGCGTATTGTCCACTTGTGCAAACAAGAAAGAACACAGATACGCTTTTCATAACCACGGGAGACAGAGTTAAAATCCGCACTTTCTCATTATGAAAATCGCTTGACCAACAGGGTTTTTCCGGCTGTTGATTATTTTTGGAAATTTTTCTGAAAATAGCTCTTGTAAATCATGTCATATCATGTTATAATCTTATTGTACAATAGGAAATTCCGGAAACGGAGACGGCGGGACAACAACCCGCCAAGGCAGTTTAGAGAGGAGGTCGCACCGCTATGTTCAGCATTGGGGACTACGTCGTGCATCCCCTGCACGGCGCCGGACAGATTGAAGACATTGTGGAGGAGAAAGTCGCAGGCGTCAAGAAGAAATACTACGTGTTTAACATGCCGGCCGGTAGCCTCGTGCTGAAGATTCCCACTTCCAGCGCGGGTACCGTCGGAATCCGGAACGTTATCACGGAGAGCGAGGCCGACGAACTCATGGAGGCCATCCCGGACTTGACCGTCGAGGCCAATTCCAACTGGAACAAGCGCTATCAGGAGAACTTGAACCGCCTGAAAAGCGGGGACTTGTACGAGGTGGCGAAAGTCATTAAGTCGCTCGTACAGCGGGAGAGCCAGCGAGGACTGTCCACCGGGGAGCGGAAAATGCTCTACAACGCCAAGCAGATTATCATCTCGGAAATCGTGGTAGCCAAGCGGGGCGAGTATGAGGACGTGGAAAACGTACTCATGGACGCCATGCGGAAAGAGCGTTAAGCGACGGGGGAATTGCGCGTGTTTCGACTGTTCAGAAAGAAGCGCCCGAAGTGTACGGCGTTAGTCCCGGCGGCGGGAAGCGCCCAGCGTATGAACGGCGTCAATAAACTCTTCCTGCCCCTCTGCGGCGTACCCGTACTTGTGCGGACGCTGACATCTCTGCAACTCGCCCGCCGCGTCGATGAAATCATTGTGGCCACGCGGGAGCAGGACGTCGAGGAGGTGTCCCGGCTCTGCAAGGAGTACGCCGTCACGAAGTGCAAAAAGGTCGTTATCGGCGGCGCGACGCGGGAAGCGTCCGTCATGCGGGCGGCCATGGAGGCCAGACGCGACGCCATGCTGTTGGCCGTCCACGACGGGGCGCGGCCGCTCGTCACGCCCGACTTGGTAGACCGTGCCATAGAGGCGGCGGAACGCTACGGCGCGGTGGCTCCCGCCCTGCCCCTGAAAGACACGATTAAGCGTGTCAAAGAGGGCGGGGAGGTCGACCGTACCCTGAAGCGGGACGCGCTCCGGGCTGTCCAGACGCCGCAGGTTTTCGACGCCGACCTGCTGAAAGCGTCCCTGCACGCGGCGTTCGAGACGGGCGCGGAACTCACCGACGACTGCTCCGCCGTGGAACGTATGGGAAAGGTCGTGTTCCTGATTGACGGCGAGGAGGAGAATTTGAAAATCACGACCCCCGCCGATATGCTCTTTGCCGAGGCGGTTCTAAGGAAACGGATGGGCGGCGCATGACAAATATCAGAATCGGACACGGCTATGACGTACATCGAATCGTGGCGGGGCGGCCGCTGGTACTCGGCGGCGTCACGGTGCCTTGGGACAGAGGCCTGTTAGGCCACTCCGACGCCGACGTGCTGACCCACGCCGTCATGGACGCGCTCTGCGGGGCGTCGCGCTTGGGCGATATCGGGCGGCTGTTCCCCGATACCGACCCGCGTTACGCCGGAATCAGCAGTCTTGTACTGTTGCGGGAGGTGCGCGACCGCTTGCGGAAAGGCGGCTTTGCGGTCGTCAACATCGACGCCACCGTGATTGCGCAGGCTCCGAAGCTGTCGCCGTACCGGGAGGCCATGGAACGCGCGCTTTCGGAGGCGCTGGAAATCCCGCCGGAACGCGTGAACGTCAAGGCCACGACGGAAGAACGCCTCGGCTTCACGGGCGACGGCTCCGGAATCGCCGCCCACGCCGTTGCGCTTCTCGAACAAACAAGCCTGTAGCACATTGCCCG
Organism: Oscillibacter sp.; assembly: GCA_017526785.1. Lineage (GTDB taxonomy): Bacteria > Bacillota > Clostridia > Oscillospirales > Oscillospiraceae > Oscillibacter. Next base: position 40,613 of record JAFXQV010000031.1, on the reverse strand, counting down.
TACGGGGAGACGTTCCCCGTACGGGATTTTTTCGGCGTTTTGCCATAGAATCGCCCCTGAAACGGTTCCATAGCCGTCAGATTCCGCATTGACGCGCCGGAATCGGTGTGCTAAAATGCACCGTAATTAAATCGTCAGCTTTCGGGCGAGATGCCGCGCCGGTTCGTTTGACGGTTTCAGGCGAAAGGAGATGGAACCATGGAACAGCAGATTCCCTATAAGATTTATCTGGACGAGACGGAGCTTCCCGAGGCTTGGTATAACATGCGCGCCGACATGGCGGAGAAGCCCGCGCCGCTGCTCAACCCCGGCACCCATCAGCCCCTGACCGCGCAGGAACTCGACGGCATTTTCTGTGAAGAACTGGTCAAGCAGGAACTCAACGAGACCGACGCGTGGATTCCCATTCCGCAGGAAATCCGCGACTTCTACAAGATGTACCGCCCTTCCCCGCTTGTCCGCGCCTACTGTCTGGAAAAACAGCTCGACACCCCCGCGAAAATTTACTACAAGTTCGAGGGCAACAACACCAGCGGCAGTCACAAGCTCAACTCCGCCATTGCGCAGGCGTACTACGCCAAACAGCAGGGTCTCAAAGGCGTCACGACCGAGACCGGAGCCGGACAGTGGGGTACCGCGCTGTCTATGGCCTGTTCGTATTTCGGGCTGGAGTGCAGGGTCTACATGGTCAAGGTCTCCTACGAACAGAAGCCTTTCCGGCGCGAGGTCATGCGCGTATATGGCGCGTCGGTGGTGCCGTCTCCGTCCGACACAACCGAAGTCGGCAGAAAGATTCTTGCCGAACATCCCGGCACGGGCGGTTCTCTGGGCTGTGCCATTTCGGAGGCCGTGGAGGTCGCCGTCAGGAATCCCGGCTACCGCTATGTACTCGGAAGCGTGCTGAATCAGGTTCTGCTTCACCAGTCCGTCATCGGCCTTGAAACGAAGGCCGCCCTTGACAAGTACGGCGTCAAGCCGGACGTGATTATCGGCTGTGCGGGCGGCGGGTCGAACTTGGGCGGCTTAATCGCGCCGTTCATGGGCGAGAAACTGCGCGGCGAGGCGGACTATCAGATTATCGCCGTGGAACCCGCGTCTTGTCCCAGCTTCACGCGCGGGAAGTTCGCGTACGACTTCTGCGACACGGGCATGATTTGCCCGCTGGCGAAGATGTACACGCTTGGAAGCGGCTTCATTCCGTCGCCGAACCACGCCGGGGGCTTGCGCTTCCACGGCATGAGTTCCACGCTGTCCCAGCTCTACCACGACGGTTATATGACGGCGGTTTCCGTGGAGCAGACGAAGGTTTTCGAGGCGGCGGAACAGTTCGCGCGCGTCGAGGGGATTCTGCCCGCGCCGGAGAGTTCCCACGCCATCCGCGTGGCAATCGACGAAGCCTTGAAGTGCAAGGAGACCGGGGAGGCAAAGACCATCGTTTTCGGCCTGACCGGAACCGGATACTTTGACATGGTCGCCTATGAGAAGTTCCACGACGGACAAATGACCGACTTCATCCCCACAGATGAGGAACTGCAGGCCAGTTTTGACCGTCTCCCGAAAGTGGACGCGTGATACGAGGCGGAAAAATTGGATATCGCCGCCCTCTCCCGTGTGCGCGGGGGAGGGCGCATATTTTGCCGGAATTTTAAAAATGTCTCTTGCATTCCCGTTTGGGATAGCGTATAATGGCGGCAGGGTGTCGATACGGCGAAATTGGCGGAAGTGACGGGAAGAAAGTCCGGTCTCCCGCTGAATTTCGCGCCGTCGGCCACGTTTTACTGGAATATGTGGAGGAACCCGAAAACCGTGTGGGTTCAAGTCCTGTCATTGGCACCGTGACGAAGCGTCACGGCGCGGAAAGGCGGCTGTCTCACAACCTGTGGGGCAGCCGCCCTGCATATGAAAAACCAAAAAAAGGGAGCTGATGCTATGTTTGAACGACGCATGCAGGCGCAGATTGCCGCTATTATCGCTGTGATTTTCATAGCGGTTTTCGGTAACGCGCTTCTCTTCTCCTCCCTCAACACCGACATTTTCCGGATGTCGGCGGAAATGGAAACAGATTTGTATTCCCGCATGATTGCCAACGCGCTGTCCGCGCAGACTCCCGAGCACGGTATCACGCAGTACATGCCCACGATGTCGGAATGGATTCAAAAAAACGTCGGCTTCCGGGTGACGGGCTCCAACGGCGGCATGTCGTACTCCAGCCCCGGCGCGCCGTACGACTGGGAGGCTCCGGACAGGGCGACGCTGGACGAGGCCTTGAAAAACGGCAAGGCGGTATTCTGGACGGGCAGTAACTCGCCGTTCCTGCTCATGCAGGACTGTTACGTTGTGCGCCCGCTCTACGGCGGCGCGTATTTTCTGGAAGTCGTCAGCCGCGGCGGGGACTTGCAGGCCTTACAGCGGCGGCAATTTACGCTGTTGCTGGGCATTGACGCGCTTCTGATGGTGTTCGTTGTGGTTCTGATTGCCAATATTATTTCCAAGTACCGCCGCGAAATCCTCCGCTACGCCACCACCGACGAACTGACCGGGCTTGCAAACCGCAAATCGTTCAACGCCGCTTTCGCGGAGTTCAGCGGCGCGGAACACCGCCGCGAGGCGTCGCTGTTCCTGCTGGACATCGACTTTTTCAAGCAGATTAACGACAATTACGGCCACGCCGCCGGGGACAACGCCCTGCGTCATCTGGCGCGGGGCATACAGGATATGATAAAGCGCTATGGCGGATTCGGGGGGCGCTGGGGCGGCGACGAGTTCATAGGCGTGCTTCCCCTTGACGGCTCCAAGGCGCACGAGGCCTTGTTGGAACTGTGCCGCAAGGTGGAGGATTCGCGCCCGCCCGACGGCTTCCGCATGACCATAAGCGCGGGCGTGGCACCCGTCGAGGACGGCCTGCCGCTGGCCAAGCTGTCGGAAAAGGCGGACTTGGCGCTCTACCAGTCGAAGGAGAGCGGACGCAACACGGCCAGCCTCTACAAGCCCGACGCGCAGAAAACGGCGTCGACGGAGAAAAAGCTCGTGACGGTCGCGGCGGCCATTGCCCACGCCGAAAAGCTGGTCATTCCCGCAAAAGCGGAAACGCCCGTTGTGTCCGGCGCGGCCAAGCGATTCCGGGAACGCCTCAAAGCCTATTTCCGGGAACATCTCGTGAAAGGCACGATTCTGGGCGTACGCTGGATGGCTCCGTTTATCGCCGGGGGCGGCGTGCTGATTGGCTTGGCCTTCCTGTTCGACGCCGCCTCGCTTGACCTGTCCGCGCTCTCCCTTGACATCCGGGCGCAGTTCGGCTCCATTACGCCCATGGCGGCGACGTTAAAGGCGATTGGCGGCACGACCTTCAATTTCATGCTCCCGGTCTTCGCGGGGTTCATGGCCTACGGAATCAACGGAGAGGAAGCGTTCATGGCGGGCTTTGTCGGCGGCTATATGACCATTGACAGCCACTCGGGCTTTATCGGCGCTATGATAGCGGGCATGGCCGCCGGGGTGATTACCGGGGAATTGCGGCAGTTCACGAACCGCCTGCCGCGCTTTTTCCGGAAAGTCGCGCCAATCGTCGTGTACCCTGTGTTCAACCTGATTTTCATGCAGTTGCTGTCGTGGCTGATAATCACGCCGCTGTCGCTGTCGCTGGGGGGCTTCTTCACGTCCCTGCTGGAATACGCCGCCGCCAAGAGCCACGTCGCGGCGGGCGCGCTCTCCGGCGGCATGATGGCCTTCGACATGGGCGGCATTGTCAACAAAGTGGCGTACAATTATGGCGTGGACGGCATTTTGAACGGCCGCGCCGACATGATGGCGTCGGTCATGGCGGGCGGCATGGTGCCGCCGATTGGGATTTCCCTTTCCATAGCGCTGTTCCGCAAGAAGTTTTCGGACGCGGAATGGGAACGCGGACCGGGTACGTTGTTCATGGGGCTGTCCTTCATCACGGAGGGCGCGCTGCCGTATGTCTTTACGGACATACGACGGGTTATCCCGTCGTGCATGGCGGGTTCGGCGGTCGCGGGGGGACTGTCCGCGCTGTTCGGCTGTACCCTGCCCGCGCCCCACGGCGGACTGTTCGTGCTGCCTGTCATGGGAAAGCCGCTTCTTTACGCGCTCTCTCTGGCGGTCGGCTCCCTCGTCACGGCCGTTCTGCTGGGGCTTTGGAAGCCGATTTGCCGTGCCGAACAAAAGTAAGCGACGCGTCAAGTTTTGTCCTCGAGACAGCGCGTAATGTCAGTCCCTCTCCCGTTTGCGCGGGAGAGGGACTTTAGCACGACTTTACACGGAAAACAGCAGTTGCGCGTAAGTCGGGAACGGCCAGTAATCGGAGGCCGTCAGCAGTTCGAGACGGTCGGCGTACGCCCGGGCGTCGGACATGTCGCGGACAATCACATCGTGACTGTAGACCATGGCTTTTGTCGGCTCTTTGGGCATTTCGCCGAGGTCGCGTTCCAGACGCTCACACGCCCCGAAAAGCGCGTCCGTCAGCGCGGAAATTTCCTCCGCCGTACGGGTTTCGTAGTCGCACGGCATGCCGTGGGCGTCCTTGCGCGTGATACGCCCGCACAGTTCCGCCGCGTACGACGAGACGGCCGGGAGTATCTCGTGGCGTATCATGTCGGCCATTGTCCGGGCTTCGATTGCGGTCACGGCGGTGTAGTTCTCCACATGGATTTCGGCGCGGGCTTGAATCTCTTCTTCGGTGTAGATACCGTGCCGCACGAACAGTTCCACGTTCTTCCCGGCGGTGTACATCGGGAGCGCGTCGGCGGCGGAGGTGAAGTTGCTTAACCCGCGCTGTTCGGCCTCGCGCACCCACGCGTCGTCGTAGCCGTTGCCGTTGAAAATGATTCTCTGGTGTTCGGTAAAGACCCGCTTCATGAGGTCGTTTAAGGCGCGCTGGAAGTCGTCGCACGATTCGAGCGCGTCGGCGAACTGCCGCAACTCCTCCGCCATAATCGTGTTGAGGGCGATATTGGGTCCCGAGACCGACTGCGACGCCCCCAGCATGCGGAACTCGAATTTGTTGCCCGTGAAGGCCATGGGGCTTGTTCTGTTGCGGTCTGTGGTGTCCTGCGGAATGGCCGGGAGTACGTCCACGCCAATGCGGAGCTGTCGCTTCCCGCTGGAGGCGACCGGGGTGCCGTGAATGATGGCGTTCACGACGGCGGTCAGCTCGTCGCCGAGGAACACGGACAGTATCGCGGGCGGGGCTTCCAGTCCGCCGAGGCGGTGGTCATTGCCCGGGAACGCCACGGTGGCGCGTAGGAAGTCCTGATAGTCGTCGACGCCTTTCAGGAACGCCGCCAGAAAGAGCAGGAAGCGGGCGTTTTCGCCGGGGGTGTCGCCGGGCTTGAAGAGGTTCTCCCCGCCGTCCGTGGACAGTGACCAGTTGTCGTGTTTGCCGGAGCCGTTGAAGCCCGCGAACGGCTTCTCATGCAGTAAGCATACCAGTCCGTGGCGTTCGGCGACTTTCTTCATGACCTCCATGGTCAACTGATTCTGGTCACACGCCGTGTTCGCGTCGGTGTAAATCGGTGCCATTTCGTGCTGGGACGGCGCGACTTCGTTGTGTTTGGTCTTCGCGAAAATGCCGAGTTCCCATAGCGCCTCGTCCAAGTCTCGCATGTAGGCCGCCACGCGCGGGCGAATCGCGCCGTAATAATGGTCGTCGAGTTCCTGTCCGCGCGGCGGCTTCGCGCCGAACAGGGTTCGCCCCGTCATGCGCAAGTCCTGCCGTTCGCGGTACATGTCCCGGTCGATGAGGAAGTATTCCTGTTCGGGGCCGACCTGCGGAATGACGCGCTTTGTCCGGGTGTCGCCGAAGAGGCGGAGAATCCGCACGGCCTGCCGCGAAACGTCGTCCATAGAGCGGAGCAGAGGCGTTTTTTTATCGAGCGCGTGTCCGGAATACGAACAAAAGGCCGTCGGAATGCACAGAGAGCCTTCTTTGATGAACGCGAACGAAGTTGGGTCCCACGCGGTGTACCCGCGCGCCTCGAACGTGGCGCGGAGGCCGCCCGACGGGAACGACGACGCGTCCGGCTCTCCCCGGACGAGTTCCTTTCCGGAGAACTCCATCAGGACGCGCCCGCCGCCGACGGGCGTTATAAAGCTGTCGTGTTTTTCGGCGGTGACGCCCGTCATGGGCTGGAACCAGTGCGTAAAGTGCGTCGCGCCGCGTTCGACCGCCCACTGCTTCATGGCCTGCGCGATTTCGTTGGCGGTGGACAAGTCCAGCGCCGTCCCGCCCGTGACGCAGTGCTTCCAAGCGCCGTAGGACGCCGCCGAAAGCCGTTCTTTCATGGTCTGCTCGTCGAATACCATGCTTCCGAACAGTTCCGGGAGTCTGCGCGTGTCTGACATTGTAACATCCCCTTTCAGTCAACCACGCCATTTTAGCAGTAGTCCGGAGAAATTACAAGCGCTTTTCCGGCGCGGACGGCCGAAATTTCCCATGACGCGTACTTGCACGAAAAAGGCTTGCTTAAACGTCCGCGGTCTGTTATAATGGACGCGGAAACGCAAATTTGTAATCTGTCGCCCTTGCGGGAAATCAGGAGGGAACTGGACATGAAATCAAAAGTGTACTTCACAAAAGACATCACGCCGGAAAAAGTCGTGGAAGTGTACCGCGCTTTGGGCGTCGAACTGCCCGGGAAAGTCGCCGCGAAAATCCACTCCGGCGAAAAGGGCAACCAAAACTTCCTGCGTCCGGAGTTCTGGAAACCGATGGTCGAGGCCGTCGACGGCACGATTGTCGAGTGCAACACCGCCTACGGCAAGGCCGCCGGCGGCGTCCGGGACTACACCGACGAACACAGAAAGCTGATTGAGTACCACGGCTGGAACCGCTTGTTCCACGTTGACCTGATGGACGCGGAAGGCCCCGACCTCGTCTGGCCTGTCAAAAACGGAAAAGTCCTGAAAACCAACACCGTCGGCAAGGACATCGCCAATTACGATTCCATGCTGGTGCTTGCGCACTTCAAGGGACACCCCATGGGCGGCTACGGCGGGGCGCTGAAGCAGTTGTCGATTGGCTGTGCCTCCCGCGCCGGGAAAGCGCTCATCCACTCCGGCGGGCGCTCCGACGACAACGTCAAGGCGTGGGACGTTCACGCCGAACAGGACGCTTTCTGTGAGGCAATGGCCGACGCCGCCTCGACCGTCGTCGAACACTTCAAGGGCAAAATCGCCTTTGTCAACGTCATGAAAAATCTGTCTGTGGACTGTGACTGCTGCGCCGTGGCGGAGGACCCGTGCATGAGGGACATTGGCATACTGGCGTCACTCGACCCGGTGGCCATTGACCAAGCCTGTATTGACCTGATTTACGCCGCCAAGGACGACCCCGGACAGGCGCATTTCCTCGAGCGCGTGGAATCCCGCCACGGCGTCCACACGATTGAGGCCGCCGCCGCGCTGGGCTTCGGCTCCCGTGAATATGAACTTGTCACACTGTGACTGTCCGCCGCGCACCGTCCCCCAAGGAGAATGGGAATTCATGAAGCAACGCTCTAACCCGAATAACCCCCCGCGAGAATGCCTGAAAGAGTGGCGGGGATTCTTTAACGGGCAGATATTGAAGAAGGCCGCGCAGTTTCTGACCATGCACCAGTATGAGGACTTCGCCTGTACGGAACGCGAGGCACACGCCATCATCGGGCAGGGGCAGAGCATGGGGCGCGCTGTGATTCGTGACGCCCCGGCCTCCTGCTCCGACGACTGGAACCCGAAACGATTTGCGTGCAGTTGTCTGGCCGACCGCTACGCGGGCGAACGCGTGACCCTGTGCGTACACGAGGCCGCGCTTCTGATGCTCTGGGAGCGCAAGCGCGGGCCGTGGCGCTTCCGCGAGACCTCCGAAGAATCCCTTATCCGCCAGAGGAAAGAGGAACAGGCCGAACAGCTCAAACAGGAACGCCTCCGCAGAAAGCGGCAGTATATGGAAGAGAGTACCATTCGCGTGGAAGTCGCGCCGTTTTTCCCGCGCCCGGAGGCGTCCGCCGCGTCGTCCTACTTCCAAGTCCGCCGCGCAATGAAGGGGCGAAGCGCCAGTTTGTACGCGCTCAACCGCGCCAAGGCGTTACTCCGGGAGGGTATCGTTGCCATGTCCGCCCCGGAAATCGTCTACACCCGCGCCGGACAACAGGCCTTGTCCGTAAGCGCGAACGTGTCGGACGCGCTGGAAAGCCAGTCCGTCAGCGTCGCGCTCTCCGCGAACGAACTGCTCTCGCATGCCTGCGACTGCCGCCGCTTCTCTATGGACGACTCCCTGTGTGAACACGAATTAGCGTTGCTGGCGCGCGTGGGGGAGTATATCGAGCGCGAAAACCCCGGCGACGCCACGGACAGCACCGCCGAGCGCTTCTTTCAGGAGATGGACGCCGCGCAGACCGCCCCGGAAGCGTCCGAACCCGGCGCGCCGGATTCGGACAAAGCGCCCGTTCTGACACTCCTGCCCCGTATCGTGCTGGAGGACTGGCAGGAGGCGAACCTTTCCTTTAAAATCGGCCTCAACGGGCGGTTCATCATCCTGAAGAACCTGCGGGAACTCTCGGACGCCGCCGAACAGGGGCGGAAGCTCTTTTTGAGTAAGACTGTCCGCGCGGACTTCGCCTCCATGACTTTCGCGGACGACAGCCTCCCGTGGCTGGCCTTCATCCGGCGGAGAATCAGCGAGGCCGACCTGCTCCGGGAACAAATCCGCGCCTATCACTACTGGGACGAACCCGCCGAAACGCGTACGCTTGCGCGGGAAACGCTCAGGGGTGCCGCGCTCGACCGCTTCTATGAGGCCGCCGACGGGCGTACTTGCGAACTGACAGACCGACTCCGGAAACACTCGGGTAGCATTCGCGTCGGCCACGCGGACTTGAAGCTACGCCTCGTCTCGCGGCGTATCGCCGACGCCAACGGCGGCTTCCTCGGCATAGAGGTCACGGGCGACTTGCCGCTGACGCTCCAAGGCAGTTCCGATTTGTACGTCCTTGACGAACACGCACTCAGCCGCCTGAACGCCGAAGAAACGCAGGCCATACAGCCGTTTTTGTCCGTGGCCGAGGAGTATTCCGGGAAAATCCGCTTTTTGGTGGGCAGGAACCGCCTTGCGGAGTTCTACTACCGTATCGCGCCGCGCCTGCTGGAATCGCCCTATGTGGAGTTCGTCGACAACTGCGCCCAAGAGGCCGAAAGCGTCCTGCCGCCGGAACCGTCGTTTCTGTTCCGGATTGACTTGGAGGACGACTGCTTTCTGGAAGAATTTGTATCTTACGGCGACGCGGAGCCGTGCCGCCTGCCCCGCCGCGCGTCCGGCGGCATGTACTCCGACGGCGCGCAGGAGGCGCGCGTCGAAAAGGTCATACGCCGCTACTTCCCGCGCTTCGACCCGGAGACTTCGACCTATCGCGGCGACGCCGAGGAAGACAGCCTCTACCGCGTTCTCACGGAGGGCGTCCCGGAACTCTCCCGCTACGGGGAGGTGCAGGGGAGCAACGCTTTCCGGAATTGCGTCATTCGCTCCGTGCCGCAGATTCACGTGGGCGTGTCCGTGAACAGCGGGCTTCTGGACATCTCCATTTTGTCCAAAGACATTTCCACGCGGGAACTGCTCGACGTTCTGGAGAGCTACCGCCGCAAAAAGACCTTTCACCGCCTCAAAAACGGCGACTTTGTGACGCTCTCCGGAGACGACCAGCTCGCGTCCCTCGACGCCCTCACGCATGACCTGAACCTGTCCGCGGAGGAAGTCATACAGGGGCATATCGAGTTACCCCTTTTCCGCGCCCTGTACCTCGACACCATGCTGGACAAGCACCACGAGTTGGCCGCCAACCGTGACAGGACTTATCGCGGCCTGATTCGCGGCTTCCGGACAATCCGCGACGCCGATTACGAAGTCCCCGCCGCGCAGGCCGACATCCTCCGCCCGTACCAGATTTACGGCTACAAGTGGCTCCGCACACTCGCCGCCGCCGGGTTCGGCGGGATTCTGGCCGATGAAATGGGTCTCGGCAAGACGTTACAGGCCATCACGTTTTTGCAGGCGCTCAAAGAATCCGGGGAGGCCGAACCCGCGTTGATAGTCTGTCCGGCCTCGCTGGTCTACAACTGGCAGGAAGAGTTTCACCACTTCGCGCCGTCGCTGTCCGTACTCCCGGTGGCCGGGAACGCCGCCGCCCGGAAAGGCTTCCTGCAAGGCGCGCTGGACGGCTCCGCCGCCGTTGACGCCTATATTACCAGTTACGACCTCCTCCGGCAGGACATCACGATTTACGCGCAACTCCGTTTCTCGGTCATGATTCTGGACGAGGCGCAGTATATCAAGAACCAAAAGGCCGGCATGACGAAAGCCGTCAAAATCGTGTACGCCCGCACGCGTCTGGCGCTCACCGGGACGCCCATCGAAAACCGTCTGGCCGAACTTTGGAGTATCTTTGACTTTCTTATGCCCGGCTTCCTCTACGATTACCCGACATTTCTACGGCGCTTCGAGACGCCCATCACCAAGAACCGCGAGGCCGAACCCGCCGAACGTCTCAAACAGGTGACGGCACCCTTTATTCTGCGCCGCCTGAAAGCCGACGTTCTCAAAGACCTGCCGCCCAAGCTGGAGGAAATCCGCTATACCCGTTTCGAGGACGAACAGCGGAAACTCTACGACGGGCAGGTTGTGCGCATGAAGCGCATGCTTGCCGATTCGGGGCAGTCCGGGCAAGACCGTATCCGGATTTTCGCCGAACTCATGCGGATACGCCAAATCTGCTGTGACCCGTCCCTGATTTTCGAGGACTACCACGGCGGAAGCGCCAAGCGCTCGGCGTGTCTGGAACTCGTGGAAAGCGCCATGGGCGGCGGACACAAAACGCTGATTTTCTCGCAGTTCGCCTCCATGCTGGCACTGCTCGAAGAAGATTTGCGCAAGGCCAAAATCCCCCACTACAAAATCATCGGCTCCACGCCCAAAGAAGAGCGCCTCCGGCTTGTGCGGGCGTTCAACGAGGACGACACCCCCGTGTTTCTGATTTCCCTGAAAGCGGGCGGAACCGGACTGAACCTCACTGGCGCGGACGTGGTTATCCACTACGACCCGTGGTGGAACTTGGCCGCGCAGAATCAGGCCACCGACCGCGCCCACAGAATCGGGCAGAAAAATCAGGTCACGGTCTACCGGATGATTGTCAAGGGGAGTATCGAGGAGAAAATATTAGCCATGCAGGAAGCGAAAAGAGACCTTGCCGACGCGATACTCTCCGGCGAACGGGAATCGCTTTTCAGCCTCTCGAACGAGGAACTCATGGACTTGCTGAATTGAAGCGCGAAAAGCCACGGCACAGAATCAGCGTCTGTCCGTGGTTTTCCTGTTTCCCATGCTCTATTGACTTTTGCGGCTTCGGGTGCTATATTTCTCACAATGCCTGTCACATAAGGAGTACCGTATCTCATGTTCAAAAAATACATAAAGGCGTTGCCGCTGTTACTGCTGGCCGCGCTGTTCGTGATACTGGCCTGCTGTGCCGCCCCGGCGCGGGACGCCGTGGAACCGCCGCCGGACACCGCCGACGCGCCGGACGCGGAACCGCGTCCCCCCGAACACATGCTCAGGCCGGATACGATTTCCGTCGTCAGCGAGGAGGCCGAACATAGCGCCGTGTTCGGTTCGGATATCACGCGGGGGGAAATCGCGTCCATTACGATTCTCCCCGACCCCGCGAAAGCCCCCGAGAGCGCGTGGGACGTCTCCGAGGCCGGAGACCGTTCCGTGCTGGCGTGGACGCTCAAAACGCGGCCGTCGTTTGACCTGTATCTCGCGGCGGAAGGCGGCGTTGTCGCGCCGCGAGACTGCGCCGAACTCTTCTGCGGCTATTCCCAGTTGCGGAGTATCCGCTTTGAAGCCCCGTTTGACACCTCCCGCGTCACGGACATGCGGAGTATGTTTGATTCCTGCGTCAGCCTCACGGCGCTGGACGTCAGCGGCTTTGACACCTCGCAAGTCACGGACATGCAGTCCATGTTCCGCCACTGCGCCGCGCTGACGGCGCTGGATGTCAGCGGCTTTGACACCTCACAAGTCACGGACATGCGCTCCATGTTCCGGAACTGCGGCGCGTTGAAGGCGCTGGATGTCAGCGGCTTTGACATGTCGCGGGTCACGGATGTGCGCTGGATGTTCGCGGAGTGCGCCGCGCTGGAACGCTTCGAGCGGAGCAGTTTTGATTTTTCGTCCGTGGAACTCCGCGACGACTATATGAAAAATGTCCCCGTCCGCTTTTCGGCCACGCCGATAGCCGGGACGCCCGGCTTCGACGACGCCCGCAACTTTCCCGCGCTCTTTGACGGGAACCCCGACACGAAATGGTGTCTGATTCTCAACAACGTGGCTTATGTCGAGTGGGAAATGGCCTGCCCGGGGAGCGTGGCACATCTTTCGCTGACCTCCGGCGACAATCACAGCAAGTATCCCGGCCGGAATCCGGGCGCGTGGCGTCTGCTCGGCACCGACGACGCGCACCGTCAGGACGGCGTCTGGACAGTGCTGGGCGAAATGAACCCCGCCGGATTCGAGGAACACGATGACCAGAATTATTTGACGCACACCACCGCGTTCAGCGGCGACGCCCCCGCCTTTCAGTATTACCGACTGGAAATCACGTCCACCACGGGCGCGGAAATCCTGCAACTGTCCGAAATCAATATGGACTACCGTTAGGCCGTATTCATAAAATGGCGGACGTGATTTGACAGACGGTGGAAGGAATCGGTACAGTTTCTCACTTCTTCAAGGCGTGTAACTTGCTAATCATCACGGCGACCTGCGCCCGAAGCGCGGCCTCCTCCGGGGCTATGCGGTTGTCGCCGACGCTCTGCAACATCCCGTTTTCGACGCACCACGCCATAGGCTCGACGGCGTACGCCGCCACGCCTCCCGCGTCACGGAACCCGTTGAGCGTGCCGCCGCTTTTGCCCTTGAGCCTCGCCCAATCGGCGTAGCGCTTCACGATGGCCGCCGCCTGCTGGCGCGTGAGGGTGTCACTGGGGGCGAAAAGCGTGTCCGACTTCCCGGTGACAAGGCTTTTGTCGTACGCCCACGCCACGGCGTCGGAATACCACTCGCCGGACGGTACGTCCGTCCACGGCACTTTCTTATTGACGCGGGGGCTGTTCTCCATGCGGTACAGAATCGTCACGAGCGCGGCGCGGGTCGTGGGGCTTTCCGGCGCGAAATAGTACGGCTCCACCCCGTTCATGAGTCCCTGACTGATTACGTCGTCCACGCCCGGGGCGTACCAAGCGCCGTAAGGCACGTCGCAGTAAAAAGCGCCGTTTGACATTTTCACGATGTTCAGTACGTCGCTCCGCGCCCTGCCCTGCGCGACGGCGACGGCGCGTGTCTGCTCTCCCGCCGCGAACGGCTGGGTATATTCCTGCCCGTTGGTACGGGGGTCGCTCCCGTCGGCGGTGTAGAGGATTTGTGCGCCGTCCGTGGGACAGGCCAGCGTCAAGCGCCCGTGGGCGGTGTCGGCGATACGCGGACGCGCCACGCCCGGTTGCACTTCCTTTTCGTTGAGCGGCGTACGCGTGGCGAAACGGTCAAACCCGGCGGCGCGGATGTTCGTCACTTTGGAAATGGTAAACGCGCCTGTGTACTTCGGGCTTGCCAGCGTGGGGAGGCTCCCGTCGGTGGTGTAGTGGATGCTCTCCACGCCGTTCTCGGTGGTGTCCATGGAGACCGTGGTCTCGCCCGTGGACGGGTTCACGCGCACATCCACCAACGGGGCGGTGTAGGCGGGTTTCGTGACGGCTTCGGCCGCGCCGGGCGCTCCGGTGTACGTCACGCCGTTTTGCAGGTACACCCCGCGACGCCGGAACAGTTCGGAGACGGTCACGAACTCATAGCCGCGTTCCCGTAAAGTGTCGATGGCGCGCAGTCCGGCCGCGATACTCGTCGGGTAGAGGTCGTGCAGGAGAATCACGCCGCCGTCGTGCGCCTTCTCCAAGATACGCTTGTAGACTACTTCCTCGTTACGGTCGCGCCAGTCGAGCGGGTCAATGCTCCAAATAATAATGGGGTGTTCGGTGTTGGCGCGGATACGCTCCGTGTTGGAACCGCCCGGAATGCGTACGACTTCGAGATACTTGTCCCCGACGGCGTTGTACAGGTACGGCTCCACGGCCTCCAACTGCTCGTGAATCTGCCCGGCGGACAGCTTCGTGAAATTCGGGTGTTCGCTGGAGTGGTTGGCGAGCTGACAGCCAAGCGCGACCATGCGCGGGAGGATGTCGGAGTGCTTGACCACGCCGTGACTGCCGTTCCGGCCGCACATGAAAAAGGTTGCCACCGCGCCGCGGGCTTCCAGACCGTCCAGCAGTGTGGGGGTGTGGTCGGAGGGGCCGTCGTCAAAGGTAATGGCGATGAGTTTCTTTCCGCCGTTGCCGGATTCGGCGGCGCGCGCCGGGAACGCCGGAAGCGTCAGGAGTATCAGCAGGAACAGCGCGGCGAAACGCCGCGCGGATGTTTTTATGGGCGTTTGCTTCATATTGTGGTGTCTCCTCCAATCCATTTTCTGTATGTGTAACGCCTTTCACTTACCGAAAACAGTTTAGCACAACCCGTGGAAAAGTCAATGGTCAAAACGCAAGAACAGAGACCGTCCGCGACGGCCGCTTTCTTACAAAAATTCCCGGAACATGGTTGACGAACGCGCCGGAAATGGATTATAATGGATACGAAAACAGGAAAATCCGTGCCGAAAACATAGAAAGCAGAGACAGAAAAGGAGTTCTGTTATGAAATGTCCGTTTTGCGCCTACCCGGAAAGCAAGGTCGTGGATTCGCGCCCGTCCGACGAGGGGAACAGTATCCGCCGCCGCCGGGAGTGTCTTTCCTGCGCCAGACGCTTCACGACCTATGAAACCGTGGAATTTGTCCCGATTATCGTTGTCAAGAAGGACGGGCGGCGGCAGGGGTTCGACCGACGCAAAATCCTGAACGGCATGCTCCGCGCCTGCGAAAAGCGCCCCGTGTCCGTGGAC
Source organism: Oscillibacter sp. (assembly GCA_017526785.1). Taxonomy (GTDB): domain Bacteria; phylum Bacillota; class Clostridia; order Oscillospirales; family Oscillospiraceae; genus Oscillibacter. Next base: position 25,580 of record JAFXQV010000031.1, on the reverse strand, counting down.
GCGCTGGAGGAAATCGTCAACCGCATTGAGCAGGACTTGCAGAGCGCCATGGAACACGAAATTTGTTCGGAGGCGCTCGGGGAAATCGTACTGCGCCACTTGCGCGACCTCGACGAAGTGGCCTACGTGCGTTTCGCGTCGGTGTACCGACAGTTTCAGGATATCGGGTCTTTCATGTCGGAACTGGACAAGCTGATAAAAGACAAGTAAGTGTTTTCGCCTTACAGCACTGGCCATTCGTGGCGGTCAAAGGCGAAGACCCAGTAATCCCGCGCCCCGATTCTCGCCGCCGACGCCAGACAGAACAGTTCCGGAATCGGAAACGGCGCGTTTTCGTCGCGAACCAGCGCGACGCGGCGTCGGTCTCCGTCGGTGCGCGTCAGCGCGTCCCGGACATGCCGCGACTGCCGCCGGAAACGCTTACAGCGGAACAGCGGCTCTTTTCCGGCGCGTTGCCATGTTTCGACACGTTCCGACGCGCTCTCGTCGCCCCCCTTTTCTGTGGAAATGGAACCGTCAGGCGGCGTTTTTGGGGCGGCGGAACCGTCAGGCGGCGGAGGGGGGAGACAATCCCCCGCGACGTTTTCCGCCTGTTCCGCGACGCGTATCTCCACCCGCGCCAGCGCCCCGATTTTCGAGAGCGCCTGCCGCGAAAAACGCCGCGAAATCACGCTTTCGCCGTTCACGGGTTCTAACGTCCCAATCCGTATCTCCCCGCGCTCGCCGACCGCCCACGCCCGCCACAGTCCGCGCCGTGACGGTATCCGTACACGTAGGCAGATGTAAAGCCGCTCCTGTTCCGCCTCGGCCTCCCCGACGCGCTCCGCCCCGCACAGAATCGGAAATTTTTCCATGTCCGCCGCCCCCTCTGCATCACGATATGCCAAGAAACCGCGACAAATTCCCGTAAAAGATATCGTGAATCAGCGGCTGGCCGTAGCCGCGACGTTCCATGGCGTGGGCTAAGCGCTCCATGTCCTCCACGCCGTTGAGATTTCCGGCACCCGTGATTCCGCCGTCCCAGTCGGAACCCAGCCCGACGCACGACGCGCCGTCCATGTCCAGAAAGCGGTCAAAGTGGCACAGTAACGCATTCATGGAACCGTCCCCGCCGACGAAATCCCGGTACAGGTTCACGCCCACGAACCCGCCGCTGTCCCGGATGACTTTAAACTGGTCGTCGGTCAGGTTGCGCGTATGCGGACACACTGCCCGACTGTTCGAGTGGCTCGCCAGTATCGGCACGCCCAATTCGGCCGCGTCATAGAAGCCCCTGTCCGATAAATGCGAAACGTCCGTGAAAATGCCCAGTTCGGCCGCGCGGCGTACGAACTCCCGGCCGATGTCCGAAAGCCCCCGCTCCGGCGCTTCCCGGTGACTGCCCGACAACGCGTTTGCGTGGTTCCACGTCGGATTCACCCAGCGGACGCCCCACGCTTTGGCGTCGTCGAGCCGTCCGGGGTCACAATCCAGCAGTTCGCCGCCCTCCACCGACAGCGCCGCGCGGCACATTTTGTCCGGGTAGCGTTCCCGTTCCCGCCGGAACAACGCCGCCTGACGCCGTACGCTCTCCGGCAGGTCGGGCGTTTTCGCGCTGTCCGCGAAGATTGCGAACACCTGCCCGAACGGCGCGTAGCGCGACAGCCGCTCTAAATTACACTGCCCCGACGCGTTTAAAAGGCTTTCGCCCGTCCGCGCACAGCGGCTTAACGTGTCACAGTGCGCGTCAAAGTACCCTAATTTCATTTTCCGTCCCCTTTCCCGACATACGGAGGCTTGCCCATGAAAACAGAATCCCAAGTGCGGGACATCATCGAGACACTAAAGACGCGCTATCCCGACGCCCTCTGCTCCCTGCGGTACGATAAAGACTACGAATTGCTCTTTGCCGTGCGGCTCTCGGCGCAGTGTACGGATGAGCGCGTCAACCGCGTGACGCCCGCGCTGTACGCCCGCTTCCCGACGCTGGAGAGTTTCGCGGAGGCCGACCCCAAGGAAGTCGGGGAGTATATCCACTCCTGCGGCTTCTTTAACGGGAAGTCGCGTGACATCGTGGCTTGTGCCAAGGCGTTAATTGAGCGCCACGGCGGCAAGGTTCCCGACACCATGGAGGCCTTGACCGCCCTGCCCGGCGTCGGGCGCAAGACCGCGAATTTGATTTTAGGCGACGTGTACGGGAAACCCGCCTATGTGTGCGACACGCATTGTATTCGTATCACGGGGCGCTTAGGCCTCACGGACGGCTCCAAAGACCCGGTGAAAGTCGAACGGCAGTTACGCGAAGTCCTGCCGCCGGAGGAGTCGTCGAACTTCTGCCACAGAATGGTTCTGTTCGGCCGCGACACCTGCGCGGCGCGCGCGCCCAAATGCGGCGGCTGTCCGTTGCGGCACCTCTGCGACAACCCGCAAACTTGAAGCGGGCTTCCGTATTGTACACGTCTTTCACGCGCCACGCAAGAGGCACGTTTTCCCGCCGCGCCTCATATACTGTCCCGTACGCAATCCGCACGGAACAGGAGGCCGATTATGGATAAGTTTGAACAGGAATTGCGCGGTAATCCCGAACTCCTGCGCCACATCATGAACTCTCAGGACGGCCAGACGCTCATGAAACTGCTGACGCGTTCCGACAACGGTACACGCTTCCGGCACGCGGTGCAGTCCGCCGCCAACGGGAACCCGTCCGAAATGGCGGACTGTCTCCGGCAGGTCACGGAGAGCCGCGAGGGCGCGGCACTGGTAGCCCGTCTGCGGCTCCTCATGGAACAGAGAGGGGCGGGGCGCTATGGCGGAGTTTGACGACAAGCTGAACCAGATTCTGTCGAACCCCGACGCAATGGCGCAAATTGCGCGGCTTGCGCAGTCGCTGAACGCCGACGCCCCCGCGCCGTCCGGCAATATGTCAAGCCCCGCGCCGTCCGATACCGTGTCAAGCCCCGCGCCGTCCGGCAATACGCAAAGCCCCGCGCCGCCCGATACCGCGTCAAGTCCCGCGCCGCCAAGCCCCGACAACTCGCCGGACGCAAGTCCGGACGCCGGAGGCGTGGCGCAATTCCTGCCGCTCTTGCGGGAATTGGGCGGGGACTCCGACGCCCGGCGGCTCCTGTACGCGCTCCGCCCGTACCTGCGCCCGCAGAAACAGGAGAAAGTCGAACGGGCGTTACGCTTCGCGCGGCTGTTCCGCGTCGGGAAGCGCTTCCTGTCACAGTGGGAGGGATGAACCGTGTACAATCGCTACATCCGCAACGACCGCGGCACATACACCCGTATCACGGAGGACGACGGCACGCCCCGTCGTCCTTCAAGCGCCCCTGCCCCGCCGCCGGACATGTCCGGACGGCCGCCCGAACCCCCGCCCCCGGAGGCGTCACACAGACCCCCGCCGCCCCCGGACATGTCACACAGGCCGCCGCCCCCGGACGCGCCACATAGGCCGCCGCCACAACCGCCGATTCATGACGGCTTTCTCCGGCACCTGCTGGACGTGTCGCGCTTGGAGAACGTGGACACCGGGGATTTGTTGCTTTTGTGCCTGCTGTTCCTGCTCTACCGCGAGGGCGCGGACGAGGAACTATTAGTGGCGCTTGGACTGTTGCTGATTCTGTGACTTCCCGTCAAAGTGACTAAAGTTTCCGGAAAGATTCAATGCAAAATCCTGTATTCCATTGTCCGCCGAACTGTGATATACTAAAGAGATGAAGAGACGGCCAGCGTACATGGAAAGGGAGAAAACCATGAAAATCGGCTTCGACAACCAAAAATATCTGGAAATCCAGTCCGAAAAAATCAAGGAGAGAATCGCCCGCTTCGGCGGGAAACTCTACCTTGAATTCGGCGGGAAACTCTTTGACGATTACCACGCGTCGCGGGTTCTGCCCGGATTCCAGCCCGATAGCAAATTAAAAATGCTCCAGCAGTTGAAAGAGGACGTGGAAATCATCATTGCCATCAACGCCGCCGATATCGAGAAGAGCAAGATTCGCGGCGACCTCGGCATAACCTACGATGACGACGTGCTTCGCCTCATGGACATTTTCCAGTCCCTTGACCTGTATGTGGGCAGTGTCGTCGTGACGCGCTACCGGGCGCAGAGCGCCGCCAACGCCTTTCTGCAACGCCTCCGGGAACTCGGCGTACGCTGTTACTGCCACTACCCCATCGAGAACTACCCCGCCGACATCCCCCATGTCGTCAGTGACGACGGCTTGGGGCGCAATGACTACATCGAAACGACACACTCTTTAGTAGTCGTCACCGCGCCGGGACCCGGAAGCGGCAAAATGGCCACCTGCCTGTCCCAGCTCTACCACGACTACAAGCGCGGCATGACCTCCGGCTATGCCAAGTTCGAGACATTCCCCATCTGGAATCTCCCGCTGACGCACCCCGTCAACCTCGCCTATGAGGCCGCCACCGCCGACTTAGACGACGTGAACATGATTGACCCCTTCCATTTGGAGGCCTACGGAGAGACCGCCGTCAACTACAACCGCGACGTGGAGACGTTCCCGGTACTGAGCGCCATGTTCCAGCGGATTCAGGGCGGTTCGCCGTACCGCTCCCCCACGGACATGGGCGTGAACATGGCGGGGGAATGTATCATCGACGACGAAGTATGCCGCGCGGCGTCGTGCCGGGAGATTCTCCGGCGCTACTACGCCGCCCGGGTCGAACGCGTGCAGGGGCGCGGACAGGACGAGGCCGTACGGCGGCTCGAACTCATCATGCGGCGCGGCGGCGTCACGCCGGAACTCAATCCGGCCATCGCCGCCGCCCTGAAAAAGGCCGAGGACACCGACGCCCCCGCCGGCGCTATGGTACTCAACGACGGGCGCATTATCACCGGAAAAACGTCCTCCCGGCTGGGGGCGGCGTCGTCCCTGCTTCTCAACTCGCTGAAAGCCCTATGTGGCATTGACCCGGACTTGGACATCATGTCGCCAAAGGTACTCGAACCCGTCTGCCGCCTCAAAACGCGCTACATGGGACACAGAAACCCCCGTCTGCACACGGATGAAGTCTTAATGGCGCTGACAATCTCCGCGCTGACGAATCCGCTTGCCGATATCGCCCAACAGCAACTGCCCAAACTCCACGGCTGTGACGCCCATTTCTCCGTGATACTCAGCGAGGAGGACATCAGCCTTTTGCGGCAACTGGGCATTAACGTCACCTGCGAACCGCGCTACGAGACAAAACAACTGTATCACAAGTAAAGGACGGTGAAACGATGTTCCGGAAAATGCGCCGCTGGAAACAGCAGTTGACGGAATCGGAATGCGTGGAAATTCTGTGCCGGGAGCCGCGCGGCGTGCTGGCCGTGTCGGGCGACGACGGCTACCCCTACGCGGTGCCGCTGGACTTCGTCTATCAGGACGGGAGGCTTTACTTTCACTGCGCCGGGGAGGGTCACAAGATAGACGCCGTCCGGCGCTGTGACAAGGCGACATTCTGCGTCATGGACGCCGGGGAACGCACGCCGGGGGAGTGGTGGCTGACGTTCCGAAGCGTGATTGTGTTCGGGCGGGTACGGATTCTGGACGACCGGGCGGAAGTGCTTGCACGGGTGCGCGACTTGGGGCTGAAATACGCCGCCCCCGATTACGTGGAAAAGGAACTACAAAACGACGGAAAGCGCGTGCAGTGTCTGGAACTGACCGTGGAATACATGACCGGGAAACGCGTACGGGAAAGGTGACGCTCTATGACGCAATACGAGAGAATGGCAAACGGGCTGATTTACGACCCCGCCGACCCCGAGATTATGCGCGAGCAGGTGCCGTATCAGGATAAATTGTGGGCGTTCAACCAGTTGAAGCCGTCGGACTGCGACGCCAAGCAGGCCTACATGAAAGAAACCTTTGCCGAGTGCGGCGAAAACTGCTATATTGAACTCCCGTTTCGCGCCAACTGGGGCGGACGCCATTTGCATTTGGGTTCCGGCGTTTACGTCAACTTCAATCTGACCCTTGTCGACGACGGTCACATTTACGTCGGCGACAAAGTGATGTTTGCCCCCAACGTCACGATTGCCACGGCGAATCACCCCATTGACGCCGGACTGCGCGGACGCGGCCTGCAGTATAACCGGGATGTCCGCATAGGCGACAACGCGTGGATTGGGGCGGGCGTCGTGATTGTCCCCGGCGTGAGAATCGGCAAAAATGCCGTTATCGGAGCCGGAAGCGTCGTCACGAAGGACATTCCCGACAACGTGCTTGCTGTCGGGAACCCTTGCCGAGTGTTACGCGCCGTCGGCGAACGTGACCGGGAATTTTTCTACAAGTCCGACAAAATCGACTGGGAAAATTTAGGAGGCGAACGCGGTGAAACCTGACCCGAATCAAGTTTTCCCGATTCCGGGCTACAAACAGGAAATCTATGTCAAGCCGACGATTCGGAATCCCAATATCCTTGTTGGCGACTTCACATATATCGCCGACAGCGAGTTTGAAAGCCACGTCACGCACCATTACGCGTTTACCGGGGACAAGCTCATCATCGGGAAATTCTGTCAGATTGCGCGGGGCGTCGAATTTGTGATGAACGGCGCGAACCACCAGATGAACGCCGTTTCTACGTTTCCCTTTTACACGCTGGAGGGCTGGGACATGTCGCCGCCGCCGCTGTCCGACCTGCCCCTGAAAGGTGATACCGTGATTGGCAATGATGTCTGGATTGGACAGAACGCGGTGATTCTGCCGGGCGTCCACGTCGGCGACGGCGCGATTATCGGAGCCAACAGCGTCGTGGGACACGATATCGAACCGTATACAATTGTCGTCGGGAACCCGGCGCGGGAACTCCGGAAACGCTTTGACAGCGAACTCATTGCGTTACTGTTGGCGTTCCGCTGGTGGGACAAGAGCATAGAGGAAATCAACCGACTGATTCCGTTATTGACCTGTCCCGACCTGAACCGCGTAAAAACGCAACTCCGGGAACTGCTTCCATAGTGCCGCAAGCTGCCCAATGTCGCGTCCGGCGAAGCGCGACATTCACGCCCGCCCGGCGCATTCCCGCACGGATACGGCGAGCAGTCCGAACATGGCGGGCAGGAGCCACAGACTGCCCCCGCTTCCGTGCATGACATAGGCCAGCCCGGAGGCCAGCGCGAGCGCGCCCGCCGCGCTGACCCAGCGTGCCGCGTACTCCCCGGCGGCGGGTCCCGCCGCCCATGACAGGAGCAGTTCCAGCGCCCGGCCGCCGTCGAGTGGGCGCACGGGCAACAGGTTAAACGCGCAGAGAATCAAATTTGCGCCCGTGAAAGCGGGGTACGGATTCCCGGCCGCCGCGCAGAGTACCGCCGCCAGCAGATTGGCACCCGCCCCGGCCAAAACGCAAAACAATTCGTCGGCGTAGGATAGCCGGGAGCAGTTACTGTCCAGCACGGCACCGCAGACGCCCAGCCGGAACCCCGTCACGCGCGCCCCGCAACGCCGAAGCGCGGCGAAGTGTCCGCACTCGTGGACGAGAGCCGCCGAAAGCACCGTCAGAAGCGGCCGCAAGCCGTTGACCGCCGCGAACCATACCAGAAGAATGTAGAATGCCGGAGAACCCTTCACGCGTACCCGTGCCATAACTTGAAAACTCCTTTCGTGGACAGGCGGCCGTTCCGCCAGATAGCAACGTTATCCCGCCAGATAGTAAACGGGGTTCAGGTAGACGCCTTCCCGCTGTAAGGCGAAATGTAAATGGGGTCCCGTGGCCTGTCCGGTCGCGCCGACTTCCGCGAGTTTGTCGCCCTTGTGAACCGTCGCGCCGGATGTCGCCGTGACGCGGTCGCAGTGCGCGTATAGGGTCGTGAAGCCGCCGACGTGTTCGACGGTGCAATACCTGCCGAAACTGGTACTCTCCCCGGTGGCGGTCACAACGCCGTCCGCGAAACAGACGATATCGGTACCCGTTTCGGCGGCGATGTCCACGCCGTAATGGAAGCGCTCCACGCCGTCAACGGGGTGTTTGCGGTAGCCGAAGCCGGACGTCATTTCCCCGTGTACCGGGCTTTGGTAGTCGAAGTTCAACAGAACCTGCTCCATGCCGACGTTTTGGGGCAGGTTCTGTCCTGTGTAGAGGAAAGAAGCCTGTCCTTCCGGGCGGGCGTCGTCGACGGACGCTTCCGGGATGACCGCCGCGCCGGACGTCTCCGGCCAAGGTTCCGAGAGCGACGCGAACGCCGTACTGTTGCCGAAAGTCTCCGTCCACTGGTGCCGCGTGAGCGTCTCCGGAGGTTCGGAATCCGTTTGCGGCGCGATTTCGGGAACGTCCCCGGCGGGAGGCTCCGCCGCGTCCCCGGAAAGCGTCTCCGAAGCGTTACCGGATATCAGGCCGGAGAGCGTTTCCGTGACGGTCCGTCCGGTTTCCGTGCCGCCGCCCGACGGGAGAAATACCGCGTTCCAGACTTCCCGCAAGCCCTCGGCGGGCGCGTTCTCCCCGGCGAACGTACGCCCCACGCTTGCGAACACTTCCTGAACGTCCATATTTCTGTCCATTGCCCCGCTGATGGCGCGGCGGAGTGTCGCGGCGTGGCGCGGACTGTAGAGCTTGGCGGCCACCAGCGCCACGAACACCGTACCGCATATCATGAACTGCCAAAACTGCCGCCGTCCCCGTCTGTGCCTGTGCTGTGCCGGACGCTTGCCGTACCTGTGAACCGTTGTCATGATGACCGCCTCCCCGCGCCGTTTCCAACACTCTATGCGCCGATGTTGGAATTTATGCGGGCTGTGTCGGCGGGTGCGTATTGTCAACCCTTATAAAAAAATCGGTTGACAATCTTCCCGGCCTGTGCTATCATGACGCGCAAATCCATTCCGAAAGGTGGCCTTGTCATGTCACAATCTGTATCCGCGGGGGCGGCTCGTATGCGTACGCTCGACCTCGCCTATACCGCGCTGTTCGCCGTACTTATCGCCGTCTGCGCTTGGGTCTCGATTCCCGTGCCGAAGCCGCTGGTTCCGTTCACCATGCAGACTTTCGGCGTGTTCGCCGCCATGATGTGTCTGGGCGGACGGCGCGGCCTCTGTAGCGTGGCCGTCTATCTGCTGTTAGGTGCCGTGGGACTGCCCGTGTTCAGCGGCTTTCGCGGCGGCCTCGGCGTACTGCTGGACACGACCGGCGGCTATCTCCTCGGATTTGTGGCGCTGGCGCTCGTCTACTGGTTCCTGACCTCCCGTTTCGGCGACGCCATGCCCGTACAGGTTGCCGCCTGCGCCGCCGGACTGGCCGTGTGCTACACGTTCGGGACGGCGTGGTTTGTGTTCCTCTATGTGTCGGAAATCCGCGTCTGGGACGCGCTGTGCTGGTGCGTGTTCCCGTTCCTGATTCCCGACGCGGTGAAACTGTCTCTGGCCGTGCTTCTGAGCCGCCGCGTGTCCGGGATGATGAAATAGTCCCTCGCCCTCTGTCGCCCCGGTGACAGGGGGCGATGTCGCGGAGACCGAAAATTTCTGTTGCAATCCGCGCCGAAATCTGGTAAAGTGTGTGGACGCGTTACGCAATCCCAATAAAGCCGCCCCGGACGCCGGGACGGCCGGAAATGAGGCTAACATGATTAACGAAAACATCCACATTGTGGAGCAGAAAGACCCGAAAATCGCCCGTGTCCTGTCTCTGGAACTCAAGCGCCAGCAGAACAACCTTGAACTCATCGCCTCGGAGAACCTTGTCAGCCCCGAAGTCATGGCGACGATGGGCAGTGTCCTTACGAACAAGTACGCCGAAGGCTACCCCGGACACCGCTATTACGGCGGCTGTGAGTACGTGGACATTGCCGAACAAATCTGCATTGAGCGCGCAAAGCAGGTTTTCTCGGCGAAGTACGCCAATGTACAGGCGCACAGCGGTTCACAGGCGAATTTCTGCGTTTACTTGGCACTCTGCAAGCCCGGCGACACCGTGCTGGGCATGGATTTGGGCGCGGGCGGACATCTGACCCACGGCAGTAAGGCCAGCTTTTCCGGCAAACTCTACAACGCGGTCTCCTATGGCGTCAACCCCGAAACGGGCTGTATCGACTATGAGGACGTGCGCAAGCAGGCCGAGACCCACAAGCCCAAGATGATTATCGCGGGCGCGTCGGCCTACCCCCGAATCATCGACTTTAAGAAGTTCGCGGAAATCGCGCATGATGTCGGGGCGTATCTCATGGTGGACATGGCGCACATTGCCGGGCTTGTGGCCGCCGGGGAACACCCGAACCCGTTGCCTTACGCGGACGTGGTCACGACGACGACCCACAAGACCATGCGCGGCCCCCGGGGCGGCATCATCCTCACGAATCACGAGGACATCGCGAAGAAAATCAACCGCGCCATGTTCCCGGGGACGCAGGGCGGCCCCCTCATGCACATCATCGCGGCGAAGGCCGTGGCCATGGGCGAGGCCTTGCGCCCGGAGTTCAAGGACTATCAGGCGCAGATTGTCAAGAACGCCCGCACACTCGCCGAAACCCTCATCAACGGCGGCATTGACCTTGTCAGCGGCGGCACGGACAACCACTTGATGTTGCTGGACTTGCGCAAGCTGAACATGAGCGGCCGCGAACTGGAAGACCGTCTCGACCGCGTGCATATCACGGTCAACAAGAACGCAATCCCGAACGACCCGCGCCCGGTGTCGGAGACTTCCGGCGTGCGTCTGGGTACCCCCGCCGTGACGACCAGAGGATTCAAGGAAGAGGAAATGAAGATTGTGGGCGACCTGATTCTGAAAGCAATTTTCGAGTTTGATGTCAGCCGGGGCGAAATCCTCTCCACGGTGGACGAACTCTGTGAAAAATATCCGCTGTATCGGGTTTAAGGGGACAAATCCATGAAAATCGAACACGTTGCGCTGTACGTCAACGACTTGCAGGCGGCGCGGGATTTTTTCGTGAACTTCCTTGACGGGCGTTCCAATGACGGCTACCACAACGTCAAGACCGGGTTCCGGTCGTACTTTGTCAGCTTCGGCGACGGGGCGCGGCTGGAAGTCATGAACAAGCCCGACATGACCGACGCCCCCAAAGGCCTGAACCGTACGGGATTTGTTCATGTGGCGTTCAGCGTCGGGAGCAAACAGAAAGTCGACGAACTGACGGCGCGCTTACGCGAAAGCGGCTATGAGGTCGTCAGCGGTCCCCGGACGACCGGCGACGGCTACTATGAAAGCTGTGTCGTGGTCATTGAGGGCAACCAGATTGAAATTACCGTCTGAGCGGGTGGCGTGTTCCTGCCACTCATCCGGAGAAGATGTCGACGCAACGTGTGAGAGCGGGTAAACAGCGCCTTCCGTCGGTGCCGCGACGGAGAACGGCAAAGTAAAAATTTGCACTAAAAGCAGTAAAAATATGGCCTGAACGCACAAAAATTGCCGGATTTTCGAGAAAAAATTTGTACCCGACAGGAGAAAACGCTTGACATTTTCCACAGAGGACGGTTATAATACACCCATGTTTGATTTCTGTACGGAGTCCGTTTACGGCCAGCCCCCCGAAGGCGTCCGGCCTGTCCCGGACGAAGAGCTTTGCCGCCGCGCCGCCTCCGGCGACCGCACCGCCGAGGAGGCGCTTGTCAGACGGCATTACCGCCTTGTCCGAAGCTGTGCGCGCCCGTTCTTTCTGGCCGGGTGGGACAGCGAAGACCTGATTCAGGAAGGCATGCTCGGACTGTTGAAGGCTATCCGGGAGTACGACCCCCGCAAAGAGGCCGCGTTCCGCACATTCGCGGAAATCTGCGTCCGAAGCCGCCTCTCCTCCCTGTTGCGCGATTCCGTACGGGACAAACGCAGAGCGTCTACCCAGTCCGTTTCCCTTAATTCTCCCGGTTTTGACAGCGATTCCAGCGCCTTATACGCGCCCATGCTCCAGAGGAACCCCGAAGAGTTCCTCATCGACAGGGAGCATACGGCCTCCCTCCTCTCTGGTGTACGGAAGCGGTTGTCCGAATTTGAAGCAACGATTTTGGGGTACTATCTGGACGGCCTTTCATGCAGGGAAATCGCCGATACCGTCGGCAGAACCCCAAAGTCCGTGGACAACGCGGTGCAGCGCATCCGGCGCAAGGTTGCGCGGCACATCCAATCCGGCGACTCCAGCGAACGCTGAGCGCAATATAATTCCATCACAGGAGAGGGTATCAACATGTACGAGGATAAGGTATTGGTCTGCAAAGAGTGCGGCAACGAGTTCGTGTTCACCGCCGGGGAGCAGGAATTTTACGCCGAGCGCGGCTTCCAGAACGAGCCCCAGCGTTGCAAGTCCTGCCGCGACGCCCGCAAGAACGCCGCCCGCGGCCCCCGGCAGTATTTCGAGGCCGTCTGCGCCAACTGCGGTGGCGTGGCGCGCGTGCCGTTCGAGCCCAAGTCCGACCGCCCGGTGTATTGCAGTGAGTGCTTCGCCAGAATGCGCGAGCAGGCTTGACGCCGTCCGCCCGTTTTGACCAATCCGCGCTGCCCGTCCCTTTCGCCGCGTTGGGCGTCCTAACAGACATGGGCTGACCCGGAACGCGTGGGAATCTGGCGCGAAACCAACACCCCCGCCCCTTGACAGGGAGCGGGGCTGTTTTTTGCGCCCAAGCAGGGCGCGGCAAAATCTTTCTTCAGAACAACGTCCCAAGGCAATCGACAGGGAGAGGAAACGCAAAGAACAGACGATTTCACCGCGTGTTTCCTTGACATTCGGCGCGTACCCGCCTATAATGGCATAAGTTCCGGCTTCCCGGGACACGACCATTTCACACAAAGGAGTTGGTAACATGGGCAGCATGACCCTTACTTCCCTGCTCAACACGTCCATTGGCGGCTACACGCTCGGACACCTCCTCACGGCGGTTGTCACGTTCATCGTCTGCCTGATTGCAATCCGCGTGATAATGCGCGTCGTCACGGGGCTTCTGGAGAGAACCCCGCTGGATAAGCGTATCCGCGGCCTGATTGCCAACCTCCTGAAATACGCCATGTACATTCTGACGGTGGTCATCGTGGCGCAGGGACTGGGCATTAATATGTCGTCCTTTGTGGCGTTGCTGTCGGTGGTGTCCCTCGGAATCACGCTGGCCTCGGAGGATATCCTGAGCAACTTCGCGGGCGGCCTCGTGCTTTTCTCGGCGCACCCGTTCGCAATCAATGACATTATCGAGATTTCCGGCACCGTCGGCACCGTGGAGGAAATCGACCTGCACCATACGCGCCTGATGACGCTGGACGGTTACAACGTCTACATTCCCAACAAGGAACTTGCCTCTTCGCGGGTTATCAACTATACGCGCCTCGGACGCCGCCGCGTGACCGTGAAAGTCACGGCGTCCTACGACGCGCCGACCGAAAGCGTCATGTCCGCGCTCCGCACCGCCGTTGCGCGTACGGAGAATATTCTTGAAGACCCCGCCCCGAAATACTGCGTCACCGACTACGGTTCCAGCGCCATTGAGTACACCATTTTCTGCTGGGTTCCGGCGCGGGAATACTGGAATGTTTACTTTGCGCTGATGGCCGCATTGCGTCCGGCGTTTGAGGAAGCGGGCGTCGAAATGACCTACGACCACCTGAACGTCCACCTGATTAACGACGGCAAAGTGAACATGCAAAAGCCCAACGTCTGAAAAGGAAGTGCTGATTATGTCTGAGCGCCATATCGAGACCGTGTGCGTACGCGGGGCGTACCAGCCCAAGAACGGCGAACCCCGGCAGATTCCGATTATTCAGTCCACCACGTTCCAATACGAGACTTCGCGGGACATGGCGAACCTGTTCGACTTGGAGGCCAGCGGCTACTTCTACTCCCGGCTCCAGAATCCGACTTGCGACACGGTAGCCGCGAAAATCGCCGCGCTGGAGGGCGGAAGCGCCGGAATGCTGACCTCGTCCGGGCAGGCGGCGAACTTCTTCGCGATGTTCAATCTGGCCAACTGCGGAGACCACTTCGTGTCGGGGGCGTCGATTTACGGCGGCACGTTCAACCTGTTCAATGTCACCATGCGGAAAATGGGAATCGACGTGACGTTTGTCCGCCCCGACTGCACGGAGGAGGAACTGCACGCCGCGTTCCGCCCGAACACAAAAGCCCTTTTCGGCGAGACGCTGGCCAATCCCGCGCTGACCGTGCTGGATATCGAACAGTACGCCCGTGTCGCCCACGCCCACGGCGTGCCGCTGGTCGTCGACAACACGTTTCCGACGCCCGTCATGTGCCGCCCGATTGCGTGGGGCGCGGATATCGTCACCCACTCCACGACAAAGTATATGGACGGCCACGGCGTGGCGGTCGGGGGGGCTATCGTCGACGCCGGAAAATTCGACTGGATGGCGCATGCCGACAAGTTCCCCGGCCTCTGCACCCCCGACGAGAGCTACCACGGCATTACCTACGCGGAGAAGTTCGGACAGGGGGGCGCGTTCATCACGAAATGCACCGCGCAGCTTATGCGCGACTTCGGCTCCACGCCGTCGCCGCAAAGCGCGTTTTACCTGAATCTGGGCTTGGAAAGTTTACACGTCCGCATGCCGCGCCACTGCGAAAACGGGCAGGCCGTCGCCGAATTTCTCTCGACGCGCCCGGAAGTCGAGACCGTCCACTACTGCGGCCTCCCGTCCGACCCGTACTACAAACTTGCCCAAAAGTATCTCCCCAACGGCTCTTGCGGGGTGGTGTCGTTCGTGATGAAGGGCGGCCGCCCCGCCGCCGAAACGTTCATGCGCAACCTGAAACTTGCCGCCATTGAGACCCACGTCGCCGACGCCGTGACGTGCTGTCTGAACCCCGCCACGAGTACGCACCGGCAGTTGACCGACGCCGAGCTGGACGCCGCCGGAATCCCCGCCGGACTGGTGCGCATGAGCTGCGGGCTGGAAAGTAAAGAAGACCTCATTGCCGATATGGCGCAGGCGCTGGACGCCGTGAAGTGATACCGTGCCGGACAGTGACAGGCTGTCCGGCGCTACTCTGTCAAGGAAGTGACGACATGCCCATTAAGATTCCCAACCGCCTCCCGGCGACCGCCACACTCACCGCCGAAAACATCTTTGTCATGACGGAGACACGCGCCGTCCGGCAGGATATCCGGCCTCTGCAAATTCTGTTACTGAACCTCATGCCCACGAAAATCGAGACCGAAACGCAGTTAGCGCGTGTCTTGGGCAATACCCCCCTGCAAATCGAACTCGAATTGATTGCGCCGTCCGGGCATGCCGTCAAGAACACGTCTCAGGAACATATGCTCGACTTCTACCGGACTTTCGCCGACGTGCGGGAGCGCGACTTCGACGGGCTGATTATCACGGGCGCGCCCGTGGAACTCATGCCGTTTGAGGAAGTCGACTACTGGCCGGAACTGTGCGACATCATGGAGTGGAGCAAGACCCATGTTCACTCGACACTGCATATCTGCTGGGGGGCGCAGGCGGGGCTTTACTACCACTACGGCATACGGAAGCGCGTACTCGACCAAAAGCTCTTCGGCGTGTTCCGCCACCGGGTGGAGGACAAGAAATTTATTCTGTTCCGGGGCTTTGACGACGTTTTCGACGTGCCGCACTCGCGCAACACCACCGTGTCACGCGCCGACATTGAAGCGGTGCCGGAACTGAAAATTTTAGCGGCGTCGCCGGAGGCGGGCGTCTACGCCGTCAAGACCGACCAAGGGCGGCAGGTCTTTCTCATGGGACACGCCGAGTACGACCGCGACACGCTCAAAAAGGAGTATGAACGCGACGTACGCGCCGGGCTTGACATCCAAATCCCCGTGAACTACTTCCCGGACGACGACCCGTCACGGGAACCGCTCGTGACGTGGCGGAGTTGCGCCCATTTGCTTTACGCGAACTGGCTCAATTACTGCGTCTACCAGACCGTCCCCTACGACCTCGCCGACATCCGGCGCGGTATCCGCAGTCACGACAACATGGAGTGAATGTATCGTTATAGAGAAAGCGTCCTGTCCTCTCAACGGGGACGGGACGCTTTTTGTTTGAATCCCTCATAGGGAAGGTATGACGGCAACCATTGACGGTCTCGACTTTGTTGACCTCGCCAGTTAGTTTTAATCCCTCGCAGGGAAGGTATGACTTGAAACCCCTGTAGAAATTTGCTATTCAGCTCAGGTGTTTTAATCCCTCATAGGGAAGGTATGACGGCAAGTGTGCTGTATGCGCTCCAGTATGCCATGCTGGGTGTAGTTTTAATCCCTCATAGGGAAGGTATGACTTATCACTTACCGTACTCCTGCGGAGGCTATGGAGAGCATGAAGTTTTAATCCCTCATAGGGAAGGTATGACTTGTACCTCAATGGTCTAAGGAACAAAAGGTCGGCGATTACACCGTGTTTTAATCCCTCATAGGGAAGGTATGACGGCGAATCCGTGGAACTCGCAGTTTCACCCCTCTCGTCACTGCTCGTGTGTGTTTTAATCCCTCATAGGGAAGGTATGACACTGGATGGTTTAACAGTCATTATGAATTTTTACACCGAGAAGAAGTTTTAATCCCTCATAGGGAAGGTATGACACTGTACAAATTCCAGTAGTTTGTATTCAAAAACAATAACTGTATTAGTTTTAATCCCTCATAGGGAAGGTATGACATATACGAGTTCTTGAAAACAATGAACAAATTAAGGAGTGATTACTGTTTTAATCCCTCATAGGGAAGGTATGACAACAGTCGTTATGCTGGGTGTAAAGGCGAAAACTTGCGCGGTCAGCTCCTTTCATGGTCAAAAAGTCGGTCGGTGCCGGAACGGAAAAACGCTCTAACCCGCTTGACAAGGGCATTTCTGTCAATGCCAGTTTCTGGAATTGACATCGGCCGACTTTTGAGCCGATTTCCGGTCAAAATCCATTTACAGTGTCAAAGGCTTCTTTCAGGCTGGAACCATTATAGCCGCTTTTCGACGGCCTGTCAAGGTGTTTGTCTGAAAAAAGTGTCCGAAAGACCGACCGACTTTTTGTAAGGCATAATAGAAAGTTTGTTCTATCGTGCCTGTTACGGCGCGTTCACGCCCGTGATGTGCAGACAGCGGAGTTTCCGGTAGTCGTAACTCGACAGGGGGCGGTTGTCGGCGTCGTACGTATGGGCGGCAATCAGGATTTCCCCGGGCGTCGCCGACACCACGACCGGACAATGCGTGTACGTCTGGCCGTCAAACGACAGTTGCACGATGTCGCCGGGTTCCAGCTCCGAAAGCTGGCACGGCCGCCCGTACGGCCCCGCGCTCCGCTTGTCACGCGTGAGGAAGTTCCAGAGGTATTCCACGCCCGTCCACGCCGGGGCGCGCCGCGCCGCGCTGACGTAGTACCAGCCGAATGTCGGCGTAAAGTTCATCACGCCGCCGCCCGCCCGGATACACTGCGACGCGAAATTTGTGCAGTCGCCGCCGATGTTCTCGAAGTCGTAATAGGCCGGGTTGCGTCCGAACGCCCACTTATGCGCGTACGCCACGGCCTTTGCGCGTTGATAAATCATGTGCGTTCCCTCCCGGCCATTCTATGCGGCAGGCGGATTCCTTGCGCCGCCGTCCTTGTAATTTCGGCCGATATCTGCTATGATAGGCTTGTAATGTTCCATTCCGCGAAATCTGACGACGAACAGGAGGAATCCGCATGCGAACACGATACCGGACTATACTGCTCGCGGGGGCGCTTCTGCTGACGCTCTCGGCTTGGGCGTACGCCTCGGAACTGGGGGAACCGCCCGAATATCCCGGCGCGGAGGCCGGGCTTCTGGCCGATGACGGCGTACAGGCCGCGTCCGGAAGCAATCTGCAAAGCGGTGACAAGTCCCTCGACAAGCTCTCCCGGCAGGAAATCTCCGCCCTGCTCTCCGAAAACCCGCTGACACTCCCGGCGGTGCTGTTTGATGTCGCGCCGTCGGTCAAGGCTCCCTACGCCACGGGCAAGCTCAAAGAGGCGGTGCTACAGGCGGCGCTAAACCGTCTCAACGCCCTGCGCCGTATCGCGGGACTGAAGCCCGTGGCGCTCGACGACGCGCTCAACGAGAACGCCCAATACGGCGCGGTTCTGCTGGCGGCCTCCACGTTCAGCCACTCGCCCCCGAAGCCCGACGACATGGACGACGATTTCTACCAGAAGGGCAAAACCGCGACCTCTTCCAGCAACATCGCCTCCGGCTACTCGCTGACCGGAGCCGTGGACGGCTTCATGAACGACTCCGACGGCGGCAATATCCCGCTTCTCGGACACCGCCGATGGCAGTTGAACCCCGCCATGGGCAAAGTCGGCTTCGGCTACGCCAACAGGCGCACCACGGAAAAAGTCTTTGACAAGAGCGCGGCCGTCGGGGACTACGACTTTGTGGCGTGGCCGCCGTCCGGGAATTTCCCGGCGGAACTCTTCGACGCGAATCAAGCGTGGAGTGTGTCCCTGAACCCTGACCGTTACGCGGTTCCGGCCAAGGCCGACTTGACGGTGACGCTCCGGCGCGACGACGGCAAAACGTGGACATTCTCCGGCGCGAACTCGTACACTCCCGCCAATTCCGGACTGTATTTCAATGTCAATACGGGCGGGTACGGTATCCGGAACTGCATTATTTTCCGTCCGGACGGCGTGGAGGCCTACAACGGGGCGTATACCGTGAGTATCAGCGGCCTGAAGGACAAGTCCGGCAAGGCTGTCGGTGAGTTCTCCTATCAGACGACCTTTTTCGAGGCTACTGTGTCGCTCTCCGGGGCGGAGGCGTCCGGCGGAACGGCGTCCGTAACCGTCAAGGGCGAACCCGGCGCGGGCGCGGTACTCTACTTCGCGGCGTTCGACGGCAAGGGAAAATTCCTGTCTGCGGCACTGCGGGAGGCGTCGTCCCCCGGGATTTACTCCGCCGCCGTGGACGGGGCGCGGGTGTCCGTGTTCCTGCTGAACGCAAACGGGAAACTGCTCTGTCAGCCCGTTTCCGCGCTTTGAAGGGGGGCTACTTATGCGAACATACAGGCGTCTGTTATGCGTCCTGCTGGCGCTGGCGGCACTTTCCGTAACGACGGTGTTTCCCGGCGCGGCGGACGGCGGCTTTTCGCTGACCGTCAGCGGGATACAGCGTCTCACGCCGGGAGCGGCCTTTGACCCCGGTACCGCCCCGGAAGTGGCGGCCGTTTCCCCGGAGGATGTTTTTGTGCTGACGGTCGCTTTCCGGAACGATACCGCCGCGGCGGTCGATGTCTCCGGCTTCACCGTGAAACTCTGGTATGACGCAGCCAAAGTCACGCCCTACACGGGTACGGCACCCTTTACGAGAAATCCGTATCAGTCCAATAACGGCCTGACGCGTGATTACCAATGGATTTTCTCGGGCAACACTTCCAAAGACGGCTTTATCTCTGTCAGCGCTGTCGGCTCCGACGCGTACGCCGTCGCGGCCAATTCGGAACTTGTGTTAGCCCGGATGGCGTTTCAGGCCAGCGCGGACGCCTCCGGTGAGGCGGCGTTCACGTTCGACGGCGTGAAAACCGATATCATCAACGCCTCGCGGAAATCGCTGTCTCTGGCCGCGTTCCAGCCCGTGCGCGTGGCGCTGGGGGAAGTTCCGCCCTGCGCGATTACCTCCGTCACCGCCGGGCGCGTCACGCTGACCAATCCCGCCCCCGTGACGCTGGCGGTCTCGTGCTTCGACGCCGACGGGAAATTTGTGTCGGCGTCCACGCGGAGCGTACCCGCCGACGCCGGAAGCGTCCCCGTGGACTTCGGCGACGCCCGCAAGGCCTACGTCATGCTGTTCGACGACAATTTCCGGCCTCTGTGCGAACGCTGTCCGTATGTGATGAACTAACGAAAGGATGTGCCGCCATGCGCCGCTGTTTCGTATTCTCCGCCGCCGAGTTCGACGGCCTGCGCGAGTCGCCCGCTTCCGGGGATTACGTCATTGCCGCCGACGCCGGATTCCGCCTCTGCCGGAAAATCGGCCTGTCGCCGGACTTGCTCATCGGCGATTTCGATTCCATGGAGGAGCCGTCCGACCTTGCCGGGGTCGCGCATGTCGAGCGCGTCCCCGTCATGAAGGACGACACCGACACCATGTTAGCGCTCAAAGCGGGGCTTTCCCGCCACTGCGCCGAGTTCCACGTCTATGGCGGCACCGGGGGCGGCCGCATGGACCACACCGTGGCCAACCTGCAAGGCCTGCTGTACCTGCGCCGCCACGGGGCGCGGGGCTTCCTCTACGGGCGCGGCTTCGTCTGGACGGCCATTGAGAACGAATCGTTCGAGGTGCCGCGCCTTTTGCCCGACGGCCTGCTGTCCGTGTTCGCGCTGACGGGGCGCGCCGAGGGCGTGACGATTCGCGGCGTACTCTACCCGCTGGACGGCGCGGCGCTGTCCTGTGACTTCCCGCTGGGCGTCAGCAACCATATCACGGCGGAGAGCGCGTCGATTTCCGTCGCCGACGGCGCGTTACTGATTGGCTGGGCGCTCCCGCCGCTGTGAGAAGCACGCGCCACCCTCTCCTGTACGCGGGGAGAGTGGCGCGGAAAAATTTTTTTCAAATACCCCTTGCATTCCCCGAAAAGATGTGGTATAGTAAGCAAGTCGTTGAGAACCGGGTGTAGCGCAGTTGGTAGCGCACTTGACTGGGGGTCAAGGGGTCGTGAGTTCAAGTCTCGCCACTCGGACCATACGAGCCGCCGCGAAAGTTCAGGCTTTCGCGGCGGTTCGCTTTGTTTTCCGTACTTTTGCGCGTCAAAAGTTGCCGGGTCAAATTCGCCCCCTTAGCAAAAAGTAGCACGGAATAGCAAGGGTTAGCAAGATAAATGATGTAAAAATGATGTAGACTTTTCCGGCGAAAGTGGTATGATATTCCCCATAGGGCGAGGTTTGCCGTTTCGGGGAAATGCCGGGGAGGTGTACACATGGAAAACGCGAAAATTTCAGACCGTGAGGCCGTGGGGCGGATTCATGCCGTTCTTGACCGGATGGAGCCTGACAGCCCCCTTGCCACAGCGATTCGGCGTGTCTTTGCGGAATCTCCGGTTGAAGCCGAGGCTGATTCCGGCATTGCGCCGTCCGCTGTCGATAAGGCGTTGCGCTCCGTCCGCTTGCCGGAGGCCACGGTTCGCCACTGGGAATCCGAATCCCGCGCCGAGGCGTAACGCCTCAAAACAAAACGCCGTCAGGGTAAGTCCTGACGGCGTTTTGTTGCGTCCCGTTACTCTTGCGTTTCCCTCTCCGGTTCCAGCAAGTCCTCAATATGGCATCCCAAGACTTGCGCCACCTTGAGAAGCTGGTACACGTTCGGGTTGGTTCTTGCCCTCTTTGCCCATCCTTCGAGCGTCCGAATGGGAACGCCGCTCATCCGGGAGAGGTCTGTCCGGCTGATTCCCTTTTCAATGCACTTCCTGTCGATGGGGGTTATATCGTCCCTCAGCTCCATTCGCCTCATGCCGCACACCTCCTGAAATCGTCCTTTATTATAATCCGTTTGCATGGTTTTGTCAATTCGTCAATATTACCACTCAATCGAGTGGAATTTTGTCATTATTGACACTTGAAAACCACCCGTTTGAGTGGTAATATACAAACATCCTGAAGGACGGAGGCTAAAGAAAATGAAGATGAATCTGGTGGAGCTTCTGAAAGAACACGGTTTCGGGGAAGTTCAGGACGAGAGCGAAATTCTCCGGGAAAACGGCGTCACGCTGGAGCGGCGCTGGGAAAAGGAAGAGCGGGTGGTTTTCGGCGGCTCCCACATGATGAAGTTCGCGGTTCGCGTGTTCGTGAACGTCAATTCGGGAATCTGCTATGTCTGTTTTTCCCGTGGCGACCGGACGCCGTACAAAGACCGCTGGTACGACACCATCGGGAAGCGCACCTACAACGCCATCGCTGATACCGTCCGGTTCGCCGGATACGAAATGTAAGGGGGTCTTGAAAATGTGGGAAAAGGGAACGCTTTCCATTCCTGTGGGCGACAGTCAGACGCTTCTCCGCTACGCCGTGAAGCGCTACGACAATCCCAGTGAATACGGAATCAACGGGGGCCGCGTCTCCAAGCTGGAAATCTGGACGGACGATGAATGTGAAAGCCGCGTCCGGTACGAGCGCGGATGGGACATCTATCCGGCTTCCGACGATGAGGCCGCGAACGCGGCGCTCTCCATGCTCTTGGAGCGGTTGAATTAAAAAGCGGGTTCCGGCTCCGGGATAATCCGGAGCCGGGGAAAGGGGAATCTGTCATGGTCGATATGAAAACAAGCAGCCTGTCGGGAGAAGAGGCCGCCAGCCTCATCCAGACGCTGGAACGCGAAATGGTCAACCAGCTTTACGAAGACGTTGACTATATGCTCCGCTGTGAGAAGGACGGGGATGTCGAACGCTTCAAGGTGAATTACGGTTGTGCGCTTACCGCCGCCGCAATCCTCCGGCGCATGGGACATCAGGTCGATGTTGGCACATGGATGGACGGCGACCTTGAGCGGCTCGGCTACTTCGAGGTGGACGGGGAAGTCAACATCAGAAACGGCGAATGGGTCAGATGAAACGCGGAATCCCGCTCCCGGTAAATCCGGGAGCGGGGAGAAAGGAGAGCAACATGAAAACCGTATCTTATCGCGTGTACTGTCAGGCTTTGTCGAAGCTCCGGGAGAAGCTCGGCGGCGACCGCCGCATTGAGGTCTATGACATGAACGGCGGGTTCGAGGCCGTCCGGCTTGGCGTGAATTGGGCGGCTATCGGAACCGTCCCCGCCGCCGAAGCGCGGGAGTTCGCCAGTCGGCTTATGGAAGCCGCCGACGCCGCTGAGAAGTTCGAGTACAACGGCTATGTAATCGTCCATGGCGAGGACGCCTGAAATCTGGAAGGGAGGCGCTTGAAATGCGTATGAAGAATGACAAGGGCGAGGAGCTGTACTTCAACGACGTGACCAAGAACGGAAAGCCCCTGTGGATTCTCAAGGGGATTGGGGACACGCTCATCATGGGACGCGACCGCCAGCGTAAGAAGTCCCGCGTGTTCACGCAGTCCGCTCAGGCCGAAGCCTACCTGAAGCGTCACGGCTTCCGTCCGGCGTGGGTGGACTGAAAAGCGAAAAACGGGGAACCGCCGCACGGCCTCACACAGGCCGCACGGCGGTTCCCTTTTTCGTCCCCCTGTTTACCCTTGCCCCGTTTCGCCGCTTTGCGCAGAACTGCAATTTTTTCCACAAGAAAAAACTCCGCGTTTGTGCGCGGGGGCGTCCTTGTACCCCTCCGGCACGAAAAGCGCGACACGGGGCGTTTACGGGCTATTCTGCGGGTGTTTCACATCGCCGCTGAGGGCGGCGAACCGCCCGAAAAATCCGCAACTTTTCGGGGCGTTTTCAAACGGGGCGAATCATGCCCTCCCGGACGTAGAGGCCGTTTTCCATTTGGGCGTATCCGTCCCGGCTTCCGGTCACGCGGATGGTTGCGCCGTGGGGCAGGGTTGCGACGGCGGGGCCGTCCGGCTCTCTCCGCGCCACCAGAAGGGCGGGAACGGTCACGGCCTCGTAGGGCGGCGTGGCCTGTTCCGGGGACGGGGTTTCCGGCTCCGGTGCCGCAGGGACGCTTTGCGCTTCCGGGGGCGGGGCTTGCGCTTCGGTCGGCTCCGCGTCCCCGGCACCATCCGGGACGGAAGGCGTGGCGTCCTCCCCGGCGATAATGTCGATAAGGGCTTCCCTGTCCTCCGGGTCGGGAACCGTCACTCCCATGTTTTCCGCCAGCGCATTGAGGGCTTCCGTACTCAGGGTTTTCAGAGTAGCCCTGTCAAAATTCCCGGTGTCGGCTTCCGGCGTTTCCGGGGCGGCGGTCGGCGTCGCCGCTTCCGGGGCGGCTTTCTTCTTTTTGGTTGCCATTGCGATTACCTGCCTTTCTCAGATGTTCCCGTTGGCGATGGCGTTTACTTTCGCCTGTACCTCGGCGGGGTCGTATCCGGCCTCTTTCAGACGGAGAGCGCGTTCCGGGGCGTTCCCCCACAGGCCGCTCAGGACTTCACGCGCTACCGTCTCCACGGACTTCCGGGACGGGTCGAGAACATCGGCGGCGTCAACCCATCCGTTTACCCCGCTCCCCTCCAGATGGTAGGGGTGCGCTCTGCCCTCCCGGATGAGGGTAATCACGGCGGAGCCGGGCGTGGCGGCATAGCCGGGGGCGTCCTCGTAACTGTTGGCGTACTGTCGGCGTCCGGTGAAGTTGACCTCGCTCCCGACCGTGAGGACGCCGCTTGGAGCGGCGGCGGGTGTGGCGTCCGCTATGCTTCCGTAATTCGGGAGGCCGTACCCCCGAATGAAGCGTCCGTTAATGGCAAGCGTCCGGCGTCCCACGGCGTCATGGTAGTTGCCCTCGATGACGGTGATTTTGCCGTTGGCGACTTTCTCTACCATGCCGACATGGTCGGGCTGGCCTTTGTTGTCCCCTGCGCCGTTATCCTTCCAATCGTAGAAGATAAGGTCGCCGGGGGAAGGGATGTAGCTGTCAGTCTCCATCCAGCGCCCCATCTCCATAAAGCGGGCAATCATCCGGGCGCAGGAGCATTCACGGGGGATGATGTCGGTATATCCCGCTTCGATTGCGGCGGCGGACATCGTGGCGGCGCACCACGCGTCCTTGTAGGTCATCCGGTAATTCCGGGGCAGGGGCTGGAGGCTGTTGTAGATGTCGATGATGTGTCTGAAGGAGCCGTCGCTTTCCTTCAGGCCAATCCAACCCCGTGCAATATCGACAATCTGTTTCCGTACCTGCGCTTCGTTCATGCCGCTTTCCTCCTGTCAGAATCCTGTTGCTGTACGCGGTTGTATTCCGCGCTGGAAACGCCGAGGAGCGTCCCCAAGAAAAGAGAAACTACCGTCACGGTGGCGGGAACCTGTTCCGCGTAGGGCAGGTTCCAGATTCCGGCCAGCGCGGAATAAGCTGTGGATAACGCCGGAAGGAAAATCAGGCATACCCATTTCAGCTTGTCATAAAGTCCGTTGGGAATCTTCATGCGGCACCTCCTGTTAAAACTCCGCTTTATGGCTTGTCTTGTTCAGATATGCTTCCAGCTTCGCCAGCGCGTCTTTGACCGGGCCGTTCCCGCCCAGTTCCACAATGCCCTGCAAGGCTCCGCGCATTCCGTAGCAGACAAGGGTTTGTTCCTCCCTGATAGCGTTGATGGCTTCGCTTTGTTTTTTGTTGGTTTCGTATGCCTTATAAACGGTGATAATCGCTCCGGTGATAGAGCCGAGCGCCGTCAGAAGGCTTGCCCCCAGAAGGATGGTGTTCACGTCCACGTACATTTAATGTCCCCACTTTCTTTCCGCTTGTCCCAGCGGCTTTTCTGGCTTTCCCGGCGGCGCTGGCATTCCTCAAAAACGCCGCGCTTCCCGATGGCTTACGCCAGCGGCGCAACGTCGGCGCCAGTATCAAACGGAGCGTCGGCGGGGCGTTCGGCGTCAACGGACGGCGGCGGCGCGTTTTTGGCGTCGATGGCGGACTGGATTTCCGCGAGGTCGTCCGCCGTCAGGACGCCCTTTTCAAACCAGCCGGACGCGTTGAGGATAATCTGGTAATCGGCCAGCTTGCCGACAGCGTTCAGGAAACCATTTTTCACAAAGTCGCGCATAGAAAAAGCCATAACAAAAACCTCCTTAGATTCCCGCCCCAAGGGACAGAAT
>JAFXQV010000030.1 GCA_017526785.1 Oscillibacter sp. | reverse complement strand
CCTGTCGCGTTCATCCGGAAGTATGCCGGACGTATTCCCGTCGTCCATCTCAAGGACTACATCAAGAAGGGCGAAGTCAAGAATATGTACAAGCTCATCGGCATTGAGACCGAGGAGAGCGAAGGAGACACGGGCTATTTCGGCTTCCGCCCCGTGGGGTTCGGGCAGATGATTTGGGAGCCGATACTGGAGGCCGCCATTGACGCTGACGCGCAGTGGGTTGTTGTGGAGCAGGACGAGCATTACGAACTCGACCCCATGGAGTGCGCCCGCCGCAGTCGCGAGTACCTGAAAATTCTGGGCTGGTAAGACACCGAAAGGAGAACGCAAATATGAAGGAAATTCGCATTGCTATTATCGGGTGCGGCATGATTTCCCACCGCCACATGACCGTTATCGAGAACCTGAAAAAGCGCGGTCAGGCGCTGAAAGTCGTCGCCGCCGCCGAGATAGACAAAGCCAAGCTGGACGCGTTCGGCGCACAGTACGGCCTCCCCGCCGACTGCCTCTATCAGGACTTCCGGGAAATGCTCAAGCGGGACGACATCGACGAGGTCGAGGTCTGCGTCCACAACAATCTGCATACGTCCGTATCCACGGCGGTCATGGCCGCCGGGTTCGACTGCTACTCCGAAAAGCCCATGGCCGCCAGTTACGCCGACGCCAAGATTCTCTATGACGCGCAAAAGAAATACGGCAAGAAGCTGGCCGTCCAGATTTCCTCCATCTACAACCCCCAGACCCGGATTGCCAAGAAGATGATTGCCGAGGGCAAGCTGGGCAAGATTTACCATGTCCGCAGTGTGGGACACCGCCGTCAGGGACGCCCCGGCTACGATATGCCTTTCTTCTCCCATGACTTCATCAGCCCCACCGTGGGCGTACACGGGCCGCTGTTCGATTTGGGCATTTACCACATTGCGCAAATGCTCTATGTGCTGGGCATGCCCGAACTGGAGAGCGTCTACGGCTTCCAGAGTTGCGACTACTGGACACATCCCGCTATTGACAAACTGGTCAACCGTACCGCCCCCGTGGAGGATTTGGGCGTGGGTATGGCTCGCTTTAAGGGCGGCATTTGCATGGACATCTACGAGGACTGGGCCATCCACATGGAAGATATTGGATGTTCCTTTGTTGTCGGCTCCCTCGGCGGCCTGAAGTTCCTTGACGTTGACCAGACGGGCGGCCCCATGGCGGTTCCGGAAGGCGGAACCATCGTCGGCGGCGGAGACCTCCAGAAGCCCAGACTGGTTTACTACGGCGTAAACGAGGACAACCAGCTCTTTGAGACCAAGCTGGACTGCGCCATTGGCGACGTTACCGGCCAGCAGGAGTTGCTCATTCACCCCGAAATGGCCATGTACAACGACAACCAGTTGCAGTGGTATTCTTATCTCCGGGGCGACCTGACCGACGAGACCCGCGTTGACTCCCCCTATATCGCCATGCAGACGGCGTTCCTGTCGGAGGGCGTGGTGCTGTCGAGCGAACTGGGGCGCAGTGTGACCGCCGACGAAATCCGCGCCATGTCCAAGAGTATCGCCATCCGGGAGCAGGAGACCCCCTTCGGCGTCATCAAGTTCGACTTTGACGATTATAAGGCCTGAAATCCGTTCGTCCGCCAACTGAATAGACGCTACTTTTCCGAACAATGTCCTCCAAGCCTCACCCTGTCCCGTCCTCTAAATGTGGAAGAGCCGGGGTGAGGCTCTTATAGCAGTCAGCCCTCTGAACGCCGCATGGAAGGGAAAACAGATGAAAAATATCTTCACAAACTACCGTATAGACGTATATGGAAGCGACTGTGCGGCGTCCCCGGCGGCGCATGACATACATCTTGTCTGCGTAGTGGACGGCGGCGCCTCTGTGACGGTGAACAGACAGCCCGTGAACCTGAAGAAAATGGACCTCCTTCTGGTGAACTCCGGCGAGACCTGCGAACTCAGGACAGCGGAAAATTCCATGCTGGCGGTAGTGTCTCTGGACTACTACAGCCTCTGTGACGCGTTGGAAACTACCTCTGTCTCCTTCTATGTCAACAGCGCCGAGGACACGGGACGGAAGTACACCGTTCTCAAAGAGGCCATGCAGAATCTGCTCATGGCTCACGTCCGGGGCGCGCATGACGCCTATATGGAGAGGGGCTGGTTTTATCTTCTTCTGCACACCCTTCTAACGGACTTTCAGACAGAACCCCGGCAGGAGGGGGGAGAGAGTTCCGATACCCAAAGCGCCCGCTGGATTATCCAGTACATCCACGCCAATTTCCAGTCCAACATCAGCCTTGGAGAGATTGCCGACCGACTGTATCTCTCCCCCTCGTGGGCGTCCCGTATCTTTCAGAAGGCCACGGGGGAGCATTTCGCCGCCTATCTGCGCCGCGTCCGGCTGGACAACGCCCGGCAGGCGCTGGAGCAGAGCGACGTATCCGTCACGCAGGTGGCCGCCGACAGCGGTTTTTCCACTCCATCCCTCTTCAACCGGAATTTCAAGGAAGAGTACGGCGTGACGCCCTCCGAGTACCGCGCCCGACACGCCGTCAAACGGGACGCCCTCCCGGGCGGCAGGGAAGAAAAGAGCCGGGAACGGCTTCTGAATATTCTGTCGGAAGACCAGCGGCTGTCGATTGCGGACTTGGAGCGGCAGAGAACCATTCACGCGGACACAAGACAGATGAGGACGTGGGAACGGTGGGAAAACCGTACTCTGAACGTAGGCTCGGCGCACGTACTCTCATCGGCCAGAATGCAGCAGCAGGTCTTGCACCTCGTGGACAGGCTGGACGTGGAATTTCTCCGTATCTGGAATCTGTTCTCCCCGAAGCTGATGATTTGCTCCGGGAATGGAAGCTACAACTTCACGTTTATTGATGAAATTATGGACTTCTGCGTAGACCACCGCCTGAAACTGTTCATCGACTTGGCGCAACGAAGGGACGTGGCTATGGCCAGCGAATCCCGCGAGATTTACAGTACGGAGGAACGGACGCCGTTCCGCTCCGCCGCCGCGTGGGAGGACGCTTTGGGGAGTTTTCTGGAACATATCCGGCGGCGCTACCATGAGCGGGTGGTCGGACAGTGGATTTTTGAATTGACCTTCTTCCTGAACGACAAGCCCTATTATATAGACGCCGATTACAGCGTCCGCGACGTTTGGCGACGTGGTCGTGACCTGATTCACGCGCACATCCCCTCGGCGAGAATCGCGGGGCCGGGTCTCATCTCCAACATGAACCGGACATTTATGGAAACTGCGGCGCAGGAGTTTCTCGCGAACCCCCCGGACATTTTCACGGCCATTATTTTTCCCTACACGCATGATGTCGCGCTCTCGGACAGCCGTATCTACACGGGTCGGATGAAAAAACTGGCGAACCGAAACTTTATTCAGGAGCAGGTTCGCACGATGCGGGAAATCCTCTCGGAGCGGCGCTTTTCCGGGGAACTGTGGGTAACGGACTGGGGGTGCAGTATCGCAAACCGAAATTTTATTCAAGACAGTTGTTTCCGCGCCTCTCATATCGTGGAAAACGTGCTGAAAACCTGCGACGACGTGAAAGGAATGTGCATTTTCTACGCTTCCGACCTGCTCAACGCGTTCGCCGACTCCAACGCGGCTCTCTCTGGGAGTGCCGGACTGCTCTCCCGCGACGGTATCTGCAAGCCCGCTTACTACGCGTGGCGCTTCCTGAGCAAACTGGGGCGGTATCTGGTTCTGAAAACGGAAAACTGCATTGTCACGGCGGAGAACCCAACGGACTTCCGAATCATCTGCTATAACGATAAGGCTCTCGGCGCGAAATACTACCTCTCCGAGGAAAATTCCTACCGCCCGAATCAGATTCGCAACCTGTTTTCCAATACCGACCCTTTGAGTATCGAACTGGTTCTCGATGTGCCGGGAGACGGGGAGGTGTACAATGTGCGGCAAAGAATTCTGAACGAGCGCAAGGGGAGCGTGCTGGACAACTGGATTGGCTTTGGCTGTTCCTCGAACCTGTCCCGCAGTGACATGGAATACCTGAACCGCGTTTCAACGCCGGGCGTCACTATGGAGCGAATGGCTGTGGTAGATTCCCAAATTCGTTTGAGTTTCCGCATGGAGGCCAATGAGGTTCGGCTGATTACCATTATCAAGGAATGAACGGCGGAACGCGAAATTTTAGACAAGTCCTCTTCTGCCGCAGCGGGAAGCGGCAAAAAACGGCAAGAAAACACGTCACCAGAGAAAAGAATCCTCTCCGAAAAGCTGTTACAATGAAAACATCCCCGGCAAACTGCGAGCGCTTGAAAACAGGAGGACTTGGACTTATGGAGAGACGCGTCAAACGCGGTGTGGCCATCTACAGCTATTCCGGCGAGTACGGCCGCACCATGAATCTGGAGGACTGTTTCAAGGATTTGCGCGACATGGGTGCCACGGGTATCGAAATCCTTGCCAACTCCCATATTGACAGTTACCCGGCTCTCACGGACGAGTATGTGGCGGAGTGGATGCGTCTGTGTACCGCTTACGGGGTGGAGCCGGTGGAGTACGGACACTGGATTGATTCCCGGCTCTACAGAAACCGGGAGATTTCCCCGCAAGAGGCGCGGGAAAAACTCGTGAACGATTTCCAGATTGCACACCGTCTGGGCTTCCGCATTCTCCGCACCAAGATGGGCGTTATCAACGCGGAACTGGCTCCCATGGAAAACTGGCGGGAGATTATCGAGAGCGTCCTTCCGGAGGCGGAGAAATACGACGTTGTAATGTGTCCGGAAATCCACCTGACCACCGTGCTTTCCGACCGCTTCGTGCAGGATTACGTGGACTTCATCAACGAGACGGGTACAAAAAATTTCGGCTTGAACATTGACCTGTCCGTGTTCCAAAACCGCTTCGATGTCCCCGGCGTGGTGGTGTTCAACCCCGATTGCAAGCATTCCCAGCCGGAAGAGATAATCCCCCTGTTGCCCTACGTCAAGTGTATTCACGCCAAGTTCAACAAAATGGACGACGATTTCAACGAGCTGACCATTCCCTACCCGGAGATTCTGAAAATCCTGACGGATTACGGCTGGGAGGGGTATCTGCTCAGCGAGTACGAGGGGGAAAAGAAAGACGTACCCGGCTTCGTTTCCCACGAACTGCGCAAGCAGCATGTGATGATGAAGCGGATTCTGGGCTATTGAGGACGGGGAGGAATTGGCAAATGTTAGAGGCAGATGTCATTCAGTATCGGGGTTTCCGCAATATCGAGCGGGATGGAAAAGCGGTGGGCTTTCAAATCTGCGTCCGCTCCGACTACTACCGGGGCGTGTGGCTGTCCCAACTTCGCCCCGGAAAGGTCGTCGTGGACGGCGTGACCTACCCCAAAGAGGACGTAATCTGGGAGATTAACGGAAAAGACCACACCGTAGCGGAACTGGCCGAGGCCGGGGGCGAGTTCTGGCGGATTACGGACGTGGCGACGCTGAAAATTATGAAAGACGGCGGGCTGTCGCAGGGGTTCCATGATGTGTCCGTCCGGTTCGCGGCCAGTTGTTCCTATATGCCGCCCTTCCTTGACCAGTTCGACGAGGACGGCGACGACCGCTCTTTCAACGGCGGGACGTACACCAGAAAGAATATGATTATCGTTTGACGGGTCTTGACGCAAGGAAATTATCGGCAAGCCGCCCGAAACGTCACTGCTTCGGAGACAAAAAACGACAAGAGTACACGCAATTCAGGGAATTGAAAGGGACGGTAAACGCCGCTCCGTTCAATGGTATCCAACAGGGAATGGAGGAAAACCATATGTATCAGTACGACAGGAAAGGCCCCAAGCGCGGCGTGGCGCTCTACAGCTATTCCGCCGAGTTCGGCCTGACCAAGACGCTGGAGGACTGCTTCGAGGATGTCCACGACATGGGCGCGCACGGCATTGAGATTCTCGCCAACACCCATATTGCGAACTACCCCTACCCCACGGACGAGTGGGTAGAAAACTGGTTCCGGCTGTGCGACAAGTACGAGGTTGTCCCCGTGGAGTACGGCAACTGGATTGATTCCCACGTCCTCGGCGACCGCGACCTGACCACCGAGGAATCCGTGGCTATGCTGTCCCGCGATATCCGGCTTGCCCACCGTCTGGGATTCACGGTTATGCGCACGAAAATGCCCGTTATCAATGACCTGCTGGAACCGGTCAAGAACTGGCGGGAGATTATCAAGGGCGCGTTGCCTCTCGCGGAACAACTGAATATCAAGATGTGTCCTGAAATCCATACCCCGTCGAATCTCAAGGGAAAACTGGTGACGGACTTTGTGGACTTCATCAAGGAGACCGGGACGAAGCATTTCGGCCTGAATATTGACTTCTCCGTGTTCCGTACCGAGTTCAAAGAGGGCGAGTGGGTGGACCCCAACTACACCCCCAACGCCCCCGAGGACATTATCCCCCTGTTGCCCTATATCTACTGCTGTCACGCGAAGTTCATCAATATGAGCGAGGACTTCCGGGAAACCACGATTCCCTATCCGGAAATCATCAAGGTCATGCAGGAAAACGGCTGGGACGGCTACCTGCTCAGCGAGTACGAGGGCGCGGACAAGTACGACCCGGGTTACGAAGTGGGGCAGACGCTCCGCCGCCACCACGTCATGCTCAAGAACCTGTTAGGCGACTGAGAGAAGGGAGGACGACAACATGGAAAGAGAAGTCATTCAGTCCGTGGGATTCCGCAATATCAAGGAAAACGGGGAAATCACGGGTTTTCAGTTCAAAATCCGCCTGCCCTATTACCGGGGCGTCTTTCTCTCCCAGCTTCGCCCGGGTACGCTCTTCATCGACGGGGAGCGGATTGAGAAAGAGGACATTATCTGGAACGTCAAGGGCGAGGACTTCACCGTGGAGCAGATGAAGACCGACTTCCAGACCCATTGGGACGTGACCTGTCCGGCGACGCTGAAAGTGAAGAAGCCCGGCGGTCTGGCGCAGGGCTACCATGACCTGAAATACGGGTTCTGCTTCACATCTTCCTATATGCCCCCCATTATTCAGGCTCACCTTGACCCCGACAAGGAAAACATGGTATTTATGCCGGAGTTCGGCCACCATGTCAACGAGCGGCGCATGATTATTGTCTGATGAGACTGCATACCCCCTTCCGCATGGTCTGGCGGGAGGGGGGCGGAAATCTAATGACAGCAATAGAACGGATGAAAAGGAGCGTCCCTATGAAAAAAATTTTTGCGTTGATGTTGTCTCTTGCTCTGGTTCTTGCGTTGACCGCCTGCGGCGGTTCCGCGAATCAGGAGAGCGCGCCGGAGACTTCCGGCGAATCCGACGCCGCGGAGGAAACCGCCTCCGGCGGCGGAAAGCATATCTATATACTGACCGCCGCCGAAGACCACGGCTGGACAGGCTCCGTGGCTACGTTCGCCAAGGCGAAGGCAGAACAGGTCAACGCCGAAGGCGTCTACACCGCCGAAGTCATTACGTCCCGTTCCTCCGGCGACCAGATTACCCAGTTAGAGGACATTGTAGCCGCCGGGAATACGGACATCGCCGTTGTCATTCAGCCCCAAGACGACACGCTCGAATCCGCCATTCAGCAACTCGTTGACGCGGGCATTCCCTACGTGGCCTTTGACCGTATCATTGACGGCGTGTCCGCCTCCGCCGTCTCCAACGTAAAGGGCGACAATACCGGAATCGGCGCGGGTGCCGCCGCCTATTTCGTCTCCCTCGGCCTGACCCCCGGCGAAAAGGTCTATGTCTATCAAGGAGATACCTCCTCCGTCACGACCCTGCGCGACAGCGGCTTTACGGAGTATCTGCTGGGCAATCTGGACTTTGACGGCGCGACCATTGACGACGCCAAGAAATGGACGGAAGACGACCTGAACAACATCACGTACTCCGGAGCCATGAACTGGAGCCGCTCCGACACCAAGACTTCCTTTGAATCCCTCATGGGCGACAGTTCCAACGCGGAAATTAAGTGGTTTTACGCGGAGGACGACGAGCTTGCTATGGGCATTCTGGAAGCGCTGTCCGGCGGCGGCATTGAGGACGCCACAAAAGAGGCATTCCTGTCTAACGCCCCTGTCATCACGGGTTGCGGCGGTCTGGACGAACTCTACGAAGTTCTGCGCGGAAACGCCTATCAGGACATTGCCTCCCGGCTGGGCGGGCTGATTTCCGTCACCTACTCCCCCTCCATGATTCAGACCGCCGTTCAGGACATGGTTGACTATCTGAACGGCGAAAGCGTGGAGCAAGACCACGTCATCGCTTGCGAAAACGTCTCCGCCGAGAACGTGGGCAACTACCAGTCTTTCAGTTAATCCGTCCGTTTTCCGGAGCGCGGCCTGTTCCGCGCTCCCCTTTCATCGTTACAGCGAGGTGACACCATGCCGCATTTACTGGAAATGACAGGGATTCAAAAGGCGTTTTCCGGCGTCCCGGTACTCAAAGGCGTGGACTTTTCCATGGATTCCGGCGAAGTTCACGCCCTCCTTGGGGAAAACGGCGCGGGAAAGTCCACGCTCATGAACATTCTCACGGGCGTTATCCCCTTGGACGCGGGAAGCGTGGCGTTTGACGGCCAGCCGCTGGAAAACATCACGATTCCGAAATCAGAGGCCGCCGGAATCGCTTTCGTACATCAGGAACTGAACCTCATCAACGACTTGCGGGTATACGAAAACATCTTCCTGAACCGCGAATTGACGGGGCGTTTCGGACACTTGCGCAAGAAGGAAATGTCCGAACAGGCGCGGGTACTGTTTGAGGAACTGGGCGTGGAAATCGACCCCGGAGCCATGGTCGAGAAACTCAAAACCAGCGAGAAGCAGTTACTCGAAATCGCCAAGGCACTGTTCCGCAAGGCGAAACTCATCATTCTGGACGAACCCACCACCGCCCTGAACAATGACGAAATCGCGCACTTGTTCAAGATTCTGCGGGAGTTGAAAGCAAAAGGGACTTCCTTTATTTTCATCTCCCACAAAATGCCGGAAATTTTCGAGATTGCCGACCGCTACACCGTTCTCCGGAATGGGACTTTCATCCAGACCGGGAACATATCCGAAATCACCCCCAAAGAAATTACAAAATTGATGGTGGGCGGCGAATTTTTCGGAGAGAACCATTACCAAATCCGGGAATTGGGCGAACCCGCGCTGGAATTGCACGGCTTTTCCGGTTCCGGCTTTTCCGACGTGTCGCTGACCGTGCGCCGGGGCGAAATCTTAGGCGTGACGGGCTTGCAGGGAAGCGGAAGCAGTGAGTTCATGCGTTGCGTGTTCGGCGACACCGCCTCCACGGGCGGCACGCTGAAAATTAACGGCGCGGAAGTGAAAACCGGTTCCATTCACCGGGCTATGCAGGCCAAGGCCGCCATGCTTCCCGCCGACCGGAAAGAAAACAGCGTGGTTCCGGATATGACCTTGCTGGAAAATATGTATCTCTCCGAACACACCCTCTCCGCGTGGAATTTCCCCATTCACGTTGCGAAAGAACAGGCAAAATACGAAGCCTTGAAAGAGACGCTGGACATCAAAGCGGCGAACCCGGATTTGTTGATTACGTCGCTTTCCGGGGGCAATCAGCAGAAAGTCTTTCTGGCTCGCTGGCTGAACACCGACGCCGAAATTCTTTTGCTGGACAATCCCACGCAGGGCATTGACGTAGGTGCCAAGACGGAAATTTACCGTCTGATTCTACAACTTGCCAAGGAGGGCAAGACGATTCTGGTCAATACACTGGAAATCCCGGAGTTACAGCAGGTGGCCGACCGTTGCGCCATTTTCTACGAGGGGCGGATTATCAAAATCCTTCCGCATGATGAGATTGAGGAACACACGGTTATGCTCTACAGTACCAACGCCGTGAACGCAAAGGAGGCAGGTTAGGATGAAGCAGAAACTTTCCAACGCGTGGACGCGCTACAGCTTTATTTTTATTTTCGTTGTCATTTTCCTCTTTTATATGACCGTCAGCAATGGTCTTACATGGGGCGGCGTCACAAACATTCTGCGCCATTCGGCGGTGATTGGTCTGGTGTCTCTGGGCGTCGCGCTGGTGATTATTACGGGGGAAATCGACCTGTCGGTAGGCTCCATGCTGGCCTTTATTTCCGGCTTTTCGGTGTGCGTGTTCAACGTCTCCCACTCGATTTTTCTGACGTTTCTGTTCGCGCTTGTGTGCGGCGCGTTGTGCGGACTGTTCAACGGCGTTCTCGTGGGCGAGGCGAAAATGCCCAGCTTCATTGTGACGCTGGCAACCATGCTGATTTACCGCTCTCTGGCGCAATATTACTGTCAGCGCATGGATTCGGCGGTCACGGGCGGCGGCAACTCCCTCTTTAAGATGAGCCGCGACATCGACGGCTATGCCCTCCTTTACGGCTTCGGCAACAATAAGTTTCTGACGATTCCTAACGTGGGCTGGGTTCTGTTGCTCTTCACCGCGCTGGCGGTCTACGCGGCGGCCTCCACCAAATTCGGCAAGAAGCTGTACGCAATCGGAAGCAACGAGAAATCGGCGCGTCTGGCGGGCATTAACGTGCCGCTGAACCGTACCGCCGTCTTTGCCATCTGCGGCATAATGGCGGGTTTGGGCGCGTTTCTGTGGGTGTGCATGAACGGAAGCGCCGACCCGGCCACCACGGGCAAGAGTTACGAAATGTACGCTATCGCCGCCGTCGTGCTGGGCGGAATCGCTATGAGCGGCGGCAAGGGCGAAATGATTGGCGTACTCTTCGGGGCTATGAGCTATACGATTATCGACAAGATTATTGTGGCGCTGAAAATGGATTCCCTGATTAACGACACCATCAAGGGCGTGATTCTCATTGTGGCGATTCTGGTACAGACCGCCGGCCCCGCCCTGAAACAGCGTCTCAAACGGTAATCGTCCTCCATCCTGAAACAGGAAGCGGACGCGGAAACAGGAGGAATTGTTATGCGATTGACGGAAGCGCAGAAAAAGAAAGTCGAGAAACTGCTTTCCCAAATGACGCTGGACGAGAAAATCGGACAGATGAATCAGGATTCGCCTTCCATTGTGGGCGGCTTCGACGTGTCGTTTGAGGAACTCATAGAGATGATGACGGACGGACGGATTCCCAAGGCGGAATTTGACCGCCTTCTGTCCACCGCCAAACGGGACTATCACGAGGACGACATCCGGGCGGGGCTTGTCGGCTCTATCATGGGCAATGACCCCGTGAAGGCCAACGAACTGCAAAAGATTGCCGTGGAGGAAAGCCGTCTGGGAATCCCTCTGATTATCGGCTTCGACGTGATTCACGGTCTGCGGGGCGTGTTCCCGATTGCCATTGCCGAGGCGGGCAGTTTCGACGACGACTTAATGGAACGCACCGCCCGTATGGCGGCGGCGGAATCGCGAGCCTACGGCATTTCGTGGAACTTCGCGCCCATGCTGGACGTGGCGCGGGACGCCCGGTGGGGGCGCGTCTCCGAGGGACCCGGCGAGGACCCGTATCTTGCAAGCCGATTCGCCCGGGCGAAAATCCGTGGGCTTCAGGGTCGGACGGATTCCACGGAAACCTATGTGGCGGCGTGCGTCAAGCATTTTGTGGCCTACAGCGCCTGCGAGGGCGGGCGGGATTATAATACTACGTCCATGTCCGTTTCACAGTTGTATAATACGTATCTGCCCCCGTTCAAGGCGGCGGTGGAGGAGGGCGCGGCGACTGCTATGGCGTCGTTCAACGACCTCAACGGCGTCCCCTGCACGGTGAACGCGTGGACTTTGCGCGACATCCTGAAAGGTGCCTACGGCATGCAAGGTTTTGTGGTCAGCGACGCCAACGGCATTCGGGAGTGTGTCAACCACGGCATTGCCGCCGACGAGCGGAACGCGGGCATTCAGGCGGCGAAAGCAGGTCTTGATATGGACATGGGAACCCATATTTTCCGGGACTGCCTGAAAAAAGCGGTAGAGGACGGACTGCTTCCCATAGAAGTCATAGACGAGGCTGTCCGGCGTATTTTGACGGTCAAGATGTGGCTGGGACTGTTCGACAATCCCTACACGCCGGAAGAGACTATACAATCTTACGCGAAAGCTCTGCCGGAAAGCCATGTGGCCTTATGCCGGGAGGCGGCGGAAAAGTCCATTGTCCTGTTGAAAAACGAGGGAAATATTCTGCCGCTGAAAAAGGACGCGAAAATCAGTCTGGTTGGCTCCCTTGCCGGGAACGCGGGCGAAGTCGTGGGCGCGTGGTCGATGGGCTGGGAAAGGAAAGATTGCGTGTCCATTCTGGACGGCCTGAAAAACGCCGGGGCGGATGTGCGGTACTACCCCTGCGGCGACCCGGAGGGGGAACTGAACGCGGACGAAATTCAGTCAGCCTGTGAAAACGGCGACGTAATCGTAGCGGTCGTGGGGGAACTCGTCAGCATGAGCGGCGAGGCGTCCTCCAGAGCGGATATTACCTTGCCCGGAAAACAACGGGAACTGCTGGAACGTCTGGCGGCTTCCGGAAAGCCGCTCGTAACCGTCCTGATGAACGGGAGGCCGCTGGCGCTGGGCTGGGAGGCCGAACGCCTGCCTGTCCTGCTGGAAGCGTGGCATTTGGGCATTCAAATGGGAAACGCCGTCGCCTCCGTGATATTCGGCGACGTGAACCCCTCCGGCAAGTTGACATCCTCTTTCCCGTTTGTGACGGGGCAGGAGCCGACGTATTACAACCACCCCAACACGGGTCGCCCCGCCGGAAAGAGCAAGTTTACTTCCAAGTATCTGGACGCCCCCGCAAAGGCGCTTTATCCCTTCGGATACGGCCTGAGCTACACGACCTTCGCCTATGAAAACCTTCGCGTCACGGATACCGGGGACAGTCTGGACATCGCCGTGACCGTGCGGAACACGGGCGGGCGCGAGGGTACGGAAGTCACACAGTTCTATACGCGTGACGTGACCGCCAGTTTAGTCCGCCCCGTGAAAGAGCTGAAAGGGTATCGTCGCGTCACGCTGTCCCCCGGCGAGGCGCGGGAGGTTCGGCTGACGCTCCCCAAAGAAAACCTCGGCTTTTATGACAACTGCGGGGAGTACGTTTTAGAGGACGGACTGTTCCGCGTTTACGCGGGCGGAAATTCGGAAAACACGCTGGAACAGGAACTTGACGTACAGTTTGAGAGCAAACAGAACGCTCAAGAAAGGAACTGTCATGGCAGACAACATTCGTAATCCCATTATTCCCGGATTTTACCCCGACCCTTCCATTTGCCGCGTGGGCGACGATTACTATCTGGCCTGTTCCAGCTTTGAAATGACCCCCGGCATACCCGTTTTTCACAGTCGTGACCTTGTCCACTGGGAACAGATTTGCAACGCGCTGACGGAGGAAAACGGGCTTCACATGGAACGCAACTGCGGCGTGGGCGGCCTCATGGCTCCTACTATCCGCTACAGCAACGGCGTATTTTATATCATCAACACGAATTTCGCCGACAGAGGGAACTATATTGTCACGGCGCGGAATCCCCGCGGCTCGTGGTCGCAAGTCCGCTGGCTCGACGACGTTCCGGGCATTGACGCCTCTATTTTCTTCGACAATGACGGAACGGCCTATATTATCGGCACGGGCAACGTATGGGACAACGGCGCGGGCGTGAAAGAGCGTGGTATCTGGCTGGCAAAGTACGATATTGAAAATTTCCGTCTTGCGGGAGAGCCGGTAACGATATATAACAGCGCTCTGCGGGGCGGGGCGTCTCCCGAGTCTCCCCACATCTATCATGTCGGCGATTACTACTACCTGATTACCGCCGAGGGCGGCACGGAACATTTTCACGCCGTCATGGTCGCCCGCTCAAAGGAACTGTTCGGCTTTTATGAAGGCTTTCCCGGCAATCCGGTCATGACGCATCGTCACATGGGCTATGACTGCCCCATTACGAACGTCGGACACGCGGACATTGTGGACACTCCCGCCGGGGATTGGTACGCGGTTATGCTGGCTTCCCGTCCTATTGACGGCAACCATAAGAATCTGGGGCGGGAAACTTTTCTCTGTCCCGTCCGCTGGGAGCGGGGCTGGCCTATGTTCAGCCCGGAAAGCGGGCGTATGGACTGGGAATACAACGCCCCGAACCTTCCGCAAGAGACCTATCCCGCCGAGGAAACGTTTGACGACTTCGACGGGGACAAACTCCGGCTTTACTGGACGATGTGGGGGACGCCGGAACCGGATACCCTGCGGCTGGAGAACTCCGCCGCGTCCCTGAAATGCGTCCGGCGTCGGCCGGATGACGAATTGCAACCCATGTCTATGGACGCCGGACGGCATGACGACTGGTTCGCCGCGTATCTGGCTCGCCGCCAGCGCGGCATGACCGTAACGGCAACCTGCGCCATGCGCTTTACGCCGCGAAACAGCGAAAGCGCGGGGCTTGCCGTCGTACAGTCCATGAACCACCAGATTCATATTGAACGAGCCGTGTCGGACGGGCGGCAGGTTCTCCGCGTGGTCGTCGTGACGGCGGATTTCGAGACGCCCCCGTACTTCCCCGGTTTCGCGGGTCATACAGAGCGAAAAACGGCGGCGGAAATTCCATGCGACTGGCGGGACGTTGTTTTGCAGATTGAAATGAACCGTCAGACGTGGACAGTGCGCTATGGTACGACAAAAGACGCCTTGAAAGACGTAACGGTTCTGGACGGCGGCGCTATCAACCCGGAGAAAGTGGGCTGTATGTGCGGAACGATGATAGGGATGTTCGCCACGGGCGGCGGAACCGAAAGCGACAACCGCGCCGCGTTCGACTGGTTTGAACTTGCGTGACGGAAAGCGCCCGTCATACTGCGGAAATCCTATTTCAGAAAGGGATAGCATGATGAAAAAATACGAGTTCTGGTTTATCGTCGGCAGTCAGTCCCTCTACGGGCAGGACGTGCTGGACATTGTGGACGCCCGCGCCCGCGAAATGGCGGAAGCCCTCTCCGCCGTCCTTCCCTTTCCGCTGGTCTATAAGGTGACGGCGAAATCCAATGAGGAAATCAGCGCCATTATCAAGGAGGCCAACTACCGCGACGAGTGCGCGGGCGTTGTGACGTGGTGCCATACGTTCAGCCCCTCGAAAATGTGGATTAACGGCCTTGCCAGTCTGCAAAAGCCCTATTGCCACCTTGCCACCCAGTACAACGTGGAGATTCCCAATGACGAAATCGACATGGATTTCATGAATCTGAATCAGGCCGCCCACGGAGACCGCGAACACGGTTTTATTGCGGCGCGTCTGCGTATGCCCCGGAAGGTTATTGCCGGACACTGGAAGAGCAAAAGCGTCCGGGCGCGCCTCTCCGACTGGATGAAAGCGGCGGTCGGCGTCGCGGTCAGCCGCGGCATGAAAGTCATGCGCTTTGGCGACAATATGCGCGAAGTGGCCGTGACGGAAGGCGACAAAGTGGAGGTTCAGAAGAAGCTCGGCTGGCAGGTCAATACATGGGCGGTCGGCGACCTCGTGAAAGAGATGAACGCCGTCACGGAGACCGAAATTGACGCCTTGATGTCGGAGTATGAGCGCGAATACGACATTGCCACCGACAACACGGAATCCATACGCTATCAGGCAAGGGAAGAAATCGCTATGAAAAGAATGCTCGACCGGGAGGGCTGTAAAGCGTTTTCCAACACGTTTCAAGACCTCTACGGCATGGAACAGCTTCCCGGCCTCGCTTCTCAGCGCCTTATGGCGCAGGGCTACGGCTACGGCGGGGAGGGCGACTGGAAGGTCAGCGCCATGACCGCGATTCTCAAGGCGATGGGCGAAAACGGCAACGGCGCTTCCGGCTTTATGGAGGATTATACCTACCACCTTGTGGAAGGGCAGGAGTATTCCCTTGGCGCCCATATGTTGGAAGTCTGTCCCTCTCTGGCGGCGGACAGGCCGCGCATTGAAACGCATCATCTTGGTATCGGCATGAACGCGAAAGACCCCGCCCGCCTTGTCTTTGAGGGGAAAGCCGGAAGCGCTATTGTGGTAAGTTTAATCGACATGGGAGGCCGTCTGCGCCTGATTGTACAGGATATTGAAGCGGTAAAGCCCATTCTCCCCATGCCGAATCTCCCCGTGGCGCGTGTGATGTGGCGAGCCATGCCGGACTTGACGACGGGCGTCGAGTGCTGGATTATGGCCGGCGGCGCACACCATACCGTTTTGAGCTACGACGTAAGCGCCGGAATGATGCGCGACTGGGCGCGGATGATGGATATTGAATTTGTCCATATCTCCAAAGACACCACGCCGGAGAAGCTGGAAGAGGAACTGTTCCTGAAAGATATTGCGTGGAAGTTGAAATAAACGGGCGCGGCGGCAAACCCGCGTAAACGGACAGGGCTTGCCGCCCACGCGTTTTTACGGACAGGGGGAATATGAATGGAGTTTTCAAAAACCGCATTGGGCATAGAGTTTGGTTCCACGCGGATAAAAGCCGTGTTAATTGACGAACATCATACGCCGCTGGCGTCGGGCGACTACGTATGGGAGAACCGCTACGCCGACGGGATATGGACTTATTCCATGAACGATATTCACAACGGCTTACAGACTTGCTACG
Organism: Oscillibacter sp.; assembly: GCA_017526785.1. Lineage (GTDB taxonomy): Bacteria > Bacillota > Clostridia > Oscillospirales > Oscillospiraceae > Oscillibacter. The sequence goes on along the minus strand of JAFXQV010000030.1, from coordinate 8,774 downwards.
CAAACTTGAAAAATGACGTACGCCGCAAATACGGAACGGAGCCGGAAACATTCGGCGCGATTGGCGTCAGCGGCATGATGCACGGATACCTGCCGTTCGACAAGGACGGCGGACAGCTTGCGGAGTTCCGCACATGGCGCAACACGATAACCGGAGAAGCGGCGGAAAAACTGACGACACTGTTTCATTTCAACATTCCCCAGCGCTGGAGCGTCGCGCACTTGTATCAGGCCATGTTGAACGGAGAAGAACATCTCCGGAAGCTGTCGTACATGACCACGCTGGCGGGGTATATCCACTGGCGTCTGACTGGCAAAAAGGTTGTGGGCGTCGGGGAGGCGTCGGGCATTTTCCCGGTTGACAGCCGGACGCGGGACTATGACCGGGGCATGGCCGCGCAGTTTGACGAATTGATTGACCGGGGCGGATATTCATGGACGTTGCTTGACGTACTCCCGAAGGTTCTTTGCGCCGGGGAGAACGCCGGAACGCTGACAGAGGACGGGGCGCGCTTTCTCGACCCCACGGGCGTCTTGAAAGCCGGGATTCCGCTTGCCCCCTGCGAGGGCGACGCGGGTACGGGCATGACCGCCACAAATTCGATACGCCCCCGCACCGGAAACGTCAGCGCGGGAACGTCCGACTTTGCCATGGTGGTTGTCGATAAGCCCTTGGGCGTACACCGCGAAATCGACATGGTGACGACGCCGGACGGCCTGCCCGTGGCAATGGTTCACTGCAACAACTGCACCAGTGACATGAACGCGTGGGTTTCCCTGTTCGGCGAGTTCGCCGAAACGCTGGGCGTGGAAATTGACAAGGGCGAATTGTTTACGAGATTATTTCAAAAGGCGCTGGAAGGGGAGCCTGACTGCGGCGGGTTGCTTTCCTATAACTATTTCTCCGGCGAAGGCGTGACCGATTTCGACAAAGGCCGCCCCCTGTTTGCGCGAACTCCGGACGCGAAGTTTACGCTTGCGAACTTTATGCGGACGCATTTGCTTTCGGCGCTGGCCACGCTGAAAATCGGTCTCGATATTCTCACGCGGGAGGAGGAAATCCGGATTGAGCGCCTCTACGGACACGGCGGATTTTTCAAGACGCCGGGAGTAGGGCAAAGACTGCTGTCGGCGGCGGTGAACGCCCCGGTATCCGTCATGGAGACGGCGGGGGAAGGCGGCCCCTACGGTATGGCGCTGTTAGCGGCGTATATGCTCCGGCGCAAAGAGGGCGAATCCCTTGCGGATTATCTCGACAAGCGGGTATTCGCCGACGCGAAAACGTCCTCTCTCATGGCGGATACGCCGGATGTGGAAGGGTTCTCCGTGTTCATGGAACGCTACAAGAAAGCGTTGCCCGTGGAACGGGCGGCGGTAGAAACCATGTGAAAACAGCAAAAGGATTCCGTCCGCGGGCGGAATCCTTTTCGCGTTGTGAAATCAGAATTTGAACAGTTCGACCATATAGCATTGCGGGCTGTCCGACAGCTTGACCGCCATCTTTTCGTCGCCGTTGAGGATACGCCCGGGTTTCCACTCTCCCGCTTCCAGCGTCCCCTCTTCCAGACGGAGAAATTCCGCCTTTCTGTTTTCTCCCGGCTTTGGCCGGAACGTCAGGCCGCACATCGTCCCCACAATCAGGAACTTGTTTTCCGCCAGTTCCAGCACAATCCCGGCTCCCAGCGGCTTTGCCGCGGCTCTCGGCGCGTATGACACGCTGAGGTCGTATCCGGAGAAGCGGAGGAACGTCCCGTAGTCGTTCTCCCCGTGACGGACGAAACATTTCAGGTGTTCCGTCCCCCGGTACTTCAGATACAGCGGCTCCAACTGTTTCATAAGCCCGTAGGTTTTGCGCAGATAGTCCTTACTGCCCGTCGTGTTGAACGCGGACGGGTCAATGTTCAAGGCTATCATGACTTCCATGGGCGGCTGTTCCAGTTCTTCGGGGTCAAGCGCTAAATCCTCGATACCGAACGGCGAAAAACAAATGGCGTTTTTCGCTCCGAAGGCGTACAGACAGTAGGAGGACGCCACGGCGTCCTTGCGGATTTCCGGCACAAATAACGGGTTGCCGTCGTAGGCGTATTCGTCCATGACATCCGCGCAGTAGGGGACGTAGACATCCGGCGCGAGCGTGAACAGGGACGGCGCAACCGCTTTCCAAATGGCGTGGACGTTTTTGACCGGACCACCGCAGGGATACGAGCCGGGATACCACGGATACTGCCTCAGCCACGCGTTGGTATAGCAGGGCAACGGATATTCCTTTTGTCCGGCGGAAGCAATCTTTTCCACGGCGCTGGCAAAGGCATAGGCCATGAAACTTTCCTCCGCGTCCGTTCCGAAAGCCTCTTTCCACGCGCCGGAAACGCCGCAGGCCTCCCGCACAACGGCGGGAACTTCACTCGAAAACGCCTTTTCCGCGCAAGAGCCGTAATCGCGTTCCGTACCCAGCACGCCGATTTCGTTTTCCACTTGACATACAATGACCGTTCCGTTTTCCCCGTCGCATTCGCGCAAATGCCGCATTAACGCCGCGAACGCGGTCTTGTCCTTCTCAACGGCGGCCTCGCAGAGCGGGGAAATCGTATTGATTGGCTCGCCGTTGGCCTTGCGGACGCGGAAATAAGTCTCGGTATCCCGCTTCATCCACGCGGGGACATACATGGACTCGGCGTTCTTCCAGAGGCCGAACCAAAGGAACATGAGGCGCATAGTTTCTTCCCGCGCCTGCGCAATCAGGCCGTCCACCTGCGTGAAATCGAAGCGCCCCTCTTCCGATTCCAGCAGTTCCCAGTAGACGGGGACAATCACGCTGTTCATGTTCAAATCCCGGAGCCGAGGCCAGACTTCCTCTTGCATAAAAGTCAGACTGCTGGCGCCTGAATTGTGTATTTCCCCGCTGTAGGCGAAAAACGGCTTTCCGTCCACGTATAACGTAGGAATCCCCCGTTCATCCGCTTTTACGACTGATTTTATCATATCCTGTCTCCCATTCATAGTAACGCCATTTGAAAACGCGCTCCGTCCGGGAAAATCCAGAGGAGCGGGGCGCGTTTTCTGTCAGCTTGTGATTTTTTCTTACTTATCCCACGCGTGCTTTCCGGCCTCCAAATCCGCCCGGATTTCGCTCACGCGCTTGTCGGAGAGCTTGTACCAGATGAGCGGGACGCAGGAAAGCACGGCGATAATGGCGGGCAGCATATTCACCATGAAGTTAATGCCCATTTTCGCGGCCTCGGTCTGCTCTGTGTTGGGGACATAGCCCACGGCAAAGAGCAGCATAACTACAGGTGCGCAAAGAGCCGTGGCCAGTTTCACGCCGAAACTCAGCATGGAGGCGGCCAAGCCTTCCTGACGCTTGCCAAGTTTCCAGTCGCCGTATTCCAGAGAATCGCCTACCATGCCGTAGCAGATAGCGGGCGCGCCGAAGCCCAGAGAGCCGATAAAGGACACGCCAATCAAGTAAACGGGATTGCTGGTAGGATTGAGGAACAGGGCGACAAATCCCGCCGCCATTACAATATTCATGATAAACATATAGTTGCGCTTGCCGAAGGTCTTGGTTCCCCACGGCACGGTAAGCGTACCCACAAGCTGACCCGCCGTCATGGCGGTGAACATGGTGGCGATGTACTGCGGACCGCCCACCACGTAAATGACGTGATAGACCAGAATGCCGTAACGCCCGGTGACGCAAATCGTACCCATGACGGTCGCAAGAACCACCATCAGAAGCTGGTCGTTCTGAATCAGACCCTTCATATTGCCAAGGAACGTCGTTTTCTCCGCCGGGTCGGCGCTGTGGAGCTTATCGGTATAGGTCTCCTTGCACATGGCGGCGCAGAGCCAGAAGACGGGAACCAGTATCACGGAGAAAATGACGGTGGCGACGAAATAGCCGTGTCCGTCGGCCATGGGCTGGCCGCTTTCGTTGACGGCGGAACTGAAGCGGAGAATCAGGGGCATTGCCACCATAGAAAGGATAATGCCAATCACGGACGCGCCGGTACTGCGGGCGGTGGCGAGGAGCTGGCGGACGCGGGAATCCACGGCAATGACGTTCAACATCGCCTGATAGGCAATGGAACAGGCGGTATAGGCCATGCCCGCGCCGATGTAGCATACGCCGCAGAGAATCGCCTTGGCCATGCCCTGCACGGGGAACGCGGTAAACGTCAGAATGTTAAAGATGGCGAGGAAGGGAGGCGCGAACATCAGATAGGGGCGGAACTTTCCCCAGCGGGTATAGGTGCGGTCGGCAATCTGCCCCATCATGGGGTCGTTGACGGCGTCCCAGATACGGGCAATGAGCACAATCGTGGAAATCGCCGCGCCGGACAGCCCCACAATGTCGGTGTAGAAGATGTTGAGGTAGTTGTTAATCATGTACCAGCTCATCTGGCAGGCTATTTCGCCCATGCTGTAGCCAACCAGAAGTTTCGGGGAGGCCTTTTCCGCCGGGACAGACTGAACCTCCGGGTTTGTCATTTCGTCCATAGTACGCTCCTTTCATTTTACGCCGCTTCCGCACGTTTCGGGGCGGTTTCATCCCTACCCGTTTGGCGCACGGGACAGAATCCAAGCGTACTTATTTTATCATGTCTCGGCGGGGGCTTCTTTTCTCTGATGACGCTTTTCCTTGCTTTTATTTTCTTCTTTCCCGCTTCGGGGGTAGCGGGCTTGTCTGTAATTTCGCTGTGGGCGCGGAAATTCTCATGGAGCGTGTTCCGCATATCAGGAATCGAAACAGGGGGTGCAGGGAAAGGTTTCCGTCCCCGCCGCCGAGCAGACGAAATTCCGCGCCCCGTAGAGCGCGCCGCTGTAGCCCGGTATGGAAAATTCCCAATACTGAAAGCCCGATTCCGCCGTCAGGGCGTCAATGTCCCGCAAACGGGCATAGGGGCGCAGTTTGGCCTTGCACTCTTTCCGGCACCATAAATCATAAAACGCCTGTTCCCGGTTCCGTGCAAATTCTCTTTCCTTGGGCGTGTACCCAGAGGACAGGATAGCTTGATAAATGCCGCCGTGCCGCTGGATGTCCACGGCCACGGGGGAACGGGAAACGGCGCATACGGCGTATTGGCCGGAATGGGAAATGGAAATATGCCACTCCGGGCAATTTTGAATGTAGGGCTTTCCGCTCTCCGCATAGGCCAGCAGGCCATCGGAAATCCCCACGGACGCCAGCAGGTATCGTGAGACGAGACCCGCCGCCAAAGATTGGAGCCGTTTCCGTTCGTCCCGCAAGGAAAGAACTTTCTCCCGCCGTGCCGACGGCAGGGAAGCGAGAATCTGCGGAACCGCTTCCGGCGAGATGTCGCGGATATTCATAAACTGATACAGAATATCAGTCACCATAAACGCCCCCTGTCATAGCCGCCCATTGCAGAGCGGGCGGGAGCGCTTCCCGCCAGTAATCCCAGTTATGAAGCCCCGGCGTTTCCTGCCAGCGGACGGAATATCCCAATTCCATAGCCCGAAGCGCCGTTGCGCGGTTTACGTCGCGGAACAAGTCCCCGTCGCCGCAGGCGAAATAGAGCGAAGGCGCGCCGCGTCCGGCGTAGCGCTCCAGCAGGTGGCGCGTCCATTCGCTGGGGCGGCTTTCCGTCTCCGCGACCGCCGACGGAATTTCCAAACCGCATACGCGCCCGAAACGCGCCGCCTTGCGCAAATCAAAGGCGCCGGAGATACTGAAGACGCCGGAGACAAAATCCCGTTGTTCCAGCCCCGCAGACAGGGCGACGCACGCGCCCATAGAAATCCCGCCGACGCAAACGGCACCGGGCGGAACAAAGAGAACGTCCCGCAAATACGGAAACAATTCTTCCGTAAGGAAGGCGCGAACCTGTTCGCCCTCCCCGCAGTTCAGGCCGAAAGAGTTTCCCACAAACGGAAGCGCAATCCGCAGATTTTGCGCCTCCGCAATATCCGCGAGTGGGGAATTGTCCAAAATGGCCTGTCCGCTCTCTCCCGCGCCGTGGAAAAAAACCAGAGATTTCTCCGGGGCGTTCGTTTCGGGAGCAAGAAGAATCATTTCCGCCGGATTGCGCAGAAATCGGGAGGGGATTTTCAGACGGTTATAAAGCATAGCGTTCCTTTCAGCATGGCGGCAGGGATTTGAAGGCTTTGAAAAAGCCGTCTTTCATGTTGTCGGTCATCAGCCGGAGTACGTCGTCCATTGTGACTTCCTCCTCGTGTTGAAACCACCAGTGCAAAAGCGTCATGGTATGGGAGGCGAAAAGGCGGGCGTACAACTCCAACTGTATGCGGGGCTGGCAGTCGAAGGCGTGGCTGTCCAGAATTTTCTCCAAAAGGGTATTGTAAATGGAATCGCCCATTTCGTCGTAAATCCGGCGGTCAATTTCGGCGTTCCATAAAATCAGGTATTCCCGCCTGTATCCGTAGAGGTAGCGCAGGAGCCGGGCGAAGGCCTCTTGGTAAACAGAGCTGTCCACGTTCTCCGGGGAAGCGAGGATAAACGCCGCGTCCAACTGTCCGCAAAACCTGCCCATCAGGGAGTCAAGATACTGCTTGAGATAGTCGTACTTGTCCCGGTAGTATTTATAGAACGTGGTTTTGTTAATCATCGCGTCTTGGCAAATCATATTCAGCGTAATTTCCCGGAAGGGATGCCGTTCCAGATTGGCAAGAACCGCGTTGGAAATCCGCTGCAATGTCTTGATTACTCTGGGGTCTTTCTTATTCACGGGACATCCTCCTTTCCGCCGGAGACATTGCGTAAAAATAATTGCGATAAATAATAGTATAGTACATTGTCAAGCCGCGCGCAAGTATTCCGGCGCATGAGCGACTAATTTTATCAAAAAGTTGCTTATGCTACAAATTCATAGAATGTGTTGATTGTGCAAGGCGGAAAATGCTGGTATGATAAATATGACAAAATTATGGCAATCCGCGCCGCCTCTCTTGGGCGTCCGGCACAAATCAACCGCATTGGAAGGCAGGGATACTATGAATCAGACGACCGTACATCCCTACAAGCGCAGCGTGTCCATTATCGGCGTGGGCTGTACGCCCTTTATGTACACGGTGGACAGGGAGGAAACCAACGGACTGACGGAGGGCGAACTGTTCGGCTACGCCGCCCTCAAAGCAATGGAGGACGCCGGGGTGAACCCGCAAAACGTGGACTTCTATTTCCACGGAGAGGCCAGCCCCCTGAATGCCTCCAACTACCTGACGCCCAACATCCAGATTGCCAACTGGTTCGGCATGAAGGGCAAGGCGTCCATTCACCATTCCGAGGCCTGCTGTACCGGATACTACGCCATAGAGGAAGCGGTCAACGCGGTGGCGTCCGGCAAGTATAACTGTGTGCTGTCCGGCTGCGTGGAGTTCGGCGACAGCTTAGCCGTGCCGAATCACCCCTACAAGCGCGAGAAAGTCACGATGGAGCGCTTTTTGCAGACCACCGCGTGGCTGTACGACCGCGCCTATACGCGGAGCCTTATGGCCGGGCAGGAGCTGATTTACGACGACGCCGCCGAATGGTATAAGCGCACCCGCGGCATTACCGACCAGCAGATGGACGATACGCTCAACTGGATGTGTATCAACAACCGCCGCAACGCTTCTGTGAATCCGCTTGCCATTGAGCGCCGGACTTACGAAAGCCTTGCGAAAGAAGCGGGCTTTGACGACGTAATGGACTATATGCGCTCCCCCTACAATCCGCGCATGGGCGACTTTCTCCGCGCCAGCGGTCTGGAATTGAAGTGCGACGGAGCGGCGGCGGTCGTGGTCTGCGCCACGGAACTGGTCGACCAGTACATGGGCAACAAGTCCCATAAGCCTGTTGAAGTTCTCGGCGTCGGTTGTGCCGCCTGCGAGGCCACCACGCCGCACTTTGAAGTCCGCGCCACGGAGGAGGCCGTCCGGCAGGTCTACGAGGTCACGGGCGTCAAGCCGTCGGAGATTGATATTTTCTACGCCAACGACTTTATTATAACGTCCCACCTTGTGGCGGCGGAAATCGCGGGATATCTCCCCTACGGCGAGGGCTGGAAGTATATCTGTGAGGGGCGCACCGCCTACGACGGCGACAAGCCCATTAACACCAACGGCGGCCGCACTTCCTTCGGCCACGCCCACGCCGCGTCGGGGTTAGCCGACTTGTACGAGGCTGTCCGGCAAATGCGCGGCGAGGCCGGAGAGGGTCAGGTGAAGCGGCTTCCCAAGACCGCCATGCTTCGCGGCTACGGCGGCGCGCAGAATATCTGCACCTACATCATCAGAACGGCGGACTAATAAGGGGGGCTTGACATGGCAATCGAACTTGAAAAAGTCGTGGAAACCTTCTACGAGAATCTCGAAAAGGGCAAGATTACCGGAAAGCGCTGTACAAAGTGCGGCGCGGTGGAGTTCCCCCCCGTCTACGCCTGCAACAGTTGCGGGTGCTGGGACATGGAGTGGGTGGAAATCAGCGGCAAGGCCAAAATGCACTCTATCGTCATGCCCGCGCCGCTGTCCATGAAGCCGGAATACAAGGCCATGGGCAAATTCGCCTACGGGGAAATCGAACTGGAAGAGGGAACGCTTCTCAACGGCGTTGTCCGGGGAATCAACAAGAAGAAGCGCAAGGAGATTCTGGAGGCGGACGCCCTGCCCGTGAATGTCCACGCGGCGATTTACCAGCGCGACGGCTTCAAGACGGTGGTCTTTGACTTGGACGAGGCGTAATCGCGCCCTTTTGTCCAATAGCAAATAAGGAGGTACGAGCATGGACAGAAAAGAACTCGAACAGAAGATTCT
>JAFXQV010000011.1 GCA_017526785.1 Oscillibacter sp. | reverse complement strand
GTGTCCCACGACCGCGCAATTGTCCGGCGTCACCGCCGACACCGACGCAAGGTGCGCTTTCGGAATCACGAGAAAGTGTACCGGAGCCTGCGGGGCGATATCGTGGAACGCGTAGCACAAATCGTCCTCGTAGACCTTGTTACTGGGAATTTTCCCCGCCGCAATGTTGCAGAATAAGCAGTCCGACATAAATTGCTCCTCCTTTTTTTCATTTACGCGCCGAGAAGCGCCAGCATTTCGTCCGGCGTCACGGCGCGGGTTTTCGCGTCAAAGTCCATATTTTTCCGCTATGGCCTCCTCACGGGCTTTTTCCCAGTCAAAATTCGCCGGGAAAGGATGTTGACGCCTGTATTCCAGAATATTTTGAAACGCGGCGCGCTTCTCGTCGGCGTCACTCGCGGGGACGGGTTCCGGGTTGGACTGTTTCAGGATTTCATCCGCCAGCGCAATTACCAGCCGGATACCGTTATCCGGAAGCGCGGCGATTTTTTCGTAAGCCTCCTGACGCAAGGTCATAATCATGATTCCCCTTTCCGATTTCAGGAAATTTCCGCCTCAAACTGTCCGCACAGAGGACGGTATGCGCCGTCAAACAGCATGACGCACGCTTTCCGCGCCCCCGCAGACAATCCAAGCGTTACCGTTCCGGCGTCGGCGGGTACGCCCCGCATGTTCGCGGACATAAATTGCCCGTTCGCGCCGAAGTACGACACCGCCACGGTCAAACTATTCGGATTGGTCAGCGTTACGGACAGTGTTCCGGCGGCTTTGTCCGGCGTGACAGCGGTTATCTCATATGTGGTGTGCGTGGGTGACTTACCGGTAAAGTATCCGGGCGCGTCCGGCGTGTCAATCCGGGCGTAAACCGCGTCAGTGTGACTACTGTCAAACTGGGTTCCATTGCCGCCGGTCAGCGCCGTACAGTTGAAAAACATGCTCCCGCTCTTTGCCCCGGAGGAAAGCTGAAAATCTTTGTCGGTGTAGATGGTTGTCAGTTTGGCGCAACGGGCGAACATCCAGCTCATATCCGTGACATTGGACGTGTCGAACCCGTGTAGGGTCAACTCTGTCAGGTTCGCGCAACTGCTGAACATGTTCGCCATAGTCGTGACATTGGACGTGTTCCAGCCGGAGAGATTCAGTGCTGTCAGCCCCGCACAGCTATGAAACATAAAAGACATATCCGTGACATTGGCGGTATTGAAGCCGGATACATCCAGCGCGGTCAGACTTGAACAGCCGTCGAACATGTAGGACATTTTCGTGACATTGGACGTGGCAAAGTTAGATACATCCAGCGCGGTCAAACCCGAACAGCCCTCGAATACATAGTCCATAATCGTAACGTTGGCGGTATCAAATCCAGACACGTCCAGCATTGTCAGCTTGCTACAGTTCTCAAACATACGCCCAATTAACTTGACATTAGAGGTATCAAATCCAGAAATATCCAGCGTTGTCAAGCCGCTACAGCCGCAAAACATAGCTCCTATATCCGTGACCTTAGAGGTATCAAATCCAGACACATCCAGCGTTGTCAGTCCGCTACAGCCGTTAAACATAAATTGTATCGTTGTGACTTTAGCGGTATCAAATCGGGACACATCCAGCGTTGCCAGTCCGCTACAGCCGGAAAACATATAAGCCATAGACGTAACGTTAGCGGTATCAAATTCGGACACATCCAGCGTTTTCAGTCCGCTACAGTTGGCAAAAATAGCCCACATATCCGTAACCTTGGCGGTATCAAACCCAGATAAATCCAACGTTGTCAGGCCGCTACAGTTGGAAAACATATCGCGCATAGTCGTGACTTTGGCAATATCAAAGCCGGACAAATCCAGCGTTGTAAGTCCACTACAGCCGGAAAACATCCAGCTCATATTTGTGACCTTGGAAGTATCAAAGCCGGACACATCCAGTGTCGTCAGTCTGCTACAGTCCTTAAACATACTCACCATATCCGTGACCTTAGCAGTATCGAAGCTGGATACATCCAACGTTGTCAGTCCTCTACAGCCACTAAACATAGAGTGCATAGACGTGGCCTTAGCGGTATCCAGATTTTGAATGTTATCCACGCGTTCCAGATTGGAACACTTCCAAAACCAGTACGCCGCAGAGGTCGAACTGACCGTGTCAGCAAACGATACCACCCGGATAGATTCCCGTGCTTCATACCACGGAGCGGGGAATTTATCCGTATAGCCTGCGTTCAAATTGACCGTGTACGTTTTTGTGACGGTTTTGCCGGATTCCGGGGTGTCGCCGTTCTGAAAGACCAGTGTGCCATCATCGTACAGAATCGCGTACACGTTATCCGCCGCGTGTACGCCTACGGGGAGCAGTACCATGAACACAAACAGCGCCGCAAGAATGCCAAGTACCTGTTTTTTCATCGGGTGTCCCTCCTTCGCACAGTGAACGCTTCCGGGTACCCTCTCCCGTGTGCCGGGAGAGGGTGTCACGCTTTTTCAGTTGCCTAACTTCTCGACAATGAAATCATCGACCGCCGCCAGCGCGTCATCGAGTTTCAGCACATCGGAACCGCCGCCCATGGCGCTTTCGGGCTTGCCGCCGCCCTTGCCGCCGCAGATTCCGCAGACGCGTTTCACCAGTTCCCCGGCCTTGACGCCCTTCTTGACCGCTTCCGCCCCGCAGACGGCTAAAATCGTAATCTTGCCGCCGTTGACGCCCGCCAGTACGCCCACAATCGACGGTTCCTTGTCGCGGAGGAAGTCGCCGCGCTGACGTAACGCGTTGGCGTCCAAGCCGTCCTGAGACGCCGTGACGACCTTCAGGCCGTGTACGGTTTTCGCGCTCAACAGGAATTGCCGCGCTTCGCCTAAAGACGCCTCCGACTTGAACTTCTCGATTTCCTTCTGCATGGACTTCATTTCCGTGAAATGCGCCTCAATGCGGCTGACGAGTTCCGCCGGGCTGATTTTGAACATCCGCGCCGCCTCCGACAACATCCTTGCGCGTTCCTCCATGAAGTCCAGCGCGGCGCGCCCCGTGACGGCCTCGATACGCCGTACGCCCGACGCTATCGACGACTCCGACAGAAGCCAGAACGTGCCGATTTTCGCCGTGTTGTCGACGTGCGTACCGCCGCAGAACTCCATGGAAAAGTCCTCCATTTCCACGACGCGCACCGTCTCGCCGTACTTCTCGCCGAACATGGCGACAGCGCCCTTTTTCCGCGCCTCGTCAATCGGCAAAACCTCCGTGACGACCGGGACGCCCTTTAGAATCTCCTCGTTGACAAGACGCCCGATTTCGTGCAACTGCTCCGGCGTGACGGCCTCAAAGTGCGTGAAGTCGAAGCGGAGTTTGTCCGGCTCTACCAGAGACCCGGCTTGGTGTACGTGTTCGCCTAAAACTTTGCGGAGCGCGGCGTCGAGTAAGTGCGTGGCGCTGTGGGCGCGGCGAATCGCCGCCCGGCGTACGGGGTCAATCGACGCCGTTACGGTGTCGCCGACTTTTAACATACCGTGTTCGAGTGCGCCAACGTGCAGGAATTTCCCGCCCTTGTTCTTCTGTACGTCCGACACCCGGAACCGTACGCCGTCGGCCGTGGACAGTTCGCCGTGGTCGGCGATTTGTCCGCCCATTTCGGCGTAGAACGGCGTTCTGTCCAGCACAATCGACGCCTCCGCGCCCGCGCTGATTTCGTCTTGCAGTTCGCCCTCGACGACTATCGCCAAAATTTTGCCGTCGGCGCGTTCGCGTTCGTATCCGACAAACTCCGTGGCGGGCATGTCGCTTCCGAACTCAATGCCAGCCCAGCCCAAGTCGCCTAACGCCTCCCGCGCTTTTCTCGCCCGTACGCGCTGTTCCTCCATCATGGCGTTGAATCCGTCGCGGTCGAGCGTCATGCCCTCGTCGGAGACCATTTCCGCCGTCAAGTCAACCGGGAACCCGTACGTGTCGTAGAGCCGGAACGCGTCCGCGCCCGAAAAGACCGTCTCGCCCTTTTCGCGGTGCGCCGAAAGCAGTTCCTGATAGATTTTCATGCCGTCGTCCAGCGTACGGGAGAACTTTTCCTCTTCCGTGCGGATAACGCGCGTGATATAGTCCTGCTTCTCGCGCAAATCGGGATAGGCGGTCTCGTTCTCGTGAATGACGGTATCGACAACATCGTGCAGAAACGGCTTGTCGACGCCCAGCAGTTTCCCGTGTCTCGCGGCGCGGCGCAACAGACGCCGCAACACATAGCCGCGCCCCTCGTTACTCGGCAACACGCCGTCACAAATCATCATCACGGACGCCCGGATGTGGTCAGTAATGACGCGTAACGATTCGTCGGCCTTCTGGCTCTGGCCGTAATGCGCCCCGGTCAGTTCCGAAACCCGGTTTGTGATATTCATCACGGTGTCGACATCGAACAGGGAGTTGACGTTCTGGCACACACAGGCCAGCCTTTCAAGCCCCATTCCGGTGTCAATGTTCTTGTTCTTCATCTCGGAGTAGTTGCCCTCTCCGTCGTTGACGAACTGCGAAAAGACGTTGTTCCAGACCTCGATATAGCGGTCACAGTCACATCCCACGGTGCAGGTCGGCTTCCCGCAGCCGTGTTCGGGTCCGCGGTCGTAGTAGACCTCCGAACAGGGGCCGCAGGGTCCCGCGCCGTGTTCCCAGAAGTTGTCCTCCTTGCCGAAGCGGAAAATTCGCCCGGCCTCGATTCCGATTTCATCGTGCCAGACGCTGTAGGCCTCGTCATCGTCCAAGTAAATGGACGGGTAGAGCCTGTCCGGCTCCAGCCCGACAACGTCCGTCAGAAACTCCCAGCAGAAGTGAATCGCTTCCCGCTTGAAGTAGTCGCCGAAAGAGAAGTTGCCCAGCATTTCAAAGTAGGTGCCGTGGCGGTCGGTCTTGCCGATGTTCTCAATGTCGCCCGTGCGTATGCACTTCTGGCAGGTCGTGACACGGTTCCGGGGCGGCTCCTCCTCGCGGGTGAACCACGTTTTCATGGGTGCCATGCCGCTGTTAATCAGCAACAGGGACGCGTCGTGGTGGGGAATCAGCGAGAAACTCGGCAGGCGCAAGTGTCCCTTGCTCTCGAAGTAGCTTAAAAACATTTCGCGCAGTTCGTTCAGTCCGCGCCAAGGGTGTGACATTATGGTTTCCTCCATTCATACAGCGCCCACGTACCGCCGCAGCATGCTGAAAGGCGGCACTCTGTGGGGAAATCTCATGTGAAAGGTCATTTGGGGCGTGCGGGGTTCGGACAGCGCCACGCCGTCGGCGTCCGTGATGGTATCGGGAACCGTCAGCGGGTACGGGCGGACGCCCGGCGCGACGACCTCCACGGCGTCCCCGACGCGGAACTTGTTCCGGAGTGACAGCACGGCGTTTCCGTCGCCGTCGCAGTCCGTGACAAGCGCTATCACCTGCCAGTCGCGTATATAGCGGCTGTCGGCGTAATACTCGCCGGGTTCTCCGTAGTAGAAGCCCGTCGAGTAGGGGCGGTGGCTGATGTGGTTCACCTCATCGCGCCAAACGGGGTCGAGCGGACGCCCCGAAAAGGCGTCGTCGAGACAGTGGCGGTACGCGCCTGTCACGACCGCCGTATAGTACGCGGACTTTGCGCGGCCTTCTATTTTCAGGCTGTCCAGCCCCGCCGCGCACAAGTCCGGCAAGTGGTCAATCATGCACATGTCGCGGGAGTTCAGGATATACGCGCCGGACGCGTCCTCCTCGATTGGGAAGTATTCGCCGGGGCGCTTCTCCTCCATCAGCGCGTAGTGGTAGCGGCACGGCTGGGCGCATGCCCCCCGGCTGGAATCCCGCCCTGTCATGTAGTTGGAGAGCAGACAGCGCCCCGAATAGCTCACGCACATGGCACCGTGTACGAACGCCTCAATTTCGAGTGTCGGCGGGGTGCGGTCGCGGATTGTCCGGACTTCTTCCAGCGATAATTCACGGGCTAAAATGACCCGCGCCGCGCCTTCTTCGTGCCAGACCCGCGCCGCCTCGTAATTCGTCACGCCCGCCTGTGTCGAGACATGCCGGGCGCAACGCGGCGCGTACCGTTCCGCCAGACGGAACACGCCGAAATCCGCGATAATCAGCGCGTCCACGCCGATACCGTCCAGAAATTCCAGATAGGCCGGGAGACGCTCTATTTCGCCGTTGCGCGGCGTCGTGTTGACCGTGCAGTGCACGCGTACGCCGTGGCGGTGGGCGTACGCGACGGCCTCACGAAACGCGGGTTCCGGGAAGTTCCCGGCGAACGCCCGCATTCCGTACTCCTGTCCGGCCAGATATACCGCGTCCGCGCCGTACGCTACCGCCATTTGTAAGCGCTTCATGTCCCCGGCGGGGCAGAGGAGTTCGGGCTTCTTTCCGTCCATGTCAGTTGCCGATATAGTCCGAACTCGACAGGAAGCGCGAGAATTCGGTGTAGTTCTCAAAGAAGCGGTGCTTGCTGTCTTTGGCAAGCGCGTAATAGTAGTATCCGGTCTCCTCGGGGGCGAGCGCGGCGTAAATCGCCTTCGCGCCGGGGTTGGCAATCGCCGTGGGCGGCAGTCCGGCGTTCTTGTAGAGGTTGTAGGGCGACGAGCGCTCCAAGTCGGCGGACGTAATCGGCCCCGTGTGGGCGGGCATGTCGTAGAGTACGGAGGCGTCAATCTGCAACAGTCCGTAAGTCCCGGCGCGGCTCCCCGTGCCGTCGAGACGGTTGTAAATCACGGACGCGATGCGGGCTTGGTCAGAGCCGTCGGTCTCCTTTTCGATTAAGGACGCGATGGTGACAATCTTTTTGAGCGTATAGCCGCGCTGTTCGGCCTCGGCCAGCAGGTCTTCCCACGCCGAAATTTTCCGGGCGAAGTTGCTCAGGAGACGGTTCAGGGCGCGTTGCGGATTCTCCGGCGTGTAAAAGTCGTAGGTGTCCGGGAACAGGTAGCCCTCCAGACGGCTTACGTCGTGGGCGTCGTTGTCGATAAACTCATAGTCAAAGGCGGCGTTGGCGGCGGCGTCGAGAAGTTCGGCCTCCGTGGCAACGCCCTTTTCGGCCAGCAGGGCGCAGATGTCGCGTACGGTGTAGCCCTCCGGAATCGTGACCTTCGCCACGCTCGTGGCGAGGTTCGAGGACGTGTTCCGCATGCCCACGACCAAGGCGCGGTAATCCATGTCGGTGTTGAGCGTGTACGTGCCGACGCCGATTTTGCTTTCCGCGTGGGTCACGTCCGAGAAGAGCTTGAAGAAAAACGGGTGCTTAACCAATCCGGCCTGATGGAGTTTTTCAATCACGTCGTCGAGTTTGTCGCCGGGTTCGACTTCCACGGTGTGGGTAGTGACCGCGCCCCGGTTGAACGCGCACAAGTCCGACGCCAGCTCCCAGCCGATACTCGCCAGTATCACGGAAGTCAGAAGCACGACAAACAGGTATATTACCGGATAATACCACTTCATCCTGCGCCGGCGGCGTCTCCGCTCACGGCGCGGGGGCGCGTCCGATTGCCGCACCTCGTCCGGGTTCCAACTGGTGGTGTCCTGATGTTCAAAATCAGCCATAGATTCCTCCGTATTCGTCGCATAGAAAAATTTCACGGGCGCTTTTTCCGGCCGCGCTTCTCGTTCCAGACGTGGAACAGAAACACGGGCAATTTCAGCATACGCTTCCAGCGCCAAGGCTCCTTGCAGAGGCGGTAAAACCATTCCAGACCGTGGTCGCAGAAGAACGCCGGGGCGCGCTTCGCGGTACCCGCGAACACGTCCAGACTGCCGCCCAGCCCGCAGAGCAGTTTCGCCCCGGTGTCCGCGCCGTTGCGCACTATCCACAGCTCCTGCTTCGGCACGCCCAGACACACAAACACCACGTCCGCCCCGCTCCGGCGGATTTCCTCGACTATCGGCGCGTCCTCGCGGAAATAGCCGTCATGCGTTCCGGCGCAGCGCAAGCCCGGATACCGCCGCGACAGATTCTCCGCCGCCTGCCCGGCGACGCCCGGCTTCCCGCCCAGAAAGTAAACGGAATGCTCCGTTTCCGCCAGACGTTCCAGCAGTCCGGCGGCGAACTCAACGCCCGGCACGCGTTCGCGCAGAGGCGTTCCGAGTATCGCCGCGCCCTTGATGACCCCGATTCCGTCCGGAAGCACCAAGTCCGCGCCGTTGACCGCCCGCGCCACGTCCCCGCGCTCCCGGCATACCTCCACAATCTCCGGGTTCGGCGTCACCACGTAATGTGTCCCGCCGCGCTCTATCATCGAAAGCGCCGCCTCCACGGCTTCCTCGCGCGTGATGTTGTCGAACCCGATGCCTAAAACTTCTATCCGCACTTTGTTCACCTCGCCGCGATAGTTTCCGTGATTATAACACCCGGCCTAAGCCGATTCAAGAGCGCCCCGGCGCGGAATCTGCGCAATGACGACGCCCGCGAACATCAGCGCACAGCCCAGCAGTTCGCGCCCGGACATGCGCTCGTGGCGGAACAGCGCCCCCGACAGCGCCGCGAATACCGCCTCAAGGCTCAGCAGAAGCGAAACCACCATGGGATTGGAATCCTTCTGCGCCAGAATCTGCAACGTGTACGCCACGCCGCTGGAAAAGATTCCCGCGTAGAGAATCGCCCACAGGCACACGCGCAACGCCTCCGCGCTGACCGTCTCCGCCGTCACGACCGCGCCCAGCGCCGAAACGGCCGTCATTGCCAGAAACTGCACGCACGACATGGCCACGCCGTCCACGCGCCGCGAAAAGTGGTCAATCAGCAGGATTTGCACCGAGAAGACCAGCGCACACAGAATCATGTACACGTCGCCGGGTTCAATCGTCAAGGCCTCCGTCACGCTCAACAGGTACAGCCCCACGGCCGCCAGCGCCACACTTATCCAGATTGTGGACGGCGCTTGACGATGCAGGAAAAACTTTCCAATCAGCGGCACAATGACAATGTAGAGCGCCGTAATAAAGCCCGCTTTGCCGGGTTCGGTCGTGGCCATTCCGGCCTGTTGTAGCCATGTGGCGACGGCCAGCGCGGTGCCGCAACAGCCCCCCGCCGCGAACAGTTCCCGCCACGAGCGGACGGCACTCCCACGGAAACGGCGTCGAACTCCGCACAGCCCCAGCAGAAAGAAAAACGCCACAATTGACCGCGCCGTGTTGAATGTGAACGCCTCCATGTGTTCCGCGCCCACGCTCTGCGCGATAAACGCGCTACCCCAAATCATCGCCGCCAGTACGGGGAGGACGTTCTGCCGAATCAAATTGCGTTTCATACGGCTATTGCTCCTTCGGATGTTGTGTGGTAGAATGGGGCGTACGGCTCCGCGCCGTCCGTCCGCAAAACAAACGCTATTGTAGCACCGGGGGGAACAAATGGCAAGGCTTTCTTATGATTTTTACGACGGCGACACAATCGAGATTGCCCGGAACCTGCTGGGAAAAATCGTGGTACGCGTCACGGGCGGCGGCACGCTCCTTGCCGGACGCCTTACCGAGACAGAGGCGTATATCGGCCGCTGTGACAAGGCCTGCCACGCCTACGGCTACCGGAGAACGGCGCGGACGGCTCCGCTTTTTCTGCCTCCCGGACACGCGTACATTTACTTGATTTACGGCATGTACCACTGTCTCAACTTCGTGACGGAACCGGAGGGGGAACCCGCCGCCGTGCTGATTCGCGGCATGGAGGCCATAGCCGGAGCGGATTTCATGTGGCGCGCACGCTACGGGGACAAGCCCGTGACCCCGGCGCGGCAACGAAACTTTCTGAACGGCCCCGGAAAGATTTGTCGGGCGCTGTGTTTGGGCAAGGCCGAAAACGGCTTGGACTTGACCGGGGACGCGCTCTTTGTCTGCGATTCCCCGGCGGATATCGGGCTTCCGGAACTCCCGCCGCGACGCGAAACCGTCCGCGCCGCGCCCCGTATCGGTATCGACTACGCGGAGGAAGCGCGGGACTTCCCGTGGCGCTTCACACTCGAACCCGCCTGAAAGGAGGCGCAACCGTGTTTTTGTTCGACCTCGACGGCACCCTGATTGATTCCAACGGCATTTGGAAAGACGTTGACCGCGTGTTTCTGGCGCGGCGCGGCATTCCGTACACGCAGGCCTATTATGACGGCGTCGCGCACACCATTTTCCCGCTCGCGGCGGAGTTCACGAAGCGGTTTTGCAACCTGCAAGAAAGCTGTGACGAAATCATGTCGGAGTGGCTCGAACTCGCGCAAGGCCTCTATCACAAAGTGCCGCTGAAACCCGGCGTCGGGGCGTACCTCGAACAGTGCCGGGTCTCCGGACAGCGTATGGCAATCGTGACATCCAGCGTCCCCGGACACTGCCGCGACGCGCTCGAACACCTCAACATCGCGCCGTATTTTGAGCGCGTCATTTTCGCGCAGGAACTCCATATGGAGAAGCAGTCGCCGGAACTCTGGCGCGTCGCCGCCGCGACACTGGGCGTACGCCCGGGGGACTGCACTTTGTTCGACGACAGCCTGTTATCGTGCCGGGGGGCGCACGCCGCCGGTATGCGTACGGTCGGCGTCTACGACCGCTACTTTGACACCAGCGAAACGGAAATGCGCGCGCTCTGTGACAGATACATCTACAGTTTCGCGGAACTGCTCCGCGACGGAGAGGGGGAAGCGCTATGAAAACCCGCGTATGGTTATGGGTACTCGCCGTGATTCTGGGAATCAGCCTGCTTTCGATTCTATGGGCGCGGCGTACGCC
Organism: Oscillibacter sp.; assembly: GCA_017526785.1. GTDB lineage: Bacteria > Bacillota > Clostridia > Oscillospirales > Oscillospiraceae > Oscillibacter. The sequence goes on along the minus strand of JAFXQV010000011.1, from coordinate 40,457 downwards.
GTCCATGATTGCCGGAATCTACGTCGACGGGGAATGTCTGCGGCGCGTCGACCTCAACCGCGTGAAAGCGGAAGAGCGCTTCACCGTAGAGACTGACGACGGCTCCAATACGATTCTGATTCAGCCGGGGCGGATTTGCGTGGAGGCCGCCGACTGCCCCGACCAAATTTGTGTCATGGAGGGATGGCTTCCGGAGTTCGGCTTTCCGCTTGTCTGCCTGCCCCACGGCCTGCTGATTCAACTGGAAGAGGACGCCCCATGACCGCGCGTCGGCTGACCCGTGACGCCCTGCTGACCGCCGTCGCGCTGATTCTGTTCACCGTCGAGGCACAAATCCCCGTACCCGTGCCGATTCCGGGCGTGAAGCTCGGGCTGGCAAATATTGTCAACGTCTGGGCGGTCTGCACGCTGGGCGCTTGGGACGCCCTCTGTATCCTGCTGTGCCGGATTGCGCTGGGCGCGTTCTTCGCCGGAAATCTCATGGTATTGTTCTACAGTCTTGCGGGCGGACTGCTCAGTTTGTGCGCGTTACTGCTCCTGCGCCGCGTCACCACGCCGCGACAAGTCTGGGTCTGCGCCGTGTTCGCCGCAATCGCCCACAACGCCGGACAAATCGCCGCCGCCGTCTGGATTACGCGCTCTCTCGCCGTGCTGGCCTATTTCCCGTTTTTGACAATCTCTGGCATAATAGCCGGATTCTTTACCGGGCTTTGTGCGCAGTACCTGCTTTCCCGCCGCCTGTCCTGAATAAAATTGCCGTCAGTACCCAAATTCCTGTGGACATTTTCGCGCTTTCCGTGTAAAATGACATCACTTGCCCGCGTCCCTTTCTTTGACGCTTTTCGATTTCACACGCAAGGAGGGTTTCACCATGCAGGATTCATACTACAAGGACGCGAAAAAACAGGCGCAAAAAGAGTTCCGCGCCTGCGTGGCGCGCGGGGAACACCCATGGCTCCCGCGTCTGGACGACTTTGTGACCCCGGAACGCGCCCTGCACAGCGCGGATATCGGGCTTGTGCAAATCCCCATGGAATTTATCGTGGGAACCAAGAGCGGCGGGCGTACGCAGTCTTTCGCGCGTAACTTCATGCCCCTGCTCGAAGGCTCGTCGGAGTTCGCCGGGAAGTGGGAACGCCTCTGCGCCACCCACCTGAAAGAGGGCATCCGCGACCCCATCAAGGCCACGGAGTACCTGAACCGTTACTACGTCGAGGAGGGGAACAAGCGCGTCAGCGTGCTGAAATACTTCGGCGCGGAGACGGTTTCGGCGTACGTCACGCGCATTCTGCCGCCGCGCAACGATTCCCCGGAATCCGTGCGTTACTACGAGTTCATGGACTTCTACCGCTACAGCAAGGTCAACTTTCTGGAGTTTTCCTATCCGGGCAAATATCAGCTTCTGCAACGCCTGCTCGGAAAACGCCCGTGGGAGGAGTGGTCGGACGACGACCGGATTTTGTTCAAGGCCACGTACTACAATTTTCGGAAGGTCTACAACCAGCTCGGCGGACAGCGCCTGTCAAGCACCGTGGGAGACGCGTTTTTGGCCTGTATCCGGGTTTACGGTTACGCGTCTCTGTGCGGCCGGAGTCCGTTGGAGCTGAAAGCGTCCGTGGAGAAAGTCTGGGAGGAAATCACACTGCAACAGGAATCGTCGCCGATTGTCCTGAAACTCGACCCCAAAGAGGACGCCGCGAAAACGTTGCTTCCCACAATTCCCGCCGTCCTGCCGAAAAAAATTCTGAAAGCGGCCTTCATCTACGACAAGACCCCGGAGCTTTCCGGCTGGACTTGGGGGCATGAGCAAGGCCGGCAACGCGTACAGCGTACCCTTAACGGCGAGTTGGAGACCAAAGCCTACTTCAACGCGCTGGAACCCACCGGCCCCGACGAACCCCCCGACAAAAGGCCGCTATCGGTTATCCGTCAGGCCGTCGAGGACGGCAACACGGTCATTTTCACGACTTCGCCGCGCCTCCTGCCCGCGAGCCTCAACGCCGCCGTGGAGTTCCCGGACGTGACGTTTCTCAACTGCTCCGTGAACCAGTCCCACCGTTACATACGCACATATTACGCGCGCATGTACGAGGCGAAATTCATCACGGGCGCAATCGCGGGGGCAATGGCGGGAGAGGAACCCGTCGGCTATCTGTGCGACTACCCGATTTTCGGGCAGGTCGCCGGAATCAACGCCTTCGCGCTGGGCGTGCAGATGACCAACCCCGACGCCGCGGTGGTGCTGGACTGGTCGACCGTGGGCGGGGCGCGGGAGGCCTTGTCGCGTCTGACGGCGCGGGGTATCCGGCTCGTGTCGTTTACCGACACCGTACGGCGCGGCGGGGATTATGTCGGCGTGGGGCTGTCACTCGTACAGGGCGGCAGTCAGGCCGGGTTGGCGGTTCCCGTCTGGCAGTGGGGCGCGTACTACGAAGCGCTTGTGCGGCGCATTCAAGACCATTCCCTGCAAGCCGAGTACGCCGAAAGCAGTAAGGCGCTCAATTATTACTGGGGCATGTCGGCGGGCGTCATAGAGCTGAAACTTTCGGAGGCACTTCCGGACAGTGTGCGGAAACTGGCGTACTTCTTACGCGCCGGAATCTGCGCGGGAACCTGCGACCCGTTCCGGGGACCCCTGCGCGACCAGTCCCGGAAACTGCGCTCCGCCGATGGGGAAGTCCTGAGCGTCGAACGCATTATTAATATGGACTGGCTCAACGAGAATGTGTCCGGGGAAATCCCGGCCTACGGGCAGTTGAACGACACCGGAAAGGCAACTGTCGGAATCGCGGGCGTGAAATCGTCGGCGGAGGAGGCGTGACGGCGTGAAAATTCTGGCGCTGGCGGACGTGGAATCGGAATACTATTACAACTTCTACACGCCCGGAAAATTGGACGACTTCGACTTGATTTTATCCTGTGGCGACCTGCCCAAAGCGTATCTTGAATTTTTCGTGACACTCTCGAACTGTCCCCTGCTCTATGTACGCGGCAACCATGACGACACCTTCGGCGAACGTCCCCCGGAGGGCTGCGAATGCGTGGAAGACCGGATTTTCGTGCAGAACGGTATCCGGATTCTGGGCTTGGGCGGCTCGTTCCGCTACCGCGACGGCGACAACATGTACACGGAATTCCAAATGGAAATGCGGATACGCCGACTGTGGTTCCAGCTCCGCAAATACCACGGCTTCGACATCCTGCTGACCCACGCCCCCGCACGGTATATTAACGACTTCGATTCCATGTCACACCGGGGCTTTGTCTGCTTCCGGAAACTGCTCGAACGCTATCAGCCGCGTTATTTCATTCACGGACACATCCACCGCTGTTACGGCGTCCACATCCCCCGGCAGTCGCGGTTTGAAGAGACGACCGTTATCAACGCCTGCGAACACTTCGCTTTCGACTACTAACACAGTCCCCGGTTCCGCTGGACGGAACCGGGGATTTTATCAGGCTTTGGGAACGAGATTGCGGTTAATGTACTGGACAAAGCGGAACGTGAGGCCGTTATCGGTCATGGGTTCGCTGGTGGATTCGATTTCCCAGCCGGGCAAGTGGTCTAAATCAGGGAAATATGTGTCGGGTTCGCCCTCGGCGACGGTCTCGACGCGCGTCAGGTACACCCGGCGGCAACGCGACAACAGCGCGGCGTACACGCTCCCGCCGCCGATAACCCATACATTGTCGGGGTCGTCCTGTTCCACGGCCTTGACGGCGGATTCGGTGTCGGGGACGACTTCCACCCCCGGCGGCACAAGGTCGGCGTTGCGCGTCACGACGATGTTCCGGCGGTCGGGCAACGGTTTTCCCTCCACAAAGGCGTTGAGCGAACGCCGCCCCATGATGATTGTGCCGCCCGTTGTCAGCTTCTTAAAATGTTCCATATCGGCGGGGAGATGGAACAGCAGTCTGCCCTCCCGGCCGATAGCCCATATCTGGTCTACCACGACAATGGCATTCATACTTGATACCCCTTTCAACAGTCCGGCGGGTTGCCCCGTGCGGAAACGGAATACCGATGAATCCAACGGGGAACTATCTCATTTCGGATTTCGCCGTGATTATATCAGACTTTCGGCGGAAAGTATAGCGGAATTTCATGTGCTTTCTGACGAAAAACGGCGAAAATTCCGGGTGAATTTCATACAGAATCCACGTTTGACGGAACCCCAAGACACGCGGCGGCACTTTCAGCCCGTTTTGCGGAGTTCTTCCAGCGCGGACGAGAATCCCGCCGCGTCGATAGCGCGGTAACGTTCCGTTACTTCGACATCCGCCTTACGGGCGGCCTCCTCCACGGTACGCCGCAGCCATGTTTCGAGCAGGCTGTCACGTTCGGGGGAGAGCCTGCGCAAAATCGAGAAGCCGTCCGACGACTCAATAATGCCCGATATCTGCCCGATTTGCAACGCCTTGGCAACTTGCGTCAGGCGTTCGTCGAAAGTGCCGTCTTTCAGGGTGCGCGGCCCCTCGTGGTCGCCGCCCTCCCAAGTCAGCTCCGAGAACAGCGCCGCTTGGTCGGCCGCGCCGTTTAACTGCCGGAAAAACGCTTCAGCGCGGCGTTTGGCGGCGTTGTAGTCCCAGTCCGTGGACAGGATACGGTCAACCCGTACGGCACCGCTTTCTTTGGCCAAAGCGTCAAGCGCGGCGGCGTCCGGGGAGAACGCGCCGCCCTCCCGGCACAGTGCGCGGAGCTTCCCATAGAGCAGTCCGGCGCGGAACAGGGTTTCGGCCTTGGCGCGGTCGAGGCCGTAGCGGGCGATTTCCCGGAGATAGTCCGCCTCCCCGCCGTAGGCCTCACAGCGCCGCCGCCAGCGTTCGGAGACCGTCGCGGCGTCGGCGTCCGTGAACTGTACGCCGTTCCGCTCCGCGAGCGTCTCCACGGAGGCGTAAAGCGCCGTGTTCATCAGCGCCTGTTCCTTGACGCTGTCCCAGTCGGGGGCGTCGGACTGTCCCCGCGCCCGGTCGCATGCCAGCGAGAGCCAGTACAGGTACTCCCACGCGGGAATGTCGCGCCCGTCGACGGTCAGTAGCGTTTCCTCCTCCATGATGCCGGCGGCGCGGCCGGGCAGTGTCGCGGGGGTGGGCGTCGGAGCCGCGTCCGGAGCCTGTACGCCACAGCCGCACAGCGACACAAGCCATATCAGACAGCACAGCAACCCCGAAGCATGTTTCCCCATACATGACGCCTCCCCGCGACGGATGATGTTTTATGGTTATGCGCGGACGGGCGGCGGTATGTCAGAACAGGCCGCTGATACGCCCGGTTTCGTCCACGTCGATTCGCTCGGCGGCGGGGGACTTGGGAAGCCCCGGCATGGTCAGAATTTCGCCCGTCAGCGCCACGAGGAAGCCCGCGCCCGCGCTGACTTTCAGGTTCCGGACGGTCACGGCGAAGCCGTCCGGCGCGCCTAACAGCGCCGGGTCGTCGGAGAGGGAATACTGCGTTTTGGCCATGCAGACGGGGAGATTCCCGTAGCCCAACGCGTCCAATTCCTGCGCCTGACGTTTCGCGGCGGGCGTCAGTACCGCCTCCGTGCCGTGGTACACGCGCCGGACAATGTGGTTTAGCTTGTCCTGAATCGGTTCGTCGGCGTCATAGGCGAACCGGAAATGATTTTCGGCCTCGCAGAGCCGGAGAACCTCTTCCGCGAGTTCGATACCGCCCGCGCCGCCTTTCGCCCAAACCTCACTGAGCGCCACGCGGATTCCCTCCGACTGGCACCACTTCCGGACGGTTTCGAGTTCGGCGGGGGTGTCGGTCGGGAAGGCGTTGATTGCCACGACGCAAGGCAGGCCGAACACGTCGCGAATATTCGTGGCGTGGCGGAGCAGGTTGGGCAGTCCGGCCTCTAACGCAGGAATGTTTTCGTTGCCCAGTTCGCTTTTCGCCGCGCCGCCGTGGTGTTTCAGGGCGCGGACGGTCGCCACAAGCACCACGGCGTCGGGCGTCAGCCCGGCGAAGCGGCACTTGATGTCGAAGAACTTTTCCGCGCCGAGGTCGGCACCGAAGCCCGCTTCCGTCACGGCGTAGTCGCCCAACTTCATCGCCATGCGCGTGGCCATGACGGAGTTGCACCCGTGGGCGATATTGGCGAAGGGGCCGCCGTGTATAAACGCGGGCGTCCCCTCCAGCGTCTGCACAAGGTTCGGTTTGAGCGCGTCCTTTAACAGCGCGGCCATAGCGCCGTCGGCTTTCAGGTCGGACGCCGTGACGGGCTTCCCGTCGAACGTGTAGGCCACGACCATGCGCCCCAGACGCGCTTTCAGGTCGGGAATGCTGTCCGACAGGCACAGCACGGCCATGACTTCGCTTGCTACCGTAATGTCGAAGCCGTCCTCACGCGGCACGCCCTGCATGCGCCCGCCGAGGCCGTCCACGATGTTCCGGAGCTGGCGGTCGTTCATGTCGACACAGCGCTTCCACGTAACGCGCTTGACATCAATGCCGAGCGCGTTGCCCTGCTGGATGTGGTTGTCAAGCATGGCGGCCAGCAGGTTATTCGCCGCGCCGATTGCGTGGAAGTCGCCCGTAAAGTGCAGATTGATATCCTCCATCGGCACGACCTGCGCGTAGCCGCCCCCGGCCGCGCCGCCCTTGACGCCGAACACGGGGCCAAGCGACGGTTCCCGCAACGCCACAACCGCGTTTTTGCCGAGACGCCGCAAGGCGTCGGCAAGCCCGACGGTGGTTGTAGTTTTGCCCTCCCCGGCGGGCGTGGGGTTGATTGCCGTGACGAGAATCAGTTTACCGTCGGGGCGGTCGGTCTCCCGGAGCAAACGGTAGTCGATTTTGGCCTTGTAGTTTCCGTATTGTTCCAGATATTCCTCCGCCACTCCGGCGAGCTTGGCGATTTCCCGTACGGGCTTCATGGTCACGGACTGCGCGATTTCAATGTCAGAGCGCATAAAATCCTCATCTCCCTTTCATATCTTGGAATGGGCGCATTGTATCACAGCCGCCGCGTTTTGCAAAGAGATTTTTTTGAACCCTCCCCCGATACCGGGAGAGGGTCACGCGTTACGTATTCAGCGCGGCGGCGCACTCTTTGAGCCTGTCGACAATCCGGATGTGTTGCGGACAGGCCTTTTCGCACTGGCGGCACGCGATACACGCGTCAGCGCCGTTTCCACTCCCGACGGCGGCGCGGTAGCTCTCCACGGATTCGGCGAGTTGGCCGCTTCCCAGACGCTGATTCATGGCGGCGAAAATGTCCGGAATCGGAATCTGTTTCGGACAGCCCTCCACGCAGTAGCGGCAGGCCGTACAGGGAATCGTGGCGGAGCGTCCCATAAGGCGCTGTGCCTCCTGAATCACGCCCCGTTCGTCGGCGGAGAGCGGACGGAAATCCGTCATAAACGAGAGGTTGTCCCGCATTTGTTCCAGATTGGACATGCCCGAAAGCACCGTCAAAACGCCGTCCAGCGACGCCGCGAACCGAATCGCCCACGACGCCGGGGACGCGTCCGGATTGGCCTTCCGGAACAGCCCCGCGACCTCTTTGGGCGGCTTGGCGAGATTCCCGCCCTTGACGGGTTCCATGATGACAATGGGTTTCCCGTGCTTCCGCGCCACTTCGTAATTGGCGCGGGACGTGACGGACGGGTTTTCCCAGTCCGCGTAATTGATTTGAAGCTGTACAAATTCGGCTTCGGGGTGTTCGGTCAGAAGTTTGTCGAGCAGTTCCGGCCCCGCGTGGAAGGAAAAGCCGTAATGACGGATAAGGCCTTTCCGCTTCTGTTCCTCCACAAAGTCCCAGAGATGATACTTTTCGTACTTCTGATAATTGTCGTTCATCAGGGCGTGTAGAAGGTAGTAGTCGAAATATCCGGCGTTGGTGTGCTTCAAACTGGCCTCAAATTCGGCTTTCGCGGCCTTTTCGGAGATAGCCACCATCGCGTTTAACTTCGTGGCGAGCGTGAAGGCCTCGCGCGGGTGACGGTCGACCAGCGCCTTTCGGGTGGCCTCCTCCGAACCCGGGTAGACGAAAGCCGTGTCAAAGTACGTCCCACCCGCCTCCAGAAAGAGGTCTACCATTTGTTTTGTCTGCTCCACGTCGATAAAGGGTCCCTTGTGGGGCAGGCGCATCATGCCGAAACCAAGTTTCTTGATTTCCGTCCCGTAATCGTTCACCATGTCTGATACCTCCCGGCGTATGACGGATATCGCACAAGATACTTGTGCTATCATAGCGCATTTCCGGGAAAACGTCAACCGTATTTTGTGGCGGGGCGCGTCAAGTTTCGTCGGGGGGTTCGAGTTTGCCGAACGCCCCGCTCTCGACCAGTTCCATAAAGGCCTGCACGACTTCGGGGCTAAGCTGTGTCCCGGCGGCCTTGCGGATTTCCTCCACCACGTCGCGGAGACGCATTTTCTTTCGGTAGGGACGCGTCGAGTACATGGCGTCGAACGTGTCCGCCACGGCGATAATACGGGCGACTTCGGGGATTTCGTCGCCTTTCAGGCCGCGCGGATAGCCTCTGCCGTCGGGGCGTTCGTGGTGGAAGCCCGCGCCGATTGCGAGGCCGGGGGCAATCGTGATTTCTTTCAGGATATCGTAGCCGCGCTGTGAGTGGCTCCGCATGACGGAAAACTCCTCGTCGGTGAGGCGTCCGGGCTTGTTGAGGATGTTGTCGGGAATGCTGATTTTTCCGATGTCGTGCAGAAGCGCGATATTCCGGATTTCGTCGACCTCCTCCCCGCTCTTGCCCAGCCGCCGGGCGAGCATGACGGAGTATCTCGCCACGCGGGCGGAATGCCCGTTGGTGTAGTGGTCCTTCATGTCAATACACTTGGCGAAAACAATGGTCATTTCCCGGACAAGTTCCTTGATTTTCTCCTTTTCCCTCGTCAGTTTGAGCGTTTTCTGGCGGAAATAGAGCGTCACGGCCACAAAGACCAGAAACATCAGAAACAGAACGCACAGAACCCGGAACCAGTTTTGTTCGTAGAGCGCCTTGTCTTTGATAATGGTCACGGTTACGGAGTGGGCTTCCTGATTGCTGTCCTCGTGGAAAATGGAGAGATGAAAGCGGTACGTCCCGCCGTCGAGGTTGGTATAGCCGACGGGGGCGAGTTCGCGCTTGGTCATGACAATGGTCGCGTCGTCGAAGCCGTCCAGCCAGAATCCGACATGCGGATTGTCCAGCGAGTAGGCGAAGATAAACGGGTAAATCACAAGGCGCTTGCAGTCGGGCGGGATGTGGATTTTACGCTGGCCGCGCAAGGGTATATAGCGGTCGTCGGCCGTCAGATAGGGAATCGCCATCTGGATTGTGTCGCCGTCGTCTATGCTCGCGTTGATATTGACCGCGCTGACGCCCTTGGAACCGGCGATGTAAAGCGTCCCGTCCTCCGTCAGATAGCTGTAGGAGTTCGCGGTAGCCACGCTGGGCAGTCCGCAGGCCGTGTCGAAGAGCGTATAGTCTATGTTTTGGGGGTCGGCCAGCAGTTCCCAGCGCTGTAGCACATAAATTCCGTTACTGCTGAGAACCCAAACCATGCCGTTGGCCGTGAAGTAGAGGTCGAAGTTATTGGAGTATGGGAAGTGTTGTAACGTGGTAATCTGCCCGTCCTGCATCCACGCGATGGAGTTACTTGTGACAATCCAGAGGCGTTCCGGGGCGGCGGGGTCTTTCTTAATGCGCAGAATCACTTCCGATTCCAGACCGTCGTCCAAGCCAAGCCGCGTGACGCCTCCGCCGTTCCGGGGGTCGGCGACGTAAATGCCGTCGCCGTCACTGCCCATGTAGAGTGTCCCGTCCGCGCCCTCCTCCAGACAGAGAATCTCCAGATTGTTCAGCCCCTGCGCGCTGGCGTAGAGGCTCGACACTTCCCCGTTGTCCAGAATCGCTACCCCCGCGTTCGTCGCCACGGCCATTCTCCCGTCGGAGAGTTCCAGCATGACGCGGGCGCGGTTCGAGGGAAGCCCGTCCGCCTCCGTGTAGTTCGACACGCTGTCCGCCGCGCCGTCGTAGCGGATGAGGCCTTTCGCGCTGGTCGTGCCGAGCCACAAAATGTCGTGGCTGTCTTTCCGGATACTCCGAACCCGGCACCCCCGCGCCGCCTCCGTCAGAGTGTTTTCTATCGCCTCGTATCGGTCATTGAGAATCAAAAGGCCGCTGTCGGTGCCGACGTAGAGCGCCCCCTGATACACACATGTGCTGTTGACGACCGCCGATTCAATCTCCGCCGCCGAAAACAGGTCTGTGAAGCGGTTTTCGACAATTTTCATGACGCCCTGCCGCGTGGAGGCGAACCACAAATTTCCCTGATAGTCCGTCATCATGCGGTGAATCTGCGTCTTCATGGGCAGATTCCGAATTTGCGTGAAGCGCCGCTGTTCGTCCAGAAAGCCGATACCGTTTTCCGCGCAAATCCACACATTCCCGTCGGTCATCTTCATGGCGTGTACGGTCTTCAGGGGCGCGATGGAGATGGACGCCGCCGCCGTCCAGCCGCCGGACATGTCCCCGTAAAGAATTTCGGAACCGTGCGTACCCAGATAGACAAAGCCGGGCGTCCTCGAATCCGGGCAAATCGAGTTGACCGCGTTCTCAAAGCCGAGGTCGTCACTGTCGTAGAATGCCGACACCTGCCTGTCACGTATGGAGAAAAAAGAGCCGGTATTCGTGGAGCCGTAGAGGACGCCGTCGGCACCGGGCAACAGGTCGGCGACGTACTCCGTATTCAGGCGGCTGTCGTCGACATGACAGACTTTGTCGGCGGCGTCGATGTAGTCCACGCCCATGGTCGTGCCTATGAAAATGTTCCCGTCGGGGTCCTCTGTGATGGCCTGCACAAAGGAGGAACGCAGTCCCTCGGCGCGGCCGTAGGGGGTGAAGGCCTCGTTTTCCAGCGTAAACAGTCCGTGGTCGTTGGTGCCAATCCAAAGGCGCTGTTTCGAGTCCTCGAACAGACACTTCACGCTTGTGACGCCCTCATAGCGGTGAAAGGTGTTGCTGTCGTAGCGAATCAGGCCGCCGTAACTGCCAATCCAGATGAAGCCGTCCTGCGACTGTATAATGTCGTTTGCCTCGGAGGTCGGGAGGCCGTTTGTGCTGTCGTAGAGTACGGACGCGTAACCCACGCCGACGCCGTTCTGATTCTGCATGGACACAATGTCTTTCGACAACATGTGCCTGTCTGCGGCTCGCGCCGATGTCGTCAGACAGCACGCAATGGACAGCGTAATCAGAAGCGCCGCGCGGGATGAAAGGTTTTTCATGTTTTTATCACTCCCCGGTCAGCTCCGCATATTGTACAGGGATGTCACGACCCGCTCGTAATTCCGGTCTTCGCTTAACTGGCGGAAGTCCACAAGGCGCTCCAGCGTCTCGTACTGGCCTTTGAGAACTACATATTCAGATTCCGCGATTGCGGCGGCCTGCCCGCCTTTCAGAACTTCGTACTGGTTTTTGGTGCTGTCGGCCTGAAATTCTTCCGTGCCGTTCAGGAACGTGTAGCCGTAACGGGTCAGCATGCCGCGTGTTTCCGTACCCAGAACGCCCCGCGCGTTGTCGGCTCTCCTGCGGGCAAGGTACAGCTCATTGAAGCGCGTCCCGCCGGGATGTTCCCGGAGTTCGCCGTCGCGCCACTCGTAGAGGACAAACTGGCATTCCGCGCCGTTTTGGGCGTGGTACGCCCCGGAGAAGGCCGCAAACAGTTCGTCCGCGCCGTCGCCGTTGCAGTCGAACAGGCGGACGTAACAGAGACGGGTATTGGCGTCCATGGACGCGTGGTCGAGCGCGAAAAGCTGACGTAACATCGCCGTGGCCATGCGGTGGCGTTCGGTGTGTTCGGGCGGTACTTCGACATATTCCGCCGCGCCGTCCGAGACCGCCGCCGCCCAGTCGTTGAGATACGACACCATGTCGCGCAAAGGACAGGCTCCCGGAAGCGTGTCCGCGAAAGACGTGTAGGGCGCTTCGCGGTTCTCCGGCGACACGCCGGAAACCGGCTCCCACTGTCCGCGCGGGTAGGTCAACTGTGTGTTGTCGCGTGTGACGCGGACGACGGCTTCGCCGTTCTCCCGCGCCTCGTACCAGCTTTCGGCGACGAACGCGCCGCCGTCCCGGAAGCGGAATGTCTGCCCGCTGTGTGTGCGGCCGGACATGGTGACGGCCTCCACGAGTACCACAGAGCCGTCCGGCAACTCTGTCAGCGTGCCGTTCTGCTGTCCGCCCCAAGATTCCTCTCCGGCGGCGAGCTTCATTTGCCCGTCGACCCAGCCGTAAATCTCGAAAGAATTATTTTCGGTCATCGTGCTGAACAGGCACAGGTACGGCACACCGTCCCCGGCCAAGTCGGCCAGCATGACGCGGCCTCTGTCCGTCTCATAGGAGCCGTAGCCCAGCACGGGGTAGGGTTCGTCCCAGAACACGGGCTTGTCGTAGAGCGGCTTCCCGTAGCCGCTGAACCCGTAAAATTTGCCGCGAACGCCGTCAGAGAGCAGTTTCGCGCACGCGACGGCTTGCGCGGCGCTCATGCGGCAGGCCTCCGGGTCGCCGTAGTAGGGGACACTCCGGAGTAAGCGCAAGGCGTCGGCGCGTCGTGCCTGTTCGTCCTGTTGCGCAATCTGCGCGCTTAGGGCTTCCAGTTCCCGGACGAACGCGGGTTCACGCGCCACGGCCAGCGCCTTTTCGAGCAGTGCCGCCGCCTCGCCGGACTTCCCCTCGGCCAGCAGAAGCGCGACCATTTTGCTGTACGCCGCGCCGCTGGTGGAATCCAAGTCTATCGCCGCCCGGTAGTAACTGTCCGCAATTTCGTAACTATAGGCATGCGTCAGCGCGGCGTCGTCTTGTGTGGCGGACAGCGCCTCGTCGCCCAGACGCAGATAGTAATTGACAAGTGTCCGCGTATACTCCGCGCCGCCGTCGAGTTCGCAGGCCTTTTTATAGTCCATCAGCGCGGCGCGGCGGTACGAGTTCTGTTCGGTGCCGTAGGACTTGGCACGGTCGGCGAGTGCGGCGTAAGCGTTGCCGCGTCCCTCGTAGGCGTCGGCGTTGCGGGAAGTCTTGTCGATTACGTCGCTGTAGGTCGCCACGGCGGCCTCGAACTGTCCCCGCGCAATCTGTAAGCGCCCCTGTTCCAACTGCTTCCGGTATCCGTCGCCGCAGGCGCATAAGAGGACGCACAACAGCGCCGCCCACAGAATACAGTATTGTCGTTTTCGCATCATCTCTTACACCCCCGCGAACCTTAGAAAAGTGTCAAGTTACACATCCGTCGAGAGAATGCCGTAAATGTAGTAGTCACACCAAGTATTGACCATTTTCCCCTGCCGGATGAGGCCTTCCCGGGTGTAGCCGCACTTTTCCAGTATTTTTTGTGACGGAACATTTCGGACATCGACTTCCGTCCAAAGCCTTTGCAGTTCCGTATTCTCAAAGCAGAACTTTGTGACGGCGGAAAGCGCCTCCGTTCCGTACCCGCGGCCGTGACACTCCCGCGCAAGCCGTACCGACACGTACGCCATACGGTCACGCTCAATCCGGTACACCCAGAGTTCCCCGATTGCCCTGCCGGACGCCCTTTCCTCAATGCCCAGATGAAAACTCTTGGACGGCTTCGGGGGCTTCTCAAACAGGAGTTCCGGGTTTTTGTCGGACTTCCCGGGGGGCTTGCCCCAGTAGGCGTAAATGGACTTGTCCGGCGTCCACGCTCTCAGGGCGGGAACGTCGTCCGCGCACAGGGGACGGATACGCAGTCGCGGCGTGTCAATGACCGGCTTCGATTCCAGATAATCCGCAAGCGCCATAATTACTCCATGACAATCAGCGCTATCATCTCCATAGGCGCGTCGGACACGTTTTCAATGGAGTGGCTATCGCCGTATCCGGTGGCGCAGACATCCCCGGCCTTGACCGTCACGGGGGTTCCGTTGTCGTTAAACAGCGCTTCGCCCCGGATGATGTAGAAAAATTCGGTCTCGCCCTCGTGGCTGTGGACGCCGATGGAGTGTCCCGGCTCCACGGTGATGTGGGCGAACAGCCGCCCGTGTCCGTAGAGGCCTTCTTTCGTGGTCAGGTCTTTGATGTTGACGGTGCCTTTCCCGTTGCGGAGGCATTCGTCCCGGCGCGTGCAGTTTTCCGAACGTGTCACCATGGTAAAAACTCCTCTCTGTATCCCTTACGGATGTTTTCCATACGGGGGCTTGCCGTGATACTTTCGCTTCAGTTTACGGATATCCTCCCCGAAGAAACCGAAAATTTCATACTCCCCCTGAACGCGGGAGGCAATCTGCGGCGAATACTTTTCAAGGTTCGTCGGCTCTAAGTTGGTACTCAAAATCGTGGCGCGGTGTTCCAGCAGACGCGTGTTGACAATCTGGTACAGGGCATTCCGCATGAACTGGGACGGCGTATCGGTGCTGAGGTCGTCCAAAATCAACAGGTCGCAGTGCAGGACACGGTTAATCTCGTTTCCGGCGCTGGCTTCCCGGTTGAACCGTTCGGACTCGAAGCGCTGAAAGACGTTGGCGGCGGTGTCGTAGACCACGGAAAATCCCGCCGCGCTGACTTCCCGGGCGATTGCCGCCGAGAGGAACGTTTTCCCAAGCCCCGACGAGCCGAAAAAGAACAGATTCCCGCTGTTCGCCCCGAACTTCCGCGCGTAGTCCAGACAGGCCTTATAGATATGCTCCATGTACTTGCGCGGGGAGATACCCTGTGTTTTGTCGATACGGTCGGAGTACCAGTCCAGCGAAAAATTCTCAAAACTCTGGTTGTCGAGGTCGAGCATTTTGGAGAGGTCTTTCTTCTGTTCCTGTACGCAGAGCTTTTGGAGGCACCAGCACATATGGCCGTCGTCGGTGTAGCCGCTGTCGCGGCAGACCATGCACGCGGGTTCGTCTTTGAGGTAGTCGCGCGGGAGGCGGAGTTGTGCCAGAAGCGACGTTTTCTCGGCCTGAAGGTTGAGATTCTTTTCCCGGAGCTGTTCCACGGCCTGTTGGGGGTCACCGTGGCGGAGGGCGGCGGAGAGTACCCGCGCCGACGTTTTGCGGAGTTCGGCGTCGATTTCGCGGATACGCGGCTGGCGGCGGTACACGCTCTGGCGGCGGCTCTCCAAGGTCGCGCGGCGTTCCTGACGCTGTGCGTCAAAGCGCTGTTTCGCGCGGCGCAAAATTTCCCCATCGTAGGCCATGCGCGTTCCCCCTTTCCGTGACATTACGCGTCGTCGCCGTCCTGTTCCCGCGCTATCTTCTCTTGCAACTGCCGCACGTATTTGGCGACTTCGTTCTCATCCGTCTGATAGGCTTTCCCGGACTTCTTCTTTCCGGACGGCTCCAAGGGTTCCTCGTTCTCGACTTCGGCGGGGGTGTGCAGTCCGTCGGCGTCCCAGCGCCGGAGAATCCCGTTGCAGTAGTTCCACTTGAACTTCTGGCAGTTCAGGACGGTCTTTTCGTAGGCGAGCGCGACTGTCTCCGGCGGGAAGCCCATGTCGTGCCACGTCGAAAGATACTTTTCCTCTGATTTCACCGGGAGGCGGTCGCCCAGTTCCAGTACGCGCATGTACCCGGCGTAGGCGGCCTGTTGTCTGGCGTAACGTTTCAGGTACTCGGCGGCGGCGGCCTGCGTGGTAATGCCCATGTTATACCATTGCGTCCCGGTTCGCGTAATTTCGGACATTTTGGGGCGCTGTCCGGCACCGTGGCTGGCGGCGTAGCGCTCCACGCAGTGGTTGACAAGCGTGTAAATCACGTCGGAGGGCAAGTCCAATTCGTTCAGCAGAAACAGCAGTTTGGAGAGGTCGGCGGGGGAGAGGCGCTTTCCAAGACGGCTTTCGACCTGCGCGGTCAGTTGGAGAAAGTCGGGGTTGTTCTCCAACTGAAACGCGAGTTCGTCCTGTCTGTAATCCTGTTGCGCGGGTTCGTCGCGGGGTTCGGAACCGGACGTAACAAGGCCGATTTCCCGAAGGACGGTCTCCGCCGCGTCCATGCGTTCGGGTTCCCAGCGCAGTTCCTTTTCTTTCAAGAGCGAACGCGGGGAGAGCGTCCCCTGATGGCGCAGAAGCGCCAGATAGAGCAGGGCGGCGTCACCGTCGCCGCGTTCCAGCAGACGCCGAAGCGCTTTCGGGGCTATCAAAAACGGTTCGTCCCCCGTGTGAGTGAGAATATTTGACAAAAGGGTTCTTCCTTTCGAGGTGTCAGGCCTCCGACGTTTCCGAACGCTCGTTTTCCACGACCTGTTCGGCACACTTCCGGGCGCT
Source organism: Oscillibacter sp. (assembly GCA_017526785.1). GTDB lineage: Bacteria > Bacillota > Clostridia > Oscillospirales > Oscillospiraceae > Oscillibacter. The sequence goes on along the minus strand of JAFXQV010000011.1, from coordinate 24,241 downwards.
TGCGAAGCTGAAGTAGCGCACAAGAATATTTTCACGCCGCGCGGTCTCGATAATGCGGTAATAGAACTTGTGGGAAAGCGCGTTGGCCTGAATCCAGACCACGTCCGCGCCTTTAATGGCGTTGAGGTCGGGGAGGGACTCGCGCTCAAAGAATCTCGCGCCGGGCAGAAGAGGCCGGATAGACTTGCTCCAAGTGTCATGCCCGCCGAAAATCAGCACGCGGCGGCGTACCTGCCACGGGAATTGTATCTGGTTTTCGGCGGTCACGAACTCGGAGACCTCCCCGGCGCGTGTGCGGAACAGGGTCTCACGGAGGCCGTACAATTCCATACGGTCCTGTTCGGCGCGGCGGTTTTCGTCGCGCAGTTGTTCCTCTAACTGCCGTACGAGTTGTTCCTTCTCGTGGGCGGTCTGCTTGGCAGCTTTTAACTGCCGTGTCAGTTCGGCAACGCGCCCGGCGTCGGCGTCGTCGGACGCTTCGCGTTTGGCGTCGCCGGGTGTACGCTTCGCGGCCGCGTGGGCGGATTCCCAGACGCCGCTCTCGGCGTCCGCCCGGGCGTCCTCGCAAACGGAGCAGACCATGGCCGCCACAGACAATGACCGCGCGTCAGTCTCGGACAGTCCCTGCCCGGTGAACCATTGTTCGAGCTCTTTTGACGGTTCCCGGTCGTGGGGGAGCAGGTACCCCGTGGCGCGGTTGAAAAGCTGTCCCACGGAAAACAGCGGTTTCTCGTCCTCGTCCTCCGGCGGCTGGGCGTAGCGGAAAGCGCAGTCGGGGACAGCGGCCTCGTAGCGGGGGCGGGTCAAATCCGGTTCCACCCGCGTCCAAGGCAAATGGCGGTCGGCGCAGGCCAGCACGGCGTTTGTCAGCGTGTTGAGGTTCATTAAGAGGTCGTTTTCCCGTTCCAGAAGCATGGACGCCGCGCAGATTTCGTAGGGGTTCCGAAGCGTGAACTCCGACAGCAGTTCCGTGAGGCGCCGGTAGTATAACTCGGACTGCATTTTGTCCGGGGACTGCCCCAGCAGGGACGGCGTTTTCAACAGAAATGACACATCCGGGGTTTTTTCGGGGATGTTCCGCAGATTTGGCGGCGGCGGGGGCTTGGTTCCGGTCGAAAAAAGGTCTTTGGCGGACGGGAACGGGGCAAGCGTGGGCGCGGCATCCGGGGGCGCGGCGAACGTCGCGGGGGCGACGCGCTTGCACACCTCCAGAAAGCGCCCGAAATAATCCAGCGTCGCGTCACGGAACGCCGTCCGTAAATTCGCGGCGTCTGCTTTCCGGAGCAGTCCTGTCAATTTGCGGAACTCCTTTAAGGTACTGGTTTTCCGGTTCAGAAAGACGTAGGTCAAACGCGAAACGACGTCGGGTGGGTAGCGGAAGTCGTCGGGCGTGGGCGCGGAGAGTTCCGCGTCCGGCGGCAAAAGAGACAAAAGTTCCGATTGTAAATCCTGCGCCTCCGCGTAGTCCAGCATCCAGAACGCCGCGCCCAGTGAAATCGAGTTCGATTCGTACTGCCTGACCGGGAGCGCCAGCGCCGTGGAGAGCGCCCGCGTGATGGCTTCCCGCCCGCTGGAATCGCCGAAACGCCCGTAAAAGTACCCCAGACACGCCCGGGCGGCGGTTTCCCGCGCCCGCATGGTCGCGGCGTTGATACCCAGCACGGGCTCTACCATGGCCAAACTTTGAAAATCGGAAAATATCTCTGAAACCTGCCGCTCCTCGGCTTCGGAAAGCGGTGTCGGCGAGAGGGTGTCCCCGGCCAGACGCCAAGTTTTCCCTTGCGGGGTCGATTTTTTCTTGCCCATTGGAAAATGTTACCTCCTATATTGTTCTAACCTTTCGTAATAAGCGGAAAAGGCGGAATTATTTTAACATAAGATTTCCCGCTTGTCACTCTTTTTTTATGCTGTTTCGGAAAAGGTCTGTGTGCCGGACGCTCAAAGCCATTTCTGATGTTTGAAGAATAGGAGGCTTACCACCACAATCAACACGCTGACGCCAATCACGGCCGGATAACCAAATCTCGATTCCAGTTCCGGCATGTACCGGAAGTTCATCCCGTACCACCCCACGATAAGCGTCAGGGGCATAAAGACCGTGGTCACCACGGTCAGCAGGGTGACCGTACGGTTTTGACGGGCTTCCAACTGGGCGTGGTACAAGTCCCGTACCTGCATGGTGTACTCACGCAGAGAGGCCGCCATATCGTGGAGGCGCTCCATGCGGTTGAGGAACATCCAGAAGTAGCGCACATGGGATTCCTTGAAGAAGCCGTTTTCGTTTTCTTCCAGTTCCTGCCCCAAGTCGATGAGCTGGTCATAGTGTATGGCCAGTTCCCGCAGACTGCCGCGTATCTCGTTGACGCGCACCAGTACGGAAGCCTCTCTGTGTTGCAAGATATCCTCCTCCATGCGGTCAAGTTCCATCTCGTAGCGTTCCAGAATCGGCATATCCCCGTCCACAATCAGTTCCAGAAAATCGTAGAGGAAGCGTTCCAGCGACGGAATACGCCAGCGCCGGGTGCGGGCGATAGTCTCGATAATGCGCGCCGCCGCGCCGCCGGAGTCGATGAACACCACGCCCTTTTCGTCCAGCGCGAAGGCAAAGCCGTCTTCTTTCTCGCCCAGATTCGCCCGGTCTGGAATCAGAAACTTTCCCGTCAGGGAATCGTAGTTGACTTCCGCTTTCGTGTTGTGGATGTCCCGAATGTCGAGTTCCAAGTCAATGCCCATGTCGAAGCTCTCGCGCCGCCGCTGCCACTCGTCGGGCGTAAGGACGGCCACGTACTGGCTCCCCGCCGTACGGAGTTCGTCTTCCGCGCAGACTTCCAGCGTCTCCCGGATTCGATAAAACATGCCTCTCTCCCTCCCGCGAATGAAGCGCCGGACAGAGTGCGAAACCCTGTCCGGCGTCGGCCTCACTGAATGCCAAGCACTTTGTAGTCCTGCGCCTCGACGGCCTGTTTGAGCGCCGCGTCGTCCACGGGCGCGGAGAGCGTCACGACGGCCGTTCCGCTCTCGTGGCTGACCGCCGCCCGTTCGACCTCCGGGAGCGCTTCCAGCGCCTTTTTGACCCGTGCCTCGCAGTGTTCGCACATCATGCCCTCGATATTGAGTGTCTTTTCCATAACAGATTCCTCCTCTTTGATTTCGGTTTCCGGCGCGGCGCGGCGTTTGTCGTGGCGGCTGTCGTAGAGCCGGAACAGGTTCAGGCGCAACGCGTTCGAGACCACGCAGAAGCTGCTCAAACTCATGGCCGCCGCGCCGAACATCGGGTGAAGCGTCAGCCCGAACGGCACCAGCGCCCCGGCAGCCAGCGGAATCCCGACCGCGTTGTAGAAGAACGCCCAGAACAGATTCTCGTGGATATTCCGCAGTGTGGCGCGGCTAAGCCGAATGGCGGCGGGAACGTCCAAGAGGCTGTTTTTCATCAGCACCACGTCGGCGGCGTCAATGGCGACATCGGTACCCGCGCCGATTGCGATTCCGGTGTCAGCGCGGGTCAGTGCGGGGGCGTCGTTGATTCCGTCGCCGACCATGGCCACGCGTCCGTGTTCTTGGAGACGCCGTACCGCCTGTTCCTTGCCGTCGGGGAGAACGCCCGCTATGACCTCGTCGACCCCGGCCTGCCGCCCGATTGCGGCGGCGGTTCGCGGGTTGTCGCCCGTCAGCATGACGACGCGAAGCCCCATATTCTGTAACTCGCGCACGGCCTGCGGGCTGTCGGCTTTCAGCACGTCGGCCACGGCGATAACGCCGATTCCGCGCCCGTCACGACTGAAGTACAGCGGCGTCTTTCCGTCCCCGGACAGCGCCTCCGCGCGGCTTTTCAGCGCCGCGTCGACGCCCGTCACAAAGTCCGCGTTGCCGCCGCGCAGTGTCACGCCGTCCAGTGTGGCGGCCAAGCCCTTGCCGGGAACCGCCCGGAAATCCGCGACTTCCGGAATGTCAAGGTTTCTGTCTTTCGCGGCCTGTAAGACGGCTTTCGATAGCGGGTGTTCGCTGTGCCGTTCGAGCGCGGCGGCGAGGCGCAGTAACTCGCTTTCGTCGACGCCCTCCGGCGGCAGAACGTCCGTTACACGCGGTTCCCCTTCGGTAATGGTGCCTGTTTTGTCGAGCGCGACAATCTCCACGCGTCCGGCGGATTCGAGCGCGGCGGCGGTCTTGAAGAGTACGCCGTTTTTCGCGCCCACGCCGTTCCCGACCATAATCGCCACGGGCGTGGCCAGTCCCAGCGCACACGGACAGCTAATCACCAGCACGGAAATACCGCGCGCCAGCGCGAATCCGGCGTCACGCCCCAGCAACAGCCACGCAAGCGCGGTTATCAAGGCAATTGCAATCACAACGGGGACGAAAATACCGGAAATTTTGTCCGCGATGCGGGCGACGGGCGCTTTTGTCGCGGCGGCGTCGGACACCATGTGGATAATCTGTGACAGCGTGGTATTCTCCCCAACGCGCGTCGCGCGGCATTTCAGGAACCCGGAGCGATTGACCGTCGCGGCGGAGACGGTATCGCCGGGAACCTTGTCCACGGGGACACTCTCTCCGGTCAGCGCGGCCTCGTCGACCGCGCCGCCGCCGTCGATAACCACGCCGTCCACGGGGATATGTTCCCCCGGACGCACCGCGAAAATGTCCCCGGGCTGGACTTGTTCGACGGGGATTTCCGTCTCCGCGCCGTCGCGGACGACAACGGCCGTCTGTGGCGCTAAGTTCATGAGACTTTTTAAGGCGTCGGTTGTGCGGCCTTTGGAACGCGCTTCGAGCGTCTTTCCGACGGTGATTAACGTCAGAATCATGGCGGCGGACTCAAAATAGAATTCCATGCCCCACTGTTCGACGGCCGCCGCGTCGCCCCGGACTTGCGCCGCCGTCATGGCGAACAGCGCGAACGTACTGTAGGCGAACGCCGCGCCCGAACCCATGGAAACGAGCGTGTCCATGTTCGGCGCGCCGTGGGAGAGGCTCCGAAAGCCGCTCACGAAAAATTTCTGGTTAATCACCATGACTACCACGGCAAGTAACAACTCCGTCAGCCCCACCGCGACGTGGTTTCCGTCGTAGAACGCCGGGAGAGGCCAGCCCCACATATGGTGTCCCATAGAGACATACATCAGCGCCAGCAGGAAGCCCAGCGACCAGCAAAGACGGCGTATCAGTCGGGGCGTCTCCCTGTCCTCTAACGCGGCCTCCTCTTGGGAAATGGACGCGGATTTTGTGTCGCCCTTGCGCGACGCGCCGTAGCCCGCTTTCTCGACGGCCGCGATAATCGCCGCCGGGGACGCGGTTCCCTCCACGCCCATGGCGTTTGTCAGCAGGCTGACCGAAACGCCCGTCACGCCCGGCACGCCCGACACCGCTTTCTCGACACGCGCACTGCACGCCGCGCAGCTCATGCCCGTGATATTGTACTGTTCCATTGCTTCACCGTCGCTTTACAGTTTTTTGAGGCGGTCTCCCGCCGAATTTAACATCAGCTTTTTCAGGCCGGAGCCGTCAAAGCGGATTTCCACCATAGCGTCCCGCGCCATCGGCGTGACGGATACCACGGTTCCCCGCCCGAATACGGTATGCTCTACCAAATCCCCCGCCTGCATACGCGCTTGGAAACTCGGAGCCGGAGACGGCGCGGACGCTTTGGCGCTTGCGTATGTGTTCGCTGAACTGGAACGTTCCGGCTGTCGTTTCCATGAAACGCTTGTCCATCTCAACAGGTTTTCCGGGATTTCCTCCACAAAGCGGGACACGTCATTGCTACGGGTCTTCCCGTACAGCATTCTTTGACTGGCGTTTGTCAGAACTAATCGCTCCTTGGCGCGGGTCATGGCGACGTAACAAAGCCGCCGTTCCTCTTCCAGACTTTCCTCTTTATAGAGGGCGTTATTGTGCGGAAAAACTCCCTCCTCCATGCCCACCACGTACACAACCGGAAATTCCAGACCTTTCGCGGCGTGAATCGTCATGAGCGTGAGGCAGTTGTCCCCAAACTCCGCGGAGTCCAAGTCCGTGTACAGCGCGGTCTCGTTCAGGAAGCCGGATAACGTCGCGTCCTCCGGCGCACGCTCCATGTAGCTGGAAACACTGGATTTCAACTCCCGCACGTTGTCCAGACGTTCGGCGCTCTCTTCATCGTTTTTCTGTTCCAGCATTTTGACATAGCCGCTTTTTTCGCATAACAGGTCATAGAACTGGTCTAAAGGCAGTTCTTCGCTTTTTTGTTTGAGTTCGTCCAGCGTGTCGGCGAACTTCAATAATTTTGCCTTGACGGATTTCAACTCCGGGAACATATCCGCGTTGCGGAACACTTCGTAAAGGGACAGCCCCTGTCCCTCGGCAAGTGTGGCGACTTTCACCAGCGTTGTTTGACCGATTCCGCGCGGCGGATTGTTCACAATGCGCCGGAAGCGCAAATCGTCCAGACGGTTGTTGATTACGCACAGATACGCGAGCATGTCCTTGACCTCTGCGCGGTCAAAGAATTTCATGCCCCCGATAATCCGGTAGGGAATGCCGTTGCCCCGGATGACGTATTCCAAAGCGTTCGACTGCGCGTTTACGCGGTACAGTATGACGTAATCCCGGTATGTGCGCCCGGCCTTGACGCCGGAAAGAATGTCGTTGACCACAAAGAACGCTTCCGAATTTTCATCGGGAACCGTCCTGACCTGTACCTTTTCGCCCCGTCCGTTTTCCGTCCAGAGTTCCTTTCCCATACGGCCTTCGTTATTCGCAATCACGGCGTTGGCGGCGTCGAGGATATTTTGTGTAGAGCGGTAATTCTGCTCCAAGCGAATCACTTTCGCGTCGGGGTAACGCTCCTCAAAGCCCAAAATGTTTTCAATATTCGCGCCCCGGAAACTGTAAATCGACTGGTCGTCGTCGCCCACGACACACAGATTGTTCCGCCCCCCGGCGAGCAGGGATGTCAACAGGTCTTGTATGTGGTTCGTGTCCTGATACTCGTCGACAAGGACGTAACGGAACTGGTGTTGATAGTGTTGCAGGACTTCCGGCTCCTGTTGGAGAAGCTGGACGGTGTAAAAGAGAATGTCGTCAAAGTCAAGGGCGTTGGCGGCGTGTAGGCGCTTCTGATATTCGGCGTAAAATTTGACGATGGTGTTTTTATACCAGTCCTTTGCCAAGAGGCTTTCTTTCCGGTACTCTTCCGGGCTGATAAAGCGGTCTTTGGCGCGGCCGATTTCGGAGAGAATGCTTCTGGCCGGAAACGATTTCTCGTCCATATTCCAGTCTTTGGCAATCGCTTTCAAGACCCGCTGGGAGTCGTCGTTATCGTAAATCGTGAACGTACGCTCAAAGCCGATACGTTCAATATAGCGCCGCAGAATCCGCACGCAGGCCGAGTGAAACGTGGACGCCCACACGTCCCGCGCCACGCTTCCGAGACGCGCTTCCAGACGTTCCTTGAGTTCCCCGGCGGCCTTGTTCGTGAACGTGATTGCTAAAATCTCCCACGGGCGCGGCGGCTCCACGGCGCAAAGACGCCGGGCGCGTTCAAACTGTTCCCCGTCGGGCGTCTCCGGGAACTGTTCCAGAAACTTCAAGTCGTCGAGTGTCGCCCACTCCGGGACGTATTCGGAATCGCTCCCGCTTCCGTAGGTCAGCAAGGTGTAAACGCGCTGAATTAAGACCGTTGTTTTCCCGCTTCCGGCTCCGGCGAGTAGCAGTAGCGGCCCCTGCGTGGTCATGGCAGCCTGCCGCTGCATGGGATTGAGCCGCCGCAAGTCCCGCTCTATGACGTGCCGTCGGGCGGCGCGGTAACGTTCCTGAAAGTCGTTCATTTGGTCTCCCCCCGCTATGTTCTACCACGGAGAGTATAGCACACGGATTCCGGCTTTGCAAGAGGGTTGACTTTCCCGGGCGGCTGTGCTACAATGTGCGGAAATCGGCGGGAACCCGCCGGGAATCCATGAAACGGAGAATCGGCTACTATGAAAAGAATCCAAACGCTGGAAACGCGCAATCTCTGCGAGAGCGCCAAACGCGGCGGCTGTGGCGAGTGCCAGACTTCCTGCCAGTCGGCCTGTAAGACAAGTTGCGGCGTCGCCAATCAGAAGTGCGAGAACCAGACGGAGAAACACTGAACGGAATCCGGGGACGCCGTGACAACGGGCGTCCCTTCCGCGCTAATGGAGATTTTCAATGGTTCACCAATACCAGTTGAACGGATACAACATCGTTCTTGACACCTGTTCGGGCGGCGTCCACGTCGTGGACGATGTGGCCTACGACGTAATCGCGCTGTTCCCGGAACACGCGGAAGCGGAAATCGTGGCGGCGCTGTCGGAGAAGTACCGAGGCCGCCCGGACGTGACCCCCGACGAACTGCGGGAATGTGTCGCGGACGTACGGACGCTCCGCGACAACGGGCAGTTGTTCACGCCGGACACCTTCGCGGACATGGCCGGGACATTCAAAGAGCGCTCCGGGGATGTCGTGAAAGCGCTGTGTCTGCACGTCGCGCATACCTGTAACCTGAACTGCGCGTACTGCTTCGCCAGTCAGGGGCGCTACCACGGAGAACGCGCTTTGATGTCGTACGAGGTCGGCCGACGGGCGCTTGACTTCCTCATGGAACACTCCGGGACGCGGACGAATCTGGAAGTAGACTTCTTCGGCGGCGAACCGCTGATGAATTGGGGCGTTGTCAAGCGGCTTGTGGAGTACGCCAGAAGCGTGGAGAAAGCGCACAGAAAGCGGTTCCGCTTCACGCTGACGACCAACGGCGTGCTGATTGACGACGATGTGATAGACTTCGTAAACCGCGAGATGTCGAACGTGGTACTGTCCCTCGACGGACGGCGCGAAATTCACGACCGCGTCCGCGTCGACTACAACGGACAGGGCAGTTACGACAGGATTGTGCCGAAATTCCAGAAACTGGTACAGGCGCGGGGCGGGAAAAATTACTACATGCGCGGCACGTTCACCCACGCGAACCCCGATTTCACGAAAGACCTGTTTCACATGGCGGACTTGGGCTTCACGGAATTGAGCATGGAACCCGTGGTATGTGCGCCGGGCGACCCCGCCGCGCTGACGGCCGAAGATTTGGAGATTGTCAAACAGCAGTACGAACTTCTCGCCGTGGAAATGCTCCGGCGTGAGCGCGACGGACACCCGCTGACGTTCTACCACTACATGTTGGACTTGACGGGGGGACCCTGCGTCTACAAGCGAATTTCGGGCTGTGGCTCCGGCACGGAATACATGGCGGTCACGCCGTCGGGGGATTTGTACCCGTGTCACCAGTTCGTCGGGGAAGCGGCCTTCAAGCTCGGCGACGTGTGGCGGGGCGTCACCGAAAGCGCCGTCCGGGAACAGTTCCGCGCCTGCAACGCCTACGCCCGCCCGGAGTGCGCCGACTGCTGGGCGCGGCTGTACTGCTCGGGCGGCTGTGCCGCCAACGCCTATCACGCGACAGGCTCCGTGCTGGGCGTCTACGAGGCGGGCTGTGAGCTGTTCCGGAAGCGTATCGAGTGCGCGATTATGCTACAGGCCGCCCGCGCCACGTCGTGAACAAGGGGGAATTGTCATGCCGCTTTTCGGAAAGAAGCGTACGGAATCCGTCACGGTTGACTTGTCCGGCGGGAAGCGTCCGGCCGTGCGGAAAAGTATCTGCACCGGGGAAATGACCGGAGGCTACATCGACCCCGACACCGGGAAATTCCACGAACTGGAATTGATTCAGGGCGCGGACGGCTTCGAGAACTTCTGCAAGTCCCTGCGCGTCTCCCCCGATGACGTGGAGACGTTCTACTGATGGAGACGCCCGTCTTTGACTTTGTGCGGCGCTACGCGGCGTCGGGGACTGTCCGCTTTCACATGCCCGGACATAAGGGCGTGGCGTTTCTGGGCTGTGAGCCGCTCGACATTACGGAAATTTCCGGCGCTGGCGAACTCTACGACGACGCACCGGACGGCATACTTTCGCGGAGTGAGCGCAACGCCGCCGCGCTGTTCGGGGCGTCGCGGACGTGCTATGTCACGGAGGGGTCAAGCCAGTGTATCCGGGCGATGGTCTATCTGGCGTTGACGGCGCGCCGGGCTGGGACGCCGCCCGTGATTGTCGCGGCGCGGAACGCCCACCGCGCCTTGCTGTACGCCGCCGCGCTCGCCGACGCCGAATTTGTGTGGCTGTGGCCTGACGCGCGGGAGAGCCTCTGCCGCTGTGCGGTCACGCCGGAGGCGTTGCGGCGTACGCTGGAGGGGCTGTCCGCGCCCCCGGCGGCGGTCTGGCTGACAAGTCCCGACTACTTGGGCGGCTGTGCCGATGTGGCCGCGCTGGCGGACGTTTGCCGCGCGTTCGACACGCCGTTACTTGTCGACAACGCCCACGGCGCTTACTTACGCTTCCTGCGGCCGTCGCGGCACCCGCTCGGCCTCGGCGCGGACATGTGCTGTGACTCGGCGCACAAGACCTTTCCGGTACTGACGGGCGGGGCGTATTTACATGTTTCCCGGCGCTTCCGGGAACATGTCAAGGGCGCGCTGGCGCTGTTCGGCTCTACCAGTCCGTCATGGCTGACGCTGGCCTCGCTGGACTTGTGCAACGGGTATCTGTCCGGCGGCTACCCCCGGCGGCTGTCGGACACGGTTTCGCGCCTCGACGCCCTGCGCGGCACGTTACGCCGTCACGGCTGGAACGTGGAGGCGTCAGACCCGCTCCGGCTGACGCTTCGCGGCGACGCGGCGACAATGTGCGAACGTCTGCGCCGCGCCGGAATCGAGTGGGAGTACGCAGACCGTGACTTCCTTGTGCTGATGGCGACGCCCGAAAACGCCCCCGGCGACTTCTCCCGCGTCGCCGACGCACTCGGCGGCAACGACGCCCCCGGCATGCCCCGGCCGCGTCTGCCCGTCGCCCGCGCCGAAACAGTACTGTCACCGCGCCGGGCATTGTTCGCGCCCCATGAGCGCGTGGCCGTGGAGGACGCCATAGGGCGAATTTGCGCCGCGCCCTTGGTGAGCTGTCCCCCGGCGGTTCCGGTTGTGGTCTCCGGGGAGCGAATCCCCCCCAACGCCCTGCCGATATTCCGGCACTATCAAATTCGGGAAGCCGATGTTGTGCGGGAATCATAATTTTTGCAAAATTCGCTTGACAAATTCGTTAGGCTCGTATAGAATGCGCTTGCAATTGAATTGTGAACGACGCCGCCTTGCGGTTTTCCCCGGGATGTGCTATCATAGGAGGAGGAACGGAACGGGCGTCTGGTGATTGCCCTTGACCGGCCGGACAGTCACCGCAAAACTTTGGAAGGGCGATTTTATGACACATTTTGAATACCACACCCAAGGAACCTGTTCCCGCCTGATTACGCTTGACCTCGACGGCGACCGCGTGCATAATGTGCGCTTCGTCGGCGGCTGCGACGGGAACCTGAAAGCGGTCTCCTCTCTGGTGGAGGGGCTGACGGTACAGGAAATCACCGAAAAAGTCTCCGGTATCCGCTGCGGCGCGAAAAACACCTCTTGCGGCGACCAGCTCGCCCAAGCCGTGCAGGCCGCCAGCCGCGTCCAGCGGTCGGGCATGAGCGCGTAACGGGTAAGCCACGGTCACAGAGCCGGGAATATAAAGGAAGGGGAATCCTACTATGAAAATCGCGGTCAGGTACTACTCCAAGGGCGGCAACACCAAGAAGCTCGCCGACGCTATCGCGTCCGCGCTGGGCGTGGAGGCCGAGACGGTAGACCGTCCTCTCGAAGAGAAAACGGACATGGTCTTTCTGGGCAGTGCCGTGTACGCCAACGGCGTGGACGAATCCATCAAGCGCTTCCTGCGCAAGAACGCCGGGTATATCGGCACCCTCTACAACTTCAGCACCGCCGCCATTGCCCCGTCGACCTACAGGCAGGTCAAGAAGCTGGCCGACGAAAACGGCATCCCCCTCTCTGAGCGGGAATATCATTGCAAGGGTTCCTTCCTCCTCCTCAACAAAGGCCGCCCCAATGACGGCGACATTACCAGAGCCGTGGCGTTCGCCAAACTCGCGCTTCAGGACGCGGAGTAATCCCGTGTCCGCCGAATCTATGAAAAGAGAGACCCGATGAACATGACCCATGAAACGACGGAGCGGAACTATCAGCCGGAATCGCTCCTGTTAAAAAATCAGCTCTGTTTCCCGCTCTACGCCTGCGCGCGGGAGGCCGTCAAGAAATACAAGCCCTACCTCGAACGGGTGGGACTGACCTACACCCAATACATCACGATGATGGTACTATGGGAACAGCGCACCGTCACCGCCAAGGAACTTGGACAGCGGCTCTATCTCGATTCCGGGACGCTCACGCCTCTGTTGAAGCGCATGGAGTCGAAAGGCCTGCTGACGCGCCAGCGCGACCCCGTGGACGAACGCAGTTTACGCGTGACCATTACCGAAGCCGGGGAAGCCCTGCGGGAACAGGCACTCGAAATCCCCTATGAAATGTCGAAACTCGTGTGTCTCGCGCCCGAGGAAAGCGAACTGCTCTATAAACTGCTCTATAAGTTGCTCAGCAACGCTTGACGCGAACTGTCGCGGCGGACGGTAACAGCCATGTCCGCCGTGTTCTGTTATGAAGCGGGATTCGGACGAATAAATATGGCACGCATGCCATAACAAGGAGGTATTTCGTGGACATCAAAAAGCGACTGACAGAGCGCGATTCTTCCAGAGAGGCCGTGATTGTGCGTACGAGCGTTATTGGGATTCTGGCGAACCTGTTTCTCTCGACGTTCAAGGCCGTTATCGGGATTCTGTCGCGCTCCATTGCCGTGACGCTGGACGCGGTCAACAACCTTTCGGACGCGGCCTCGTCCCTGATTACGATTGTCGGAACCAAACTCGCCGGAAAAGAGCCGGACAGAAAGCACCCCTTCGGACACGGCCGGGTGGAGTACCTCACTTCCATGCTCATTTCCACGCTGGTTCTGTACGCCGGGATAACGTCCCTTGTGGAGTCGGTCAAGAAGATTCTGCGCCCCGATACCCCGGCGTACACCGCCCCCGGCCTCGTGATTCTGGTGGTGGCCGTGCTGGTGAAGTTCGCGCTGGGGCGCTACGTCAAGGCCGTCGGCAAGCGCGTCGATTCGGATTCCCTTGTCAACTCCGGGGAGGACGCCTTCATGGACTGCCTGATTTCGGCGTCCACGCTGGCGGCGGCGGCCGTGTACCTGCTCTTTCATGTGTCGCTGGAGGCGTGGCTGGGTGCCGTGATTTCCGCCGTGATTATCCGCTCGGGCGTGGGAATGCTGAAAGAGGCTATTTCCCGGATTTTAGGCGAACGCGCAAGCCCCGAACTCGCGCGCGCTATCCGGGATACCGTCTGTGAGTTCCCGGGCGTGTCGGGTGCGTACGACTTGGTACTGCACAACTACGGCCCCGACACGTTCCAAGGTTCCCTGCACATCGAAGTCCCGGACACGTTCTCCGCGAACCAGTTAGACGACCTCATCCGGCAGATTACGTCGACCGTCTACCAGAGGCACCATGTGATTCTGACGGCGGTCGGGGTCTACTCCCTGAACACGCGCGACGCCGCCGCGCTGGAAATGCGGGAGACCTTGAAAAAGGCCGTCCTCGACTGCCCGCATATTCTCCAAATGCACGGCTTCTACCTCAACGAAGAGGAAAAACGGGTACGCTTTGACGTTATCGTGAGTTTCGACGCGCCGGACAGACAGGCGGCTTATCGGAAAGTGTCCGAGACGGCCGAGGCGCTGTATCCGGCCTACACGTTCCAGATTACCATGGACACGGATTTCAGTTACTCGTAAGGCGGCTGAAATTTTGATTTTCCGCTTGACAAACCCGCCGGAAAATGCTAAAATCTCCCCCACAAAACAAAGTAGCGGATGGCATTCCGTCTCACCTCCAGCCACGGGCGAAGAGGTTTACATTGTTCCGCCGTACCCGTACGGGGACGGTGACACGGATGCCATGCCCGGTATTCCGTGTTTTGTTATTTAGAAAGGGGGCGCTTCGGCCATTAGCAAGCAAGTGCATGAACTCAATGAGGATATCCGCGACAGGGAGATTCGCCTGATTGGCTCCGACGGCGAGCAGATGGGCATTATGTCTTCCGCGGAGGCGCTGCGGATTGCCGAGGAACAGGACCTTGACCTCGTGAAAATCTCGCCGCAGGCAAAACCGCCGGTCTGTAAGCTGATGAATTACGGCAAGTTCCGCTTCGAGCAGAGCAAGCGGGAAAAAGAGGCTCGGAAAAACCAGCATCAGGTGGAAATTAAGGAAATCCGAATGTCTCCGGGCATTGACACAGGCGACTTTAACACCAAACTGAAAAGCGCCCGGAAGTTCATCGCCGACGGCAACCGCGTCAAGGTTTCTGTCCGTTTCCGGGGTCGGGAAATGGCTCACACGGACATTGGCAGAGACCTTTTGAACCAGTTCGCCGAACAGTGCGCCGATACCGCCAATCTGGAACGAACCGCCCGGCTGGAAGGTCGCATGATGTCCATTTTCCTCGCCCCGAAAGTCGGCAAGTAACCCACGGACGCGCCCGGCGTCCCGTGGAAATCACGGAAGGAGCAGTCAACCATGCCCAAACTGAAAACCCACAGCGGCGCGAAAAAGAGATTTAACGTCACCAAAACAGGCAAAATCAAGCGCGCCAAGGCCTACAAGAGCCATATTCTGACCAAGAAAGACACCAAGCGGACACGCCGTCTCCGCGCCGGAGGGTACGCCGACGCCACCAACGTCGACGCAATCCGCAGAATGATTCCCTACAAGTAAGGCGCGGACAACGGAACAGGAGGAACAATCATGGCAAGAGTCAAAGGCGCGATGATGTCGCGCAAAAGAAGAAAGAAAATCCTGAAGCTGGCCAAAGGCTACTGGGGGAGCAAGTCCAAGCATTTCCGCGTCGCCAATCAGGCCGTCATGAAGTCCCTGAGTTACGCCTACACCGGGCGGAAACTCAAAAAGCGCGACTTCCGCTCTCTGTGGATTACGCGCATTTCCGCCGCCTGCAAGCTCAACGGCATGAACTATTCCACGTTCATGCACGGTCTGAAGCAGGCCGGAATCGAGATGAACCGGAAAATGCTCTCCGAAATGGCAATCAGCGACCCGGGCGCGTTCACGCGTCTGGCCGAACTGGCCAAACAGGCCTGACACGCAAGAATCCGCCCCCGTACGACAGCGGGGGCGGACTTTTCACGTATTGTCGGGGCTGATGGGAACCCGGAACAGCAGACGCCGCAAGGCTTTCGCGTTGAACGGAATCAGCGGGTAGAGGTAGCCCTTGCCGAACATGGGCTTTGTCGTGGCGAGCAGTACAACGAGACCCGCGACGCCGCCGACAAAGCCCCACACATCAAACACGGCTGTCAGAATCAGCAGGGAAACCCGGATAAGTTTGAAGGCGTAGCCCATTTCGTAACTCGGCTGGGCGAAGGCCGCCACCGACACGAACGCCATATAAACCAGCACTTCCGACCCCAGCCAGCCCGAACGGACGGCGAAATCTCCAAGAATCAGCGCGCCCAGCATGGAGAACGAATTAGACAGCGAATCGGGCGTGTTCAGGGACGCCAATTTCAGCACGTCAATCAGAAATTCGACGACTAATAACTGCGCCAGCATGCTTAACGACACCGGTTCCGGCGCGGACAGAAAATTCAGCCAGTGCGGCAGCAGATTCGGGTGGTTGACCGTCAGATACCAGAACGGCGTAATGAACAATGACAGCAGAAAGACCACAATCCGCAACAGGCGCAGATAAGTTCCCACGAGGGGCGGGAAATAGAACTCGTTCGCCTCCTGCGTGAAGTCAAAAAAGGTCGTCGGCAGAAGCATGACGGACGGGGAATTATCCACCATGAGGACAATATTCCCCTCCAAGATACTGGCCGACGCGCTGTCGGGGCGTTCGGTGTAGCGGACTTTCGGAAAGGGGTTGTACCACTGTTTCGGGCGGAGGACTTCCGCCACGCTCTCCTGTCCGAGCGTGATGGAGTGTACGTCGACTTCGCGGAGTTTCTCCCGAACCGCTTTCAGTAACGCCTTGTCTACCTTGTCGTCGAGATAGCAAAGGATGATATCCGTATGGGAACGGTCGCCGATTTGGTGTGCCTCCATGGTCAGGTGGGGGTCGCGGATACGCCGACGCAGAAGCGCCATATTCGGCACCAGCGCCTCTATAAAACCGTCGTGGGAACCGCGCAACACCTTTCCGTCGGGCGGCTCGTCCACGCCCCGGCACGGGTACTCCTTGCAGTCGATTAAGGCTCCGCCCGAAAGCCCGTCCAGCAGAAACAGCGTTTTCCCAAGCAGAACCGCCGTCACAAGCTCTTTCGTGTCGGCGCTGACGCTGACTTCCGCGAAGGTCACGAACCTGTCCACGAACTCCTGCATATCCGCCAGGCCGTCGAGGGCGGCCGCGGACAGCGACAGCCAAAACGCCCCCATACGTTCCAATGTGGAATCCAGCCCGTAGCCGTCCACGACCCAGATTTTCCCGCGCCGTCCGCCTATGACGTAATCCCGGCTGACCATATCGCAGTTACGCTCCACGCCGAGAACCACGTCCATATACGCCGTGTCTGTCCGGAAATCGTTCCGCAGTTTCTCCATGACGCCGCCTCCTGTCTCACGGGCGAAGTATGCCCGGTTCGGCGGGAATTATCCGGCGCGGCGGATGTCAGATTTGTTTGACTGTGTAGTAGACCAGCAGTCCGAAGGCCGTTAGCGCCAGCGTCCACATGGCGTACCCGGCCGCGCCCACGCTGACCACGCTTGCCAGAACGCCCGCGAACGTCAGCGCGAACGACACATAGAGCGGTAACGTGTTCGCCCCCGGCGACAGGAATCTTTTCAGTGTCCCGTTCCAGAGCAGGTACAGCAGTCCCGCCAGCGCCGCGAGCAGTAGCGCCGCCAGCACGCGGGAGAGCGTCAAATACGGGGAAAACGGCTGCATAGTGCGGGAAAACAGCCACGTCGAGACCATGCCCGTCGCAAGCGCCGTCAGCGAGACCGCACAGGCGCGGTCGTACAGCCCCCACACAATGGCCAGACACGCGGCAATGGGGACAATCGCAATGAGGCGGTCAAGAAATGTCAGGTCGTAGATACTCAGCAGGCTGACCGCCGCCACAAAAGCCCCGGTTCCGCACAGATAAAGGCCTATCATCCGTTTGAGTCGGTCGCCGCGCTGGAGACCCGTCCAGATTGCGCCCACCGCCAGAATCGCCGCGCCGATTCCGGCCAGCATGGGCAGATAGCGTTCGTTCCAGATGACGACTTGCGCAATTTTACCGTTGGCGTAGCGGCGCACGATGAACAGAAATATTTCCGCCGCGCAGCCGCACAGCAGGGCGTGGATGGCCAGACTTTCCGAGGCGTGAGCCGTGCTTCTTTTTTGATATTTCGGCATAGTAAAACCTCCATAGGGGTGATTCTTTCCGGCGCGTACGAACCCGCACACATGCCGCCACGCAGTATATCAGATTTCCGCCGGGTTTGCAAGCGGAAATGAAGTCCCGTAATATGTATCAGGGACTTGTTGGAAAAATTTCGACCTGTGCGGTGAAATATGCGTCAGGCGTTGGTTGGCAAGGCGCGAAAAAGCCCCCTCTGTCACTGCGTGACATCTCCCCCGCGTTGCGGGGGCGACAAAAACCTGTCAGGTTCTTGGGAAATGCCTCCCCCGCACAGCGGGGGAGGCGGCGCGTAGCGCCGGAGGGGGCAAAAATGCGCTTTCTCAACAACGCGTTCACCGCACAGGTCGAAAAATTTGTCACTCCGCACGCGGCGGAGGCGATTTCCGATAAAATTGGCACGTTTTTTACCGTTTCACCGAGAGCAAAAGGACGAAAAGCCACCGTACTCGAACGAATACGGCGGCTTTTCTATGGCAGGGGCAGAAGGACTTGAATTGTCTTATCCATCGGAGACGCGCCTACCTTGGCTTTGGCAACGCCCCACGCGGTTTTCAGGGCTTCACTCATCGTCACATCGCCGCTTCTGTGGATTTCCCGCGCGGCTTTCATGATTTCTTTCACGTTGTACTTTTTCATGGTCTGTCTCCTTTTCATGTCCGGCGGGCGTCGCCCTGTTCGTCTCTCACTGTCTGAAAGTATAGCATATTGCATTCGATATATAGCTATTTTGTATATTGCATTCCATAGACAAATCTGCTATAATTAAGGGCATACTGGGAGAGGTGACGTTATTACAACCACGCTCCCCTTAGAAAGTGAGAAGGTGAGGTGAACATCATGCCCGCAAGCAAAGCGCAACAAAAAGCCGTCAGTAAGTACATGAAGGAAAACTACGATATGTATCAAATCCGAATGCCAAAAGGCAAAAAAGAAACCATCCAGACAGCCGCCGCCGCCATTGGTCAGTCCGTCAATGCCTATATCAATCAGGCGATAGACGAACGCATGAACCGTGACAGCGCGGGAACCGTCTCCAACGCGCCTGTAAGCCCGTCAGAGGGCGGTTCCGCGCCGGGTGGCGCCCATGTACCCGGAACGCCGGATAAGCCGTGACGCATTTCAAGAAGCAAACCAAACAGGCCTGAAAGAACGTGGGAGACCCCACGGTGTTTTTAGCGCGAAAGTGATAGTAAAAGTGCGTTACGCGAATTTACTATCAATCAACGGCAAGAACCCGCCCCGTGGCGGAAACACGTCAGAGGCCGCGCAAAGCGGCACAGAAGGGAGATAACGCTATGAGTGAAAAGGAACGCGCAACGGCTCTTTTGGAGTTGGTGCCGGAATACAAAATGGGCTATGTAATCGCCTATCTGGAAGGGCTGACAGCGGATGAGGCCGCCGATGACGCTTTCTGTGCAAAGCTCTATCAGGACTATTTGAACGACCCGGAACGCGGCGATTTCGTGCCGTTCGCGGAAGCGTTGAAAGAGTGCGGGGTGTCGCCGGATGAATTATGACATTCAGATTGACCGCAAAGCCCTGAAATTCATCAACAGACAGCCGCAAAACCAGAAGCGCCGCATTTTGTCGGCTATCTGGAAACTGCCCGACATTGGAGACAGACGACCCTTACAGGGCAATGAAGGCCTGTTCCGTCTCCGTGTCGGCGATTACCGGGTCATTTACTCCGTGGACAACGGGCGACTGACTGTCTACGTCGTGGACGCCGGGAACCGTGGAGAGATTTATAACCGCTATTAGTGAATAACGCCGGAACCGTCGGACACTCTGCCCGATTGATTCCGGCGCTTTTTCTCGCTGTCTGACGGCATGACTAAAATGACTTAAATGACTAAATTCCGTGTGCGTCGAATAAAGTCATTTAAGTCATTAAAGTCAGGCTACCTTGTCTTTCACGCTGACAGGCGGCGGGGTAGCGGAGAACGCGTCACAAACAATTGCGTTATCGGCGGCGGCGTGGTATAATAGGCAAAACATCAACAGGAGGCGAACGGCATGTTCAAAAAAGTGTTTGCGAAAATCGCGGATTCCATGAAGCGGAAAAACGTGGAAATCCGTCTGGAATGTGACAGCGATTCCCAGTGGACGCCAAAGGATATGGTAGAGTTTATCCGCAATGCGAAAGAGGTGTATCCGTCCGCGAAAGTCACGGCGATAATGAAATACTGACAATTGATTCCGGCTCTTTTTCTCGGCGGCGGGACACTCCCACAAAGCCCATAGAAAGCCCGTGAACGCTTACATGGTGCCGGGAATGCTCCGGATACCTTGACAGACTGAAAGCCCGTCAGAAGCAAGGAAAATGGCAACCGCTACCCCGATTCAGGGTACAGCCTAATTTCAAGTTAGGGGGTCGTGACACCCTTTCGGCACAAGTGACGAAAAGGGTACTCCGATTCAACGTATACCCTTGACAGTATCAGATTCCCGTTGCGTCTTTCCTCTTTCAAATGCGTAAATTCAACGACAAAACGGCGTTGAGTGGTAAACCGCCACCCTGTTTCGGGGTACAGGTTTGTACCACGCCGGAAAAGGCTCTCATTTCAAATGATACCCTATAGCGTGAAACGCGATACGGGGCGTGGCGTCATGGGAAACGCCCTAATTTCAAATGAGGGTGTCGCTTCAAGTGACACCCTTTCCCCGCAAGTGGCGAAAAGTCGTGAAACGCGACTTTTGGGAGAGTGACGGGACTTTCTCATTTTTGGGAAAGTTCAGGCCAAAATTGGCCTAATGTCCGTTCAGGGAAAAATGTCCTATTTATGTCCTAAATGTGACCGTCACTGCTCGCATTTCAAATGCCGCCAGTCAGAGGGAGGTTTCCGCATTTCAAATGCGTAAACCCGGCGACACCCTAAAAGGAGTCTCCGATTCGGAGTACCCTTTGGGGGAATAGAGCTATTTTTTGGACTGAAACGCCGTTCATGGAGTACACGCACGCCGCTGACTTTCTGTCTCATATCAGGCTGAAAGCGTCTTTCCCCAGCTTGTGGGAGTGTCCATTTCGGACACACCCGCCGCCGCTCAATCCTGTTTTGGATTCAGTGACGGAATACCCGCTTGTGGGTATGGATTCCAAATCCAACCCTTCCAGCGCGGTTTGCGGATTCCAAATCCATAAACCCGGCGGCGGGACATTTCGGCACAAGTTCCGAAAGAGTTTCTCCGAAGTTTTCCCGGAAAAAAGAATGATAGTAAATTCTGACTGTTGAACGATTACTATCAATTATCGGAGATTTTGGAGGCCATAAAAAAGGCTCTCATTTCAAATGAGAGGGCGGCGGGACAGCAGAAAGCCGGAAGCATTCACTCCCAGCTTTCATTTTGCCTGTTTTCTTTGCTTCTGACAGCGTTTCCGCGTCTGTCGGTAATTCTACCCGCCGCCGCTAAAAACGCGGTACAGGACTTTCTATGGCTGACAGCTTCTTTTCCAGTTCCGCGATATACTGACGGCTTGCGCGGTTTTCCCGCTCCAACAGGCTGACGCGCTCTTTCAAGGCATTGATTGCGTCCAGCGCTGTCCGCTGATATTCCCGGCGGTCACGCTTCCGGTACATGTTGGAAATGCGCTTCTGCTGTCCGCTCATAATGTCCCGGCACTCTTGACAACAGTATTTCGTTGCTATGAATCTGTGATAATCCATAGCCCTGTCACCGTACTTTTCCGGGTCGCCGTCCAGTACCGCCGCCAGCCCGTGATACACTGGACATATCTTTTTCCGCTCCATGCTACCACCCTTTCAGAAAAGACACTTCTGTGCTTTTTCACCCGCTTTTTCATCCAAAAGCGGCAAAAAGGGGAAACGGACTTTCTCCGAAAAGTTGAAATTCCGTTCCCCGTGACGCGTCCTTACTCCATCGTCCCCGCCGCGTTGATTACCGTTTCCGCGCCAAACAGCGCAGTCCCGGACGGATTGGCTACCCAGTCGCCGCCTTGACGCCCGGAAAGCAAGGTCAAATCGCTAACCACATTGCCGATTGAACGTCTTGTTAGCGGTCAATTCTTGCACGGTGATAGGCTGACACATTACGTTGATATTCAAACAAGCATGGTCGCAAGAAACGTCTCCCCGTGTAATGCGTCCCGTGCGGATTTCGCCGTCAGTATACGCGTCAAGCAAGGTGTCGAGATTCGCCTTTTCGCTGTATCGCGTCCCCGTCAGATTCTCCAACAGTCCGCCCTCAGACGAAATAATAGCCATTTCGCCGCCGCGCTTTGCCATTTCTTCTTCCAGCTTTTCCGGGGAAACGTCCTTCTTGTATAAGTCCATGCGCCTCACGGGGTTTGCTTCAAGGCTCCGTTCCCGCGCCCGCAACGGCTCCAAATCGTCAATCGACATCTTACCCTTTGACTTTGCAATTTCCGCTCTCTTTGCAGAAATTTCCGCTTTCGTTGTTTCCAGTTTATCCTGCCATTCGTCCACTTCGGCGGCGTGTTCGATGTTCCATTCCTTTTGAAACCGCGACAGCGGAAACATTGTGTATTTATCCAGCACAGTGGACTTTCTGCCGCCGGACAGTGCCGCAGTAAGCAAGTATGTGTCAAGCGGTTCTTCCCATCCGTCTTTCGCGCTCACCTGAAACTTGCGCCCGGTTGCGGTGGAACACACACCCAGCGCGGGAACGGACACAAGCGCGTTATCGCCCTGCTCCACAAACTGCGTCACTTCCTGTGAGAAATTTCCTAACACGGGCGTCAAAGCCTGTACCGGAAATTCCGGCAACATCTCTAACGCGGTTTTCTCGAACGGGCGGAACGGCGGCGCGGCGGGTTGTTCCATCGGAACAGGTTCCGGCGGTGTCCATGCTGGGGTGTCGTTGTAAAGAGTATCAATCATCTTAACCGCCAACGTTGCGCCAAATTCGGAAATAAGGTCTGAAACGTCCCCATGCTCCGGGATTTCAGGCCAGACTTCCCGCAAGTCAAGCAGTATAACGCTCTCCATGAACGTTGCCAGCGCGGCGGCGGTCTCGTTCGCGTATTTGCGGCCTACCTCGTCATTATCGGAGAGTATGATAGCATTCTTGACGCCAGCGGATTTTAACTGCTCCGTGTACGTCTCTTTCCATCCAGCGCCCGCGCCGTCCGCGCCGGATACAACGTAAGCAAGGCCGTTATATAAAGCCGCGAAATTCTCCGCGTCCTTCTCACCCTCGACAATGTAAACATCCCCACTGTGATTCCCGCACTTGTACAGGATAGGCGGCAAACCGCCCCGGCCTGTTTTCCACTGTCCACCGTCAAGGTGGTACCAAACAGCGCTTTTTTTACCGTTTTTCAGGCGGTTGATAACTTTCTTTGTCCCGTTGGAATAGACGTGCTCACGCTCAAAAACACTGTAATCAGGCGGGGCTTTCGGCGTCTTCGGCGTGGACGGAAGCGCGGATTCTCCCAAAAGCCATTGCGCCGCCTCTTTCGGTTCCATGTTCCAATACTGCGACACAAGGTCTACGGCATCGCCGTGCGCCCTACAGACGTAACAATAGAAGTGGTCATCGTACAGGTGCATAGACGGCGTATCTTCGAGTAATTCAAGGCCAGCGATATGAAGTCCTGTTTACGGTCACTCTGTTTACCGGAATGCGTATCGGTGAAATCGTGGGGCTGACGTGGGACAGAGTGGACTTTGAACGGGGGTTCATCACAATTGACAGACAACTACAGGCCAGAAGCGGGGAATATGTGTTCACCTCCACAAAAAGCGGCAAAAGCCGGACAATCGCTCCGGCGTCGTGGGTTATGCAACTGTTACGCAATCACCGGAAGCGTCAGATTGAAATGCAACTGAAAGCGGGGTCTTTGTGGGATGATACGGGCTATGTATCCTCAAATGATGTCGGCGGCCATTTGGCTTTCCGCACTATCGACAAGGATTTCAAGAAAGCGGTCGCGGCGATTGGACGGCCTGACGCCCGATTCCACGACTTGCGGCACAGTTACGCCGTCGCCGCTATTCGCGCCGGGGATGACATAAAGACGGTACAGGGAAACCTCGGTCACGCCACCGCCGCCTTTACGCTGGATGTCTATGGACACGTCACGGAACAGATGAAGCAGGACAGCGCCGCCCGAATGGACAGCTACATCACGGGCATTTTGCAAGGGTAACAAAGCTGGTAAGGGTAAAAATAAGGGAAACCGGGCTATTCAGGGTTCTGAAAAATAGCCCGGTTCTAACTTTTCGAGTACAAAAACGCGGATAAAAAAAGAAACCGCGCTGTATCCTGAACAAATACAACACGGCTTTCTATGGCAGGGGCAGAAGGACTTGAACCCTCGGCACGCGGTTTTGGAGACCGCTGCTCTACCAACTGAGCTATACCCCTATTTCGAGGCAAGCGACACATTACAAAAATGGTGGGTCTTCAGGGACTCGAACCCGGGACCGACCGGTTATGAGCCGGCTGCTCTGACCAACTGAGCTAAAGACCCTCGGGTATTCTAAAAGAAAGCCGCCACGCCACGTAGCGGCTTTCTTGGCTCCCCCTGTTGGGCTCGAACCAACAACCCCGCGGTTAACAGCCGCGTGCTCTACCATTGAGCTAAGGAGGAATATTTCAGACCCCGGTTCTCCCGAATGGTAACAATCGGGGTCTGTGTTGGCATTACCTGTTTTTCCGGGCCGTCGCCAGCCAAGTATCGTGGGCGGAGATGAGCTTAACTACTGTGTTCGGAATGGGAACAGGTGAACCCTCACCCCAATCAACGCCAACTGTATCTGTATCCGGACTGACCGGAGTACATGCTTTGTAAGGAACCCTTTTTCGGAACACGTTCCGAAGTCGAACAACGCTCTTTGTGGTGACCCGTAC
>JAFXQV010000010.1 GCA_017526785.1 Oscillibacter sp. | reverse complement strand
GCATTGAAACGTGTTATCATCATGATTATAAGACATGACGCGCTCCTTTCCTGCGACATACTGTGGATTCCTACAGCCTCAGTATACCACATTTGGAGCCGTCATGCCTTACTTTTTGTTCGCTCCTTTTGGGACACGCCCGAAATGGGCGGAATTTACCAAAGAAACCGTTAAAATTCGTGGAAAAGACACAATTGTGGAGATTCTCTCCGAGGACTTGCTTTGGGGAAAGGGACTCTATCAGAAACTCCGCTTTGTTCTCGTCCGGGAAGGCGAAAGCCGTTTCATCCTATTCAGTACGAACCTCTCCCTTGCCCCGGTCGATATCGTCCGCCTTTACTTCCTTCGTTTCCGCGTGGAAAACGCTTTCCGGGAACTCAAACAGCAAATCGGCACCTTCTCCTACCATTTGCGGAAAATTTTCCACTGTCCAGATTTATAAGGTAGCTCTTTGCGGTCGGTATCCTTTCTGAAGTCTTTCCAACTTTTAGGATACCACTTTTCCGCTCATAGAGCTACCTTTTTGTTCACAAGAACTTTTCACTGTCCAGTTCCTATAAAGCGCTGTATCTTTATCTCGACAGGAGTCGTAAATTTTGCGGGTATGGATACACACGGCCTCGCGTACGCCGCACAAGTCCTCGATGGGGCCGGGTAACACTCGTTCTGACATGAAGTCATCCCTCCTAAAGAAACTGAACGCACACGCGTTGGCGTTCAGTCCAGTGTATGCGCGGGGCGCGGCGGGGTGCGAACTTTCCGCTTTCCCAAAAATGTGGCTCTCCGCGCGGCGGGGAAAACGGACTTGACCAACTCCGATGAGAACTTTCCGCTTTCCGGTTGCAAGGCCGCCGGAAAGCTGATATAATGTGCCGTATCTGACAGGAATGGCGGGTGAATTTCACATGCGAATCGTGGTCAAGGTGGGTACTTCCACGCTGACATATCCCACGGGGCGGCTGAACATCCGGCGCGTAGGGACGTTGTGCCGGGTCTTAAGCGACCTCAAAAACGCGGGCAATGAAATCGTACTGGTTTCGTCGGGGGCTATCGGCATGGGGACTGGCAAATTAGGCTTTTCGGAACGCCCGAAAGATATGCCGTCCAAGCAGGCCGCCGCCGCCGTGGGACAGTGCGAGTTGATGTACGTCTATGACAAACTTTTTGCGGAGTACAACCACACGGCCGCGCAGATTCTTGTCACGGCGGAGGACTTGCGCGACGAGAAGCGCCACGGCAACTTTACAAATACCATTGTCCGCTTGCTGGAACTGGACGCGCTTCCGGTCATCAACGAGAATGACACGGTATCCACAGAAGAAATTGCGTTCGGCGACAACGACACTTTAGGCGCGTTGTCGGCGGTCAGTGTCGGGGCGGACTTGCTGGTGATTCTGACGGACATCGACGGCCTCTACACGGCCGACCCCCGGACACATCCCGACGCCGTACGTGTGCCGGAGGTGCGCGAACTGACACCGGAAATTTTGGCGTCCGCTGGCGGACAGGGTTCCGCGCTGAGTTCGGGCGGCATGGTCACAAAGCTGTCCGCCGCGAGACTGTGCATGGAGGCGGGTATCGACATGCTGATTGTCAACGGCGCGCGGCCGGAGATTCTCTATGAGGCGCTGGAAGGCAAGCCCGTCGGCACCAGATTTACAGGGAGGCGTACGCAATGAGCGGGACACGGGACATCATCAAGGCGGCGAAGGCGGCCGCGCCGATTCTGGCGGCGGCGACGCCGGAGGACAAGAATAAGGCGCTGGAAGCGGTCGCGGCGCGGCTGTTGTCGGAACAGGGCGACATTCTGGCCGCGAACCGCGAGGACATGGAGCAGGCCAAGGCGACGTTAGGCGCGGTCATGGCGGACAGACTTCTACTGACGCCGGAACGTATCGCGGGCATGTCGGCGGGTATCCGGGACGCCGTGGCGCTGCCCGACCCCGTGGGGCGGGTGCGGGAGCGCGTCGAGCGCCCCAACGGGCTGATTGTCGAGAAAGTCGCGGTGCCGCTGGGCGTGATTGCGATTATCTACGAGAGCCGCCCCAATGTGACATCCGACGCGGCGGCGCTGGCTCTGAAGGCCGGAAGCGCGGTTGTACTGCGCGGCGGAAAGGAGGCGTTCCGCTCCAACGCGGCGATTGTGCGGGCAATCCGGCTGGGGCTGTCCGACGCCGGACTGCCCCCGGAATTAGTCGGCTTTGTCGACGACATCTCCCGCGAGAGCGCAAAGGAGCTTATGGAGGCCGAAGGCCTTATTGATTTGCTGATTCCGCGCGGCGGCGCGGGGCTGATTCGCGCCTGCATGGAACGCGCAAAGGTGCCGTGCATTCAGACCGGAACCGGAATCTGTCACATTTACGTCGACGCGGCCGCCAATCAGGAAATGGCGCTGGACATCGTGGAGAACGCGAAAACGAGCCGCCCGTCCGTCTGCAACGCGGCGGAAGTGCTGTTGGTACACCGCGACATCGCGGCGGACTTTCTCCCGAAGCTCCGCGAACGTCTGACGGACAAACGGGTGCAGCGCGGCCTTGTCCCCGTGGAACTGCGCCTCGATTCCCGCGCGAGCGGGATAATTCCCGGCACGCCCGCCGGGGAACGTGATTTCGACACCGAATTTTTAGATTATATCCTTGCCGTCGCGGTCGTGGACGGTGTCGGCGACGCCATAGGGCATATCGCGGCGCACTCCACCGGACACAGTGAGGCCATTGTCACGGAGGACGCCGACGCGGCGGAACGCTTCACGCGCGGCGTCGACTCGGCGGCCGTGTACGTCAACGCGTCCACGCGCTTCACGGACGGCGGGGAGTTCGGGCTGGGCTGTGAAATGGGCATTTCCACGCAGAAACTCCACGCGCGGGGGCCAATGGGCTTGGAGGAGCTGACTTCCTACAAGTACGTCGTACGCGGGAACGGTCAAACGCGCTGACACACGAACGGAGGACGAGAATATGAAACTGGCGGGCTTTATCGGTTGCGGGAACATGGGCGGCATTCTGGCCGCCGCCGCCGCGACGAGTAGCGGGGCGTGGGAGGTCATGGCGGCCGACCACCACCCCGAAAAAACGGAACACCTATGGAAAGAGTACGGCGTGATTCCAAGCAGTGCGCGGGAAATCGCCCGGAAATGTGACCTGATTTTCCTTGGCGTCAAGCCGCAGGGCATGAAGTCCGCGGCGCTGGAAATTCAGGAGGCGCTCGACGCCCGGAGCGACGCCTTCACGCTGGTTTCCATGGCGGCGGGGCTGTCCACGGAGGCAATCGCGGAGATGTTCACGGGCATGCGCGACGGCTGCGCGGTCGTCCGGATTATGCCGAACACGGCGGCGGCTGTCGGGGAAGCCGTCATTCTGTACTGTGTCAACAGCGAGGCGAAGCCCGAAACCGAATCCGCCCTTGTGGAGCTTCTCAGCCCCGCCGGGCATGTCGTCAAGGTCGACGAATCCCGCATGGACGCGGCCGGCACCGTGACAGGCTGCGGCCCCGCGTTCGTTTGCCTGTTCGTGGAGGCCATGATTGACGGCGCGGTACAGTGCGGCTTGCCCCGGGCGCAGGCGGAACAATTCGTACTGCAAACGGTATCCGGCACCGCGCAACTTGCGCTGAAAACGGGGGAGAACCCCGCCGGATTACGGGCGGCGGTATGTTCCCCGGCGGGCAGTACGATTGAGGGCGTGGCCGAACTCGAAAAGCACGCCGTCCGCCACGCGGTCATGGAGGCCGTGCGGGCGTCGTTCCGGCGTACCAAGGAACTTGGGAAATAATGTAGCTATGCCCCCTCTCCCGCTAACAGGAGAGGGGGCGGACGGACGGGAATCTGTTTTGGAAGTGATATTATGAAAGTTGTCAGACAAAAGGACTTGAAAGCCAATATCCGGCAGTATTTCGATATGGCATTTGACGGGGAAGCGGTTGTCGTTCCCCGGAAGGAAAACCGGAATGTGGTCATCATCTCCGAGGACGAGTACAGGCAACTGGAAAAGGCGCGGAACAATCTGGAATATCTGCTCATGCTCCGGAAGTCGGAAGAACAGATACGGAGTGGGCGCGTGGTAGCCAAGACAATGGAGGAGTTGGAGGCCATGTCAATCAATTAGCTTTTGTTCGTAACCAAATTGACACGGTTTTCCGCCTTGACAAGCCCCCGCCGTCATGGTATAGTATGCGACGGTGTAAAGCCGTGAAACGCGGCTTTTCGGCGTCAAAGAAACCGGACAGCGTTTCCGCACGGAGACGAACTGAAACGAGATGACTGTTCCTGTCTGCCCTGAGCCGAAAGGCCGGGGCGCTTTTCGTTAATCAGGAGGGGGCTTGAGAGCGTATGGACAATCAGCGGAAAACGATGGAGCGCATTGTGGCGCTATGCAAGGGACGCGGTTTTGTGTTCCCGGGCAGTGAGATTTACGGCGGCCTCGCCAACAGTTGGGACTACGGTCCGCTGGGCGTCGAGCTGAAAAACAATGTCAAACGCGCTTGGTGGAAAAAGTTTGTGCAGGAGAACCCGTACAATGTCGGCCTTGACGCCGCCATTCTGATGAACCCGGAAGTATGGGTGGCGTCGGGGCATGTCTCCACGTTCAACGACCCGCTGATTGACTGCCGCGCGTGCAAAATGCGCCACCGCGCAGACAAACTCGTCGAAGAGTTTGTCAGGGAAAACAATATGGACGTTGCGGTAGAGGCCATGACGCAGGAGGAGCTTGTGGCGTTCATCCGGGAACACGCCGTACCGTGTCCGGGCTGCGGCAAAAGCGACTTCACGGATATTCGCCGCTTCAATCTGATGTTCAAGACACATCAGGGCGTCACGGAGGACACCGCGAGCGAAGTCTATTTACGCCCGGAGACCGCGCAGGGCATTTTCGTCAACTTCCCGGCGATTCAGCGCACGACGCGCCGGAAACTGCCGTTCGGGGTCTGTCAGGTGGGGAAATCGTTCCGGAACGAAATCACGCCGGGCAACTTCATTTTCCGAATCCGGGAATTTGAGCAGATGGAGCTTGAATTTTTCTGCAAGCCGGACACCGACTTGGAGTGGTTCCAATACTGGCGGACGTACTGCCATGACTGGCTAATCGGCCTGAACATCCGGGAGGAAAATCTGCGTCTGCGCGACCACACCCCGGAGGAACTCGCGTTCTACTCCAAGGCGACGACCGACTTTGAGTATCTGTTCCCGTTCGGCTGGGGCGAACTGTGGGGCGTCGCCGACCGCACGGACTACGATTTGTCGCAACATCAGAAGCACTCCGGGCAGGACTTGACCTACTACGACCAAGAGAAGAACGAGCATTACATCCCGTATGTCATAGAGCCGTCGCTGGGCGCTGACCGCATGACGCTGGCTCTGCTGGTGGAGGCCTACGACGAAGAAGTAGTAGACGCCGACAAGAACGATGTCCGCACAGTGATGCGGTTTCACCCGGCGATTGCGCCCTTTAAGGTGGCGGTGCTTCCGCTCTCGAAGAAGCTCAGCGACAAGGCCAAGGAGATTCAGCAAAGCCTTTCCAGAGACTGGATGACCGACTTTGACGACACGGGCTCTATCGGCAAGCGCTACCGCCGGGAGGACGAAATCGGAACGCCGTACTGTGTGACGGTCGATTTCCAGACCGGGGAGGACGACTGCGTGACGGTGCGCGACCGCGACACGATGGGGCAGGAACGCGTCCCGCTTGCGGAACTGCGGGCGTATCTGTCGGAAAAACTGGCGTACTGAACGCGCCCGGCCGTGTGACAGAAAGGGGGGACACCGTATTTCTAAAGCGAACAAGCCTCATAAGAAGCGCTCGGCGAAGAAGTCCGCCGCGCCTCACGGGCAGTATCACGACCCCTACGGGCGGCGCTACGACCCGCATGGGAAAAGCGGCTCTATGTCCGGGAACGATTCCGAACCCATGCGGAAAGTCGGGCGGCAGGAGCGGCAGTCGAAAGCCGGATACAAGCTCAAGGACATGAAAGAGAAAGAAGCGCGTCCCGCGCCGTCGGTACTCGCGCCGCCGCCGTCGCTGTCGGACTTGTGGACGGCCTCGACGCCGCTTGTCAAGCGCCAGCAGGCGGACATTCCGTTTCCGGACGCGTCGGCGGGCAACATCAAGATTTACCAGCCGGAGAAGCCGAAGTCCCGAACCGGGAAAGCGCTTCCGCCCGTCCCGCTGACGACGAACCATTTCCAGTTGGAGGAGCCGTCCCACAAGCGCAAGGGACAGCGCCAGAAGGGCAAAAAGTCGATACCGTTGCAGTTAGTGGAACCGGAGCCGGAACCGCCGCCGACGGTGCCGCCGCCGCGCGTTGCGGTGCCAGCGCCTATCAGCCTGTTGCGCTGGCGTCAGGAACTCAAAGAGGGGGAGCGGAGCCTTGCACGGCGCAAGGACGCCCCGCCCGAACCCCCGCAGGATTTGCCGTGGCTTCCCGACCCGAACGCACGGCCGCCCGCCCCGCCGCCGCCTGTCCCGCTGTCGAAACAGGTTTCCGCGTTCGGCTGGAGTGCCTTACGCGCCGGAGCTGATTTCATTCTCGGAACGCTCAAACGTGCCTTTTTGGTTCTCTTCGGGCTTTTCGTATGGGTACGGCAACACATCCCGCCGTTGCCGCCGTTTCTGCGCCAACGCCGCCACTATCGCGGGCGGGCGCGCGTCTCGGCTTGGAGCCAGTGGCGGGCGGCCGCGTTCCTGTCCCTGCTCATGGGGCTGGCCGTCACGGGCGCGGTCGAGGCCGTCCGCGTGGGGGGCTTTATGGACATGTGCGGGTGGGCGGCCGAACGGATGGGGAGTTTCTTCCTCTCCGGGATACTCTACGGCGCGGTCGTGGCACTCTTGGGCGCGGTGATTGGGAAATTATGGGTGTCCGGCCTGCTGGTGTCGATACTCGGCCTTGCCGCCGCGCTCGTGAACCACTTCAAGTTACGAATCGACGGGACGCCCCTTGTGCTGTCCGACTTCGGCCTGATTGGACAGGCCGGAGACGTGGCGGGCGTCGCCGGGGAACTGAGGCCGCCGGACGTGTTCTGGCACGCGGTCTGGTTCCTGACCTTCTGCGTGCTGACGCTCTTCTTCATGAGTGAGCGGACGCGCACCCGGGGGCTTGACCGGGTTGCCCCCATACTGGCGTCCGTGGCGCTGACGTTCTGCCTGTTCTCGGCCGGAATGACCATACCCGTGGGGGCGCTGTTCCATGTGGACGTGGCCGAGCGCCTGCCCCCCGCCACGAATCACAGGCTCTACGGCTTGACCGTCAGTTTGTGGCGGGAACTGCTCCTGCAGAAAATCAGCCCGCCCGACGGCTACAGCCTCGAACAAATGGAGGACGTTCTGCGGGAAGTCGACGCGCTGACGGCGACGTCGGAACCCGCGGAGGGGGAGGAAGTGGCGGAAAGACCCATGCCCAATGTACTGGTGATTCTGTCCGAAAGTTTCTTTGACGTGAACCGCCTGCCGGGCGTGACGTACGACCGCGACCCCGTGGAGAACTTCCACGCCCTACAGGCGGAGAGTATCAGCGGGCGCTTCTACTCCCACTATCTGGGCTACGGCACGGGCTATATTGAGATGTCCATGCAGACGGGCATTGGCGAACTCGACCTTGACGCCGGGACGAATATTTGCTTCATGCCCGATGAGACCTACGAACTTTTCGACTCCCTCGCCGAGCAGTATACGAACTTAGGCACCTACACGGCCGAAATGCTCCACGCCTACGACAACAGCCTGTATAACCGAACCGTGACGTATCCGCGCATGGGCTACTCGAAAAGCCTCTACTCGGAGGACATCCGCGCCCTCGGCATTGAGTGGAACGGGAACCTGTACGGCGGCTATTACATGAAAGATTCCTACTTCTTCCAAGCCATGCGGCACGAGATGGAGGAAATCAACGACTCCGGGCAAAAGGCCTTTCTGTACGGAATCACGATGGAGAACCACCAGCCGTTCAACCCCGACAAGTTCAACGGCGTCTGTCAGGTGAAAGTCACCGCGCCGAAGCTCAAACGCTCCGAGTTGGAAATCCTGAAAGTAGGCGTGGAAGGAATCGTACGCGCCGACGCCGCGTTAAAAGAATTGACCGACGCCTTGCGGGATTACCCCGTGCCGACGATAGTCGCCTTTTTCGGCGACCACCGCCCCACGTTGCCCATGCCCAACGGGCGCACCGTCTACACGCAACTTGGCCTTGTCCCCGGCGGCGACACCAGCCTCTGGACGGAGGAACAAATCGGCGACATTTATTCCAGTGACTACCTCATCTGGGCGAACGACGCCGCGCTGCTTCAGGGGCAGGCCGGAACCCGCAAGCATGCGGGGGTATTGTCCTTCGGCCCCATGATTCTGGAATTGACCGGGCAGCCCGTCACGCGCTGGTGGAAACTGGCGTGCTTGTCGGCGAAAGTCCAGCTTGTCAGCCGGGAAGTGTACTTCGTCAACGGCAGGGGGGAACCGTTTTTCACGCAGGCGCGGGCGCAACTCTCCGAAGAAGAGGAACACTTGCTGTATCTGCGCTCCTGTATCCTCTACGACGCCATTTACGGCGAACACTACATCACAAGGCAAATGAACCGCGCCGGACCATAGAGACTGCGGCGGCCGCTGTAACGGAACAGCGGCCGCCGCTTTGAGACGTTATGTTTTCGCCTGAATCTTCGCCCCGCATTTCGGACAGGTGATGATAATATTCCCCTTTCCGGCCGGGACGCGGCAGAGCGTGCCGCACTGCCTGCATGTGTAGTATTTGTGTGCCTTGTCTTTGTGGCGCTTAATCGCGCCGTCCGTGATGCGCCGCGTACGTTGCCACCAGTCCAGAAAGCGCATGTTCTCGGCCTGACGGCGCGGCAGGTTCCGCGACAGCACGCGAAACAGAATCGCCACTATCACCACGTCCAGCAGAACGTCGAACACGCGCCCGACTATCAGACTGCGCGTCACCGCCACCACGACCGCCCGGACGACGCACACGAACAGGTAGCCCCACAACAGCGCGTAATTCAACTGGTCCATGCCGTTGCGCCCCAGCATGAAGCGCCCGATAGCGATACGGAGTTTTTGCAGGGCGTCTTGAATTTTTTCCATGCCATCCCCTCTTTCCGGCTCCGCGCCGGGTATTTTTTCTATTGTATCCGAAATTTCCCCCGCTGGCAACTGTTTCCAGATAAATTTACAAATTCGACATAATTCTAACGTCCGCCCGCCCGGCGCGGCGGCACCGGGGAACGGACATTTGGGAATTTCGCGGCGCTTACAGGTTTTTGCGTATGGTGTTGATAGCGCCCTTTTCCAGCCGCGAGACCTGCGCCTGCGAAATCCCCACTTCCCCGGAGACCTCCATTTGCGTCTTGCCCTCGTAGAAGCGCATGGACAGAATGCGCCGTTCCCGCTCGTTGAGGTGCCGCAAAGCGTCTTTAAGTGCGATACGGTTTGTCCAGTCCTCCTCGGTATTCTTGGTGTCCCGGATTTGGTCCATTACGCACAGCGTGTCCCCGGCGTCGGAATATACGGGTTCATAGAGCGATACCGGGTCGGACATGGCGTCCAGCGCGAAGACGACCTCTTCCCGGGGAATGTCCAGCTCTTTGGCAATCTGTTCGACGGTTGGCTCACGCTGTCCGTCGGCCATGAGGCGCTCACGGGCTTGCAGGACTTTGTAGGCGGTGTCGCGCAGGCTCCGGGAGACGCGGATACTGCTGTTATCCCGCAGGTAGCGCCGGATTTCCCCGACAATCATCGGCACGCCGTAGGTCGAGAATTTCACGGGCTGACTGGTGTCGAAATTGTCAATGGCCTTAATCAGCCCCACACAGCCGACCTGAAACAAATCGTCGGCGTTTTCGCCCCTGCTGGCGAAGCGCTGTATCACAGAGAGAACCAGACGCAGATTCCCTTCAATCAGGCGGTTCCGGGCGGCCATGTCCCCCGCCCGGACGCGCCGCAAAAGTTCCAGATTCTCATTATTTTTCAGGGTTTTTAACGCGGAAGTGTTCACCCCCGCGATTTCGACTTTCCCCAGCATGACCGGTTTTGCCTCCTGTTGTATCTTTCACGGGGACAGGCTCCCCTGCCGGAAAGTATGACCGGGGGCGGGGTCTCTTATACTGGGAGCTTTTGTCGGATTCCGTACGCATGGGACAGCCCGGCGGCGGCATAGGATACCCGGGAGGGATTTTCATGCAGTGCCGAATGAAAGATTTACGCTGTAAGGAGGTTATCAACATCTGCGACGGGCGGCGGCTCGGGTACGTCGGGGACGTGGAAATCCGGGTGCCAGAGGGGCAGGTCACGGCAATCATTGTCTACGGCCCGCCGCCGTTTTTCGGGCTCTTCGGGCGCGGCGAGGAATACTACATTCCGTGGGACTGTATCCAGCGCATGGGCGACGACATTATATTGGTCGACAAACCGTTTCCGCGCCCGGACGGGAAGCCGAAACCGGGGCGGCCGTCCCGCCGCCCGTTCTGAGTCCGGCGGAGGCCGTCGGCCTCCGCTTTCGTGCTTTTGACGCTTTTCCGGCCTGTTTTATACATATCTTTTGTACAGGATTTTCAAAAAAATCCGGCGAACGCGAAAAACTCTGTACTTTGCCGCGCCATTGTGATAAAGTAGGGGACAGGCCGGAATCAGCCTCGAAACGTAAGGAGTTGGTGTATCATGTTGGATTTCCTGCTGAAAGTGGACGATTTTGTGTGGGGCGTCCCGCTGATTGTCCTGATTATCGCCTGCGGCGTGTGGCTGACGTACCGCGTGCGTCTGCTTCAGGTCTTTCATCTGGGAAAGGCGCTCCGCCTGATGGTCAAGAACGAGGAGGGCGGACACGGAGAGGTCACGTCCTTTGGCGCGTTGTGTACGGCGCTCTCGGCGACCATTGGCACGGGGAATATCGTGGGCGTGGCGTCGGCAATCTGCGCGGGCGGCCCCGGCGCGCTGTTCTGGATGGAGGTTGCCGCGTTCTTCGGCATGGCCACGAAATACGCCGAAGGCCTGCTTGCTATCAAGTACCGCGAAATCGACCAGAGCGGACACGCCCTCGGCGGCCCCTTCTACTACATCGAAAAGGGCATGGGGCAAAAGTGGAAATGGCTCGCGACCTGTTTCGCGGCCTTCGGGACGCTGGCCGGACTGATGGGAATCGGCACCATTACCCAGATTAACGGCATCACCACCGCCGCGCAGAACTTCTTCGACCCCAACGCCCGCCACGTCGTCATGACCATTGGCTCCGGCGACAACACCGCCGTGATTACCGTCACGACCGTGATTGTGGGGCTGCTCGTCACTGTGTGCGCGGCACTGGTCATCATCGGCGGCATTCAGCGTATCGCCAGCGTGTCCCAGATTGTCGTGCCGTTCATGGCCATTATTTACGTAATTTGCGGCGTTCTGGTTCTGCTCTGCAACCTGTCCGCCATTCCGGACGCGCTTTATCAGGTTATCGCGGGCGCGTTCGCCCCGTCGGCGGTTTTCGGCGGCGCGCTGGGTATCACAATCCGGATGGCCGTGCAAAAAGGCGTGGCGCGTGGTATCTTCTCCAACGAGGCCGGACTTGGTTCCGCGCCTATCGCCGCCGCCGCCGCGCAGACCAAGGACGCCGTACGGCAAGGCCTCGTCACCATGACCGGAACCTTTATCGACACGATTGTTATCTGCACCATGACCGGGCTTTCCATTGTCATTACCGGCGCGTGGCGTCCGGAACTCGGTTTGGAGGGCGCGCAGGTCACGATGTACGCTTTCCAAAAGGCCTTGCCGTTCCCGAATCAAGTTTGCTCGTTCCTGCTGATGATGTGCCTCGTGTTCTTCGCCTACACCACCATTCTCGGCTGGGACTACTACTCCGAACGCTGTTTGGAGTACCTCACGAAAGGCAACATGGGTCCGGTGAAAGTGTACCGCTGGCTGTATATCGCGGCCGTGTTCGTGGGACCCTACCTGACCGTGAAGGCCGTCTGGACAATTGCCGATATCTTCAACGGACTGATGGCTCTGCCCAATATTGTGGCCTTACTGGCACTCTCCGGCGTCGTCGCCAAGGAGACCGCCGCCTACTTCGAGGAAAAGCGCTATATCGAACACCTCAAATGAAAACTTGCGCGGGAATCAGAAATTCTGATTCCCGCCCCGGCCGCCATTAGGTGACAACGGGGAATGTTCCCCCTAACCGTCCCGACGGCTTTTTGTAAAAAAATACTTTCAAACGCCGAAAACCTCTTGACAAAGCCTGCCGCGTCTGCTATAATCCGTCCTACTGAAATGAGTTTGTTCGTTTCCATACGGCGGCATAGCTCAGTTGGCTAGAGCGCACGGTTCATACCCGTAAGGTCCCCGGTTCAAATCCAGGTGCCGCTACCATATCCGCCTCGCGGATGTCCCCTTACAATTTGTGGCCCGTTGGTCAAGTGGTTAAGACACGGCCCTTTCACGGCTGTAACATGGGTTCGAATCCCGTACGGGTCACCAATACGCAGTATGAAACGCTACTGTTTTTGCGGTAGCGTTTCCTATGGAGGCTTAGCTCAGCTGGTTAGAGCGCCTGCTTCACACGCAGGAGGTCACTGGTTCGAGTCCAGTAGTCTCCACCAAGCCGAACCCCGCAAACCGTCACGGTTTGCGGGGTTTCACTGTATGTTGACCTGTCCCTGTTTGATAGTAACGCGTTAGTAACCGCCTCTCACCCGACGCCCGCTTCCTTGCGGAAACGCTTTAATTCCCGTTCCAGTTTCGAGCGGCTCCAGTCGAGGACGGTCTTTCCAACGCCCAGTGTCTCCATCAGCTTCCGGACGTTGGTCTCCGGGAGGTCAAGGTTCATTTCCAGCACGGCTTCCGCTATCAGCGCGTCCTGACTGCAGACCAGCGTTTTTTGGGTACGTTTGTCCTTCAGGCTTTCGATGTCCTTGGTCTTGGCCTTGGCGACAAGGTACGTGGAAACCGGGACGCTGTAGAGCTGTAACTGTTCGTACTTGCCGTATTCCTTGGTCGTTGCCGCGCCCAGCTTGATGAGGACATTGTTTTTCGCCATTTCGCCCGCCGCGTCCACGGCGTATTTCAGGACGTTTTCCCGTTCGGTGTCGGTAGAGGCTTTGGGAAGCGCCTCTTTGACCAGATTCCAGTACAGGCTGTTGAAGTTGCCCTGATAGTCGTAATACTGCGCGGCGGTCAGATTGCGGACAGTTCCCTCTCCGTCCTTGACAGTATTCTGTCGGGCAGACGGAAGCATGCCGGACGTATCCCCCGCCGCGCGACAGACCTTGTAAACGGCCTCCTGTTCGGCGGTCAGTGTGGCGTCTTCCCGTGCGGAGAGATAGTCTTCTATCAGCGTCAACACGAGTTCCCGTGCGTCACGGTCACTCTGTCCAGCGTCGTCCTCGGCCTTGGCAATGCTGTTGTAGCGGGAGTAAAAATCCGTCATTACGCCGTCAAAGTAGGCCGTAACCTTGTTGTCGATGTCGGTCAGGTCGTCCATAGAATCCCGCGACGACTTCTCCGCGAGGTCATATAAGCGGTTCACGCTGTCTTGGGAGTAGAGGCTGTCCTTGACGTACTTGCCTTGTACGCCCAGCGTCCAGTCGCGCTTGGAGGCGTCCACGGGGAAAAGCGCCTTCTGGTACTGCCACGCCGCGCCCAGCGTGTTATTGCCGAGGAAGTCAATCTGTTTTGGGGACAGAATATTTGCTTGCCCAAGCATTTTAGCGAGTTGGGACGTGGAGCCGGTGTAGCGCTGGCGCGGAGAGAGTTTCCGGTCACGGGCGGATTCAATGGGCATGCCCTGGAAATCGGCGTTCGCCCAAATCTGCGCCATAGGTTCGATAATGGTGACGGTGCCGAAGAGGCTGGAAGCATTCGCCGTGATGATATCGGAAATGCCGTTTGGAAATTCGGCGGTGGCGGCGTATCCCCTCAGGATTTCGTTGTTCAGATACGGTCTGCCCATGTTGGCCAGCGCGTCAAAGAGGAGCGGGTCATTGATTTTGTAGACCTCCCGCTCGCCGTTGCGGCGGACGCCGATACAGTCCGGCGGCAAATACGCGCTCTGACTGTACCACGCCATCATGTCGCCCTGCTCGTCCAGAATCTTGAGAAGCAGTTCCACGTCGGATTCCGGCAAGTCGCTGTTTGTGACGCGCTCGGCGATTTCGGCCTTGACGCCGGAGATATTGGCGGACTGTCTGGCAAGCGGCGTCGGAACCCGTTCCATGAAAGCGGCGTCCAGTCCGAACGCGTCCGCCGTGTCGATAAGGTCTAACATTGTCTGTTGGTGGATTCCCTGATAGGTCAGCTTGGCCACGGCGTTTATGATGCTCTCCACGGGGTGGATGATGTCGCGTCCGCTTCCCTTGGCGCGTTTCACGGGGTTGGGCTGATTGGCAAACGTGCGGCGCGTTCCAAAGCCCTGTTTATCGTCCATGACGCGCCTGAACGGCACATAGAACGGATGTTTTGCCCGCATGGCGTCGTACTGTTGCTCTGAAATCAGCCCCGTACCGACAACGTATGTCCTCATGAACTTGTCCCAGAAGTCGTACAGCGCTTCCGAAGTCGCCTTGAACGCCGGATACTGCTTTTCCAGTTCCTTTTGACGGAGTTCGCAGTAGAGCAGATTGTTTTTCCGGTCGTTGGCGAGTACGCGCTTGTCGTCGGCAATCCAAGACGGCGCGTTCCGGACAACCAGATATTCCCCGAACGCGTCGAACTCCTGCGGGTCGTTGACGCTGACGCCGTGCAGAACCGTCCGGAGGCTTGGCGCGATATACTGCCCGTCGAGGTCGCACAGATATTCCGTCAGATTGAAGTAGGCGCGGCTGTCGGCGTAGGCCGCGTTGTAGAACTTCTTGTAAACGTCACTGCCCATCATCTGTGACAGCTTCTTGACGCTGTGCAGAGAATCCACGGTTGTCTGTATAAAGCGGTCTTTCAGAGTGTCGAGGCGTTCCAGCTTTGTGCGGTAATCGGGGGCTTTAGCGTCCATGTGCTTAATTGACGACTGCGCGTTTTCGGTGTCCAGCGAGTAAAGGGCGTTGATGTCGTCCGCCATAGCCAGTAACTGCGCTTGGTCAGTGCCGGAAAGCGTGGTCATGATAAAGCGGTAAGTCTCCGGGTAGTCCACGGAGGCCTGCACGCGGTTCTGACAGAAGCGCCGGAAAAATTCCGCGATACCTTCGCCCAGCAGTTCCTTATCCTTGTACTGCGCGGCGAATTTCGGGTCAAGGTTGCTGATGAGTTCCCGCCGCGCTTGCAGACGTTGCCGGACTGTCGTTTGTCCGTCTTTCGTCAGGCGTACTTTTTCATCCATGCCCTTTCCCGGATTTTGGAGTGTCTCCGACAAATGATACTGTTCGTCAAGGGCGTGGCCTAACTCGTGCGTGAACACGGGAACATCGTTAGCAATTTTCAGCCGGATACCTCCGCTTCCGATTCCGGTTCCCTTGTGCTGGTACTGCCCGCGCGCCCCGCGTATGTGGCCTGTGGTAACATTCTTGTCCCATATCTTCCGGTACTTTGCGATAACCTCACTTCCGGTCAACGGCGTTACGTCCCTGTCCCCGACGCGCTCGGCTGTCCAGCGGTCGGGGTGACTGCCCGTTTTCGCGGACGACGCCTCCCGGAATTTCAACACGCCGCTGTCGTCGTCCACGACTTCCCACGTATCCCGGAACGCCGACACGGGTTCGCTTGCGGACGCGGCCTCCCCGGATGGCTTGCGCTCGTCGCTGAGTTCCACGAGAATTTCCCCGGCGCGTTTCCGCTTCTGTTGGAGTTCCGACGCCTGCGCGAACGGCGCGGCCGACGCCCGTTCCAGTTCCGGGATTGCGTCCCGGTTCGCCGCCAGACGGCTTTCCACGGCGGAAAGCGTGCCGTCCAGCTTCCGCGCCGCCGCTTCCAGACTTTGCACGGTGCCGACGGCGCTTTCAAAGTTTACGCCGCTCCGGTACTGTCCCTGCCCGCGTAGCACCAAGTCCCCGCCGCTGGCCGTCAAGAGGTCAAACCCCGCGAACGTGCCGATTTTCTTTGTTGCTTCCGGCGACTGCCCCGGCTTCAAGAACCGTTTCGCGTGGGCAATGAGCGATTCCCCGGCCGCCTTGCGTTCGGCGAACGTCTCGCCGTCCAGCGTGACCGAGAAGTTTTTGCCGGACGTGTCGCGGCGCGCCGCGATATCGGCTTTGAGTTTCGCGGCGGCCTCCGTGTCCGCCGCGATAGCGGCTCTGACCACGCGTAATCTGTCCTGCGCGGCGTAGAGTTCTCGCTTGTGGGCGCGTTCCAGTCCCTCCAGACGCTGGATGTCGGCGGTCAGTTCAAATTGTTCCTGTATCAGCGGATTTCCCGACGCGATAGCCTTGATTTCGGCGGCGGAAAGCACGTCCGCGTCCCCCTCAAAGCTGTTGCCCGTGAAGTCCCCGGACTGTAGCTGTACGATAAACGTCCACTTCCGTTGCAGAATGTCCCATGAACGGGCGTCAAAGGTGTTGCTGGTGACATAGACGTATATGCCCACTTCGCCATTGATGTTGCCCTGCCGGAGGGCGCGGCCTTCGCGCTGTTCCACGTCACCGGGACGCTGTGGCGCGTCGAGGTGGTGTAGCGCCACGACGCGCTTTTGTGCGTTCATGCCGACGCCCATTTTCCCCGTACTGCCAATCAGAACGCGGACTTTTCCCGCGTTCATGGCGTCGAACAGTTGATTCCGCTGTTCCACGTTCTTGGCGTCGTGGATGAACGCGATTTCATTCGCCGGAACGCCTATGCCCACGAGAATGTTTTTCATGTCCTGATAAATGGTGGCGGCTTCCGCTTCCTCTTGGGCGTCCAGCGCGGCTTCGGCTTTGGAAAGTTCGCTTTCCGCGCCCTTCGCCCCGGTCGCTTTCGGCGTGGAGTAGTCACAGAAAATAATCTGCGTCCCCTTCCGGTCGGCGGTCTGCTTCCAGATTTCCGCGACGTTCCCGGCGCACTTCATGATTTTTCCGTCCGGTTCGTAGGGTAGGGACTTGTCCATGACGCGCTGAGAGTACGAGATTTTCCGCCCGTCGTTGCCGATTTTCAGGATGTTGTCCACTTTCGGGTCGACGTGTCCGCTTTTCAGCTTTTCGGCGCGGTCGGCTAAATCCTTCATGTAGTTTAACTGATACTCTCCCGGCTCGCACTCCTCGACAATCCGTTTCCCGCCCTTCATTTTGGGGATTTTCAGGCCGGGAATGTCCGTCACAACGTCCATGAATTGCGTGAACATCTGCTGTAGCGCGTTGAGGTTGTTGTAG
The DNA here is from genome assembly GCA_017526785.1 of Oscillibacter sp. Classification (GTDB taxonomy): domain Bacteria; phylum Bacillota; class Clostridia; order Oscillospirales; family Oscillospiraceae; genus Oscillibacter. The sequence continues at coordinate 341 of JAFXQV010000010.1, read as the reverse complement.
CGCGACAGCGTATCTTTCAGGCGTCCGCCTTGCCCGGACGGGCTGATTTGCAGTTCCGTCCGGACTTCCGCGAACTGGTTCGCCCACGCGTCAAAGTTGTAAATCCCCCGCGCCGTCAGCGCTTCCGGCTGTAGATAGTTCTGCATGGTGTAGAGTTCCACCACGGAGTTCATGACCGGGGTCGCCGTGGCGAAGGTAAGGCCGCGCCCTCCGGTAATCTCATCCATGTAGCGGCATTTTCCGAACATATCGGAGGATTTCTGCGCCTCTGACTGCGCGATTCCGGCGACATTTGACATTTTTGTCGCAAGGAACAAATTTTTGAACGCGTGGGCCTCGTC